>NZ_JACMYK010000123.1 GCF_020889785.1 Bradyrhizobium acaciae
GGCCGCGCCGCCGGGATCGTTGACCACGACCTTGGCGCCTTCCGCAGCGCAGAGCAGCGCGATCTCGCGGCCGATGCCGCGGCCCGCGCCGGTGACGATGATGACCTTATCCTGCAGTGATTTTGCCATGTGGTTCTCCTTGTGTCTGTCCGTCATTCCGGGGCGCACGAAGTGCGAACCCGGAATCTCGAGATTCCGGGTCTGGTCCTTCGGACCATCCCGGAATGACGGAGGTTGTTACTTCTCGTTCGTAAAGATGATCGTGCCTGACGCGGCGAACATGCCGCCGACGCCGTGGCAGACCGAGATCTTGGCGTTCGGCACCTGCGCCGGCGCGATGCCGCGCATCTGCCGCACGCTCTCCTGCAGCGCGTACATGCCGTACATGCCGGAGTGCATGTAGCTCAGGCCGCCGCCATTGGTGTTGAGCGGCAGCTTGCCACCGGGGCGGGTGTTGCCGTCGGCGATGAACTTGCCGGTTTCCTCATGGGGCATGAAGCCGAGGTCGCCGAGGCCGTAGAGCGGCAGATGCGCGAAGGCGTCGTAGATCATCAGATGATCGACGTCCTTGTGGGTGATGCCGGCTTCCTTGAACGCCAGGGGGCCTGCCACCTTGAAGGCGCGCGATGAATCGAACGTCTTCATCTGGCTGACCATCGGCGTTTCCACGCTCTCGCCGGTGCCGAGGATATACACCGGCTTGTTCGGGAAGTCCTTGGCGCGGTCGGCCGAGGTGAGGATCAGCGCGCCGCCGCCGTCGGTGACGAGGCAGCATTGCAGCAACCGGAACGGATAGGCGATCATCCGCGAGTTCAGGACGTCGGCGACCGTGATCGGGTCCTTCATGGTCGCGCGCGGGTTCTTCGCCGCCCATTCGCGCTGCACGACGGCGACCATCGCAAGCTGTTCATGCGTGATGCCGTGGGTCTTCATGAAACGCAGCACGGGAATCGGGAACATGCTCGGCGGTCCGTAGACGCCGAACGGCGCTTCGAACTGACCGTTGAGGCTGTCGGGTGCGGTGAAGCGCGGCTGCTTGCCGATCATCGACTTGCCGCTCTCGGCATGGGTGATCAGCACTGTCTTGCAGAGTCCTGCCTCGATCGCGGCGGCAGCGTGCCGGACATGCAGCATGAACGAGCAGCCGCCGACCGAGGTGCCGTCGACCCAGGTCGGCGTGATGCCGAGATAGTGTGCCATCTGCTGCGGGGTCTCGACCGCGGTGGCGAAGCCGTCGATGTCGGACAGCTTCAGGCCGGCATCCGCGATCGCATTCAGCGCCGCGTCCGCGTGCAGCTGGATCTGCGACATATTCGGGATGACCCCGAGTTCGGTGGTTTCGGCCGCACCGACGACGGCAACCTGGTTCCTGCGCATCGCCTTACCCCTTTGCCGGACGGAACAAGGGAAGGGTGATCTTGTCGTCGAGTGCCTCGAAGGTGACTTCGAGCGACATGTCGAGCTCGAGCGCTTCCGGCGTCTGCGGACAATCGATGATGTTGCTCATCATGCGCGGACCCTCGTCGAGTTCGACCACGGCGATCGCATAGGGCGGCGTGAAGCCCGGCGCAGCGGGGCGGTGGTTGATGACATAGCTGTAGAGCTTGCCCTTGCCGCTGGCCCTGAACACCGAGACCTTGCGCGACGCGCAGGAGGGACAGAACGGCCGCGGCGGAAAGTAGACATTGGCGCAGGCGTCGCAGCGCTGCAGGCGCAGCTCGCCGGCCTTGGTGCCGTCCCAGAAATGCTGGGTCTCAGGTGTCGGTTTTGGTTTCGCGCGCGCGGGCTCGGCCATGTCTGATACTTCCTCCCGAAAATCGTTACAGTCTTGATGCGCCATCGGACCAAGGGCCGTCAACGGTCCATCCACGCCGCGCGCAGCGGCCTGTGTTTCGCGCATGCCGCATATTCCGCCCCTCGCACAATTGCTAAGGCCGCGATGCTTGTGTCGCTCCGATCCGGCGCGTAGAAGGGCCGCGTCCAAGCTACATCCAAGATGCCCGGGAGGAAGATATCATGCTGAGGATCATCGGCGCGGCACTCGCTGCCAGCCTCGCATTTGCCACGCAGGCGATGGCCGCCGACGCACCGTCGGAGATCAAGATCGGCACGCTCTACGCGTCCTCGGGGCGTTATGCCTCGATCTCGATGCCGGTCTACAGCTCGCTGAAATTGTGGGTCGAGCAGAAGAACGCCGAGGGTGGCGTCTTCGTGAAGGCGTTCGACAAGAAGATCCCGATCAAGCTCGTCTCCTATGACGACCAGAGCAACACCGCGACCGCCTCGACGCTTTATAACCAGCTCGTCACCCAGGATAAGGTCGACCTGCTGGTCGCCGATTCCGGATCGGTGCTGACCGCGCCCGCGGTTGCGATCGCCCGCGACCGCAAGATGTTCCTGTTCGACCAGACCGGCACCGGCGCGAGCTTCTTCTCCAAGGACAATCCCTACATCGCGCTGATGGCCGATCCGGTGTCGACGGTCTGGCCGAAGCCGGTCGCCGACTTCATCAGCCATGATGGCCCGGGCCTCGGCATCAAGAAGATCGCGATCCTCTACGCGACCAACGAGTTCACCGGCACCCAGGCCAATGCGTTCCGCAAGTTCGTCAAGGAGTCCGGCGCGCCGATCGAGATCGTCTATGACCAGGGCGTTCCGACCGAGACCACGAACTACAACGTCATCATCAACAACATCAGCAACGCCAATCCCGACGCGGTGATCCATTTCGGCTACGCGCCGAACGACATTGCCTTCCTGCGCAATGTCCAGGACGTCGGCACCAAGTTCAAGATGCTGTTCGCGATCTATGCCGGCCTCGAGACCGAGCTGCTCGAGAAGAACGTCGGCGCCAAGGGCCTGGAGCACATCTGGACCTATGTGCCGCCGTCGGAATTGGATTATCCCGTCAATTTCGGGATGAACATGAAGGATTTCCGCGCCGCCTGGCTGAAGAAGTACAATGACGGCAAGATGGAGTTCGGTTTCAACGCGGTGGCGGGCTACACGACGGCGCTGGTGATCGAGAAGACGCTGTCGGTTGCGACCAGCCTCGACCAAATGGAGCTGCGCCGCGCCGTGTTCTCACTCAGTGGCCAGCTCAAGACGCTGGACGGCACCTTCGCGCTGGATGAGACCGGCGGGCAGATCGGTGAATTGACGCCGCTCGGCCAGCTCACGGTCGACGAGCACGATCACATCAAGTTCGTCTCGATCTACCCGCACGAGACCGCCACCGGCAAGCCGATCTATCCGGCGCCGTGATGCGGTTCACTACGACAGGCGTAACCTTCGGCAGCGAGCGGTAGCATGACCTATGCGCTCGTTGCCGGCGTGATGTTCGGGCTGTATTTCAGCCTGGTCGGCATCGGTCTCAATCTCGTGTTCGGCGTCATGCGCATAGTCAATCTTGCGCATGGTGACATCCTGATGCTCGGCGCCTTCATCGCGCTCGGCGTGGTCGGCATCGCCGGCATCGATCCGCTGTTCGCGGTGCCACTCGCTTTCGTGGTCTTCGTGCTCGCGGGCGTGCTGCTGTACTGGGTGCTGGTGCCGCGGCTGCAGGGCTCGGCCAATCCGGAAATGCTGTCGATCATCCTGTTCTTCGGCCTGTCGCAGGTGATCGAAGCCGTCACCACGATCTTCGCGGGCACCAGCGAGCGCTCGATCCAGAGCCGGCTGCTCGGCACCGTGTTCACGACCATCAAGGTCAAGTGGTTCGGCGGCAAGGCCGGCGGGGCAGGGCCGATCCAGATCTTCGGCCAGGGATTTCCTGCGCCCTGGGTGATCGCGGCCATCACCAGCCTCGTCGCGATCGGGCTGGTGTACCTCTATCTCTACCACACCCGGCTCGGCACCTTGACCCGTGCGGTGATGTCACGCCGCGACGAGGCGCTAGCGACCGGCATCGACGTCGATCGCGTCTCGGCGGCGGCGTTCGGCATCGGGCTCGGAATCGCGGCGGTCGCCGGCGTGTTCGCGCCCTTCATGTTCGGCTCGGTGACGCCGGCGTTCGGCGCCGATGCGACCGTGACGTCGTTCGCGATCGTCGTGCTCGGCTCGCTCGGCAATCCGCTCGGTACCGCGCTCGGCGGCGTCGTCTACGGTCTCTGCTACATGCTGGTGCAGACCTATCTCAGTTCCTGGGCTGACCTCTTGCCCTATGTGTTGTTGATCGTGATCCTGTTGTTGCGGCCGAGCGGTCTGCTCGGAAGGCGGGTGCGCGTTGCTTAACGCCTCGAAGCACCTGCTCTTCATCCTGGCGCCGCTGGTGGTGGTGTTCGCACTGCTGCCCGGCGTCTATCAAAACCACCTGCTGCTGTTCAACTTCGTGATCTTCCTGATCCTCGCGCAAGGCGTGAACATCATCTATGGCTTCACCGGCTATCTGCCGTTCGGCTATGTCGGCTTCTTTGGTGCTGGCGCCTACGGCTTTGCCATCATGGTGATGCATCTGCAGACGCCGGCGCCGCTTGCGGTGCTGGTCGGTGGCCTCGTTGCGATTGCGCTCGGCCTGTTACTGACGCCGCTGCTGAGGCTGTCGGGGGCGTATTTTGCGATCGCCAATCTGGCGGCTTCGCTCGCGGTGCTGCACTTCGTCGCCAACCCGGCGCTGGAGGGCATCACCAAGGGTCCTTACGGCGTGTCGCTCACCGGCACGTTCAATCCGACCCACGCGTACTACGCGGCTGTCGTCGTGATGGCGCTCACCGTCGGCGCGGTCATCTATCTCAAGAATTCGCCATTCGGCCTTGCGCTGCAGGCCGTGCGCGAGGATGCGGTGTCGGCCTCGATGGCCGGCGTCAACATCGTCAAGATGCGGGTGATCGCCTGGCTTGCCTCGGCGCTGGTCGCGGGCCTCGCCGGCGGCATCTACGCCTGGTACGTCTCGGTGTTCTATCCCGACAATGTGTTCTCCGGCGAGTTCTCGATCTTCGCGATCGTGTTCGCGCTGTTCGGCGGGGTCGCCACCATCACCGGACCGATCGTCGGCGTGCTGATCCTCTACGGCATCTACAATCTGATCGGCTTCACGACGCCGCAGTATTTCCAGCTGATCTATGGCCTGTTGATCATGGGCCTCGTGCTGTTCCTGCCTGCAGGACTGGTGTCGCTGGCAACGCGCAGGGGGTGGCATGTCCCCTGAGAAAGCCCCGATCCTCAAGGTCTCCAAGCTGGTCAAGCGCTTCGGCGGCTTCCACGCGCTCGACGGCCTGAGCTTCCACGTCGTGCCCGGCGAGATCCTCGGCCTTGTCGGTCCGAACGGCTCCGGCAAGACCACGGCGATCAACGTGATCTCCGGTCTCTATGCGCCCGATGGCGGCGAAGTGGTGTTCGACGATGCGCCCTCCGGCGGCGTCGCCTCGCACAAGCTGGTTCACCGCGGCATCAACCGCACCTTCCAGGTGCCGAAGCCGTTCCTGTCGCTCACGGTGCGCGAGAACATCCAGGTGGCGCTGGCCTATGGCGGCGCCACCGGCGCGCCGTCGATTGCCGAACTGCTGGAGGAATATCGGCTGAAGGAGGTCGCCGACCGCCCCGCGGCCGATCTCAACAGCGCGCAGCAGAAGATGCTCGATCTGACCCGCGCGCTCGCCACCCGGCCGCGGCTGTTGCTGCTCGACGAGCTCGCGGCCGGCCTCAACCCGGCGGAGCTCGACTGGATCGCCGGGCGTATCAAGGCGCTGGCTGCCACCGGCATGGCCATCATCGTGGTCGAGCACCTGATGGGCTTCATCGAGCAGATCACCGACCGCGTCATCGTGCTCAATGCGGGCAAGGAGATCTTCGAGGGGACGCTGGCGACCGCGGTGCGCGAACCGCAGGTGATCGAAGTGTTTTTGGGAGGCGAGCATGCCCACTGATGCAGCGCCGCTTCTGGACGCCACCGGCGTCGATGCCGGCTACGGCACCATGCAGGTGTTGTGGGGCGTCGATCTCGACGTCCGCCCCGGCGAGACCGTGCTGCTGCTCGGCGCCAATGGCGCCGGCAAGACCACGTTCCTGAAGTCGCTGGTCGGCCTGATCGAAGCCCGCAGCGGCCACATCAAGCTCGGCGGCGAGGACATCACCAGGATGCGGTCTTCGGACCGTATGAAGCGCGGCATGACCTACATGTCGGAGCTCGCAGTGTTTCCCGACCTGTCGATCGAGGAGAACATCCGCGTCGGCGCACAGGCGCTGGGCCATGCCGATCCCGGCGCGCGGGTCGACGAATTGTACGGCCTGTTCCCGGTGCTGCGCGACAAGCGCCGCGATCCGGCCTCCAGCCTGTCCGGCGGCCAGCGCAAGATGCTCGGCATCGCCAAGGCGCTGTCGGCCGAGCCGAAACTGCTGGTCATGGACGAGCCCTCGGCCGGGCTGTCGCCGCTGTTCGTCAAGGAGGTGCTCCGCGCCCTGTCGAGCCTGCAGGGCCGCGGATTGGCGCTTCTGATCGCCGAGCAGAATATCGGCTTCCTCGAGATTGCCACCCGCGTCTTCGTGCTTGAAGGCGGGCGCATCCGGTTCTCCGGCACGGTTGCCGAGATGAGCGGCAATGAAGAGCTGCACCGCGCCTATTTCGGGCTGAAGTGATAGTGATGCGAGGCTGGGGCCGGTGCACTGGAAATCGGCCCCGGTTCGCGCGACAATCAGCTACAAGCCATGAATTGCAAGCCAGCAAGCCGTGAAGTGAAAGCCATGCCCAAAAATCCGACACTCGCCTCCCTTGCCGCCGATCTCGCCAGCGGCGCGACCTCCGCCCGCAAGCTCGTCGAGCAGTGCATCGCCAGGATTGCCGATCCGGCGGGCGAGGGCCAGCGCACCTTCATCCATGTCGATCGCGACGCCGCGCTGGAAGCCGCCGATGCCATGGACCGGCTGCGCAAGGCCAATGCCGCGCCGTCGCCCTTTGCCGGCATTCCGGTCTCGATCAAGGACCTGTTCGACATCAAGGGGCAGGTGACCCGCGCGGGCTCACGCGCGCTGGACGATTCCGCGCCGGCGGATGCCGATGCGCCCGCTGTGGCGCGGCTCAAGCGCGCCGGCTTCGTCGTGATCGGCCGCACCAACATGACCGAGTTCGCCTATTCCGGAATCGGCATCAATCCGCACTACGGCACGCCGAAGAGCGCCTGGAACCGGAGCGCCGGCCATGTGCCCGGCGGCTCGTCCTCGGGTGCAGCAGTCTCGATCGCCGACGGCATGGCGTTCGGTGCGCTCGGCACCGACACCGGCGGCTCCTGCCGGATCCCGGCCGCCTTCAACGGCATCGTCGGCTACAAGCCGACGCAGCGCCGGATTCCGCTCGACGGCGGCGTGCCGCTGTCGTTCACGCTCGACAGCTACGGCCCGCTGGCCAATTCGGTGGCCTGCTGCGCGGTGCTCGACGCGGTGCTGGCCGACGAGCCGGTGACGCCGCTGACCCCGCGCCCGGTTAAGGGCATGCGGCTCGCGGTGCCGACCACGGTCGCACTCGATGATCTCGATGATGCCGTGGCAAAGACCTTCGAGCGCGCGCTCGCGTCGTTGTCGCGCGCCGGCGCCCTGATCGAGCGGATCGAATTGCCTGAACTGCTTGACGTCGGCGTGATGAACACCAAGGGCGGCTTTTCCGCCGCCGAGAGCTATGCCTGGCACCGCTTCCTGCTCGCCAGCAAGGGCGACATCTACGATCCCCGCGTCGCCGTGCGGATCCAGCGCGGCGAGGGTTTTCTCGCGGCCGACTATATCGACCTCATCAACGCGCGCCGCTCGTTCATTGCCCGCACCGAGGCGCGGATCGCGCCCTACGACGCGCTGGTGCTGCCGACCACCGCGAACCTGCCGCCGACCATCGCCGCTCTTGCCGACGACAAGGCATTCGCCACCGAGAATCTGCGCGCGCTGCGCAATCCGTCGCTGATCAACGTGCTCGATGGCTGCGCCATTTCGCTGCCCGCGCATCGCGAGGGCGAGGCGCCGGTCGGCCTGATGCTCGCCGCAGCGGGCGGTTCGGATCGCCGCATCTTCGAGCTCGCCGCCGGAATGGAGACCGTCATCCGTGTTTGATCTCACCTTCAATGTCGACGACAAGGGTGTCGCGACGCCGCTCACGCTTGAAATCAAGCAGGCCGTGATCGCCGGCTGGACCGGCCGCGATCCGGTGGCACGCGACAAGCACATCGCCGAGCTCGAGGCGCTCGGCATCGCGCGGCCCGCGACGACGCCGATCTACTATCGCTGCTCGGCGCGCCGGCTCACCTTCGCCGATACGATCGAGGTCTGCGGCGAGGATTCGAGTGGCGAGGTCGAGTTTGTGCTGATCGGCTGGCAGGGCCGGACCTTCGTCGGTTGCGGCTCCGACCACACCGACCGCAAGGTCGAGAGCTACAGCGTCACGGTGTCGAAGCAGATGTGCGACAAGCCGATGGCTTCCGAGCTCTGGGAGCTCGAGGATGTCATCGGCCACTGGGACCAGCTCATCCTGCGTTCCTGGGCCACAATCGGAGGCCAGCGCGTGCTCTACCAGGAAGGCACGCTCGATCACATGCTGCCGGTCAAGGACCTGATCGCGCGCGGCTTCGACAAAGGCGGATTGCCCGACGGCTGCGCCATGTTCGGCGGCACCTTCGCCGCCAAGGGCGGCATCCGCCCGGCCAGCCGCTTCGAGTTCGAGCTGGAAGACCCCGTGCTGAAACGCAAGATCAGCCACGGTTACGACGTGGTCACGTTGCCGGTCAGGGGCTGATTTCGCGCGTCGTCGCATCCGGGGCGACCGGCACCCTCTCCACACGTCGTCCCTGCGAAAGCAGGGACCCATAACCACAGGATTTTGTGGTTGGCGCGCTGTGGCCCCAGCCTGCACGAACACCTAACTATGGTGGCTATGGGTCCCTGC
Organism: Bradyrhizobium acaciae; assembly: GCF_020889785.1. GTDB lineage: Bacteria > Pseudomonadota > Alphaproteobacteria > Rhizobiales > Xanthobacteraceae > Bradyrhizobium > Bradyrhizobium acaciae. Next base: position 8,858 of record NZ_JACMYK010000123.1, read on the forward strand.
TTTTCGCAGGGACGACACCGGAGATGGGGCTCCGTTCCGGGACATTCCCGCCGGAAATCGGGTGGCGCGAGCCGCAATCATGGGCCAGATTCCGCTGCATGACAGCAACTGCCAAGACCATCATCCACCCCGCCACCGGCATCCCCGCCCGTGTTGACGCGCTCGACTGGGATCAAATCACGACCGACCTCGACGGGCAGGGATGCACCGTCCTCAACGGCCTGCTGACGCCTGAGGAATCCGACGCCATCGCCGCGCTGTATCCCGACGACGGCCGGTTCCGCAGTAGGGTCGTGATGGGCCGTCACGGCTTTGGCCGTGGCGAATACAAATACTTTTCCTATCCGCTGCCGGATCTGATCGCGGAGCTGCGGCCGGCGCTGTATGCGCGGCTGACCGCGACGGCCAATCGCTGGAACGAGACGATGGGGATCGCGATCAGCTATCCGGCCTCGCACGCGGCGTTCCTGAAGCGCTGCCATGATGCCGGGCAGACGCGGCCGACGCCGCTGCTGCTGCAATATGGCGAGGGCGACTACAATTGCCTGCATCAGGATCTCTATGGCGAGCACGTGTTTCCGATCCAGGTCGCGATCCTGCTGTCGCAGCCGGGGCGCGATTTCACCGGCGGCGAATTCGTGCTGACCGAGCAGCGGCCGCGGATGCAGTCGCGGCCCGAGGTGGTGCCGCTGACCAAGGGCGATGCGGTGGCCTTTGCCGTGCATCACCGTCCGGCGCAGGGGACGCGCGGGCCGTATCGTGTCAATCTGCGCCACGGCGTCAGCCGGATTCGCTCCGGCCATCGCCACACCGTTGGTGTGATCTTCCACGACGCGAAGTGAGTGCGAGAGAGGCGTGGCCGCTGATCTGTTCGAGACAATTGGCGATGCAAGGCCGCCGCGCGAGACGATCGCGGATGGCGCGGTGCTGTTGCGCGGCTTCGTTCGGCCGTTCGAGGCGGAGCTGATCCCGGCCTTGCGCGTCATCGTCAAGCAGGCGCCGTTCCGGCATCTGATCACGCCGGGTGGGCATCGGATGTCGGTCGCGATGACCAATTGCGGCAGCGTCGGCTGGGTCTCCGATCCCGACGGCTATCGCTATGATCCGATCGATCCTGATAGTGGACAGCCCTGGCCGGTGATGCCGGAGGTGCTGCGCAGGCTCGCAACCGACGCCGCGGATGAAGCCGGCTTCAGCGGCTTCGCGCCGGAAGCCTGCCTGATCAATCGCTATGTCCCCGGCGCAAAACTGTCGCTGCATCAGGACAAGGACGAGCTCGATTACGGTGCGCCGATCGTCTCGATCTCGCTCGGGCTGCCGGCGGTCTTCCTGTTCGGCGGGCTGAAGCGCAACGATACGCCGCGCCGCTACCGGCTCGAACATGGCGATGTTGCGGTGTGGGGCGGCCCGTCACGGCTGTTTTATCACGGCGTGGCGCCGCTCGCCGACGGCGAGCATAGCCTGCTTGGCCGCCAACGCATCAATCTGACCTTCCGCAAGGTGCGCTGACGCCCCTCCCGCAAACTGTGCCGGTGGTCTAAACTTGGCGCATGGGCGCCAAGGCCGACCGTGCCGTCAACCGCACCGGCGTTTATCTCGCCGTGCTGCAACTCGTGTTCACGCTGGGCTGGACCACCTACCTGATCTATCTGCCCAAGCTGTGTGCCGAGGTCGGCATCGCGCCTTCCACCGTGATCCTGATCCTGATGATGGATCAGGCCATTTTCACCATCACCGATACCGCGATGGGCATGGCCGCCGACAGGATCTCGATCCTGGTCGGCCGTCTCGGCCTATTCGTCGGCATCCTTGCAGCGATCTCCTGCGTCGCCTTCACCGCGCTGCCCTACGTGGCCGGCACCGGGCCGGGCGCAAGGGTCTGGTTGATTGCACTGATCGTGATCTGGGCCATCACCTCGTCGGCACTGCGCGCGCCGCCGTTGACGCTGCTCGGCAAGTATCGCGCGCAGCCATCGGTGCCGTTCCTCGCGGCATTGGCGATGCTGGGCTACGGCATCGCCGGCGCGCTCTCGCCCTACCTCGCCGTCGTGCTGCGCAACCAGGATGCGCGGCTGCCGTTCGTGCTGTCGGGTGCGGTGCTGCTGCTGACGGCGCTGGCGTTCTCAGGGATCGAGCGCCGCGTCGCCGAGGAGGCGCAACCGGCACGGCTTGCCGAGCCCGCAAGGCGGCTCGGCGCGGTGTCGATGTTCATGATCGGCTCGATGGTGCTGCTCTCGCTCGGCTATCAACTGCACTTCAATATCAACAGCGCGCCGTTCTATCTGCGCTTCGTCAAACCGAACGATCTGCAATGGTTGATGCCGGTGTTCTGGATCGGTTTCAACATCGCGATGTTTCCGGCAAGCATCGTCGTCAAGCATCGTGGCGGCTTGATCGTGATGGGTGCGGCAGGACTGCTCGGTGCTTTTGCCATCGTTGCCGCGGAGATCGCCGGCAGCCTCAATGGCCTGATCGTGGCGCAGTTCATGGCGGGAGCCGCCTGGGGCTGCATGCTGATGAGCGCGGTGTCGGCGGCGCTCGCGATCGGGGAGACCGGCGCCGAAGGCAAGGTCACGGGGCTGGTGTTCTCGGCGCTGGCGCTTGCGACCTTTGCGCGGATGGCGGCGGTTGCCGGCGGCCTGCAGAAGCTGCCGGATTATGCGCCGCTGGTGCAATGGGCGCCGGTCGCCTGCTGGTCGGTCGCCGGCGCCGGCCTGCTCGTGATCGCCGCGTCGCGGCTGCAACGCGGTGTGAAGAGCGCCTAGTTATTTCTTGCCGGATGAATGAAAGCCCAGGGCGAGACTTCGGAATCGGTCGGCACTTCCACCGAGATCACATAGGGCCCGCCGTCGGCCAGCGCCTTCTCCAGCACGGGGCGGAAGTGATCGGGTGAGGTGACGCGCGCGGCACCGACGCCGAAGGATTCCGCGAGCTTGACGAAATCCGGATTCACCAGGTCGGAGGCGACGACGCGGCCGTCGAAGCGCTCGCGCTGGTCGCGGCGGACATTGCCATAGGCGTTGTTGTTGAAGACCAAGGTCACCACGCCGATCTTGAACTGCACCGCGGTTGCGAGCTCCTGTACGCCGAACATGAAGCCGCCATCGCCTGTGATCGCGACCACCGGCTTGTTCGGATTTGCGACCTTGGCGCCGAGCGCGGTCGGGAAGCCCGAGCCGAGCGTGCCCTGATAGCCCGAGGTGACGAAGGTGCGCGGCTCGTAGATCGGAAAACCGTACCAGGAGGCGAAGCCGACCTGCGACAGCTCGTCGGTGACGATCGCGTTCGCCGGCAGCACTTCGCGCAGGATCTTCAGATAGGCCATCTGCGGCTGGATACGTTGAATCTCCTGCTCAGTGGCCGCAGTCGCCTCGCGGATCGTGGTGCGGCGGCCCGAGGTCTTGCTGTAGCCCGCTTTCCGGACCGCGGCGACGAGGTCGGCGGTGCCGGCCTTGGCGTCGGCGATCACGGCAGCATCGGCCGGCCAGCGGCGCAGCTCGACCGGATCGATGTCGATCCGTACGCATTTGAGGCCGGCCGGTTGATAGGGCCAGCGCGACATCGTCGGCAGCTCCATGCGGGTGCCGATGCCGATCATCAAATCGGTCTTTGGCCAGAGCTTGTAGGCGGATGCCATGGTGAGCCCGAGCTCATGCGCGTTGGAGACGATGCCGCGGCCGCTGCGGAATGCGACCACGGGTGCGTCGATCGTCTCGGCGAGTTCGAGAATCTCCTCGCGCGCCTCGATGGCGCCGCTGCCGACGAAGATCATCGGCGCCTTGCTGCCGGCGATCAGATCGGCGGCCGCCTTGATGCGATCCGGATCAGGCTGCGGCGCCGGCAACGGATCGAATGGCTTGACGGGGGCAACCAGGGTGCGCTGGGTGAAGACGTCCCACGGCATCTCCAGCGATGCGGGACCGCGCCGGCCCGACAGCATCTCCTGGAAGGCGCGCGACACCATCGCGGGCGCGTTGTCGGGGTATTCGATCCGGTCCGCCCATTTCACGAAGGTGCGCAGCGTCGCGAGCTGGTCCGGCATCTCGTGCAGATGGCCGCGGCCCTTGCCAAGGAATTGCGTCGGCACCTGGCCGGTCAGGCACAGCACCGGCTCGTTGCAGCCGAATGCGGTCAGCAGCGCCGCCGAGGCGTTGAGCACGCCGGGGCCGGGCACCACGCTGAATACGCCGGGCTTGCCCGAGGAGCGGGCATAGCCGAACGCCATGTAGCCGCAGGCCTGCTCATGCCGGGCGCCGATCACCTTGAGCTGTGCCTGGTGGAAGGCATCGAACAGGCCATAGATCTGCGCGCCGGGCAGGCCGAATACGGTGTCGACGCCGTGGGCGACGAGACCGTTGACGATCGCTTCGCCGCCGGATGTTGAGGTCATGGCACTGTCCACTTTGCTTGGCAGGGTTGGATGGCCTCGTCGACGACGCCGTTACGCAAGATGCCGACGCCTTCGGCCTCGACCTCGACGATATCGCCGGGCTTCAGATAGCGCGGCGGATCGAACCGCGCACCTGCTCCGGTCGGCGTCCCGGTGACGATGATGTCGCCGGGAACCAGTGTCGTGAAGGTCGAGATGTAGTTGATGAGGTAGCGGAAGCCGAAGATCAAGCGCGACGTGCGGTCGTCCTGCCTGACTTCGCCGTTGACCCGTGTGGTCAGGCGGATATCGGCGATCTGCGCTTCGCTGGTGTAGGGCACGATCCACGGGCCGAGACTGCCGGTGGAATCGAAATTCTTGCCCTGAGTGACGTTGAATTTTGCGTGGCGCACCCAGTCGCGGACGGTGCCTTCATTGCAGAGCGTGATCGCGGCGATGTGATCGAGCGCGGCGCTCTCCGGGATATGCCGGCCGGCCTTGCCGATCACGAGCACCAGCTCGCCCTCGTAGTCGAGCTGCGGCGAGACGCGCGGCCGCACCACCGGCGTGTTGTGGCCGATGAAGGAGCGCGGGACCCGCAGGAACATGCTCGGGTATTTCGGCGCGTCCGTGCCGTCCTTGTACTCGGCATTGCGGTCCGGATAGTTGACGCCGATGCAGATGATCTTGTCCGGCGCCGGAATCGGCGGCTGCCAGGTGACCGCGTCGAGCGCGTGGTCGGGGGCGAGCTTGGCGGCATCCTCCACGAGCCTGGTCAGTGCGCCGGCGGCGATCGCCTCGCGCAAGGTCGGATAATCCTTGGCGAAGCGCGACGAGAGGTCGACGATCCCGGTGTCGGTGACGGCGCCATAGCTGGTGGCGCCGTTGAGGGAATAGGTGGCGAGGCGAGGGGCTGTCATAAGCAATCCAATTCTTGATGTCGTCCCGGCCGAGCGAAGCGCGAGCCGGGACCCATAACCACAGGCTTCACATTATGGCACGCGGGGCGACGATCTTGGCCGCAACGCGGTCCTGGGGTTATGGGTCCCTGCTTTCGCAGGGACGACGAGTGGATGGAGACGTGCGCTAATCCGCAACCAGCACGTCGGCGACGAAGCGGGGCTCGCGCACGGCCTGGCCGGCAAAAGTCGAGCCTTCCTCGAACCAGGAGCGCGGCGCCGGCGCGCCCCACAGCGTCTGCCGGCGCGGATCGCGCAGCGACCAGCGCAGCGGCTCATGGTCGTGATCCCCAGTGAAATAGTCGCTGGTGTAGAGTTCGATGCGGTGGCCGTCGGGATCGCGGATGTAGAGGAAGAAGGCGTTGGAGATGCCGTGCCGGCCCGGGCCGCGCTCGATGTTCTTGAGGAAACCGGACGAGGCCATCACGTCGCAGAGATGCACGATGTTCATTGCGGTCGGCACCCAATAGGCGATGTGGTGCAGGCGCGGGCCACGGCCGTTGGTGATCGCGAAGTCGTGGACATTGCCTTTGCGGTGCATCCAGGCGGCGGCGATGCGGCCGTTGTCGCCGTCCTCCTCGGCATATTCGGTGAGGCGGAAGCCGAGCCGGGCGTAGAAGTCGACGGTGTCCTGCACCTCGGCGGCGAACACGTTGAAATGATCCAGCCGCTGCGGATGACAACCCTTGTAGAGATCGTAGCGGCGCAGCAGATGCGGGCGCTTCTCCATCGTGGCGTAGAGCTCGATCTGGAAACCGAACGGATCGGTGAATTGCAGCGTGCGGCCCTGGAACGGCTGGTCGACGAAGGCGTAGGCGATGCCGTTCTCGGAGCAGAAAGCGGCCGCCTTGTCGAGGTCGCCGTCGTTGCCGACCTTGAAGCCGAGCCGGTTGCAGGCGGCTTTTGCCGCCTTGCGCAGCACCACCGAGTGATGCTGGTGCTCCTCGCTGGCGCGCAGATAGACCGACTTGTCGTCGCGGTCCTCGATGTGAAGGCCGACCGTCTTCTCGTAGAAGGCGGCGCTCTTGTCGAGGTCCGTGACGTCGAGCACGGCGTGGCTGCAGCGGATGATGTTGAACGGCGGATCGAAAACGTGCGTCGGAACGGGCATTGGTGTTTCCTCTATCTTTCGTCATTCCGGGCTCGCCGCTAAGCGTCGCCCCGCAATGACAGTCCTGGCTAAATTCCCAGTTTCTGAATCTTGTGCGTCCCGCGCGCGAGCGAGACATGCTTGGTTTCCATGTAGAATTCGAACGAGTAGTCGCCGCCGTCGCGGCCGATGCCTGACGACTTCATGCCGCCGAACGGGGTCGGCAAGTGGCGGACGTTTTCCGAGTTCAGCCAGATCATGCCGGCTTCCAGCGCATCTGCGACGCGCAGCGCGCGGCCCATGTCGCCGGTCCAGACATAGCCGGTCAGGCCGTACTGCACGCCATTGGCGATCTCGATGGCGTCAGTCTCGTCCTTGAACGGGATCACGGTCAGGAACGGGCCGAACACCTCTTCCTGCGCGACGCGCATGTTAGCGTTCGCACCCGTCACCAGTGTCGGCTGCACATAGTGGCCGCCGCCGGGACCGTCATGCGGCTTGCCGCCGACCGCGATCGTGGCGCCGTCCTTCTTTGCGACGTCGAAATAGCTGCAGACCTTGGCGAGATGCCGCTCGTGGATCAGCGGCCCGATCTCGGTTGCGGGATCGAGGGGGTGGCCGACCTTCAGCGCCTTCACGCGCGCGGTCAGCTTCTCGATGAACCTGCCGGCAACGCTCGCTTGAACCAGCAGCCGGCTCGACGACGTGCAGCGCTCGCCATTGAGCGAGTAGATCATGAACACGACGGCATCGAGCGCGCGGTCGAGATCGGCATCGTCGAACACGATCACCGGGTTCTTGCCGCCGAGCTCGAAATGCACCCGCTTCAGGGTCGGCGCGCCCTGCGCCATGATCGCAGATCCTGTGGAGCTCTCGCCGACGAAGCCGATCGCCTTGATGGCGGCGTGTTCGGTCAGCGCCTTGCCGGCCTCTTCGCCGAAACCGTGCACGGTGTTCAGCACGCCGTCCGGAAGCCCGGCCTGCTTGGCGAGCTTGACCAGCATATCGGCGGTCACCGGCGACCATTCCGCCGGCTTGTGCACCACCGTGCAGCCGGCCGCGAGCGCCGGCGCGATCTTCCAGGTCGAGAGCATGAACGGCGTGTTCCACGGCGTGATCACGCCGACCGGGCCGATCGGCACCCGGGTCGAGATGTTCCAATGCTCGTCCGAGGGTGTGTTGAGGCCGTCACGGGCTTCACCGCATTTGTCGGCGAAGAAGCGGAAATTCTCCGCGGCCCGGATCGCGGCCTTTGCCATGAAGCGGTGCGCCTGGCCGGTGTCGATGCATTCGAGTACGGCGATGTCGTCGGCGCGCTCCTCGATTGCATCGGCGACGCGATGCAGCACTTTGCGGCGCTGGGCTGCCGGCATGTCACGCCAGCCCTTGAAGGCCTTGGCCGCAGCGGTTGCCGCGCGGTCGATATCCTCGGCATTGCCGCGCGCCACGGTCGAAAGCACCGTACCGTCGATCGGCGATTTCGTCTCGAAGGTCTGGCCGGAGGCCGCCGGCACGACCTTGCCGTCGATCACGTTGCCGATGCCTTCTGCTTTCAACTTGGCGAGCAGGGGCCCGGCGCGATCGCGATTGGCCTGGAATACGTCGGCTGATGATTTCGCTGTCGCTTTATCCATTGACCGTCTCCACCTTCAGTGCGTCGTGGATATTGTTGCGTTTCCAGCTGGTTTCCTTGTCGTTGATCTGCATGTCGAACGACAAAGCGAACTTGCTGTTGGCGAATACCGGATCGAGATGGGCCGATAGCGCCTTGAAGATGTGCTCGCCGGCTTTCTTGCGGGCGGCAAGGTCGCGGCCTTCGCCGAGCCGCAGCACCATGTCGAGGAAGCCGTAGTTCTTGCGGCCGTCGGCGATCGCGTAGTGCTCGCACCTGATGGCGCGGACCCGAATGCCGCCGAGCGGGAAGATGCCGGTCTCGACCGCGGCCTTGCGGACCACCTCGACGGTCGCGCCCATATCGACGAGACCGTCGAGATTGGCTGAATATTCAAGCGTGAAATGCGGCATGCAGCGCTCCTGCTGAGTGCGTCAGGCGAAGTAGCAGCTCACGGAACCGTAAGGTCCGTAATCGGCCTGGATGGTGTCGCCCTTGCGGGTCTCGATCGGACGGATGAAGGAGCCTGCCAGCACGATTTGTCCGGCCTCCAGCGCCAGCCCGTTCGGCGCGATCTTGTTGGCAAGCCACGCCACTGCGGTCGCCGGATGATTCAACACGCCGGCGGCGAGACCGGTTTCCTCGAGTTGGCCATTTCTAAAGCACAGCGCGCCGATCCAGCGCAGATCGGCCTCCAGTGGGCGGATCGGCCGGCCGCCGAGCACGATGCCGGCATTGGCGGCGTTGTCGGCGATGGTGTCGAAGATCTTGCGCGTCGCCTTGGTCTCGGGATCGACGCGTTCGACACGCGTATCGAGGATTTCCAGCGCCGGGACCACGAAGTCGGTGGCGTTGAGCACATCGAACAGCGTGCAGTTCGGTCCGGCGAGACGATGCTTCATCACGAAGGCGAGCTCGGCCTCGACGCGGGTTGCGATGAAACGATCGGTCGGCACCAGGCCGCCATCGGTAAAGAACATGTCGTCGAGCAGAACGCCGGAATCGGGCTCGTCGATATTAAGCGCACTCTGCATCGCCTTCGAGGTCAGGCCGATCTTGTGGCCCTTGACGACGCGCCCCTGCGCCACCTTCATCTCGACCCAAGCCTTCTGAATCGCGTAGGCGTCTTCGAGGGTAATGCGGGGGTATTCCAACGAGAGCTGGCGGATTTGCTTGCGGGTCTTTTCCGCACTGTCGAGCCGCTCGGCGGCAGCGCGGATATCGTCCTTGGAGAGGGCCATGCGTGCTACACAAAAGTGGATGTCGGGAGATGATTAACATGTTAAGTGAATTCCCGCAAACTGAATCAAGGCATGTTGCGGTGCAAAAGTTTGCGGCCATGTTGCATGATCCGGAAAAGTGGGTACCGGTTTTCCGATCAGGATCATGCTCAAACAGAGAGATAAATCGTGACGACGTCTCAAACAGACGTCATCACGATCGGGATTAGGTCATGGCGCGCAAGAAATTGGACGAGATACGGCCGGAGGACGACGCGTCGGCGCGACGGACCCCGATGCGCGAGTTCTCGCGCTCGCTGCCGATGTCGCTGCTCCGCGCGCGCGAGGCGGTGATGCGGCAATTCCGCCCGTCGTTGCGCAATCACGGGCTGACCGAGCAGCAGTGGCGGATTTTGCGTGCGCTGACTGCGGTCGACGAGATCGAGGTCACCGAGCTCGCCCGCGTGGCGTTCCTGCTTGGTCCGAGCCTGTCGCGAATCCTGCGCGATCTCGAGGCCCGCGCGTTGATCGAGCGGAGAGCGGCAGAGAACGATGCGCGGCGTGCGGTGGTTTCGATCTCCGCCAAGGGGCTGAAGCTGATCGAGGCGGTGGCGCCGACGTCGGAGGTGATCTACGCCGCCATCACCAAGCGCTACGGCGCGCGCAAGCTTGCCGAGCTGCAGGAGATGCTGGGGGCGCTGGAAGCCAGTCTTGCCGGAATGGGCTCGGCCGCTGAAGCCGAAGTCGAGGCCGAAGACTAGCCGCGTTGACGCGCGGCAGTGCCGTTCAGGCCATGTAGGGCACGCGCGAAATCACGTTGATGGCGCGGAATTCGGCGATCCAGCCGGCGACCTTCGAATGCGACCATTCGATATGGCGGCGCAAGATCGCGGCGGCCGCATCGCCGTCGCGCGCTCGCAGGGCTTCGATGATCACCAGATGTTCGTCCATGAAGGAATCGATCTGCGGCGCAGTGAGGGCCACCTGAATGTGCTTGCCGATCACGAAGGCGCAGTGGGTGCGCTTGAGCGCTTCGAGCATCTCGCGATTGATGCCGTAACCCAGGCAGCGGATATGGAGGTCGCCCTCGATCTCATCGAGCTCGCCGACGCCGACGCGGCTGCGAAATTGGATTCCCTCGCGCAGCCGCTCCGCCATGCTGTCCAGCAGTTCGGCAGGAATCTTCGCCGCAGCGGATTTCAGCAGCAGCGGCTCGAGCGTTGCGCGCACCTCGAAAATGTCGCGGAGGCGATCCTCGTCCAGTGGCACCACATACCAGTGCGCCTTGGCGCCTTTCTCCAGGATTCCGATCGCCTGCGCGCGTAGCAGCAGATTGCGCGCAACCGTGCGTCCGACCCGAAAGTGTCGCGCCAGAGCCAGCTCGCTGACACGGAAGCGCCCGAACAGCGACCGGTAAATGATCTCGCGTTCGAGCTTGTAATAGAGAGCGTCCCAGGCGTCGCTGCGCACCGCCTCGACCGGGCCGTCGGTCAGCCCAAACATCTCCGGCGTGATCGGGACGCGCCGCGGTTCGACCTTGCGCTTGCCGGCGATGACGCCGCGGCCGTCGAACCGGCGCACCAGGCCGATGAGCTCGAGCTGTTCGAAGGCTTGCCGTACCGGCGAGCGGCTGGAGCCGAACAAGGTCGCGATCGCCGATTCGGAGAGAACCGTGCCCGGCGGAACGTCGCCAGCCCGGATATGCTTTGCCAATGCGCTCTTGATCAGCGCGTAGGCCGGCTGTTTCCGTCTGGTCTGCGATTTCGTTCTTGGAATCGACATGAATGGGCTGCCCGTCGGTCACACTATCACGTGATCCCGCCACGGTCGCTGGTAGCAGGCATTTACGCACCGTTGCCAGCGAACTTTTGACTATTGCGTGCAATGTGCAATCATGTTTAGCTACGCCAAACGCCAGATCGATGGCCGCCGTTGCGCGTCTTGTGCGCTGCAGTGGCGCTCACGTTTGTTCGTCGCGCCGATTGACGGCTGCGGAGTGGGCAACAGATCGACGCGTCAGCTCGTCGCAACGCAGCCGACATGCAAGTTCGGCGCATGACAGGGAGGATGGAATGAAACTGACGAGGCGTGAGTTTTCCGCCGGCTTGGCGGCAGGTCTCGCTGCTCCCGCGCTGATGCGCAGCGCATGGGCGCAGGGCGCGACCATCAAGATCGGCATGTGCGTGCCGGTGACCGGACCGGCAGCGGAGCAGGGGCTTTGGGCCCAGAACGGCGCCAAGCTGGCGCTGGCTGCGGTCAACAAGGCCGGCGGCGTGCTCGGCAAGCAGGTCGAGCTCGTGATCGAGGACGATCAGACCACCAATCCGGGCATCGTGCTGGCGTTCTCCAAGCTCGCCGCGCAATCCGACATCGTCGCCTTCCTCGGCTCGATCCGCTCGACCCAGGTGCAGGCGATGGCGCCCGACGTGATCAAGGTCGGCAAGCCGGTCATGATCGGCGGCACCAATCCCGATCTCACCCATTCCGGCAATCCCTGGCTGTTCCGCTTCCGCCCGAACGACAACTATTCCGGCCGCGTGATCGCCGACTTCGGCGTCAACACGCTCGGCAAGAAGAAGTGGGCGATCGTGCATTCCACCGATGCCTTCGGTACCGCGGGTGGCAAGGCACTCACCGAAGCGCTGACCAAGCTCGGCGCGCCGCCGGTGCTCGACCAGGGCTACGCCAACCAGAGCCAGGACTTCACCCCGGTGGTGCTGGCCGTGAAGCAATCCGGCGCCGATGTGCTCGGCACCTACTTCACTTTCGAGAACGACCTCGGCATCTTTGCCCGGCAGCTGCGCCAGCTCGGCGTCAACATTCCGTGGGTCGGCTCGCCCTCGGTCGTGGCGGTTTCCTCGACCAAGCTCGCCGGTCCCGCGCTGTTCGGTACCTACGGCGTCGCCGATTTCGCCGAAGATTCGAGCGATGTCGCGAAGTCGTTCGGCAAGGCTTATCGCGATGCCTACAAGACCGCGCCCGATAACCAGAGCGCCTGGCCCTATGACGCGATCACCATCCTGTCGGCGGCGATCAACAAGGCCGGCTCGACCGATCCGACCAAGATCCGCGAGGCCATCCTGGCGACGCAGAAGTTCGCCGGCGCCGAAGGCGAATATAATTTCGACAAGAACGGCGACGGTCTGCACGGCTACAATGTCGTGAAGAATGACAAGGGCAAGATCGTCTACGACAAGCACATCGACTTCAACGATTGATCAGGAAGTGCGGTCACAGGTCCGCGTGTCGGCCTCGTGCGCTGAACGTGAGTCAGGGAGGTACGAACGGATGGGTTCCCTCCCCCCTTGCGGGGGAGGGTTAGGGAGAGGGGTAAGGCGCGCGGGCGG
>NZ_JACMYK010000124.1 GCF_020889785.1 Bradyrhizobium acaciae
AGCGCCTGCTGGGCGCGGCGACTGCCCGGCCGGATCGCGCCGCGCTCGATCAGCGCAAGGTCGGCCACGATCTTGACCAGCGCAGGAATGCGCGCGGTATCACCGGTCTCCGTGGCTTCCTTGAAGTCGGCAAGGCAGGCTTCGAGCAACGGCGCCCAGCCGCGATTGCTTGTCGTTGGAGAACCGCGACGTGCAAGCTCCTGGGCTTGAATTTGACCCATCTGCAGGTCCACGGCATCGAGGCCGGGAACGCGCGCGGGGCGCGTGGATAGCGTTTCCGCGCCTTGATCCTTCTGCTTACCGCGCATCGTGCGTGACCCCTCGCTCTGCATGAGAGCGCGCGTCGCCGGTAACGGGATTGGCTTTGTCGAGCCCGGGCGAAGCGCCAGCGTGGTTCTGGCGAAGTCGCCGGAAATTATCTTCTCAATGCGCGCAGGCTGATCACTTCGCTTCAGGGAGCGGCGGATCGGAGTTCAAGGAGATGCAGGGTCGTGGGCGAAGGGCACCGGCCGGTCCCCGGATCGACGCTCAAGCCCGTCGCGCCCGGTAATCGCCCGGCGTCATCGATTCGGACGCATTGAAGAGGCGGTAGAACGTCGCGAGGCTCTCGAAGCCGCAGGCATAGGCGACCTCGGCGATGGTCTGCCTGGGCTGCTCGCGGAGCAGGTGGCGGCTTTGCGCGAGCCGGAGCATGGTGACGGTCTCCGAGAAGCTGTTCCCGGTTTCCTCGAACAGGATGTGCAGGTGACGGACCGAGATGCCGAGCAGGCCGGCGATCAGGGTTGGCGTCAGCGCCGCACTCGAGAGATGCCGCCGGATCAGGCGGCGGGCCAGCGACAGATGGCCGCTGCGCAGGGCCTGCTGCGCGAGCCTGCTCTTCGGCCGCATGTGACCGCGCTCGATCAGCGCGATATGGGCAAGCGCCTGCACTATCGGAGCCGTATCCGCCGCCGCGGCGTCCTTGCCTTCGATCAGGTCGCGGAAGCAGGATTCCAGCAGCATCCGTAGCGCGGTCTCATCCTGCACCGGCTTGGGGACGAGCTCGCCGAGCTCGGCGCCCGGCGGCACGACGTTCGCTACCGGAATCTTGATGATGCGCAGCTGGAAGCCGTCGTCATGCAGCGGGACGGTGCGATAAGGCAGGTCCGAATAGCTGGTCGCGAACATGCCGTCGCGAACCGCAAACTCGTCGAGCAGCGCGCCGCCGAACCAGCCGCCGCCGCCGAGCTGCTGGTAGATGCAAAGGCTGTTGCTCGCCGCATCGGCGATATCGCCGGTGCGCCGCTCGACCCGGTAGGGCGAGGCACGCAGCTCGACCAGCCCGGCATCGCCAAGCTGGCGCAGCGTAAACTCACCGAAGAAGTCCTGGCGCCGGTCGGGCTCGAGCTCCGCGGTGACGCCGAACAGCCCCTTGGCGCGGACCTCGCGCCAATAGTCGAAGCGATCCCGGGGATCGACTTGATCGGTGGACCATGTGTGCACGGAAAAGCCCTTGGGACCCGTGGAGAGCTCGCGCCGGAGTGAAGGCCCGAATCTATCATGCCGGCCGTAAAAAGAAACTTGACCTGAGACGGACGGGGCGGCCCATGGTGGCCCCGTCGCGGCGGTCGGGACGGTGACCCGGTGTGGTCGGCCTTGAACCGGCCAAACGGCTGATCCGACTATTAGGCGGCCGTCGCTTGGGCGGCGCACTGCTCGTGCAGGCGAGAAACGGGATGATGAGCTGGTTTTCGAGACTTTCGGCGATCTTTTTGGCCATTGCATTTGGCGCATTGGCCGCGCCCGCCCAGGCCGAAAAGCGCGTCGCGCTGGTGATCGGCAACAATGACTACAGGAACGTGCCCAAGCTGCAGAAGGCGGTCAACGACGCCCGCACCATGGGCGACACGCTGAAGCAGCTCGGCTTCAACGTGATGGTGGCCGAGAATTTGAATCGGCAGGCGTTCTCCGAGACGCTGCTCGCGTTCGACCGCGCCGTGGAACCCGGCGATACCGCGTTCTTCTTCTATGCCGGCCACGGCTTCGAGATCGCCGGCCAGAATTTCCTGCTGCCGACCGACGTGCCGGCCGCGACCGAGGGGCAGGAGGAACTGGTGCGCGACGCCTCTGTTCTCGCCGACCGCATCATCGAGCGGTTGCAGAACAAGAAGGCGCGCACCTCGATCCTGGTGTTCGACGCCTGCCGCAACAATCCGTTCGAGCGGGCCGGTACGCGCGCCGTCGCCGGCGGCGGCGGCCTGGCGCCGATGACGCAACTGCCCGAAGGCGTGTTCTCGGTGTTCTCGGCGGGGCCGCGCCAGACCGCGCTCGACCGTCTCTCGAACGACGATGCCAATCCCAATTCGGTATTCACGCGAACCTTCGCCAGGGAGTTGCTGCAGCCCGGCGAAAACCTCGTGCAGGTCGCGCAGCGCACGCGGCGTCTGGTCAGCGAGATGGCCGAGACCGTGAAGCACAAGCAGATCCCGGTCTATTTCGACCAGATGGTCGACGACGTCTTCCTGAACGGGATCGCCAAGGAGCAGGCGAAGGCGCAGGGCGAGGTTGCCAAGGCGTCCGCTCCACCGCAGCAGGTGGCCGCGCTGCCGCCGGTATCGGTGCCGAAGCTGCCGAAGGAGGACTCCATCAACGCGCCGATCGCGAGCTTCTCGCGGCACAATGGCGGCTGGACCGTCGTGTTCTCGATCGCCGATCCGACGCTCGGCATTTCCTGGCGGATCGGCGACAGCGGTGATTTCCGCGAAACCGGCTTCATGGACACGCTCGATCCGCGCACGCGCAAGCGGATGCCCAATCCGTCGATCGAGCTGCCCGCCGACGCGCCGGCGGCCACCATCGAGATTCGCTATGTCGATACACAGGGCGAGATGCAGGGGCCGTTCCCGATCAAGTTCGATCCCGACGCCGCCCTAATCCGCGACCAGCGCAAGATTCTCGACATGACCGCGACCAGCTGGCTGGCGTTCCGCGAGTTCAACGGGCTCTTGGTCTACTATACGCATCTGATGTCGTATCGCTGCGCGATCCGCGAGGTGCGGATCGGCATAGATAGCGCCGTGCCGGACAAGGTCCTGAAGATGCCGGTCTGCAATTCGCGCGATCCGAGCGCGATCCCGTCCGACGCGCAGCCCTATCTGAAGCTCGCACCGCAGACCAAATCGGTCTCGGTGGAGCTGACCTATCGCGACGGCAGCGTGTCGGAAATCAAGACGTTCCGGCGATAGTTTTGCAGGCGATGGCATTGCATCCTTGTCGTCCGAACCGCGTTACAGTCGGAGCCTGAGAGGCGAGACAGCGGCAAGGACGGCATCATGGATGCAGGCAATCCGGCGGGACCTAAGACGCGTCAGATGAAGGTGCGCTGCTGCGTGGTCGGCGGCGGACCGGCCGGCATGATGCTCGGTTACCTGCTCGGACGCGCCGGGGTCGATGTCGTGGTGCTGGAGAAGCACGCCGACTTCTTCCGCGATTTCCGCGGCGACACCGTGCATCCCTCGACCCTGCAGGTGATGGACGAGCTCGGCCTGATCGACGGTTTCCTGAAGCTGCCGCACCAGGACATCCAGGCGCTCGACGGCATATTCGGCCGCACCTCGGTGCGGGTCGCCGACCTGAGCCGCCTCAGCGTCAAATATCCCTTCATCGCGATGATGCCGCAGTGGGACTTCCTCAATTTCCTGCGCGAGAGCGGCAAGCGTTTCAGCGCGCTGAAGGTGCTGATGAGCGCGGAGGCGACCGACCTGATCCGGCGTGGCGACGCGATTGCGGGCGTGCGCGCGAACACGCCTGACGGCCCTATCGACATCGAGGCGGATCTCACCATCGGCTGCGATGGCCGCCATTCCATGGTGCGCGAGCGTGCCGGCCTCGCGGTCGAGGAGATCGGCGCGCCGATGGATGTGTTGTGGTTTCGTGTCGGGCGGCGTCCGGACGAGACCGAGAATTTGTTCGCCCGCGTCGACAACGGCAAGATGATGGTGACGTTCGATCGCGGCGACTATTGGCAATGCGCCTATGTGATCGCCAAGGGACAATACGAGGCGGTGAAGGTGAGGGGATTGCCGGCATTGCTCGACGATGTGCTGCGCCTCGCGCCGATCCTCAAGCCCGGCATCGGCGACGTGAAGAGTTTTGACGACGTGAAGCTGCTCACGGTCGCGATCAATCGCCTGACGCGCTGGACCCGGCCCGGCCTGCTCTGTATCGGCGATGCCGCGCACGCGATGTCGCCGATCGGCGGCGTCGGCGTCAACCTCGCAGTGCAGGACGCGGTCGCGACCGCAAACATCCTGGCGACGAAGCTCGCACAAGGCTGCCCGTCGGAGGATGAACTCGACGCGGTGAGGCGCCGCCGCGAATTTCCGGTGCGCCTGACCCAGCGCATGCAGGTGATCGCGCAGAACAACATCATCAGTGCCGCGCTGAAGGCAGGCGATCAGCCGATGCCGTTCGCGCTGCGGTTGATCACGGCAATGCCCTGGCTGCAGGGCCTCACGGCACGTCTTGTCGCCGTCGGGGTGCGGCCGGAGCACGTGCATTCGCCGGCTGCGAGCTGACGCGCGTCGAACGCGCGAGACGGAATTTATTAGGGATAACAGCCTCTTAAACTGGTCGCTAGAAGTTGCGCGATTGCAACAGAGAGACATGATTCGAAACCGGCGGACACGGATTCTGCGTTGCCGGTTCCCGAGATTTCCTTTTGGTAAGGGTCTCTCTGGGAAAGCTCATCCCCATCAGACAACCTGGGGGTGCCACCGTGTTTCATGCGAGATTCATTGCCGCGCTGACCGTGACCACGGCGCTTGGCGTCAGCGCTGCGTCGGCCGCCGATCTCGCGGCACGTCCGTACACCAAGGCGCCGGCCTATGTGGAAGCGATCTACAACTGGGCAGGCTTCTACGTTGGTGGCCATCTCGGTGGCGCCTGGACCAACGAGCAGTGGGTCAACAGCGCGAACACGACGGCGTTCGGCGATCTCGCTCCCGGCCAGGGCTTTCGTCAGCGCGGCTCGGGTTTCATGGGCGGTGGCCAGATCGGCTACAACTGGCAGGCCAACGATTTCGTATTCGGCATCGAGGGCACGATTTCCGGGCTCGACAATTCCGGCCGCGTCACCAACACGGTGTTCGGCCTTAGCCACGATGATCAGTTCAGCTGGCGCGCGAATGCGATGGCGACGATCGTCGGTCGTGCCGGCTACGCTATTCAGAACAACCTGCTTTACTTCAAGGGCGGTTATGCCGGCGTGAACAACCGTCTGTCCGTTGTCGACAACGTTCCGCCGGCAACCGGCTCCGGCAGCCAGACCCACTGGGCCAGCGGCTGGACGGTCGGTGCCGGCTGGGAATACGGCATCACCCGCAACTGGACCATCGGCGTCGAATACAACTACGCGGCCTTCGAGCGTGAGACCTATCAGCTCGCCGGCACTTCGGCCGGGACCTACACGTTCGACGCCAAGCCGCGCGACATTCAATGGGCGGTGGTGCGCATGAACTACAAGTTCGACGCGCCGGTGATCGCGCGCTACTGAGTTTACACCGAGGCGAACAGGATGCAGGAGCCCCGGCGCACGCGCCGGGGCTCCTGTGTTTCAGGGCTCGTGAAGCTCAGGCCATGACCGAAAAGCCGCCGTCGACGGGAATCGCGGTGCCGGTGACGAAGTCCGACGCCGGCGACGCCAGGAATACGGCGATGCCTGCGAAGTCGTCGATGGCACCCCAGCGTGCGGCCGGCGTGCGCGCGAGCACGCGCTCATGCAGCCCGGAAACCTGCTGGCGAGCGCCCTTGGTCAGATCGGTGTCGATCCAGCCGGGAAGGATGGCGTTGACCTGGATGTTGTCCGGAGCCCAGGCGTTGGCGCAGGCGCGGGTGTACTGGACGATGCCGCCCTTGCTCGCGGCATAGGCCGCAGCGAAGCTCGCGCCGAAGATCGACATCATCGAGCCGATATTGATGATCTTGCCGTGGCCCGATGCCTTGAGCGCCGGATAGGCCGCCTTCGAGCACAGGAACGCGCTGGTGAGGTTGGTGTCGATCACCTTGCTCCACTCGTCGAGCTCGAGCTCGTGCGGGGGCTTGCGGATGCTCATGCCGGCGTTGTTGACGAGAATGTCGATCCGGCCGAGCTCGCCGGCGACCCGCTCGACCATCGCCGCGACCGCGGCCTTATCGGTCACGTCGGTTGCCACCGCGATCGCCTTGACGCCGCGCTTGCCGAGATCCTCGACGGCGGCTTTCGATTTCGCCTCGTTGCGGCCGACCACAGCCACCGCCGCACCGGCATCCGCCAGCCCGCGTGCCATGCCAAGCCCGATGCCGCCATTGCCGCCGGTGACGATCGCGACCCGGCCCGAGAGATCAAACTGTCCGTTTTTCATTGTTGTTGTCCGCTGTGGTTTGAATCTGGCCGCGAGAGTGCCCGATCGTACCCGTGCTGGCCAGATCAGGCGCAGCCGGCCGGCTCTGCGGTGGGCGGGATAGTTCCGAAGCCATCAGGGCAACAAAAAAGCCCCGGACGATGCCGGGGCTTTTGGTCTTCTAGCTCAGAAGAGATCAGTACTTCGCAACAACCGGGCCGGTCCAGTTGAAGCGGTAGACCAGCGAGGTGCTGATGGTCTGGACGAGCGGCTTGAAGGTGATGTCGCGGCCGTTCGAGATGTTGGTGACGTCAGCCAGCTCGGAGATGTTCTTGCTGTCGTAGTAAGCGGCGCGATACTCGGTCTTCATGAACCAGCCCGGCGCGGTGATGCCGAAGATGTTCAGGTTGTTCTCGACGCCGCCGCCGACGAACCAGCCGCTGCGATCGAAGCCGTTGGTGTGCCCGCCGACCGGAAGAGCGGTCGCGGTGTTGAACAGGGTGGTGCCCTTCCAGTGCGAGCTGGAGTAACCGGCGTTGACGTAGGACAGAACGTTCGGCGCGATCAGATAGCCGAGGCGCGCACCGACGGCCCAGTTGTAGTCGTTCTTGATGGTACCGGCGACGCCGAGGCCCTGATCCTGGATGGTGCCCTTCAGGCTGCCGAACTGACCGTCGGCGAACACGCCGAGGACCCAGCTGTTGGCGGTCTGCCAGTCATAACCGGCACCGACGGTGCCGTACCAGCCATCACCGCCCTGGCGCTGGTTGAAGCCAAGGATCGGCGCACCCGTGGCGGTTGACTGGACGCCGGTGTCAGCGTCCCAGACGCCGCCGCCGCCACCGCCGAAGATGTAGAAGCCGGTCCAGCTCGGCGCCACCGCGATCGGGGCGGGAGCCTTGGTGTAGGGGCGGGCGGCCAGATCGGCAGCCGACGCGGAACCCGTCATCGCAGCAACCGCGGTCAGAGCGAGCAAAATCTTCTTCATATTCAAATCCTCGACTAGCGTTCGATCGGGTCGCTGACGGGGGTGCGTTGGCACCGATTCCCGAAACTCATGTCAGGACTATACGTGGTTCCGTCGGAAATGCTGTTGCGGGTGAGACACAACCGCCCGAAAACGAAGCGCCAGGGCGCTCCGAAGAGGCCAACGAAAACGGCCGCCCCCGATCAGGAGGGCGGCCGGAAAATCGTTTCAAATCAGTCGGTTGATCCTAGACGTCGAGCAGGTCGTCGCTGGCGAATTCGGCCTTGTCGGAGATGAAGGCAAAGCGGGCTTCCGCCTTGGTACCCATCAACCGCTCGACCGAGTCGGCCGTGCCCTCGCGATCATCGGCCAGCAGCACCACGCGCAGCAGCGTGCGCTTGGCCGGATCCATCGTGGTTTCCTTCAGCTGCGCCGGCATCATCTCGCCGAGGCCTTTGAAGCGATTGACCTCGACCTTGGCGTTGGCGTTGAACTCGCTCTTCAGCAGCTCTTCCTTGTGCGCGTCGTCGCGCGCGTAGATTGACTTGGTGCCGTGCTTCAGTTTGTAGAGCGGCGGCACCGCCAGATAGAGATGGCCCTCGTCGATCAGCCGCGGCATCTGCCGATAGAAGAAGGTGATCAGCAGCGAGGCGATGTGCGCGCCGTCGACGTCGGCGTCGGTCATGATGATGATGCGCTGATAGCGCAGATCCTCTTCGCGGTAATGCGCGAGCGTGCCGCAACCGATCGCCTGCACGAGATCGGAGAGCTGCGCGTTGGCGGTCAGCTTGTCCTTGCCGGCGGAGGCGACGTTGAGGATCTTGCCGCGCAGCGGCAGCACGGCCTGGGTCTTGCGATCGCGTGCCTGCTTGGCGCTGCCGCCGGCCGAGTCACCTTCGACGATGAAGAGTTCGGAGCCTTCAGTGCCTGCGTCGGAGCAATCGGCGAGCTTGCCGGGAAGGCGCAGCTTCTTGCCGGCGGTCTTGCGCGCGGTTTCCTTTTCCTGGCGGCGACGCAGCCGGTCCTCGGCGCGATCGATCACGAA
The DNA here is from genome assembly GCF_020889785.1 of Bradyrhizobium acaciae. Taxonomy (GTDB): domain Bacteria; phylum Pseudomonadota; class Alphaproteobacteria; order Rhizobiales; family Xanthobacteraceae; genus Bradyrhizobium; species Bradyrhizobium acaciae. Next base: position 8,372 of record NZ_JACMYK010000124.1, read on the forward strand.
ATCCAGCAGCCGGTTGGCCTGGTTCGGATTGCCTGACAGCCAGTGGTCGAACGGATCCTTCATCGCCTGTTCGACGATGCGCTGCGCTTCGGCAGTGGCGAGACGGTCCTTCGTTTGGCCCTGGAATTCAGGCTCGCGCACGAACACCGAAAGCATCACGGCCGCGCCCACCATCACGTCTTCCGAGGTGATCGAGGCCGCGCGCTTGCCCTGACCGGCGCGCTCGGCGTGGTCCTTCAAGCCGCGCAGCAGCGCGCTGCGCAGGCCCGATTCATGCGTGCCGCCGTCGGGCGTCGGCACCGTGTTGGTGTAGGACGACAGGAAGCCGTCGGCATCGGCGGTCCAGGCGACAGCCCATTCGCAGGCGCCATGCGCGCCGCTGCGGCCGGACTTGCCGGAGAAGATATCCTGATGCACCAGCGTGTCGGCATGGATCGCCGCGGCGAGATAGTCCTTCAGGCCGCCGGGGAAGTGAAACTTGGCTTCCGCCGGAACGTCCTCGACGCCCTTCAGCAGTTCCTGATCGCAGTGCCAGCGAATCTCGACGCCGCCGAACAGATAGGCCTTCGAGCGCGTCATCTTGAACAGACGCTGCGGCTTGAAGGCCGCCTTGGCGCCGAAAATGTCGGTGTCCGGCTTGAAGCGGATGCGCGTGCCGCGGCGGTTGTTGACCTTGCCGAGGTCTTCGAGCTTGCCCTTGGGATGGCCGCGCTCGAAGGTCATGCGATGCAACTGCCCGCTGCGCGCGACCTCGACCTCGAGCCGCGAGGAGAGGGCGTTGACCACGGAGACGCCGACGCCGTGCAGACCGCCCGAAGTCTCGTATACCTTGGAGTCGAACTTGCCGCCCGAGTGCAGCGTGCACATGATGACTTCGAGCGCCGACTTCTTGGGGAATTTCGGATGCGGGTCGACCGGAATGCCGCGGCCATTGTCGGTCACGGTCAGGAAGCCGTCGGTGGTCAGCTCCACGTCGATGAAGGTGGCGTGACCCGCCAGCGCCTCGTCCATGCAGTTGTCGATCACCTCGGCGAACAGGTGGTGCAGCGCCTTCTCGTCGGTGCCGCCGATATACATGCCGGGGCGCCGGCGGACCGGTTCCAGCCCTTCCAGCACCTCGATATCGGCCGCCGTATAGCCGGCTTCGGCGCCGGCTGCAGGCCGCGAGGCGGCCTTGGCCGGTGCACGTCCCTTCGGCTCCGGAGCCCCGAACAGGTCGTCGGCAGATTTACTTTTGGCGTTCGACTTCAATGATTTGGCCATGGTTCTTCAAGTGGCGCGCCGGTCTTGGCGCAGCGAATCGGTTGCTCTGACTATGCCACGGATGGGCTGCAAAATGGGGGCGGCCGCCCCCTGAAGAGCCGGCCGCCTGTGTAGATAGGTGCCCGCGATTACGCCCGCGAGGTGCGGAATACAACGACCGTGAACAGGGCCATGGCGACGACCACCATCAGCGAGCCGACGATCGGGGCCGCCTCGAACGCCGGCCCCCTCAACAGCACGGCGGCGACGCCGGCCGGAAACAGGATGCCGCCGACGATATGCAGCCAGCCCTGGATCCTGGCGAGCAGCATCGTGCCTGCCGCCGGCACCAGCCGGTAGTAGAGGCCGAACAGGAACAGCAGCACGCCGCCGACGAGATTGAGATGCGCATGCGCCGGCCCCAACGTGAAGTCGTGCTGGATACCCATGGCGATGCCCGCGAGCATTCCGAACAGCAAGACGACAACGCCCACGCACATCATGAGTGACCCGATCATCCAGTGAATCCTTTTTTCTTATGAGGGAGATGTCGGCCGGCCCGGACCGCGGAGCCTGTCGGAAATCACGTTTGATCCCCGGCTTTGTGACTTGATGTCACGCAATGGGCTGGCTTACCTGTTCTTAGGCTGCGTGCCGGTAGAAAGGTTCATTCGAGGTTCAACGGAGCGGAAGGCACACGACGAAATGGAAGACCTTGCGCGGGCCCTGGCCGAATTCGTGCGCCATCACCAGGCCTGGGCCGCTCCGATCGTCCTGCTGCTGGCGTTCGCGGAATCGCTCGCCTTCATCTCGCTGCTGGTGCCGGCCTGGGGCGCGCTGGTTGCGATCGGCGCGCTGATCGGCGTCAGCGGGATCAGCTTCTGGCCGATCTGGATTGCGGGCGGCATCGGCGCCGCGCTCGGCGACTGGCTCTCTTACTGGTTCGGGTATCGTTACAAGGAGCAGGTCGCGCAGATGTGGCCGCTGTCGCGCTATCCTGAGATCCTGCCGCGCGGCGAAGCCTTCGTGAAGACATGGGGCGTGCCGAGCATCTTCATCGGGCGCTTCTTCGGTCCGCTGCGCGCCTCGGTGCCGCTTGCGGCCGGCATTTTCGAGATGTCGTATTGGCAGTTCCAGGTCGCCAATTTCGTCTCCGCGCTGGTCTGGTCCGCGGCGCTGCTGCTGTTCGGCGACGTCATTGCCCAAGGCATCGAGTGGATGTGGCGGGTGGTGTAACGATGTCAGGAATATCGCGACCGCGCAGGGGGTAGGCCGGGAGGACAACCGCTCGCGCTGTAGTCGTCGCGCGAGTATCGAAACGCTGATACAACCGCGCACCAAGCGCGAGTTCATTGGGCGCCGCTTCACTGGGAGGACAACACATGGAATTGACACGACGTCACGCTCTCGCTGGCGCTGCCGGCATCGCAACCGCACCATTGTTATCAGCCGTTCCCGCGGTCGCCGCAGCGCCCGTAGCCGACAAGCAGGCGCCGAGCTTCTATCGCTACAAGGTCGGAGACATCCTCGTCACCGCGGTGTCCGACGGCAAGAATGTCTTCAAGCTGGAGGACTCATTCATTCCGAATGCGAAGCGCGACGACGTCAATGCGGCGCTGGAGAAGGCGTTCATGCCGCGCGACATGATGACGATCTGGTTCGCGCCTCTCGTGCTCAATACCGGCGGCAAGCTCGTGGTGATCGACACCGGCAACGGTGCGCTGGCGAAGGTCAGCAGCAAGGGCACCAATGGCCTGTTCGCCGACAATTTCGTTGCCGCCGGATTCGACCCCAAGAATGTCGACATGGTCGTGATCTCGCATTTCCACGGCGATCATGTGAATGGCCTGCTGACGGCCGAGGGCACGCCGGCATTCCCGAACGCCGAAGTGCTGGTGCCGGCCACCGAATGGAAGTTCTGGATGGATGACGGCGAGATGAGCCGGGCACCGGCCGGCCGCATGGCGGGCCTGTTCAAGAACAACCGCAACATCTTCGAGGCGGGCTTGAAGAAGAAGGTGACGCCCTATGAATGGGGCAAGGAGATCGCGCCGGGCCTGACCTCGGTCGAGACCGTCGGCCATACGCCGGGCCACACCTCCTACGTGCTGGCCTCGGGGGCGGACAAGGTCTTCATCCAGTCCGACGTCACCAACAACCCGAACCTGTTCGCGACCAACCCCGGCTGGCATGCGTTCTTCGACCAGGACGGCGACGTGGCGGAGAAGACCCGCCGCCGCATCTACGACATGGTGGTCGCGGAGCGGCTCCAGGTGCAGGGCTTCCATTATCCGTTCCCGGGCCTCGGCAACGTGGTGAAGGACGGCGTCGGCTACCGCGTGGTGCCGGCACCGTGGAATCCGGCGATCTGAACGGTTTTTCTTGACGTCAATTCTTCTTGACGCTTTGGGGGCGCGGCCCTATAGCCGCGCCCATGATCAACGCCGCGACCATCATCATTGCCCGCCGCCGCCGCATTATCGCGGTATGGGCGGTCGCTCGCGTTTAAGACCATCGCCTCTGCCGCCGGACCTGATCCCGCGGCGCTCTCCTCAAAAAGACACGCGGTTCGATCTGGCGGCTCCTTCGTCACGCAGGAGTTTCGACCATGTATACGCCACCGGTATTCAAGCCTGACCGCGCCGCGAGCCTTGCCTTCGCGGAAGCGCGCGGTTTCGGCATGGCCTGCGCGTGGGACGGCGGCAAGCCGATCGCCTCGGTGCTGCCGTTCTATTTGACCTACGCCGCCGACGGCACGCCGCGGGCGCTGTTTCATGTTGCCCGTCACAATCCGCTGGTAAAGCTGGCGGGCGGGGCTCCCTGGTTGTTGGCCGTCAACGGCGCGGATGCCTATGTGTCGGCGGACTGGTACGTGTCGCCCGACCAGGTGCCGACCTGGCTCTATCAGGCCGTGCATCTGACCGGGTCGGTGCGGACCCTGTCGGATGAGGAACTCGCGGTTCAGATCGACACGCTGAGCGCCAAGTTCGAGGACCGGCTGCTGCCGAAGCCCCCGTGGACGTCAGGCAAGATGACAGCCCCGCGGCTCGATGCCATGAAGAAGGCGATCGTGGGCCTTGAGATGACGGTGGAAGAGGTGGAGGGCAGCTTCAAGCTGAACCAGCACAAATCCGAAGCCGATTTCGCGGCGGTCGGCAACGCGCTCGCTTTGCAGGCCGATTCCGGTGCCCGGGACATCGCGGCTTTGATGCGCGAGGTGCGCCCGCAGGCTTTCGCGATGATACGGACCGAGATGACGACGCTTCCGAGGAGCGAGCAATGACGAAGAAGAAAATCGGAATTCTGGGCGCGTCCGGCTACACCGGCGCCGACGCGGTGCGCCTGTTGGCGCGGCACCCGAATGCCGAAATCACCGCGCTTACCGCCAACACCCATGCCGGCAAGACGATGAGCGAGGTGTTTCCTCACTTCTTCATGCTTGACCTGCCAAAACTCGTGGAATGGGAAAAGGTCGACTGGACGCGGCTCGATGCCGTGTTCTGCGGACTGCCGCACGGGACGACGCAAGAGATCATCGCTGCGGTGCTGAAAGCCAATCCCGGAATCAAGATCCTCGATATGTCCGCGGATTTCCGGCTGCGCAACAAAGGCAGCTACGCGCAATGGTATGGCCATGAGCACCGGGCGCTCGAATTGCAGGACGAGGCTGTCTATGGGCTGACCGAGCTCTACCGGGAGAAGGTTACGGCCGCGCGGCTGGTGGCCTGTCCCGGCTGCTATCCGACGGCGGTGCTGCTGGCGCTTGTTCCGCTGGCCAAGGCAAGGTTGATTGACGTCGAAGACATCGTCATCGACGCCAAGTCGGGTGTCACCGGCGCCGGACGGGGACTGAAGCAGAACACGCTGTTCAGCGAGGCCGGCGAAGGGTTGTCGCCCTATTCGGTCGGAAGCCATCGACACTCGGCGGAGATCGAGCAGGAGATCGGCGCAGCCGCTGGCTCGGCCGTGACAGTGAACTTCACCCCGCATCTCATTCCGATGGCGCGGGGTGAGTTCTGCACATCCTATGTCAAGCTGAACGGGGCTACGCCGGACGATTTGCGCGCCGAGCTGGAAAAGGCCTACGCCGACGAGCCGTTCGTATACGTGACGAAGAAGGGCGTGTTGCCACAGACGCAGAACGTGCGTGGTTCGAATTACGTTCAGATCGGCGTCGTCGCCGACCGGATCAAGAACCGCGCCATCGTGCTCTCGACGCTCGATAATCTTGTGAAGGGTTCGGCCGGACAGGCGATCCAGAACATGAACCTGATGTTCGGCTTGCCCGAAACCACCGGACTGGAGCAGATCGCGCTGTTTCCTTGAGTGGGACTTGTCAACGTGGACGAGGATGCGCTCGATCCAGGGATAGCTGCCCATCCCCGGATTGGCGGCGCAGGCGCGGCCAATGTGCTAGCAAACGAAACGAATGAGCTCGAAAGGAACGTGCCATGACCCTCACCGATACCAATCCTAAGACCAAGACCGGTGCGACCAAGGCCACCGTGTTCGTCGATGGCGGCTCAGGCACCACCGGGCTCGGCATCCAGGAACGGCTGCATGCAATCGGCGACGTCGCGGTGAAGCATATCGCCGAGGACAAGCGGAAGGACGCCGGTGCCAAGCGCGCGCTGATGGAGGAGGTGGATCTCGTGATCCTCTGCCTGCCCGATGATGCCGCCAAGGAAACCGTCGCGCTGATCGACACCATGGGCAACTCAGCGCCAAAGGTGCTCGACGCCTCGACCGCCTATCGGGTCGCGCCGGACTGGGCCTATGGCTTTGCCGAGCTCGCCCCCGGCCAGGCTGACAAGATCCGCAACGCGAAAAAGGTCTCCAATCCGGGCTGCTATCCGACCGGCGCAATCGCGCTGCTGCGGCCGCTCGTCGACGGTGGCCTGCTGCCGGCCGACTATCCCGTCACCATCAATGCGGTGAGCGGCTATTCGGGCGGCGGCAAGTCGATGATCGCAAGCTTCGAAGACGGCTCGGCGCCGGCGTTCCATCTCTACGGACTCGGCTTCGAGCACAAGCACGTGCCGGAGATGCAGCTCTACTCGCATCTGACGCGGCGGCCGCTCTTCATCCCGTCGGTCGGCAACTACCGGCAGGGCATGCTGGTCTCGGTGCCGCTGCAACTCGACGCGCTGCCGGGCAAGCCTGATGGAGCCGATCTGCAGGCCGTGCTGGCGAAGTGGTACGCCGGCAGCAAATACGTCTCGGCGATGCCGCTCCAGAACGAGGCCAGCACGAGCGGCAAGATCGAGCCGGAAGCACTCAACGAGACCAACCAGCTCGAGCTCTATGTCTTTGCCAGCGACAAGCACCGCCAGGCCGTGCTGGTCGCGCGGCTCGACAATCTGGGCAAGGGCGCCTCGGGTGCCGCGGTACAGAACATGCGGCTGATGCTCGGTCTGGCCGACAGCTGACGGCGGGGCGCACCGTGGACGACGCCACGCTGCAATTCTACCGGCGCAATGCCGAGGCCTATGCCGGGTGGGCGAAAGCACCGTCCACCCGGTTGATCGGCTTTCTCAAGCTGTTGCCGCCGGGCGGGGCGATCCTCGAACTCGGCTGCGGCGCCGGCAATCATGCCGCCGTCATGCTTGCCGAAGGTTTCGTGCTGCGCGCGACCGACGGTTCTCCTGAAATGGCTGAAGTCGCGGCGCGCCGCATCAATCATCCGGTCGAGGCGATGCTGTTCGATGAGCTCGACGACCTGGAAGCCTATGACGGCGTCTGGGCCAGCGCGTGCCTGCTGCACGTGCCGCGCGACGAATTGGCCGGCATTCTCGGCCGGATCCATCGGGCGTTGAAACTCGGTGGCCTGTTCTACGCGAGCTACAAGATCGGCCATGGCGATGGCCGCGACAGCATCGGCCGCTACTACAATTATCCCGCGGCGGATTGGCTGGCGGCGACCTACGCATCGTCGGGGGCGTGGACGCAGGTCTCGTCCGACACCAGCGAGATCAAGAGTTTTGACGAGGCGCCCGCGACGATGCTGCATATCGTCGTGCGCAAGGGCGGCCAGTAGCGCCGGCGCAGCGACCGGCGCCAATCTGTTGCTCAGACGATCTTGAAGATCGCGAGCGCCAGCACCGCCTGCGCGATGAAGCCGACCGTGAAGGCCAGGGTCCGGAACACCGGAACGCCCAGCGCGTAGACGATCAGATGCGCGACGCGGGCCCAGAAATAGACGGCGCAGGCGAGCACGGTCCATTTGGTGGAATAATCGGCCGCGTTGAGGATCAGCACCAGCGGCGCGAAGATCACGAGGTTCTCGACCGCGTTGTCGTGCGCGAACATCAGCCGGTTGGCCCATTCGTCTTGCGGCTTGTCATTGCGCGAGGGATTGCCCATCGCACCGGTCAGGCCGCGCACCTGGCAGCGGTTGATGGTGTAGGGGATCCACAAGATGCCGGTCAGGATCACCGTCAGTGACAGCCAGAACAGTTCGCGCGTCATCGTCTCCCCCTCACGTCAATGCGATTCCCGACCGCCGGGATCGTCTGTTTATAACTGAGCGGAAGAGCTCGCGCTACGCGCGGACGCGGACATAGCTGCCCGGTGCGTCCTCGAGCACCGGCGTTCCGTTGGCGCCCACGGCGCGCGCAGGAACCGTCTCCGGATCATGGCTCTCCAGCCAGGCGCGCCAGTCCGGCCACCACGATCCCTTGTGCTCCTCGGCGCCCTTCAGCCAGTCGGCGAGCTTGATGTCCTTGATGTTGTCGTTGGTCCAGTACTGGTACTTCTTCGAGGCGGGCGGATTGACCACGCCGGCGATATGGCCGGAGCCGGACAGCACGTATTTCACCGGGCCGCCGAAGAACTGCGAACCGTAGAGCACCGATTCCGCCGGCGCGATGTGATCCTCGCGTGCGGCGAGATTGTAGACCGGCACCTTCACCTTCGACAGATCGAGCAGCGTGTTGTCGAGCACCATGGTGCCGGTCGACAGCCGGTTCTCCAGATAGCAGTTGCGCAGATAATAGGAGTGGTTCGACGACGGCATCCGGGTCGCATCCGAATTCCAGTGCAGCAGGTCGAACGAGGAGGGCGACTGGCCCTTCAGATAATTGTTCACGACATACGACCAGATCAGGTCGTTCGAGCGCAGCATGTTGAAGGCCATCGCCATCTTGCTGCCTTCGAGCACGCCGGATTCCTGCATGTCGCGTTCCAGCGCCGAGATCTGGTCCTCGTCGACGAAGACAAGCAGATCACCGGCATGGGTGAAGTCGACCTGCGCGGCAAAGAACGTGGCCGACGTCACGCGCTGGCGGCGCTTCTCGGCGAGATAAGCCAGCGTCGAGGCGAGCATAGTGCCACCGACGCAATAGCCGGCGGTGTGCACCTTCATCTCGCCGGTGACCTTCTCGATCACGTCCATCGCCGTGAGCGGACCTTCGGTCATGTAGTCGGCCCAGGTTTTCTTGCCGAGCTCCTTGTCCGGATTGACCCAGGAGATCACGAACACCGTGATGCCCTGATCGACGCACCATTGACGTAGGATTTCTCAGGACGCAGATCGAGGATGTAGAACTTGTTGATCCAGGGCGGCACGATCAGCAGCGGCGTGCGCAGCACGCTCTCCGTCGCAGGCGAATACTGGATCAACTGCATCAGCTCGTTCTGGTAGATCACCTTGCCCGGCGTCGTCGCCATGTTGACGCCGACCTCGAGATTGCTCGAATCGGACTGGCGGATCTTCAGCGTGCCGTGGCCGGCTTCGATATCCTCGGCCAGCATCTTCATGCCGCGCACCAGATTGTCGCCGTTGGTCTCGACGGTCGCGCGCAGCACTTCCGGGTTGGTCAGCACGAAATTCGACGGCGCCAGCGCGTTGGTGATCTGCTGGACGTAGAATTCGGCCTTCTTGCGGGTATGCGGATCGATCCCGTCGGCGTCGTGGACCAGTTGCTGCGCCCATTTCGCGGTCAACAGATAGAGCTGGAGGATGAAGTCGAAGAACTGATTCGATTTCCACTCCGGATCCTGGAAGCGCTTGTCGCGGGGGGCCGGCGCGATCGCGGGCTTGGCATCGGCTTCGCCGGCCATGCGGCGCACCGCCGCGCCCCAGAGATCGAGGTAATCCTTGCCGAGCTGCATCTGCAGCGACGAGGCGCGCTCCTTGTCGGACAGCCAGTATTCGGCGATCACGCTGAAGGTCTTGATGACCTCACCGAACTCGTTCGGCGGCTTGTCGCGGACTTCGCCGGTCTGGCGCGGCTTGAGATAGGCGGCCAGCGCCTGGCCACTGCTCTCCATCGCCCTGGCGATGTTCATGGCGAAGGCTTCGGCGTTGAATTTCGGGGCGGCTTGGGTGTCGGTACTGACGTTGCTCATTTGAAGGACAATATCGCGTCGTTTGGGGGGCGTCATCGCGCGGTGCGGCAACGAAAATCAGTGAAAATCCGATGTTTCGCTGTGTTGCGGTGCGACAAAAAATCTTTGTTCCGTCATATTGAAGCCTCAGGGGTCGCTTTTGCTGTTCACGGCTTAAGCGTTTCGAGCGACAATCGTTTGAAACGATTAAAGCTAGGATTAACGCAGCGGGGACGCTGCAAGGCTCGTACCAGTGCGACCCGTGTCGGCAACGTGCGACCTGCGCGCTAGCTTGTTGGGGACAATTCGGCGCATGCCGATCGATGGAATGAACAGAGGGCCCGCGGCCGCAGTGCTGCTCGCGTCGTTGTTGGCGCTGAGCGGTTGCTCGAGCACGATTGCCGATATGGGCATGCCGGCCGACGCGCCGGCGCGGCAAAAGGATGCCGGCGGCTACCTCCCGGTCCACGACCTTCCGCCTGACCGCGCCGATCCGACGATCAAGCCGGCGGATCAGGCCAAGATCGAGCAGGAGCTGGTTGCCGCACGCGAGCGCCAGACCCAGGCGTCGGCCCAGGCCGGCAAGTGAACTGTGCAAGTGAGCCGCGCCAGGTGGCCGATCAGCGCTGGCGCCGCCCGGCGTCCGTGCTAAAAGAAACCCGGTTCAACCGCAGATCCGGCCGCAGCCCCCAGATCGTGCGCCTGAATTCGCTCTAAATCATTGATTCAGCGCGATTTCTGTAAGAAGCCGTGACGGCTTCCGCAAATCTACAAAGGGGGCGATTCTGGCGTCGCGGTTGTCGGAGCAAGGGTCCCATGGAAGATTTTTACCGCATTCGCCGTCTGCCGCCTTACGTCTTTGAAAAGGTCAACCAGGCCAAGGCGGCCGCGCGCAATGCCGGGGCCGACATCATCGACATGGGCATGGGCAACCCGGACCTGCCGACCCCGTCGCATGTGATCGAGAAGCTCAAGGAGACCCTGGGCAAGCCGCGGACCGACCGCTACTCGGCCTCGCGCGGCATCAACGGCCTGCGCAAGGCCCAGGCCGCCTATTATGCGCGTCGCTTCGGCGTCAAGCTGAACCCCGACACCCAGGTGGTGGCGACGCTCGGCTCGAAGGAGGGCTTTGCCAACGTCGCGCAGGCGATCACCGCGCCCGGCGACGTCGTGCTGTGCCCGAACCCGAGTTACCCGATCCATGCGTTCGGCTTCCTGATGGCGGGCGGCGTGATCCGCTCGGTGCCTTCGGAGCCGACGCCGCAGTTCTTCGAGGCGGTCGAGCGGGCGATCATCCATTCGATTCCGAAGCCGATCGCGCTGATCGTCTGTTACCCGTCGAACCCGACCGCCTATGTCGCGGATCTCGACTTCTACAGGGATCTGGTCGTGTTCGCGAAGAAGCACGACATCTTCATCCTGTCCGATCTGGCCTATGCCGAGGTCTATTTCGACGAGGACAAGCCGCCGCCCTCGGTGCTGCAGGTGCCCGGTGCGATCGACGTCACCGTCGAGTTCACCTCGATGTCGAAGACCTTCTCGATGGCCGGCTGGCGCATGGGCTTTGCGGTCGGCAATGAGCGCATCATCGCCGCACTTGCGCGGGTCAAATCCTATCTCGATTACGGCGCCTTCACGCCGGTCCAGGTGGCGGCGACCGCCGCGCTGAACGGCCCGGATGACTGCATCCGCGAGATGCGCGACACCTACCGCAAGCGCCGCGATGCGCTGGTTGAGTCATTTGGCCGCGCCGGCTGGGACATTCCGCCGCCGCAGGCCTCGATGTTTGCCTGGGCGCCGCTGCCCAAGGCGTTCGAGGCGGTCGGCAGCATGCAGTTCGCGACCCTGATGGTGGAGAAATCCGGCGTCGTGGTGTCGCCCGGCGTTGCGTTCGGCGAACATGGCGAAGGCTATGTCCGCATCGCGATGGTGGAGAACGAGCAGCGCATCCGGCAGGCCGCGCGCGGCGTGCGCCGCTTCCTTGAAAGCGGCATCGAAACGTTGCACAACGTCGTTACTCTCGCCAACCGACGCTGATCCTTCCAGCTTGCTTAATCTCCAGGTCCCTTAAATCCATGGTCGCACCCCTGAACGTGGGCATAGCGGGGCTCGGCACCGTCGGTGCCGATGTCGTCCGCCTCATCGAGACGCAAGGCCGGGCGCTCGCCGAGCGCAGCGGCCGCGGCGTTCGCGTCGTCGCCGTCACGGCGCGCTCGAAAGCCAAGAAGCGTGGCCTCGACCTGCGCGGCATCGCCTGGGCGAAGAGCCCCGAGGCGCTGGCCGAAGATCCCAACATCGACTGCTTCGTCGAACTGATGGGCGGCGCCGGCGATCCGGCGCTCTCCGCGATCGAGACCGCGCTGAAGGCCGGCAAGTCGGTTGTGACAGCCAACAAGGCGCTGATCGCCAAGCATGGCCTGCGGCTCGCGGCGGCTGCCGAGAAGCACGGCGGTGCGCTGAACTTCGAGGCGGCGGTCGGTGCGGCGATCCCGGTCATCAAGACCCTGCGCGAGGGCCTCGCCGGCACCAGCGTCAACCGCGTCTACGGCATCCTCAACGGCACCTGCAATTACATCCTGACCCGGATGGAGCAGGAGGGTCTGTCGTTTGACGAATGCCTGAAAGACGCCCAGCGTCTCGGCTACGCTGAAGCCAACCCGTCATTCGACGTCGATGGTCACGATACCGCGCAGAAGCTGGCGATCCTGGCGAGCCTCGCCTTCGGAACCAAGGTCGCCGAAAGCGCTGTTTATGTCGAAGGCATCTCCTCGATCACGCCGGAAGACCTCAGGGCGGCTTCGGAACTCGGCTACCGCGTCAAGCTGCTTGGCGTTGCCGTGCGCACGGCAAAGGGCATTGAGCAGCGCGTGCACCCGACCATGGTGCCGAAATCGTCGTCGATCGCGCAGGTGATGGGTGTCACCAATGCTGTCGCAATCGACGGCGAGGGCATTCCGCCGATCACGCTGGTTGGGCCGGGCGCCGGCGGCGGCGCGACGGCCTCGGCCGTGGTGGCCGACATCGCCG
>NZ_JACMYK010000125.1 GCF_020889785.1 Bradyrhizobium acaciae
CGCTTTCGCCGCGGCGGACAGCGCATCGTTCAGGCCCGACGAGGCGATGCCGGCCGCGGTCAGGAATTGCTGATTGTAGAAGCCGACTACCTGCGGGCGGCGATCGGCCGTCAGGTCGCGCTCGAAATTCGGCGGGATGAAGATCGCCGAAATCGCCTTGCCGGACCGGATGTCCTGCACGGCTGATGACAGCGAGCCGGAGTCGTCGACGATTCTCAGGCTCGGGGACGCCGCGACATGCTGCGTCAGCGCGCGCGAGGTATCCGACTTGTCGCTGTCGACGATGGTGACGCCGAGGCCCCGGATCACCGGTTGGCTGAACACGGTGGTGAGCACCACGAAGGCAAACAGCGGCACGCCGAAGATCAGCAGCAATGCGACGCGGTCGCGGAACAGCCACCGGCACTCGCGCTGTGCGACCAGCCAGAAGCCGGGCTTCGTCGCCAACCTCATTGACGCGACCGCCAGTCGAGATAGGCGCTCATGCCCGGCCGCAGTTCGGGCACCGGCTGGACCGGATAGGCGCGGATCGAGAATGTCCGCAGGTCGAAATCGCCGGTGGCACGGGTGGCCCGCCAGCTCGCATATTCGCCCTTGGTTGCGATCAGCTTGACCTCGACCGTGACATGGCGGTCGTCGAGCGCGGGGATACGGACCTCGAACTTGTCGCCGACCTTCAGGCCCTTCACCAGATCCTCGCGCAGATCGAAGTGGATCCACAGATCGCCGAGATTGATCAGCGTCACCAGCGGCACGCCCGGCGACACGAACTCGCCCGGCTCGACGTTGCGCTGGTAGACCTGTGCGGCGACGGGAGCGTAAACCGCGAGCTGATCGATGACCGACTGGACACTCTGGATGTCCGCTTCGGCCTTCTCGACATTCGCCTTGGCGATCGCGCGTTCTTCCTTGGTGTAGCCGTTGACCGCCTGCTCGTAGGCCGATTTCGCCTGATCGAGCCCGCGCTCGGCCTCGTGCAGCGCATCGGTGGTCTGATCGAGGCGGGCCTGCGGCGCGTTGCCTTGCTCGGTCAACGTCTTGGCGCGATCGAAGGTCTTTTGCGCCAGCACCTGTGCGGCTTCGGCGCGCTGCATCTCCGCCTTGCGTGCGGCAATGGTCTCCACCCGCGTGCCAACCATGACATTGGCGAGCTGCGCATCCGCAACGGCCTTCGCCGCCCGCATCTGGTCTTGTTTGGCCAGCGTTTCCGGGTTGTCGATGCTCACCAGCACGGCGCCTGCGGGAACGTTCTGACCGCGCTCGACCGGGATCTCCTTGACCCGTCCGTCGACGCGCGCGGCGATATCGAGCCGCGTTGCGTCGACCTCGCCCTGCACGAGCAGCGGCTCGGGCCGCAGCAGATAGTAGACAGACAGCGCAACGATGACGGCCGCAACGACGCCGACAATGATGGCCGGCGTGCGCGTTGCAGCGTGCGCATTCTCCTGGCGCGTTGCTGGTGGCGGCTGCGGCGTGCTTTGGCTCTCGCTACCAGAAGGTGACACGTCCATAGCCGACCCCACATTCGCGCATGACCAGGATAGTCATTCACTATGGCGTGGATGTTAAATCCTGCCAACCTCGACCGCTTGTCCGATCTTGCTCGAATTTGACCGGTTCGAAAGCAGGCGCATCGCGGCGCTGCGATCGCGTTTCAATGTTTCAGATCGATCTGCGCTTGCGATCGGCAGCACCGGCTGACGCGGCGCTCGCGCCGCGCGGACAGACCGGCCTTGCCGGCCGCGCATGGCGCCGCCGGTCACACGGATATTTGAAGCAGGGCGCCCGAATAAATCGCATCCGATTAAATCGGGATACTTGAAGACCGGTCGTTCCATGCCTTTATCAGGCGCGAACGAATTAATTGCATGCGATCTAAATCGCGGGAGCGTTACCATGACCACCAGGATTTCCCACCTCGCAAGGACGTTCAAAGCCATCGCGCTGACAGCAGTGCTGTCGGCTATCGCGGCGACGGCGGCCTCGGCCCAGGCCGCGATCTCGGAGCCCGCCGCCTACCAGGCGCTCTATCCCTATCGCGACGTGCTCAATAACGGTGCGCCGACGCCTGCGGCCAGGCTGGTGCTGCTACCGCCCGCGGTGCTGCAGCGGCTTCAGGCCCAGGAGAGCGGTATCGGCATCGGCCAGGTGCCGCGCCACGGTTCGCATCGCGCCGGGCGCTGAAGCTGCCGTCCAGATGCGGATCGCGCGTCTGTGATTGAATGATGAGTGTCATTCCATTGACGTCCGGTTCGCACCGACTACGTCGAAATACAGGACTTTCCCTTCTGACGGAGACGTTCCATGACCAAGCAGATCGACGACCTCTCGAGGCATTATCGCTATGAGCTCGTGCACGGCGACCATGCCGATTTCATCGCCTATCAACGCAATCTGGGCGATGGCGTCTGGCAGACCTATTCGACCTGGATGATCCCGGGCGCGAACGGTGACTAAAGCATGATCCGGAAAAGTGCGAAGCGGTTTTCCGAAAAGATCATGCTCAAACAAACAGCTAAAGCGCGATGACGATTCGACCTCTTCTCATCGCGCCTTAGGCGCGATCTCGGCTGACGCGGCGGTGGCCGAAGCCTGTCGCGCAAAGAAAAACGCGCCCGGTGCAGCCGGGCGCGTTTTCTTTTCCACCGTCATCGGGCGCGGGCTGGGGCGATCGGAACGCCCGCAGCGGCGTGTTCGTCAGTTCGACTTCACCAGCGGGCAGCCGCCCTTGTCGAGCGGACGGAAGGCTTCGTCGCCGGGTACGGTTGCGATCAGCTTGTAGAGGTCCCATTCGCCCTTGGATTCCTCGGACTTCTTGGTCTCGAACAGATACATGTCGTGAACCATGCGGCCGTCGATCCGGATATGGCCGTTCTTGGCGAAGAAGTCGTTGATCGGCGTCTTGCGCATCTGCTCCATCACCTTCGGCGCCTCGTCGGTACCGATCGCGTCGATCGCCTTCAGGTAATGCATGGTCGCCGAATAGAGGCCGGCTTGGATCATGGTCGGCATGTGGCCGACCTTCTCGTTGAAGCGCTTCGAGAAGGCGCGGGTCTCGTCGTTCATGTCCCAGTAGAACGCGTCGGTGACGATCAGGCCCTGCGTCGCCTTCAGGCCCAGCGCATGGGTGTCGGTGATTTCCATCAGCAGCGCGATCAACTTCTGGCCGCCCTGGGTCAGGCCGAACTCCGCGGCCTGCTTCAGCGCGGTGGTGGTGTCGCCGCCGGCATTCGCCAGCGCCACGACCTTGGCCTTCGAGGCCTGCGCCTGCAGCAGGAAGGACGAGAAGTCCGACGAGTTGAGCGGATGGCGTACGTCGCCGAGCACCTTGCCGCCGGTCTCCTTGACGACGTTGGCGGCGTCGCGCTCCAGCGCCATGCCGAAGGCGTAGTCGGCGGTGACGAAGAACCAGGTGTCTTCGCCGCGCTTGACCATCGCCTTGCCGGCGACGTTCGACAGCGCGTAGGTGTCGTAGGTCCAGTGCACGGTGTTGGGCGAGCAGGCGGTGCCGGTGATGTCGGAGGAGCCGCCGCCGGAATTGATGTGGATCTTGTTCTTCTCGCGCGTCAGCGCCGAGATCGGCAGCGCGACCGACGAGGTCGGCACGTCGAGGATCGCATCGACCTTCTCGTTGTCGTACCAGTTGCGCGCGATGCTGACGCCAACGTCGGGCTTGTTCTGATGATCGGCCACGACGACTTGCACCGGCTTGCCCTTCACCTTGGCGCCGTAGTCTGCGACCGCCATTTCGACCGCTGCAACCGAGCCCTTGCCGGTGGCGTCCGCATAGAGGCTCGACATATCGGTGAGAACGCCGATCTTGACGACGTCATCGGAGATCTGGGCGTGAGCCGCGGTGCCGGAGGCCGCAAGCGCGAGGCCGGCCGCTGCTGCGGCCAAGAGCGATTTCATCGTGTTTGTCTCCCTGACTTTTCGTTGGTTGCTTCCACCGGGCACCTTCTATCCGGTGCGGCAACCTGTCGCAAAGACGACTTTTTGGGCATATGACGGCGGCCGCTGTTCGATCAGCGGAATGCCGCTTTACCTCGCCCCGCTTGCGGGGAGAGGTCGGATTGCGAAGCAATCCGGGTGAGGGGGTACAGGTCCTTCCGATCCGTACCGCCTGGTGGAGAGAGCCCCTCATCCCGACCCTCTCCCCGCGAAGGGCGGGAAGAGGGAGAAGACTACAGCGCGGGCAGCGCGGTGACGGCGGCCTTGATGGTGCCGTCGGTTTCCACGATCACCCGGAGCGTCTTCGAATCGAACGCGATGCCGGCAAGGCGGATGCTGTTGACCTCGGCGTCGACGCGGATGCCTTCCTCGTTCTTCTGCAGGTCGGCGATCGCGGTGGCGATCTTGCGCTCCGCGTTGGTCGCGAATGGCTTCAGGTCGACGACCATCCGGTCTGCGAGCGCCTGCTGCATGTGCGGGATCGCCGCCCGCGCGGCGGCGCCGAGCAGGCCGAACGCCGCCTCGGACTCGACCGCCAGCTCGACGTCGGCGAGCCGCAGCGTCTGCGCCGCCTGGTCGAGCCGCGGCCGGCCCCAGATGTGCACGGTCGCCTCGGCGCCGAAGCCGAAGAAGCTCTTCTTCTCCTTGGCGTGCACCAACAGCGAGATCAGAAGCCGGTCACCGGAGGTGGCGATGCTCGCACTCTTGACGGTGACGTCGACCGGGCCGGAGCCGTCCTCGGGGAAGGTCTTGCCCTTCAGCTGCGCCTCGACGAGCTGCGTCAGCGTGGTGAACGACAGGTCGACCGGCAGGCCGATCGCGACCTGACTCGGCATCGGCGGCACGATCGAGAGCTTGTCGGGGAACGGGCAGTTCGGGGTGGTCTGCGTCTCGGTGATCCGCGTCTCGGCCTCGATCCCCATCGTCAGCATCATCGAGGACGCATCGACTTTCGGCTGCGCGGCGATCGCGCGGGTCGGTCGCAGCTCGAGCCACATCGGCGGCATCGACGAGGTGCCGCCGGTGCCCTGCAGCGGCATCGAGCGGCAGGCCTTGGTCCATTGCGCGCGGGCGTTGTTCTGGAACACCGGATCGTTGCGCAATCGCGCCTCGACCGCGGAGATCTGATCGGCGGCCGCCTTGTCGATGACCGGCTTGACCTGGGCCGGCACGCTGATGCGGACGCCGGCGGCCGACAGGCTGGTGTCGCCGAGATTGACCTGCGCCTGCAGGTTCGGCTCGATCCGCCAGGACGCGCCGAGCTTCGGCCGCGCGGTCAGGGTGACGTTGCCCTTGATGTCGGCATTGGCGTTGACGTTCTTGATGTTCACCGCGCCGATCTGCTTGGCGACATTGCCGCCGAGCAGGCTGCCGAGTGCGTTGGTGACCGCGCCGGTCGCCTTGTCCGACAGCGAGCCGGTGACCTTGAGCGTGCCGTTGATCGGGGTCGTCAGCGTCAGCACGTCCTGCGCGCCGGTGGCCGCGATCGGACCGCGTGACGCGGTCCAGCCGATGTCGGCATTTTGCAGGATCTGCTGGACCGGGTTGTCGGCCTTGCCGCCGAAGGTCTTCGGCGCACCGCGTTCGGCGGCGTCGCGGATCGCCGACAGCGCGACCGAGACCTGCGCCACGACCGTCGAGGAACGCGGCGCCTGCGGCAGCGGCGGCAGCTCTGCGAGCTGCGGCTTCTGCACGGTGGCGCTCGGCGCAAGCCAGTCCATGGCCTTGAGGCTGATCGCGAACGAGACCAGGACCACGGTGATGCCGAGCGCGATTGTTCTTGGATGCATCGGTAGACGCATCATTCCCCCGGATGAAAATCAACTTTGACGGCTTGTACAGGCCTCCCGACGAGGGCGCCAGTGTGGCGGGATCAAGCTGCTTCGGGGGCGGAAGCGGCGATCACCTGTAAGTTAACGATCTCGACGTTAACGATTATGAACGCGACAACGGCCCCGGCGTGATTGCCGGAGCCGTCGTCGATGTCTGGATATGCCGGGCCTAGCGGACGGCGGAGCCGAGGTCGGCGCGGCGGTCGGTCATCGGCAGCACGATCACCTTGGTGCCGACGTTGACCCGTGAATAGAGGTCGCTGACGTCCTCATTGGTGAGGCGCAGGCAGCCCGAGGACACGCGGGTGCCGATCGTCTCCGGCGCGTTGGTGCCGTGGATGCGGTAGATGGTGCCGCCGAGATACATGGCGCGGGCACCGAGCGGATTGCCGGGGCCGCCGGCCATCTGGCGCGGCAGATAGGGCTGGCGGGCGATCATTTCCGGCGGGGGCGTCCAATCCGGCCACTCCGCCTTCTTGGTGATGGTCTGGGTGCCCGACCAGGTGAAGCCGTCGCGGCCGACGCCGATGCCGTAGCGCATGGCCTGGCCATTGCCGAGCACGAGATAGAGATAGGTGTGCGGCGTATCGATGATGATGGTGCCGGGCGCCTCGCGCGTCGGATAGGCGACGACCTGGCGGCGCAGGCGGGCAGGCAATTCAACGGAACGGTCTTCCTCCTGCGCCTGCGGCATCGACTGCACCCGCGGCTGCACGGCCTCGGTCGGCGGTGTCAGGATAAAGGGGAACATCGGCAGCGGCGCGGCCGCGGCGGAGTTCGCGAAAGCGACTGATCCAATCGCCAGCGCACCGAAGGCGGCGGCAACGAGACGTGCGTTCAGCTTGATGGAATTGAACATTGTCGACCCCTGTTATTTGCGCCCTGCGCGCCAGTCCCGGCGCGTCGTTGGGTCAAACCAGTACAGGTGAGGCGTTTCAGGACGTTTGCACGAAGTCGCCAAAATGGTTTCGTGCCGTTAGGGATTTGTTTCGTCGGTGTTTCGTCGCACGGTTAAGGGCGCGTTGCCGGGGAGGTTGTACCGCATCAGGACATCTATCCTGGCACGAGGCTTGCTGTCCAAAGGCGTGGTTCGGAATGGAGCGGAAATCATGCCAGCGCCTTCGATCGGGAGCATGCTGGATCGGCAGAAGGGCTTCGGTCCCGGGTTCGATTTCATCCGTGTTGCGCTCGCGATCGCCGTGGTCGCGGGGCATACGCCCTACGTTGCGACTGGTAGCGGCACCTCCGATCAGGCGTGGATCATCTGGTTTCCGCAGTTTGCGATCCTGGTGATGTTCTTCGCACTGAGCGGATTTCTGATCGCCGCGAGCGGGTTGCGGCTCAGCGTTAAGGAATTTCTGATCAATCGCGGCTTGCGGATCATTCCGGCACTCGCGGTCGAGATCGTGCTGTCGGCGCTGATCCTCGGGCCGATCTTCACGACGCTGCCGCTCGCCGACTATTTCACCAGCGCCGGCACCTGGAAATACTTCACGAACGTCGTCGGCCTGGTGAACTACACGCTGCCGGGCGTGTTCACCGGAAATCCCGCGCCGGAGGTCAACAGTTCGCTCTGGACCGTGCCGTTCGAATATGGCTGCTACGCTGTGATGGCGCTCATCATGGCGTTCGGGCTGCTGCGCAGACCGGCGCTGATCGTGCTCGGCGTTGTCACTCTGGTCGGCATCGGCTTTGCCGTGCAGATCACCGGGCATGCCGCCGGTCCGTCGCAACTCCCGCCCGGCGTTGCGGGCACGATGTACGACAAGATCTTCAGCACGGCGCTGTTTCTCGGTCGTGGCGCGAAATTGCCGGTCGCCTGCCTGCTCGCAATCGCAGTCTACCTCTACCGCGACCGTATTCCCTATGACGGGCGCATTCTCGCCGCCTGCTGTGCGCTCTGCCTCGGCGCCGCACTGCTTGGGCCGGCGGCCTGGATCACCCAGCCCGTCCTCAATGCCGTCGTCGCTCCGGCGCTGGTCTACATCACCGTGTTCCTCGGCGTCTCCAAGCTGCCGAAGCTGCCGCTGTTTTCGAAGGGCGACTACTCCTACGGCATCTACCTGTATGGCTTTCCGATGCAGCAGGTGGTGAAGGTGTGGCTGCCGAATGCGTCGCTGATCGTGCAGTTCGCCGTCGCGCTGGTGCTGATCACGGCGTTTGCGGCATTCTCCTGGCACTGGATCGAGAAGCCGGTCTTGAAGCTGCGCCGCCATTTCTCCTTCGTGGCGCGCCGGCGGCTCGAGCCGGACGAGATGGTCAAACCGCTCGAGGGGATCGGGCCGCTAGCCGTCACCGTGAGCGGCAGCCGGAGCGCGCGATCTTCCTGACGAGAAGCAACTACGCCGGCGGCGCTCAAAGGTGAATGTATCCGGCCAGTCCGTCCCACAGCAGCTTCGCCGCGGTGACGACGAGAATGGCGTAGCAGGTGCGGTACAGCGCGCGCTGGTCGAGGCGCTCGTGCAGCCGCCATCCGGCCCAGACGCCGACCGGCACGGCCGGCACGCAAAGCGCCATCAATATCCACAGGCTTCGCGACGGCGTGGCGAGCACGAGCCACGGACCGGCCTTCAGGAGATTGCCGACCGTGAAGAACAGGCTGGTGGTGCCGGCATAGAGCGCCTTCGACATGCCGAGCGGCAACAGGTAGATCGCAAGCGGCGGCCCGCCCGAATGCGCCACCATCGTGGTGACGCCAGATGAGAGGCCGGCGAAGGTCGCCTTGATCGTCGAGCGCGGTCGCGGCTTGATCTCGCCGCCGCCGATGAACCACAGCGCGGCGAATACCAGCGTCACCACGCCCATCACGATCTCGACCGCATGCCGGTCGAGATCGCGCAGCACGAAATAGCCGAGGCCGATGCCGACGACGAGCGCGGGCAGCAGCATCGCGAGGTCGGTGCGCGACCAGGTATCGGGCTTCCAGAACCGCAGCGCCGTGATGTCCATGACGACGAACAGCGGCGCCAGCAGGGCGCCGGCCGCAATCGGGTCCATCGCCAGCGAGAGCAGCGGAATGCCGACGATGGCGAAGCCGCCGCCGAACGCGCCCTTCATGAAGGCGATCAGGAAGACTGCGGCCAATGCGACCGCGAGTACGAACGGCGCGGGCATGTCAGCGATGATGGACGTGGTCATAATGTCGTGCGGAGCGTTGTGGTCGTGCTGATATGGCCACGCGCGCATGCACGCGCAATCCAAACATTGCTCTCGGTACACATTGCTCTCGGTGCAATCGGCGTGCGCGCGCCTAGCCGGCCCGTATCCTCGGCAGGCCCGGCCTGTCGCCGTTGATCACGGCGCGGCGGTCGGAGACGGCGTGATGGAATTGCTCGAGCGTCAGCCCGATCGCCGAGAGATCGCCTTCCTCGATCGCGCCGTCGTCGTAGCAATCGAGCGCCTCGCGCAGCAGCGCGTCCGCGTCGTCCTGCATTGCGGCGAGTTCCTCCGCCGTCTCGGCGCCGCGCACCCGCGCGATCAGCTTCAGCAGATTGTCGCGATGGGTGATGTACTGCTCGCGCTCGTCGCGCTTCGCGTAGTGGCGCAGCCAGGCGCCCGCCGAGCCGAGGCCGGAGACCAGCAGGATGCCGCCCCAGATGTAGTCGGAGTATTTTTCGAGGAAGGTGCGCTCGGTACCGTCGATATAGGCGGCCGCGCCCTGATGCGCCGGCAGCGCGGCATCCTTGTCGGTGTCAGGCTTCTCGATCTTGGCGGCGGCCGGCAGGTCGCGCGCGACCTGGAGCCGCTGCGTGAACAATTGCCGATCGAGCGCACCGACGGTCGATTCCGCCAGTGCATGCTGCGCGATGATGAGGTGATTGACCCCGACGGTCTCGACCTTGTCCTCGGGCCGCGCCGGCGATGACGAGAAGATGCTGCCGGCGATTTCTTCGGACTCGTAGCGCGGATGCTTCTGCGCGATCGCTTCGGAGACATCGATGGGAAGGAATTTCGGCTCGCCGCGTGCAGCCGCCGTTGCTGTGATCGCTTCCGCCGTCACCTTGCTGTCGAGCGGGCCGACGGTCATGTAGGCGTCGAGCGAAGGATCGCGCGCGAGGTCGGCGATCTGGCTGAGCTTGAACTGGCTGATCGCGACCTTATCGGGGTTGACCCCGGACTCGGTCAGGATCACTCGCAGCAGCGTGACGTTGTCCTGAGTGCTGCCGACCACGCCGACCTTGTGGCCGACGAGATCACCGAGGCTCTTGATCCTGGCTGGCCGCCGCTTGCCCTTCGCAGCCGAGGGCGTCCACAGCACCACGACATTCTTGCGCAGGATCGCAACCGACTCGGCGCTCGCGGGCAGATTGAGATCGCCGCGCACCACCGCGAGGTCGACCTTGTTCGCGGTGAACAGCGCGATGCTTTCGGCGGAGCCTTGCGTCGTGACCGGCTTCAGCCGCACCGAGTTGCCGCTGTGCGCAAACGCCTGCGCGAAGCCCTGGATGAGCTTGACGTCCTCGCTGCCGGTCGGCCCGACGGCGATCGAGAGCGTCACCGGGCGCAGTCCGTAGAACAGCACGCCGGCGGCGAGACCGAACACGAGCATGCCGGCCGCGAGGATCAGGAACGACGAGTTTCGCCGTTTGAGCCTGCGGCGCGCGGTGCCGGAATTTTCAGTCTGCTCTGACATCTGATTGTCACGTTACACGAAAAACCGGCGGTTTGCCCTGAAAAACAACCTAACATTTCGATGACGTCATACGTTTGAAACATCCATGTCAGAACGTCGTGCGAGCAGAATCAAGATTAACGATTTGGATCTCCTGCAATGCGCATACTCGTTGCGACCGATGCCTGGCATCCGCAAGTCAACGGCGTGGTCCGGACGCTGACGTCGCTCGCGCGCAGCGCCGAGACGCTTGGCGCCGAGATCGAATTCCTCACCCCCGACGGTTTCCGTTCGGTCGGCGTGCCGACCTATCCGGGCCTGCGGATGGCGCTGCCGAACCGCCGCGAGATCGCGCGCCGGATCGAGGAGGCCGCGCCCGAGGCGATCCACATCGCGACCGAAGGACCGATCGGCTGGGCGGTGCGCGGCTATTGCCAGCGGAACAAGCTCGCCTTCACCACATCCTATACGACGCGCTTCCCGGAATATGTTTCGGTGCGCACCGGCATTCCCGACAGCGTCGGCTACGCCGTGCTGCGTCACTTCCATGCGGCCGGGTCGATGACGATGGTTGCGACCGACTCGCTGCGCTCCGAGCTTGCCGAGCGCGGCTTCCGCCGGCTCGGCTTCTGGACCCGCGGCGTCGACACCAAAATCTTCAATCCGGACCAGCCGGCGCTGCTCGATCTGCCGCGGCCGATCTTCATGACCATGGGCCGCGTCGCCGTGGAGAAGAATCTCGACGCCTTCCTGTCGCTGGATCTGCCGGGCTCCAAGGTCGTGGTCGGCGACGGTCCGCAGCGGGCGGCGTTGGAGCAGAAGTATCCCGACGCGATTTTCCTCGGCGAGAAGAAGGGGCAGGATTTGACTTCGCATCTCGCTGCCGCCGACGTCTTCGTGTTTCCGAGCCTGACCGACACGTTCGGCGTCGTGCAGCTCGAGGCGCTGGCCTGCGGTACGCCGGTCGCGGCGTTCCCGGTGACCGGCCCGAAGGACGTGATCGCGGATCATCCGATCGGCGCGATCGACAACGATCTGCGCTCCGCCTGCCTGCGCGCGCTGAACATGTCGCGCGCGGACTGCCGCAATTTCGCGTTGGAGCGTTCCTGGGAAAACAGTGCGCGTCAGTTCATCGGCAATCTGGCCACGTTGCAGCCGAGCCGCGCGCCGCGGCCCGCGCGCCGCGTCGCCGGCCGCAGTGCGGTTCCGAATTAACAGCTCAATCGAACGAAAGACGAGAGACTATCAATGGCTGAAATCATCAAGCTGGGCGCTGACCGTTCCATGGACTTCGACCGCGAAACGGTCGAGCAGGCCTATGACCGCTGGGCGCCGATCTACGACCTCGTGTTCGGCGGCGTTTTCAGCAAGGGCCGGCAGGCTGCGATCCAGGCCACCAACAAGATCGGCGGCCGCGTGCTCGAGGTCGGCGTCGGCACCGGCATCTCGCTGCCCCTCTACGGCCAAAATGTCCGCATCTTCGGCACCGATATCTCCGAGGCGATGCTGGAGAAGGCCAAAAAGCGTGTCGCCGAGCAGGGCCTGAAGAATGTCGAGGGTCTCGCGGTGATGGATGCGGAGAAGCTCGAATTCCCCGACAATTCGTTCGACGTCGTGATGGCACAGTACGTGCTGTCGGCGGTGCCGAACCCGGAAGCCGCGATGGACGAGTTCGCGCGCGTGGTGAAGCCCGGCGGCGAATTGATCATCCTGACCCGCGTCAGCGCCGATGCCGGTGTGCGCCGCTTCATCGAGCAGACGCTGCAGCCGGTGGTGCGCCCGCTCGGGTTCCGGACCGCCGAATTCGCCTGGTCGCGCTACACCAAGTGGCTGGCCGGCGCAGGCGGCATGGAGCTCGCGGAACGCCGCCTGATCCCGCCGCTCGGCCATTTCTCGCTGGTCCGTTTCCGCAAGGCGGATGTGGCCAAGGCCGCCTGAGGAGGCTGCCTGACTAGGCCAAGCCAGGCGGCTCTGCCGGCCGGTTCTCCCGGGTGAGGTCGCGCGCAGCGCGCTCCAACCGGGAGGCTACGATCTCCTCCGCCTCATCCCCATGAACTTTCCGGGATGAGGCGAGACCCTGCTCCGGTTGCGTCAAGGCGTCGCTCCGCATTGTCATATGTCATTATGATGATGTCACACGCGATACATCGAATCCCTGTAAATCCTGTCCCGAAAGATGTTGGGGGAACCAATGATCAAGAACTTCCTGCAAGAGCTGCGTACCCAGCGTTGGGATGACCATCGCTTCTACCATCATAGCCGGATCAACCAGAGCCTGCACTTCGTCAGCGCGCTGAGCTTCTTGTTCGCCTATGTGATGCTGTTCTTCGATCCGGTCGTATCGGCGCTGGTCGGCTGGCTGGTCTCGATGACCTCGCGCCAGGCCGGTCACTTCTTCTTCGAGCCGAAGGGATATGACCACGTCAACCAGGCGACCCACGAGCACAAGGAAGACATCAAGGTCGGCTACAATCTGCAGCGCAAGGTCGTGCTGATGGCGATCTGGGCGCTCTCGCCGATGGTGCTGTACTTCGATCCGACCCTGTTCGGCCTGTTCAAGCCCTGGGTCACGACGGTCGACTTCGCCCGTCAGGTTGCGAAGATCTGGCTCGTGGTCGGTATCGGCGGCTTGCTGTTCCGCACCATCCACCTGTTCTTCATCCGCGACGTCGAGACCGGCCTCGTCTGGATGACCAAGATCATCACCGATCCCTTCAACGACCTGAAGCTTTATCACAAGGCGCCGCTGTTCCTGATGAAGGGCGAACTGATCGATCCGGGTCTCGAGAAGCACGTCAAGCACGCCTGATCGTTGCTCCCAGCGTCTGCAAACTTGCGTCATGCCCGGGCTTGTCCCGGGCATCACCGTTCTTAGAGCTACGGCGGATAATCACTTGTTGAGCGCTATTGACCGCGCGCGCCCTTCACCTCGCCCCGCTTGCGGGGAGAGGTCGGATCGCGTCAGCGATCCGGGTGAGGGGGGCTCACCGCGAGTCTGTCTGTTACCGATTCTGTGGATGCAGCCCCTCACCCCGACCCTCTCCCCGCAAGAGCGGGGCGAGGGGGCAGAGGGACCGCGCGCTAACTCAGCGCCCAAGCCTCACAGCGACCATCTCCTTCAGGATTTGCCGCTTGATGTTCTTGTTGGTGAGGCCGTCCTTGTGCCACCACCAGCCGTCGCGCTTCATCTTCTCGGACGCGGCGACGAAGCGATCGGCAACCTCCGCGAAATCGGCGTCGGTGTAGTTCAGGGTGAAGATCAGGCGGCCGGTGCCGACCCAGCTCAGCGCCAGCCCCTCGGCGCGCAGATAGTATTGCAGCATCCAGTTGTAGCGGGACGGCTCGGTGTAATAGACGGTCCAGATCGACGAGATGTTGCCGACGCGAACCGGCAGGCCTGCGGCCGTGAGACGGTCGTTGAGCGCCTTGGCGCGGCCGTTCCAGGTCTCGTCGAGCCCGTTGTAGATCGAGCGGAAGTTCGGGCTGGCGAGCCGGCTCAGGAACTCGTCCATCGCCGTCATCACATAGGGATGCGAGTTGAAGGTGCCGCGGGCGAAGCAGATGTCGGCCGGACGGTCGTCGCGGAATCGCCGCATCAGGTCCTTGCGGCCGCACACCACCCCGATCGGCAGTCCGCCGGCCAGGCTCTTGCCGTAGGTTGCCATGTCGGCCTTGACGCCGAAATATTCCTGGGCGCCGCCGGCGGCGAGGCGGAAGCCGACGAACACCTCGTCGAAGATCAGCACGATGCCGCGCTCGGTGCAGACCTCGCGCAGCCTCTTCAGCCATTCGGTATAGGCGGCGCGGTCGTATTTCGAGGAGCGCGACGAATCGACCAGCGCGGAATCGCCGGGCGCGTTGGAATTCGGATGCAGCGCCTGCAACGGATTGACCAGCACGCAGGCGATGTCCTTGCGGGTGCGCAGCACGTGCAGCGTCTTCTCCGACATGTCGGCGAGTGTGTAGGTCTCGTGCGGCGACACCGGATTGCCGACGCCGGGCTGCACCTCGCCCCACCAGCCGTGATAGCTGCCGGCGAAGCGCACCAGATGGGTCCGCTTGGTGTGGTAGCGCGCGAGCCGCACCGCCTGCATCACCGCTTCGGTGCCGGACATGTGGAACGAGACCTCGTCGAGGCCGGAAAGCTCGCACAGCCGCTTCACATTGTCGGCGATGATCGGATGGTAGGGGCCGAGCACGGGACCGAGCGCCTGCGCGCGCTTTTCGCCCTCGGCGATGCACTCCTTGTAGAAGTCGTTGCCGAAGATGTTGACGCCGTAGGAGCCGGTCAGGTCGTAGGACACATTGCCGTCGACGTCGGTCACGGTGACGCCGCTCGAGGCCTGCACGAAGGCCGAGGTGCCGAGATGCTCGCGCACCAGGCGGCTGTACTGGAACGGCACCCGGTAGGTTTCGGTGAATTGCAGATCAGAGATCCGCTCGGTGACCTCGGCAGTGAGCGCGCGGCCCTTCGGGTAGCGGTCCTGGTAGAGCCCGGCGAGGCGGAAGAAGCCGTCCTGCCGCTGCATCGCGACGTCCTTCGGCGCTCCGTCGGAGCAGAAGAACGCGTCGATGTCGAATTCGTAGTGCGGCACCATGCGCGCGACCATCTTGGACATCTTGGAATGTCCGGTCAGCGAGCGGTGCTTGGCCCGCGACAGCGCGAGGCGGGCCTGAATTTTGGGGAAAGCTGCAGCGGCGCCGGCAAGCGCGGCGGCGGACAGCGAAAGAATCGGAAGGGATGTTTCCATGACAGAAGCGCTAGCCTCGGCACCTAACAGATTCATGACAGTCAAGGGCCTGATCGCGGCATTCACCCAGCAGGAAGACCTCAATTTCCTGCTCACCAACCGGATTCCGCGGGCGGCGCTGACCCGCTTCATGGGCTGGTTCTCCAAGGTCGAGAACCCCCTGGTGCGCGACGCCTCGATCGCCTGCTGGAAACTGTTCTCCGACCTCGATCTGTCGGAGGCGAGGAAGACCGAGTTCAAGAGTTTGCACGATTGCTTTACCCGCGAGCTGAAGCCCGGCCTGCGTCCGGCCGCAGCCGATCCCGCCATCATCGCGAGCCCGTCGGATGCGATCATCGGCGCGCATGGGCGGATCGAGGACGGGCAATTGTTCCAGGTCAAGGGTGCGCCCTATTCGCTGCTCGATCTGCTCGGCGATCCCGCGCTGGTCGAGCAGCACCGGAACGGCCGCTTCGTCACGCTGCGGCTGACCTCGAGCATGTATCACCGCTTCCACGCGCCGTATGACCTTGCGATCGACAAGGTGACGTTCATTCATGGCGACGTCTGGAACGTCAACCCGATCGCACTGAAGCGGATCGAGCGGTTGTTCTGCAAGAACGAGCGCGCGGTGCTGCGCGCGAAGCTCCCGAGCGGGGAGGCGCTGACGCTGGTGCCGGTGGCGGCGATTCTGGTCGCAAGCCTCCGCCTGCATTTCCTCGACATCACGCTGAACGCGCAGTCGCGCGGCCCGGTGGATTTCCCCTGTGACGTACATGTGAAGAAGGGCGATGAACTCGGCTGGTTCGAGCACGGCTCGACCATCATCGTGCTGGCGCCCGACAATTTCGAGTTCTGCGACAATATTGCGGAGGGAGCGCGGATCAAATGCGGCGAACCGTTGCTGCGCAAGCCCTCAATCTGATCTCGCGTGTCCATCGGCTCATTGTTTGAGCATGAAAGCGGTTTCCACTTCCCCCGATCATGCTTTAGAATGTCCGCGATCGTCGTGCGACGATCCTAAATCGCAAACTTGATGGACACGAGATGGCGCGGACGCCTGTTCTGGCGGCGGGGGGCATTGTGCTGCGGCGGGAGACACCGCCGCGCTTTGCCGTCGTGCGCCTGCGCAAGCGCAATGAATGGGTGCTGCCGAAGGGCAAGCTCGACGACGGCGAGACCGCGCGCGATGCCGCCGAGCGCGAGGTGCTGGAGGAAACCGGCCACGACGTCGAGGTGCACGAATTCCTCGGCACGCTGGTCTATGATTCAGGCGGCCGATCGAAGGTGGTGCATTACTGGCGCATGGATGCCGGCGGCAAGCCGGTGCGCGCGTTGATGAGCGACATCAGGGAAGTCGACTGGCTACCGCTCGATGCGGCGCTCGAACGGCTGTCGCGCAGCTATGAGCGCACGTTTCTGGAGAATGTCGGCCCGATCGCGTTGCAGGCCGCTGCGAACGCCGAGCGCGAGCGGCGCGCGCAGTTGCGGGTTCAGGCCGCGGAGCGACGGCGCAGCCGCGCAGCGATGGCGCCACCGGTCATCGAGGATCAGGAGGTCGCCAGCGCGCCTGACTTCGCTGAAGTGCCGGTGCCGACGGAGACACCAGCGATCGAGCCGGTGGCGCGGAGCGAACCCGATACGCCAGCCATGGTGCCGGAACACGCCGTTGCAGACGTTGGCGAAGTAGCCGAGGCGGAGCAGGTCGCGGAGGCAGTTGCATCCGAAGCGCCGCCGTCATCCGCGTGCGAAATCGCGCCGCCTGCTGCGACCGTTCTGCCCACGCCGAGGAAGAACCTGATCGAACGCGTGCGCGACTGGCTGCGCCGCGCGGCCTGATCACCGGCCCATGCCTTGACGTCGCACCGCCGGCTGCCAGCCATCGATGTCATGCTGCAAGGCGAGGCAGTCGGCGCGGAGCCTGGGCGAGCCCAGTTCGCGTGCCACGAGCTGGGCCGCATGCACCTCGGCCATGGCGCCGCGTATGTCGCCATGCTCCAGCTGGAGGCGGGCGATCTGGAGCCTCAGCCGCACGATCTGGACCCGCCCGTCGATGCTCGACCAGAGCTGGCGGGCGAGGTGCAGATGCCGCATCGCGGCCTCGTGATCCTGCCGGGACAGAGCGAGCGTCGCTTGCGCTTCATTGGTGAGCGCGCGGATCGAGGGCATCGGCCAACGATCCGGACTTCCCGAAAGCTCGCAGATCAAAGCCTTGGCCCGGCCGGCCCGATGCGTGCGAGCCGCGACCAGTGCCAGGTGCGCGAGCAGGATTCCCCGGCGCTGCAATGTCCACCAGGACTTGCCGATCAAGCTCCGCTCGAGGCTCGCATAGGCGGCTTCCGCTTCGCCTCTTGCGAGCAGCAACATGGCGCGGCCCGGCTCCGGGCACCAACCCATGGTGTAAGCCCTGTCGTAGGCTTCGAGCGCGGCGTCGTCATTGCCGATCGCCGACAGAATGTCGCCGAGCACCCGATTGGCATCGCCCATCGACCATGGCGCATCGCTGGTCAGGCGCGCGAGCGCGTCCTGGATGCGAGCCAGCGCTTCGTCGAGCGAGCCCCTGATGCCGAGCACCTCGGAGCGATGCAACTGGCATGAACCCGTCAGCTCCATGCCGCTGCCCGAACAGAAATTCTGATAGCTCCGGGTCCACTGGTCGGCCCGTGCCCAATCTCCGAACATCCGGGCCGCCCAGAGAATGTTGCAGTAGAGGCTGCCGCCCATGATCGGGTCGAGGTTGTTGCTGGACAGCGCGACCGCGGCGGCATGGTCCTGATCGGCCAGTCCTCCATGCGTATCGCCGAGGCACAGCCGGTAGAAGCCGCGATAGGCGAGGCTCAGCGCCTCGACGTTGACCGCATCCTTGAACTTGACGGCAGAGTAGGCTGCGTCGGCCAGCGCGAGTGCCTGTTCCGGCTCGCCATCGAAGGCGGCCAGTTTCGACTTCATCCATAACAGCAGGGCCGTCGTCGGAGCATCGTCGAGCCTCGAGGCCCAATCTTCCGCGCGCGCGAGCCAGCCCTTTCCGATCGCGGCCTGACCGCTCTCGAAATGTAGGCCCGAGAGCGCGATCGCGTCGACCGCTGCCCCGGCAGCGTCGCCTGTCGTGCTCCTTGCGGCGACCGCACGAACCAGAATCGGGATGGCAGCCGCGGCTCTGCCGAGGCATTGCAGCGCAAGCGCCCAATCGTGCAGGTCTTCGGCGCTGAGCCGGCCGTCTGCGTCGGCGCTTTCAAACAGGGTTGCCGCCTGCAGCCACAATTGTCCGGCGGATGCGCGCCGGGCAAGACCAATTGCTCCGATTGCACCGACGGCGCCATCGGCCTGCCTCAGGCCGACGCGTTCCGGCTGCCTGATCTCGGAATCGAGGAAGAACCGATATCCCTTGCCGGGCAGATTGCGGATCGCTCCGTCCATGCCACCCTTGCGCAGCGCGGCGCGCAACGAACTCACTGCACGCTGCAGCGAGTTGTCGGTGACCGTGACATCCGGCCAGACGGCATCGAGCAACTCTTCCTTGGAGATGACCCGATCGCGGTGGTGGACAAGGTAGACCAGCAGATCGAACACACGCGGCTGCAAAGCGATTTCTTGCCGCGCGCACAGCAGTACGCGTCCAGCTTCATCAAGCTCGAACAGTCCAAACGAGATTGCCATGTGTATGTGTTCGGCGCCGGCGGAAAAGGTTCAGGCAAAGATCAGACAATGATCAGCCCGCGGTAAGGACAGTTGGCGCGGGCGGCGTCTATAGCTGAGCATGGCCGCGATCACCGCAGCCTGCCGTTCAACCGTCGCAACCGAGGAGATCTCGATGGAACTCTATGTCATTCGCCGTCCGAGCGCGTGGGCAAACATGGGCGAGCTGGAACTCGCCGGCGCAACCTCCGCCAGGATCGGCGACGAGCAGATGCCGGACCGCGTCCGCTGGATCCGCAGCTATGTGGTGCATGAGGCAGATGGTCGCATTGGTACTTTCTGCATCTACGAGGCGCGCGACGGCGACTCGATCCGGGAGCACGCGCGCTGCGTCGGCATGCCGGGCGAGGAATTCTACAAGGTCGCGGCCACCGTGGTGGTGCGCGGCGATCCCGTCCAACCGCCCATTGCAGCCGAGTGACGCCCGCGGGCGTCGCATGGCGCATTCGGGCCAATCGATGATCCCGGGGCGCCATCTCAATTCGATCAAGGAAACGATGATGTCGATTTCATTCATGGAGTATTTGTCCAATCCGGCGCGAAGGCATTTTTCCATTCTGCTCTTGCGCATCCGCCGGATCGTCAATCAGTCGGTCGCAGGGATGCTCGCACGGCGTGAGCGGCACGCCAGCCGCTTGATGCCGCGCGAGAGCCGGCGGTCGAAGGGTGCCGACATCCGCTGCTCCCGGCCGATCATTCGAAGCGCAGTGCTCGGGCTCGTGATCGCAGGCTTGTCTTCACCTGTGTTCACCAGGGCGGAAGGGCCCGTCGTTCAGGAGTATCGTGCAGTAGCGCAACGGGCCGTTTGGCCTCAGCGCAAGCACGGCTGCAGGCAGCGTTCGGATTGGAACATCGTTGCCGCATCTCGCATCCCGGCCCTGCTCGACCGTCGCAGCTAGCTCGCAGCACATTGAAGTAATTGCACGCCTATTAGCGCAACCGCGGAGTTGCTGCGGGGCAAGTGGCCTCGCAGTCAGCCGCACCACATATTCAAAGGAGCTTCACATGAACGTGCAGACCGAAATGCCCACCGTCGATCTCGCCGCCGTCAAGGCACGTCAGCAAGCTACCTGGAGCTCGGGCGACTACGCGATCGTCGGCACCACGCTTCAGATCGTCGGCGAAACGCTCTGCGAGGCCGTCGACCTGCGCAGCAATCAAATGGTGCTCGACGTCGCCGCTGGCAACGGCAATGCGACGCTGGCTGCGGCGCGGCGCTTTGCCGACGTGGTCTCGACCGATTACGTCGGAGCCCTGCTCGAGCGCGGCCGCGAGCGGGCGGCCGCGGAGCGTCTGTCCGTGACGTTCCAGGAAGCGGATGCGGAGAAGCTGCCGTTTGCCGACGCGAGCTTCGACGTCGTGCTGTCGACATTCGGCGTCATGTTCACCGCCGACCAGCAGCAGGCGGCGAATGAACTGCGCCGCGTCTGCCGCATCGGCGGCAAGATCGGCCTTGCGAACTGGACGCCGGAGGGGTTCATCGGCCAGGTCTTCAAGACCATCGGAAAATATGTGCCGCCGGCGCCGGGCGTGAAATCTCCCGCGCTGTGGGGCACCGAAGCGCATCTCGCGGCCCTGTTCGGCCCGCAGGCCGCGGTTGCTGCCACGCGCAGGCACTTCAATTTCCGCTACCGGTCGCGCGAGCACTTCCTCGAGATCTTCCGCACCTATTACGGTCCGGTGCTGAAGGCCTTCGGCGCGATCGACACGGTCAAGCAGCAATTGCTCACGGCCGACATGTTCCGCCTGATGGACCAGTTCAATGTCGCGAAGGATGGCACGCTGGTCATCCCCAGCGAATATCTGGAAGCCGTGATCACCAGGCAGCGCTGATCTGCCGTTCGCAGTTCGGAAAGTGGCGCCGGCGTTTGACGCCGGTGCCACCTCGCGCGTTACTGGCGCTTGTTCTTGGGCGGCGGCTTTGCGGCGCGCGGCGGCGGAGCGCGCCGTTGCTGGAAGCCGGGACGCGCCTG
>NZ_JACMYK010000126.1 GCF_020889785.1 Bradyrhizobium acaciae
CGCACCACCGGCGCCGGCGGCAGCAGGCCGGCATTCGGCGCGATGTCGCGCTTCGGCGCCGGCCGCATCGCGACGTCGCCCGGCAGCACCAAGACGGCAACGCCGCGCTTGCCGACCGCGGCCCGGATCGCATTCTCCAGCATGTAGGGCAGTTGCGCCGGATCGGACACCAGCTCGCAATAATGGCTGCATTCGCGGAACAGGTCCTGCGGATGGGTCTCCTGGAAATAGCCGCCGCCGATCTCCGCGGAGGGAATCTGTGCCGCGATCGCCAGCACCGGCGTGCGGCTGCGATGCGCGTCGAACAGGCCGTTGATGAGATGCAGATTGCCCGGGCCGCAGGAGCCCGCGCACACCGCAAGATCGCCCGTGATCTGGGATTCGGCGGCGGCTGCGAAGGCCGCCACCTCCTCGTGGCGCACGTGCAGCCAGTCGATCGTGCCGCGCTTGCGCAAGGCCTCGGTCAGGCCGTTGAGACTGTCGCCGACGACACCGTAAATGCGCTTCACACCGGCCTGGGCAAGGGTTTCAGCGACGAGGTCGGCGATGTTGTCGATCCGCATGGGAGGTGTCCTTTGATGAAATCGGAGAACCGCGCGGACCGC
Source organism: Bradyrhizobium acaciae (assembly GCF_020889785.1). Lineage (GTDB taxonomy): Bacteria > Pseudomonadota > Alphaproteobacteria > Rhizobiales > Xanthobacteraceae > Bradyrhizobium > Bradyrhizobium acaciae. Next base: position 606 of record NZ_JACMYK010000126.1, read on the forward strand.
ATGATGTTCGGCGCGATGGAGCCGCGCAAGCCTTACCGGATCACAGATTCGCGGGCGCGGTCTTGTCCATTGTTGCCGTCGTCGGTTGGACCAACCTGTCGGCCATCGCCTCGATCTCGGACACCACGAGATCGGGCGCGACGTACTGCACCATGTGGCCGACGTCAGGCAGCACGATGAGCTTGGCATTCGGCGCCGTGGCCGCGAGCGGCCGCGAATGGATGCCGGTCGAGACCGTCTTGTCGACGTCTCCCGATATGATCGTGGCCGGCGCCTTGATCTCCGCATAGCGCGGAGCCTGCTCGACGACGGCGGCTTTCAGCGTCACGAGGTCGCGCGCATTGGCGATGAACTCGCGCGGGCGCAGCAACAGCAGCGTCTCGCTGTCGCGGACAAAATCGGCCGGCATCGGCTGCGGCGCGAACACGCCGCGCGCACCCGAATTGGCGACGAGGAGACCGAGCGGCAGCGTGATCGTGTGCGCGAGCAACGGTCCGATCAGAGGCGTCGAGATCACGTCATTGTAGCGACCGGCGCCGCCGCGCCACGGATAGGCGACGGGGGCAAGCAGCATGAGGCCCGCGACGCGATCGGGATGATCGAGCGCAATGCGCAGGGCGAGCGCGCCGGCCCACGAATGCGCCACCACGATCGCCCGGTCGGCGCCGATTTTGGTCAGCGCCTCCACGATCATCTCGCCCTGGACCGCGGGGCTCGAATCCGCGACGCGCTTGCGCGTGCTCCAGCCATGGCCCGGCCGATCGATCAGGATCACCCGGCGCGTCTTGGCAAGCTCGCCGCCGAGCGGCTGCATCGCCCGGAGGTTGGAGCTTGCGCCATGCAGCATCACGATCGGCGGCCCTGCCGCATCGCGTGGGCCGAGCTCGACCACGTGCAGCCGCGCGCCCGACACCTCGATCACGCGGCCGTCGGGCGGACAAGCGCGCTGGATCAACTGGACGCCGAGCTGTGTCGCCAGCGCCAGCGCCAGGCCTGCAGCCAACAGCGCGATGATCGCGGTCAACATCGAGGGGGTCCGAACGGTCTTGGGTATCCGAAGGATCTTGGCCACCCGAAAATTACGAGGTAGCCGAAGTCAGGTTTCGCCCGATACCGGACTGGGCCCCTGCCCAGGCATGCTCTTGTTCGGAAAGCCAATTGTCGATTTTCCGGCTCGCGTCCAGGCGCGGAGTTGTCCACAGCGCGCCCAGCCTGTGGATAGCGGGTTCATACCTGCGTTATTAGTAATTTCATAGATTGCCGGTGGCAATTTCGCCATCAGACGCGAGGCTTCATCGAAGCCGGGACGCTACCGGATTTCTGGGTTGTACACGAGATTCACGGGAACCCGCGTCCGCACGACGAGTTCAACGGGAAGTAATCGGAGGAGTACCATGATTTCCGACCCTAGCGATGCGGCCATCGACCAGATCGTGGCGAGCTGCAACGGCGACCTGCGCGGCGCCCTGAAGGCACTGTTGCTCGTGAATGAGCACCTGGAGGCGGAGCTTCAGCAATTCTATGCTGCCATCGCCCAGGACAGCGCCTCCCGCGGCAAGTTCCTGCACTAGTCCCCTCGACCGGACCGTATCGCGAGCAAGCCTTGGCTCGCGAGCCACGTGCCCACTCGCGTCCATCGGACCGCGATCGCGATCAATCGCATGCAATCAGATGTCGCGGCCCTCGACCTTCTCGGTCAGCTGCTTGACGATCTGCGGCACCTTCTCGAGGTAGGGATCGACCGCCAGCGCCTTGCGGAAGGCGTCCAGTGCACGCTTTTCGTCGCCCATATCCTGCATGATCATACCGACACCCGCCAGCGCGCCGAAATGGCGGGGCTCGCGCGTCAGCACCTGCTGCAGGTCTCCCAGCGAGCGGACATAGTCGTTCTTGAGGTAGTAGATCGTTGCGCGCCGGTTCCAGGCCTCGACATAGTCGGGCCGCAGCTTGATCACCGCATCCAGAAGCTTCAGTGCGACATCGACATTCTGGGCGTCGAGCGCGGCCTTGGCGCGCACCATCAGGAGCGCCGCGGTGTCGCTCGGGGTTTGCAGCCAGAGCGCCCAAATCCGCGCCTCCACGTGACGGGCGCTGTCCTCATCGGGCGCGGCCTTCAGCGCACCGAACAGAAAATCCAGCCCGCGGGTGCGGTCGGCCGGAACCTTCGGCAGCTTGGTCGGAGCTTCCGGCAGCTTTTTCTGGGCCTTGGGCGGTGGGACCACCCGCGGATCGTCCTGCGCGGCGGCCGCGACAGGCAAAGTCACGATAGGTCCGGCCAGAAGCGCAGCGATCAGGATCGCCAGCCGGCGGTGAGTAGGCCGAAGGAAATTCAATCCCATGGCCGAAGTCTAGACGCACAAAGCCGCACTGCAAAGCAGCGCGGCGTCAAAGACCTGTGAAGGATGGATCGGAATCAGCCGCCGATCCGCGCTCAATCAACCCTGGCGCGCCTTGAAGCGGCGCTGGACCTTGTTGATCACGTAGACGCGCCCCTTGCGGCGGACCAAACGGTTGTTGCGATGGCGGCCGCGCAGCGACTTCAACGAGTTACGGACCTTCATGGGACAATCCTGTTACTTCGAAAGGCCCGTGTTGGAGGCCGTACCTGATCAATGCCAATAACTGGCAAAATGGGATTTATCCCGACATGCAGCCTGCCGCCCGGGACGGGCCGGGTTCTAAGCCATCGAACCGATAAATGTCAACCGAGCCGGGCCGATTTTCGGGCATATCGCGGCCAGGAACCTGCACCGACCGACCCGCCAGGATATTGAGATCGCTCCGGAAACGGCGATCGTGGCGCTGATCCGTAGCAGGTCCCGCCGCGCTATCGCGCCCGGATGATGGTTCCACCGCCGGCGAATCGTCCCCGCGGTCCCTCGCGCCGAATGGCGCCGCGCGGCTTTCAGGCGCCTTCAGCGCCAGATCGCTTGCGAAGATCGTTATATAGTATAATTATTTTCCATCACCAACAAACGCTCCGCCGGGGAAACCGAATGCCCAAGCTCAAACTGCCCGACATCGAAAAGGTCGTCGCGATCGACATCCACACCCACGCCGAGGAGCCGTGCGGCATGCACGGCGACGACGGCTATGACGATTTCCAGGCGCAGATGGCCGACTATTTCAAGTCGCCGCACAAGCATCCGCCGACCGTGCCGGAGACCGCGGCCTACTACCGGTCCAAGAACATCGCCGCGGTGATCTTCCCGGTCGATGCCGAACGCGAGACCGGCTTCCGCCGCTACAAGAACGAGGAGATGCTGGAGATCGCCTCCGATCATCTCGACGTGCTGATCCCGTTCGTCTCGATCGATCCGCACAAGGGCAAGCTCGGCGTCCGCGAGGCGCGCAAGCTGATCGAGGAGTACGGCGTCCGCGGCTTCAAATTCCATCCGACGATGCAGGGCTTCTACGCCAACGACCGCATGGCCTATCCGCTCTATGAAGCGATCAACGAGGGCGGCGCGATCGCGCTGTTCCACACCGGCCAGACCGGCGTCGGCTCGGGCATGCCCGGCGGCATGGGGATGCGGCTGAAATACTCCAACCCGATGTACATGGACGACGTCGCGGCAGACTTTCCCGACCTCAAGATCATCCTCGCGCATCCCTCCTTCCCCTGGCAGGAAGAGGCGCTGTCGGTCGCGACCCACAAGCCGAACGTCTATATCGACCTGTCCGGCTGGTCGCCGAAATACTTCCCGCCGATCCTGGTGCGCTACATCAACTCGATCCTGCAGGACAAGATGCTGTTCGGCTCCGACTGGCCGGTCATCACACCCGACCGCTGGCTCGCCGACTTCGCCAAGCTCGACATCCGCGAGGAGATCCGCCCCAAGGTCCTGAAGGCCAACGCGCGGAAGATTTTGGGTATCTAAGAGAGTATCATCGGCGGCAAGCTTCGGAGGTGGTTCATGACGAACTTCACCGGACTTGCCGCCCCTCTCGCCGCGCTCATCCTCTGCGCTACAGGCTGGCCCCCTGCGCCGGCAGCCGAAATTGCGCCGCGCCTCGTCGAATTCGAAAGCCCGCTGGCGGGACCGCAAGCGTTGCAGGGTTACCTGCGATTGCCTGACGGTCCCGGCCCCTCGCCCGCGGTTGTGCTGCTGCACGGTTGCGGCGGCGGCTGGCGGGGGATCGACGAGCGCTGGGGCAAGCGGCTCGCCGAATGGGGCTATGTCGCGCTGACGATCGACCGCTTCGGAACACGCGACATCCCCAGTGCCTGCACCGACGGACTGCCGCTGTCGACGTTGTATGATGCGTATCGCGCACTGAACTATCTTGTCGGACAGCCATCGGTCGACCCAAGCCGGGTGGCGGTGCTGGGATTTTCCCAGGGCGCGACGCTGGCGCTGCTCGCGGTCGAGCGCGGTCAGATCGAACGTTCCTCGAAGGATAAATTCCGCGCTGCAATCGGTTTCTATCCGCCGTGCGGCGGGGTCAAGGGCAGCATGACGGTGCCGACGCTGATCCTGATCGGCGAGCTCGACGACTGGGCGCCCGCGAACGCGTGCCGCAACCTTGCCGAAGGCCGCGACGACTGGGGCATGGCGCGCGACAAGGACAACGGGATTCCGATCGCGATCACAGTCTATCCTGGCGCCTACCACGATTTCGACGTGCCGTCTTTCCACACGCCGCAGATGCTGCTCGGTCATCACGTCGAATTCAACGAGTCGGCACGGGACCAATCCGTCGACGCACTCAGGAAATTCCTGTATTCGACGATCGGCCGGCAAGAGAGACCACGATGACAATCAAAGCAATCGTCTTCGACGCCTATGGCACGCTCTATGACGTCCATTCGGTGGCCGAAATCACCGAGGATGCGTTCCCCGGCTATGGCGACATCATCACGCAGGTCTGGCGCATCAAGCAGCTTGAATATTCCTGGCTGCGCTCGCTGATGCGGCGCTACCAGGATTTCGCTGCCGTCACCCGCGACTCCCTCGCCTACACGCTACGCTGCCTCGGCCTGCAATATGACGAGGCGACCTTCGCCCGCATCATCGACAAGTATCGGCATCTTGCGCTGTATCCGGATGCGGTCGCCGCGCTCGAGGCGATGAAGGACAAGAAGCTCGCGATCCTCTCCAACGGCAGCCCGGACATGCTGAACGCGCTGGTGCGCAATTCGGGGCTCGACCGCCTGCTCGATGCAACCATCAGCGTCGATGCCCACAAGGCGTTCAAGCCGGCGCCCGAGGCCTACTCGCTGATCGGGGAGGTGCTGAAAGTGCCGCCCGCGGAGGTGCTGTTCATCTCGTCCAATCCGTGGGACGCCTGCGGCGCCAAGGCGTTTGGACTCAATGTCGCATGGATCGAACGGGTGACGCCGGAGGCGATGGCGCTGGCCTGCGTCGAAAGCGAAACGGTCGCCCCATTGACGATGTTCAAGGCGCTGCGTACCCAGATGGACGAGCTCGGCGTCGTGCCCGATCACCGGGTCCACGGCCTCTCCGAACTTCCTGCCCTGGTGTCTGCCAGATCCTAAGCAAGGGTCCTGAATATATGAGTCTCGCCTCCGTCCGCGCCTTCTTCGCCGAGAAGGCGCCCGAAATCTCAGTGATCGAATCCGCTGTGAGCTCCGCGACCGTCGTGCTGGCCGCGGAGGCCTATGGCGTCGAGCCGGCGCGGATCGCCAAGACGCTGAGCCTGCGGGTCGGCGACCGCGTAGTGCTGATCGTCGCGGCCGGCACGTCGCGAATGGACAACAAGAAGGTGAAGGCGGCGTTCGGCGGCAAGCCGAAGATGCTCGGCCTCGACGAGGTTGCCGACATCACCGGCCACGAGGTCGGCGGCGTCTGCCCGTTCGGGCTCAAGACGCCGCTGCCGGTCTATTGCGACGTATCGCTGAAGGCATTCGACGTCGTTGTGCCGGCCGCCGGCTCGACCCACAGCGCGGTGCGCATCACGCCCGACAGGATGGCGGAGCTGACCGCCGCCGAATGGGTCGACGTCTGCGAAGTCCGGCCCTAGGCGCTAGCTAATCCTCATCGTCAGCGGGCGGTCGCGGCGCAACCGGGGCCGGCTGCACGTGCTGCGGCGCGCGCGGCCGCTGCATCGTCTGCGGTTGGGGTGCGCGCCCCTGCGTCTGCGCCTGTTGTTGCGCATTCGACTCGAATACCGCACGGCAGGAGCTGCCAAGCAGCGCCGTGTTCTGCCGCAGGCAGGCGACGATCCGGTTGGTGTCGGGAATCTGATCGCTGCACAGGCGCATCACATCAGGCGTGCACGCCATCTGCTGTTCCCATGTTCCGCGATATTCCTGCGACGACGCAGGCGCCATAACGCCAACGCCGCCGATCGCGATCGCCAAGCTCAGCACAATCCGCTGCGTCTGCATGCCCAGTGCCCTTGTTCGATTTGAATTGATCCGCGCACGCGCAAGTTCTGCGCGGCGATTTGCTTCAACCTCGCAAATGAATGCGGCCAAGGATCGTTCACACGGACAACTAAATGTGAAGACCGATCGTGCTGGAACCAAGTTCCTGGCATCGGTCCTCGATCAATCCGCGACAACGACGGTAAAGAAGTAAATGCTGCCTTCGATCTCTGCGCGTCGATATTGCGGCATGACGTCGAGTATCCCCGAGGATGGTGGGCACGCTTCGCTTTGCCCATCCTACACGGATCGCTTCTTTCCCCTGGCGAAATGGCCGGCGAGGAAATCCGCCAGCACCTCGACGCGGGCGGGCCGCGGGCCGCCGGGCGGGGTGACGAGATGCACGGCGCCCTCTGGCTGCTTCCAGCCCTTCAGGATCACCTCGACCTCGCCGCGCGCGATCGCGTCGCCGACGATGAAGTCGGGCAGATCGGCGATGCCGAGCCCGGCAAGCAGCGCCGGCATCACAGCCTCGCCATTGTTGACCCGCAGCTGGCCGGCGGGACGCACGCTCGCCTGCTCGCCCGACGCGTTGGTGTAGTGCCAGACGCCCTGGGTCGAGAGATAGGCGTAGCCGAAGCATTTGTGCTCTGCGAGATGCATCGGATGGGTCGGCCGGCCGTAACGCTTCAGGTAGGACGGCGCCGCCACCGTGTAGCGCGGCATGCCGCACAGCCGCCGCGCGATCAGCGAGGAATCCGGCAGCCGCGCGATGCGCAGGCCGGCGTCAAAGCCCTCACCGATCAAATCGACCGTCGCATCGCTCAGATGCAGATCGATCGCGACTTCCGGATAGGCCTCCATGAATTCCGGCAGCAGCGGCGCCACTGTCTTGATGCCGAAGCTCATCGGCACCGCGAGCCGCACTAGGCCGCGCGGCGTGGTCGATTGCGCCAGCGCCTCGTTCTCGGCGGCTTCGCCATCAGCCAAAAGCCGCGCGGCGCGCTCCGACAATTTCTGGCCGGCATCGGTCAGCGCCAAACGACGGGAGGTGCGATTGAACAGCCGCGCACCGAGCCGCTCCTCGAGCCGGCTGACCGCCTTCGACACTGTCGCCTTGGACAGCGAGAGCTCGGTCGCGGCCGCCGCAAACGACCGTAATTCCACGACTTTCGCGAAAATCGCGAGCGCCTCGAAGTCCGGCAATTTCGACATGGGCAGCTATCCTGATGGTTCAATTTGGAAACAATGAGTTTCAATAGTTTCTATTTCTATACCACAGCCGGCGGCATATCCAGGGGTCAACGAGATCGAAACCAACGCATCAAACGGAGTTACCCATGATCGAGCTGAAACCATTCGCAACTCTCGGCGGCGCCGACCACGGCTGGCTGAAGGCCAAGCACCACTTCTCGTTCGCGAGCTACTACGATCCCGCCAATGTCAGCCACGGCGCGCTGCGGGTGTGGAACGACGACGAGATCGCGCCCAACTCCGGCTTCCCGGCGCATCCGCACGCCAACATGGAGATCATCACCTATGTTCGCGAAGGCGCGATCACGCATCAGGACTCGCTCGGCAACAAGGGACGTACCGAAGCCGGCGACGTGCAGGTGATGAGTGCCGGTAGCGGCATCCGTCACTCTGAGTACAATCTGGAACCGTCGAAGACCAAGATCTTCCAGATCTGGATCGAGCCGACCACCAGGGGCGGCCAGCCGACCTGGGGGTCGAAGCCGTTCCCGAAGGCGGACCGCTCGGGCAAGCTCGTCACCATCGCCTCCGGTATCGACGGCGACAAGGACGCGCTGCCGATCCGTGCCAATGCGCGGGTGCTCGCCACGACGCTGAAAGCCGGCGAGAGCGCGGAATATTCCGCCGACAAGGCCCGTCACCTCTATCTGGTGCCGGCGGCCGGCAGCATCGAGGTCAACGGCGTGCGCGTCAACGCACGCGACGGCGCCGCGATCCGCGATGAGGCCAAGCTGAAGATCACCGCGCTCGAGGATACCGAACTCGTGCTGGTCGACGCGGCCTGATCACCTCTCACCCCTGCATGCGCGGACAGCTGTCCGCGCATGCCCCTCCCCCGAAACGTCCCTACCTACCCAACCCAAATGGAGGCCATCATGGCCAAGGTTCTCGTTCTGTATTATTCCGCCTACGGTCACATCGAAGCGATGGCGAATGCCGTTGCGGAAGGCGCGCGCGAAGCCGGCGCCACTGTCGACATCAAGCGCGTGCCCGAGCTGGTTCCGGCCGAAGTCGCCAAGGCGTCGTATTACAAGCTCGACCAGGCGGCCCCGATTGCCAAGATTGACGATCTCGCCAATTACGACGCTGTTATCGTCGGCACCGGCACCCGCTTCGGCCGCATGTCCTCGCAGATGGCCAACTTCCTCGACCAGGCCGGCGGCCTCTGGGCCAGGGGCGCGCTGAACGGCAAGGTCGGCGGCGCCTTCACCTCGAGCGCGACCCAGCATGGCGGCCAGGAGACCACGCTGTTCTCGATCATCACCAACCTCCTTCATTTCGGCATGACGGTGGTCGGTTTGAATTACGGCTTCGCCGGACAGATGAAGCTCGACGAGGTCACCGGCGGTGCGCCCTACGGCGCAACCACCATCACCGGCGGCGACGGCAGCCGCCAGCCCAGCGAGAACGAGCTCGCCGGCGCCCGCTATCAGGGCCGCGCAATCGCGGAGACGGCCAAGAAGCTGCACGGCTGATGCGATGGGGCGGCCCTCGTTCGCGATTGCCGCCCCTACCTTAGTCGCAATGTTGTTCTCGAACAGCGGCGCGAGAGCTCTCGCTGCTCGGACGCCAAGAGAGGCCAGGAGAGAGGCCAAGAAACCCGATAAGCGACGCAATGGGCTCTATAACCAAGACCGCCTGACAATTGGCCGCGAATCGGGCCCTTGAGCCGTGGCAAGCTGCGTGTCATCGTGACCGTCAATATCCAGGCCGGAGCAACATGACGGTTCCCTGTCGCGTCCTAATGATCTACCCGAAGTTCGTTCAGGACTCCTTCTGGAACTATACGGAAGCTTGTGAACTCGTCGGTGCGAAGTATCCGGCGGCGCCACTTGGACTGATCACAGTCGCCGCCATGCTACCGAAGCATTGGGACATTCGCCTCGTCAATCGTAACACCGAGTCTTTGACGGACGCCGATCTCGACTCGGCCGATCTCGTCATGATCGGCGGCATGCTCAACCAGCAGCCCGATTTTCTCCACCTGATCGATCTCGTTCACCAGCACGGCAAGCCGGTATGCGTCGGCGGACCTGACGTCTCCTCCAGCCCGCATCTCTACGCCGACGCGGACTTCCAGGTGATCGGCGAAGCCGAGCAAATCATCCAGCAATTTGTGAGCGCCTGGGAAAGCGGTGAGCGCAAGGGCGTGTTCGTCGCCGAGAAATTCAAGATCGACGTCACGCTAAGCCCAATGCCCCGCTATGACCTGATCAAGTTCGACCACTATCTCTTCATCGGCGTGCAATATTCGCGCGGCTGCCCGTTCACCTGCGAGTTCTGCGATATCATCGAGCTGTACGGTCGCGTGCCGCGCACCAAGACCCCCGATCAGATTCTCGCTGAGTTGCAAGCGCTCTACGATCACGGTTATCGCGGACATGTCGATTTCGTCGACGACAACTTCATCGGCAACAAGAAAAACCTCCGCATCCTGCTGCCGCAGCTCAAAGCCTGGCTCGAGGAGCGAGATTATCCGTTCGAGTTCTCCACAGAAGCCTCGATCAATATCGCTGACGACAGCGAGCTGTTGCAGGCGATGAAGGACGCGAACTTCTTCGGGATTTTCGTCGGCATTGAGAGCCCGGATCCCGAGACCCTTGTGCAGATGAAGAAGAAGCAGAACACCCGGCGCAACATCGCCGAATGCATTCACAAGATCTATAGCTACGGCATGTTCGTCACCGCGGGCTTCATCGTCGGGTTCGATACCGAGAAGGCCTCGATGAGCCAAGCGATGATCGACTTCATCGAGGAGGCGAGCATTCCAGTCTCGATGGTTGGACTGCTCTATGCGCTGCCCGGCACGCAGCTGACGCGGCGGCTGGCGAAGGAAGGCCGCCTGCACGAAGGCCACGATCTCATGAAGGTCGAGCAGGCGGGCGACCAGTGCACGCTCGGCTGCAATTTCGACACGATACGTCCGCTTCGCGACATCCTCGAGGACTACAAGGCCGTGCTCGGGCACGTGTATAGCCCGACGGCCTATGCAGGGCGGCTGTTGCGGCTCGCCGCCATGCTCGACCGGTCCGACCGGCGCCGCGACCTGCCGGATGGCGACATCCGTAAGAGGCTTGGCGGCATCGAGGGCGTGCACACGATCATGCGTGCCCTGCCGGAGGTTCGCGAGCCGTTCTGGAAGACCTTCGTCGAGGTCGCCAAGTCCAATCCAGGCGCGCTGCGTTACATCGTGATGTTGATGGCGCTATACTTGCATTTCGGGCCATTCTCGAAACACGTAATCCGTGAGATTGACCGCCGGATTGCCGCGCTCGACGATATGCCGTCGGTGAGGGCCACGGAGCTTGTGCCGCGAACTGACCTACATGCGGTTTGACGGCAAAGCGCGTTAGTGCGCTTGGCCGTCAAGATAACATCCCGCAGCCGAGAGGTTTGCCATGAATACCCCTGCGAAGACCCGATGGCCGGAACTGCCGACCGAAGCGTGGCGCGACAGCTGCGCCACGCTCCAGCTGTTCACCCAGATCGCCGGCAAGATCCGGCTGGCGAAATCGCCTTGGCTCAATCACTCCTGGCACGTCACGCTCTATGTCACGGCGCGCGGACTGACGACCTCGCCGATCCCCGATGGCGACCGCACATTCCAGATCGACTTCGACTTCATCGATCATTTGCTTCGCATCTCGACCAGCGACGGCACCGAGCGGCAATTCGCGCTGGCCGAGCAATCGGTCGCGAGCTTCTACTCAGCGATCATGGCCGACCTGAACGAGCTCGGCGTCGAAATCGTCATCGACGAGATGCCGAACGAAGTCGCCGACCCGATCCGGTTTTCACAGGATACGCAGCATGCCGCCTACGATGCGGACGCCGTGCGCCGTTTTCACCAGATCCTTGTGAACTGCGACCGCGTGTTCAAGCAATTCCGGACCGGCTTTCTCGGCAAGGCCAGCCCGGTGCATTTTTTCTGGGGCAGCTTCGATCTTGCGGTCACGCGTTTCTCCGGCCGCGCAGCACCGCAGCATCCCGGCGGCGTGCCGCATCTGCCCGACGCGGTGGCGCACGAAGCCTATTCGCACGAGGTGAGCAGCGCGGGCTTCTGGCCGGGCGGCGGCGCGATCGATTATCCGGCATTCTATTCCTACGCCTATCCGGAGCCACCGGGCTATCGCAGCACGCCGGCCCGCCCTGGCGCGGCGTTCTTCAGCGAGGCGCTCGGCGAATTCATCCTGCCCTATGATGCTGTGCGCATGGCTGCCGACCCCGACAAGGCGCTGCTCGATTTCCTGCAATCGAGTTACGAGGCCGCAGCCATCAACGCGAACTGGAACCGTGACGCCCTTGAATGCGCGCCGGGCCGGCCGGGCGTGGTCAGGGCGACGTAGCGCCGGCGCACCGAGCGCATAGCTCAATCCTCTTCGCGCGACGGCGACGCCTTGCCCAGCGCCCGCTTCAGTCGCGCGGTGAGCTTTGGATAGTGACGCAGCGCCAGCACGGCGCGATCCCGCAGCGCATGAGGCTGCCCGCGCCAGCTCAAGGGCGCACTGAGATCGACCAGCGGCGTACGCTGCGATCCGAACCGCCGCTTGTAGCTGTAATTGCCGATCGAGAAATCGAACTCGCGTACACCGTCCTCGTGCAGCGCCTCGATGGTGCGATCGATGATCAGTCGGCCCGGCGAGCACGCCGACCATTTTTCACCGGCATTGCTGATGCGGAGCATGACGTAGCGTGAGCCGGCACGAACGCCGAGCAGCGTCGCCACCACCTCGTCGCGTGTGGTCAACGCGGTCACGACGGCATAACCGCGATCGGCGCCTTCGCGCACGAGGTCGCGATAGAAGGCGGTGCAGTCCGGGTCGTCGAGCACGTAGTTGAGCCCAAGGCCGTTCAGCCGGGCTCCCTGCTGCACCTCCGTGATGGACAGAAGATCCAGCGCCTGGTCGGTATCGGCAGCAATCTTGAAGGCCGCGGTCCGCTCACGCGTGAACACGCGCCAGCTCCGTCCCAGCTCCTTGCGAACCTTGCGGTCCAGCTGGTAGCGCCACGCATTGTAGTCATCGCCGACGGTCAGCAAATTGCCGTTGACCACCGACGGCCCGATGCCATCGAGCAGCGCCAGCGGATTGGATCGCCCTGCGAGCCTGGCCGGCATCTTGCGAAAGCGAACCAGATCGGCTCCGCCGTGCACCTTGCGCAGCGCGGCCTGCAGATGGCGCCAGAACTGCCATGCAGTGACGTCGTCGCGCGGTGCGGCGGGGCCGAGCAACGGCGCGTTGAAGTCGGTGAGATTGAGGTCGGCGAACTCGACGATGCGGAGGCCGCCCTGTCGGTGACAGATCAGCGGCAGCAACGCAGCCCGCTCGCCGGTCGCGGCATCGCTGACGATGGCGATCAGCGGCGAAACGCCGTCGGTCGACGCGAAGGCCCGATACCATGACGCATACCATTGCGGATGCTGGAACGCGGTGAGCGGCTCGAATGCGCCCCAGCGGGCGACAGCCTGCGCCCAATCGGAAACCAGCTCGACGCGATAGCCGACCGCATAGGACGCGGCCCGTGCCCCGAATTTCTCAACCGCTGTCGTCAAGACGGTCATGTCAGTACCTGCACCCGGCAAGTTCGCTTACGCCGCTTCCAGCGCCGCCTTGGGCAGATCGACGATCTTGCCGAGATCGCTCTCGTCGAGACGGAAGTCGATCGGGCGGCGCACCGCGCGTTCGCGCTTCACCCACTTGCCGTCGCGCAGCAGCTTTTGCATCACCTGCTTGGCGAAGAAGGTCGGACCGCGGATGCTGCGGCCGCGCGGCGCGTAGCCGAAACGATGACGCAGCATGCCGTTGGCGAGATGCAGGATCTGGGCACGACGGATGTCGTCGTTCACATAGGAGATCGTCATCGAGATGTTGACGGCGTCGAGGTTCTCGACACGGTGCGGCGCATTGAGCGGCCAGTTCAGCATCTGGCCGGGCTCGAGATCGATCACCTGCGCGTGCCAGTCGTACCAGGGCTCGTAGGGGATATCGACCTCGACGTCGAACAGCGCGATGTTCTCCAGATGCTCGGGCCGGATGAACGGCTGCGTGTTGGGATAGATGTACACCCGCTTGCGACCGGCGATCTGGACCAGGCCCTGCCCCGGCAGATCGGCGTGGTAGTAGACTTGCGCGTCGGGCGATGAAATCAGGATGCCGGCCTGATGGGTCGGCGCGTCGAAACCCGGGACCTTGGCCGCGATCTCGCCGAACATCTGCTCGATCATGTCGCGGTAGCGGCGATCGACCGCGGTGACGTTACGCAGGTTCAGCCACAGGCCGCCGCGCGAAATTGCCTCGATCACCTGATGGCCGCGCAGCCTGCCGATCTCGCCCTCGCGCCAGACGCGGCTCGATCCCTTGGCGCCGGTCTTGACCAGGCTGCAATGCTCGCGCGGATAGTGCTCGATCAGCCTGGCGAGATCGTCCATCGAAAACGCCGGCTGCTTGTGCATGGTGTGCTCAAGCCGGATCGGCTGACGGCTCCAGAGCCTGGAATGATTGTCATCCCAATTCGTGAAGATCCTGCCTGTCGTCATGGTCGCGCTCCTGGCAGCTGCGCCGTTTCGCTTCATCCGATGTCCCGTTCCGGGACGAGCGGGCTGCTCTTGAGCAGGAATTGGCAAGAACGATGCCGTCGCGTATGCGCGCCGGGTTACCCAAAGCTAATGTCTCGCCGATATGGCTAACCGCGACGTCTCCGGAACCGGTCGCCAGAACAAGCAGCCAAGACCATCTGAGCACGATGAGTGAAAAACCCCGATATCGTGCGCTGTTCCTTGGCGCCGGGTCAAAGATGCACTGCGGCGTCGGGCAATTCACGCGCCTGTTGCAGGAGACGATCGAGAAGATCGAGCCCGGTGCCGGCACGGCGTTAACCCTGACACAGACCGACGGCACGATCGCCGAGATCTGGCGCGCCGTCGGCGGCGCCGACAGCGTGGTCTGCAACTTCCCGATCGTGGCCTGGAAGCGCGTGATCGCGCGGCCCTTGCTCGCCCTTCTCTTCGCCCGGCTCCGCCGTCGGAAGGTCATCCTGATCCAGCACGAATGGGCCGGCCTCAACGGCATCCGCCGGCTGACCTATATGCCGGCGCTGTGGCTTGCCAATACCATCGTGATGTTCTCGCCGCTGGTGCGTCGCGAGCTCGCCGACGATTCAATCATGCGCGGCATGGTCCGAAAATGCGTGCTCGCGCCGCTGCCGCCGAACATCGCGGCGCCCGCCGGCTTCGCGGATTCGATGCTGCTGCATCGGCTCGTCGCGGCACGCGGCAATGGCCAGCTCATCGTCGGGCATTTCGGCTCGATCTATCCGGGCAAACAGCCGAATGGATTGCTTGAGATCGGCGCGATCCTGAAGCAGCGGGGCCTGCAGCCGTTGATCGTCTATGTCGGCTCCTTCATCCGCGGCACCGACAACATCGAGCAGAAGTTCTATGCCCGCGTCGCCGAGCTGGGGTTGAAGGGCGACGTCATCGTCTCCGGCTATATCGCCTCCGATCACGAGGTGTTCGGCCTGCTCGGCGAGATCGACGTGTTCTGCTACTCGCTCGACGAAGGCCTGACCGCGCGGCGCTCCAGTATCCTGGCCTGCGTACAGTCCGGCCAGCCGCTGATCGTTACCGGCCCGGCATTGCCGGACGAGTTCGACCATCACCCGCGCTTCAAGGAATTGATCGACCGCGGCGCCATCCTGCTGGTGCCGCGCGACGCCGACAGTGCTGGATATGCCGACCGGATCGTCAGGGCGCTGAAGCGTCGGACCGCGCCCATCCCGTTCGATTTCGACGGCTGGTGGACGGACGTCGCCAACGCGGTCCGCGCGCAGCTCTAGCTCCGTATCCGGAACCGGGCGAGATAATGCAGCCCGAACACCCCGATCAGGAACGTCACCCAGATGGTATCTGCACGATCGAGGAAGAAGCTCTCCATCGACGACAGATAAAGGCCGAACAACCAGATGCGCAGGAACAGCAGCGTCAGCGGCGTGTCGTTGCCGCCGAGATCCGCGGCCTGGAAATCGCGCAGCGGCTTGATGACGATTGCCGCGATCAGCAGCACGAGACCCGGCAGGCCGGTCCCGAGCGCAGTATCGAGATAGCCGTTGTGGCTGTGCGCGGCGTAGCCCGCCCACTCCTTGCCTTCCTGCAGATTCTGGATCGCGCTGGTGCCCCAGAACGATTCGAAGCCGTAGCCGGTCCACAAGCGCTGGTGCAGCGATTCGAGCGCGAAGGCCCAGATGTCGGCGCGGCCGGTAAAGGAGGTGTCGATCGGCATCCGGTCGGCGATCGCAGCCAGCGTGTCGCTCATCACAGTGCCGACGCTGAACAGATTGAGCAGCAGCAGCGGGGTCAGCAACAGCAGCGCGCGGCCCAAGCACGAGCGCATCACCGGCATCAGCGACGTCAGCATCAGCACGGCGACGCAGAGCACGATCGCGCTCTTGCCGGCCGTGAAGAACAGGAAGACCGCGGCGAGCCCGGTCACGGCGATGCCGGAGAGCCAGCCGCCGGCCCGCATCAAATAGATGCCGACGAAGATCAGCATCGCCATCATCGCCGCGGCAACGTTCTTGTGGCCGAACACACCGCGCCAATTGCCGACGAGCGCCGGCTCCTGCGGATCGGTCGCCTGATGGATCGACAGATGCGGCGCCAGGAAAACGCCGAGATAGCAGGTGACGAGCAGGACCAGCGCGGCAATGCCGAACCAGCGCATCAACTCGCCTTGCGACTTCGGCAGCAGCAGCAGCGTTGCCGTCACCACGATGACGAACACCGACAGCGCCAGGCGCCGCAGCGAGGTCGCCGGATCGGACGACAGCACGACGGTGACGCAGATCCAGCCCGCAAACAGCAGGAACGCCGGCGTCAGCAGCGATTGCAGCGCCGGCAGATTGTCCCGCAGGGTCAGCGCCAGCATCGCGACCATCAGCACGCCGAACAGGCCATAGAGAACCGCGTCCTTGCCGGAGACGACATCGCCGACATGGAAGCCGCTCAGATCTTCGAACGGGCGCAGCGAAATCCAGACCAGAAGCAGGATGCCGATGAAGAGCGCGCAGCGGACGATGTCCATCACCGGCCGGCGCGCGATGTCGGCAAGCAACGCCCGGCTATCAGTGGTGATTGACAAATCGCTCACGACGCGATCTTGGACGCCGCATAAGGCTGCGGCTCGATGCCGAGCACCGCCAGCGCACTGCCGACGGCGACCACCATCGGGTGCATCGCGATCACGGCCTGATGCTCGCGCAGCACGATCCGCGTAAAGCGATACAGCGAGAACGGCACCAGGCCGAACATCTTGGCTTTCACGGCCACGCGCGACCACATCGTCTGCGCCGCCTTGCGCTCGATGTGATAGTTGATCGCGCCGATCCGCAAGCCGCGCCGCACGATCCAGCCGAGCTTAGTGCGGGCCGAGGGAACCGTCTCGCTGATCACGGCGTCCGTCACCCAGAAGAAGCGGAAGCCCGCACGGCGTGCCCGCGCGAAGAAGTCGTGATCGCCGCCGCCGAGGAAGTTGAAGCGCAGGTCGAAGGCGGGCTGTCCGAGCCGCTCGAACGCGGCGCGGCGGATGAGGCAGTTGCCGCAGCCATAGATCACGGGGACGGGACCGCTGGCATGATAGGCCGGCGCGAATGCCGGATGACGCTTGAGACCGCCCTTGTGCTTGTCATCGAAGTCAGGCCACACCGGCCCGCCGATGATCTCGGCACCGGTGGTCTCGGTCGCCTGCACCATCCGCTCCAGCCAATCCTGCGAGGCGACCTCGTCGTCGTCGATCATCAGGAAATTTTGGGCGTTCGGGAATGTCTCGAGCGCCGTCTCGAACGCCGCGTTGATCGCCCGGCAATTGCCTTGCCGGGGCTCGACGATGCAGACGCCGCGCAGCTTGCCGGAATTGAGAAACTCGGCCGCGACCGGCGCGCTCTCGCAATGCGCAGCATCGTTTTCGACCACGACGATCGCGAAGCTGCGTTGGGTGCGCTGCGCCGCGATGGACTCCAGCGTCAGCCGCAGGTGCTTCGGCCGACGGAAGCTCGGAATGCAGATGACGGTCTCAATGGAGCAATCGAGCGCGGGTGACGTCGTGACCCAGGCGCGGTCGGCTACAGCAAGCTCGGTCGACATCTCCATGCCCTCCTGGCAATCGCGATCCGCAAGACGCATCATCCCGGCACGGATCGGAATGGGACATGGCCGTCCCAAAGTGACCGACACAGGCGGCAATACGGTCGCGGCACGAACGTTACGGCGACCTCATGGCAAAATCCGCTCCAGGCGAGAGGCGCGTTAGCGCAACTTCGTCGCAAGGTTAATTTGAAGTCCAGCGAAGTGATTTTGCTGGAATGACGGGCGCGCGGGAGCGGCGCCCCGCGATCGCGGCCGCGCCGTTAGCGAACCCTTAGGGTTAAGAGCCCTCGCGCACGCGTGACACAAGCTGCGCGTCCGGGCTGGCATCCAATTTGCTGATCGACCCATAAATCATCCGTCGATCCGATCGCAGCAACATAAAAAGACTGAGGTTCACCTTGAAAGCGCTCGATCTCGTCTCGCTCGGCACCAAGCATGTCCGCAACGCCCTCTCGGAAGAGCTCTATTTGCGCACCGGACGCGACGTCACCCGCCCGGCCGCGATCTTCGCGGAGGTGGTCGAACGCTGCAATTACAAATGCCGCTACTGCGACTACTGGCGCCGTCCGAACTATCGCGACGAGATGACGATCCCGGAGTGGCAGCGCGCCCTCGCGAGCCTGAAGGAATTCATCGGGGCTTATCATGTCGAATTCGCCGGCGGCGAGCCCTACATCAAGAAGGGCTTTCTCGACCTGCTGCGGTTCTGCCGCGACAACGACATCCACTGGGGCGTCACCACCAATGGCGGAGCCTATCTCAACAGGAAGGTCGTGGCGCAGACCGTCGCGGCGCATCCGTTCAACATCAACATCTCGATCGACTCCACCGACCCCACGATTCACAACTACTCGCGCGGCGTCGAGAACTCGCTGACCGACATCGTGCAGGGCATCCGCAATGTCGCCGAGCAGCGCCGCGCCGAAGGCCTGGACTTTCCGATCATCATCAAGCCGGTCGTGCACAGGCTGAACTTCCGCCGTCTGCCCGAAATGGTCGACTGGATCCAGGAGATCGGCGCCACCGCGCTGAGCTTCCAGCCCGTCGAGCAGGGCACCCAGGAGGTCGAGGACGAGCTGTGGATCGGTGAGCGCGAGATGGACGATCTGATCAAGGTGCGCGACGAGCTGTTGCGCTTGAAGCATGCGGGCGCGCCGATCCTCAACGGTGAGGCCGTGCTGCGCGCCTGGCCGAACCATTTCCGCCGCGAGAAGGCGCCGAAGGAAGTGATGCCCTGCCGCGTCGGCATGCGGAACTACTTCATCCGCTCCGACGGCCGCCTCGAAGTGTGCTGGTTTTTCAAGCCGATCGGCAACGTGCGCACCCAGACCGCACGCGAGATCTGGTACAGCGAGGAAGCGCAGGCCCGCCGCAAGGAGACCATTGCTTGCGACAAGCTGTGCCTGTTCACCTGCCTCGCCCAGCGCACGCTGCAGGACAAGCTGAAGATGGGCCTGACGCTGCTGACCAACACCAAGGCCGCCTGACGCGGCAACGAGTACTGACTAAGCCCGGTCAGTCGGAGGACAGGCCGGGCTTTTGCTTGAGCGGATAGGCGCGCCCGGTCAGCCCGCGAACAATTTTTGGAACAGGCTGGCGGCTTGCGGAAACTGACCGTTGTCGATTTGCGTCGGCCACAGGCCATCGACATCGAAATAGGCGGCATAGGCGATCGCTGCCTGATTTGCGGCGAACCAGTCGTACATCTGCTGCACGAAGAATGCATTGTCGCCGGACTGGCCGACGCCCCACTCCGGATAGCTCATCAGCTTGCCATGGCTCGCCGCGAACGCGCGCTGCCACTCCAGGCCGAACGGTGCCTTGAGATAGGAATTGGTCCAACGCTCCGCCGCGCTGGCATCCGATTTGAAGTCGTAGACATCGAGACCGACGGTGTCGACGACATCATCGCCGGGATAGGCGGCGTCGGCCGGCATATCCTGAAGTCCCCAGCCCGGACACCAGTCGAACCTGAAGCTTTCCGAGCGACCGCGAAAGATCGCGACCACATGGCGGAACGCCTTGATGTAGTCGTCCTCATGTCCTTTGGCGAACCAGCCCATATTGGAGATGTTCATCTCCCAGCCGAGGCGAATGATCGCCTTGGGATGTGCGTCTCCGATCGCGCGCGCGGCCGCTTCGAACTCGGCGTCATGCAGCCCGCCCGCGACATCGGCGAGCGGCGTTCCGGTGATAGTGAGCGGCACCGACCAGACCACGTTGCGCGCCGGATTGAGCTGCTTCCAGAGCCCGGGCACCCAGTCCAGCTTGTGAAAGTCGTCCCAGCTGTTCTGGCCGTAGAAGTCGACGCCGAGCACCGACGAGCGCGGCCGGTTGAGCCACTTCTCCCAGCCTTGCAGCACGTGCTCGCGGCCGGTCTCACCCCAGTTGACGAAGGCGCCGGCGAATCGCGCGGAATTCGCGCCGAGCCGCGACCGGGCTGCCGGTGC
>NZ_JACMYK010000127.1 GCF_020889785.1 Bradyrhizobium acaciae
CGGCGGCCGCAAGGTCCTCGCTGCGCGTCGCGCGCGCGGCCGCAAGCGCCTGAGCGCCTGAGCCCGGACGTCTCCTCTCCGGAGATACCCATTATGGATCGGCTGAGGCAGCGGGCGGATTTCCTCGCCGTTGCCAATGGCGCACGGGCGAATACCGCAGCTTTTGTGCTGCAGGGCCGCCGCCGCGATGATCAGGGCCCGATCCGCGTCGGCTATACCGTCACCAAAAAGAACGGCACTGCGACCGAGCGTAACCGCATCCGGCGCCGGCTTCGCGAAGTGATGAGACGGGTCGATGCCGTATTCATGCGGCCGCACCATGATTATGTGCTAGTCGGCCGCCGTGACGCGCTGACCCGCGACTTTACGACCATGCTTGACGATCTGCGGTCGGCGTTGCGCCGCCTCGACCGGCCTGCGCCAAAAGCGGGCAACGAAAGCGCACGTAATCCGAATGGAATGACGAGACCCTGAGAGATGTCCAATAACCGCAACACGATCCTTGCCGTCATTCTGTCCGGCCTCGTCCTGATCGCCTGGCAATATTTCTACAACGTGCCGCAGATGGAGAAGCAGCGCGAGGCGCAGCGGCTGGCCGAGTTGCAGAAGCCTGCGCCGCAGCCGACGGCTCCGGGGGCTGCTCCAGGCGCTTCGACCACGCCCTCGCCGGCACCGGGCAAGCCTGCTGCTGACGCGCCGGTGGCAAGCCGCGAGACCGTGCTTGCAGCCGGCCCGCGCATCAAGATCGACACCCCGCGCGTGATCGGTAGCATCGCGCTGAAGGGCGCCCGGATCGACGATCTGTCACTGGTCCAGTTCCGCGAGACGGTCGACCCGAAGTCGCCGGCCATCGTGCTGCTGTCGCCGTCCGGCACGGCCGAGCCGTATTATGCCGAGTTCCTGTGGCTGACCGCCAACGGCGCGTCGGTGAAGACGCCGGACTCCGAAACCGTCTGGCAGCAGGAGGGGTCGAACAGCCTGTCGCCGAGCACCCCGGTGGTTCTGAAATACGAGAACGGCCAGGGCCTGACCTTCCGCCGCACCATCTCGATCGACGATCGCTACCTCTTCAGCATCAAGGACGAGGTCATCAATCAAGGCAGCGCGCCGGTGACGCTGTACCCGTTTGGGCTGATCTCGCGCGGCGGCAAGCCGCC
The DNA here is from genome assembly GCF_020889785.1 of Bradyrhizobium acaciae. Taxonomy (GTDB): domain Bacteria; phylum Pseudomonadota; class Alphaproteobacteria; order Rhizobiales; family Xanthobacteraceae; genus Bradyrhizobium; species Bradyrhizobium acaciae. The sequence continues at coordinate 1,158 of NZ_JACMYK010000127.1, forward strand.
GGTCTCGGGCTATGCGATCCTGCATGAAGGCCTGATCGGCTATCTCGGCGAACAGGGCCTGCAGGAATACACCTACAAGAACATCGACGACAGCAAGATCCAGACCGGCGAGGATTCGCGTGGCGTCAAGTTTGACAACGTGACCAACGCCTGGCTCGGCATTACCGACAAATACTGGGCGACAGCCCTTCTGCCGGACACCAACGCCACACTGCAAACGGCCCGTCTTACCAACGACTCGGCTTCCGATCCGCGCGCCAAACGCTATCGGGCCGACTACATGCTCGGCGCGCAGACCATTCCGATCGGCGGCACCGGCGTTGCCAATGCACGGCTGTTCGCCGGCGCGAAGGAAGCCGCTACCGTCGGCCTCAACTTCCCGCTGGTCGGCTTCGGCGGCTACAACAAGCAGCTCGGCCTCAACCATTTCGACCTCCTGATCGACTGGGGCCACTTCTACTTCATCACCAAGCCGATGTTCCTGGCGCTCGACTGGTTCTATCGCCTGGTCGGGAATTTCGGCATCGCGATCCTGCTGGTGACCGTGATCGTGAAGCTGCTGTTCTTCCCGCTCGCCAACAAGTCCTACGCCTCGATGGCGAAGATGAAGTCGGTGCAGCCGCAGCTGCAGGCGCTGAAGGAACGCTATCCTGACGACCGCGTGAAGCAGCAGCAGGAGATGATGGAGATCTACAAGAAGGAGAAGATCAACCCGATCGCCGGCTGTCTTCCGGTCGTCGTGCAGATCCCGGTGTTCTTCTCGCTCTACAAGGTGCTCTTCATCACCATCGAAATGCGGCACGCGCCGTTCTTCGGCTGGATCAAGGACCTCTCGGCGCCCGATCCGACAAATCTGTTCACGCTGTTCGGTCTGATCCCGTTCGACCCGATCGCGCTGCTCGGACCGCATTTCGGCGCCTATCTGGTGATGGGCATCTGGCCGATCATCATGGGCATCACGATGTGGGTCCAGATGAAGCTCAACCCGGCGCCGCCGGACCCGACCCAGAAGATCATCTTCGACTGGATGCCGCTGATCTTCACCTTCATGCTGGCCGGCTTCCCGGCGGGTCTCGTGATCTACTGGGCCTGGAACAACACGCTCTCGGTGCTGCAGCAGAGCTTCATCATGCGCAAGAACGGCGTGAAGGTGGAGTTGTTCGACAATCTGAAGTCGACGTTCGCCAAGAAGCCGACCTAGCTTCCGGCAACCCGCCTGTCACTGCGTCATGCCCGGCCTCGTGCCGGGCATCGACATTTTGGAGACCAGCAGGACAAGACGTTGACGGGGATGGCCGGGTCGTCTTACGCCAAAGCTGCGCCTTGGGCTTGTGCCCGACCACGATGAAATGGGACCCTTCGCATGACCGCCGAACCCGATGCGGAGCTGATCGAACAGGGGCGAAAGCTGTTCGCAGGCGACTGGCGCTTCATCTGGGCCTCGCCCTCGATCGAAACGCTGCCGCCGATGGCAGGCCTCGAGGTCGCTTTTGCCGGCCGCTCCAATGTCGGCAAGTCGAGCCTGATCAACGCGCTGACCGGCCGCAGCAATCTGGCGCGCACTTCGCACACGCCCGGCCGCACCCAGGAGCTGATCTTCTTCGAAGGACCGGAGAAGGCGGGCTTCCGCCTGGTCGACATGCCGGGCTACGGCTACGCCTCGGCGCCGAAGACCAAGGTGGCGTCGTGGACGGCGCTGATCCACAAATTCCTGCTCGGACGCGCGACGCTGGCGCGGGTCTATGTGCTGATCGACGCCCGCCACGGCATCAAGGACGTCGACCTCGACGTGCTGAAGACGCTGGACAAGTCCGCGGTCAGCTACCAGGTCGTGCTGACCAAGGCCGACCAGGTCAAGGCCGGCGAATTGAAGACCGTCATCGCCGACACGTCAGCGACGCTCGCAAAACATCCCGCGGCCTTCCCCGAAGTGCTGGTGACCTCGTCGCGCAGCGGCGACGGCATGCCGGAGCTGCGTGCCGCCATGGTGCGCCTGATCGAGGAGCGGCGCAGGTGAACGGCGCATCCCGCCTCCTGATCGGGCTAGCCGCCATCATGGGCGCCTGCGGCGTGATGCTAGCGGCGGCCGCCGCCCATCTGCCGGATGCCACGCGGCTGGCCGCGGCGTCCTCGATGCTGCTGTTCCATGTATCCGCCGCCATCGCGGCGGTTGCGGTCGCCGACCGTGCAGTCGTCCATGCCAGGCTCGGAATCGTGGCGGCAGCGGGATTCGTCATCGCGGCGTCATTGTTCGCGGGCGACCTGGTGCTGCGCCAATATGCCGGCCACGGCTTGTTTCCGATGGCCGCGCCGTCAGGCGGAACATTGCTGATCCTGAGCTGGCTGGTGCTGGCGGTCGCGGCGATGTGGCCGAAGCGCTGATCCCGCTTTGCGCCCTGCCCGGCAATCAGATAGAACCGCGCCCGTCCCTCCGCTGACGACGAGACCAGCCCCATGACCGACCAGCACATCAGCCCGCTCGATCAGGCCCGCATCCTGTCCGAGGCGCTGCCGCATATGCAGGAATATGACGAGGAAACCATCGTCATTAAATACGGCGGCCATGCCATGGGCGCCGAGGACACCGCCAAGGCGTTCGCGCGCGACATCGTGCTGCTCGAACAGACCGCGATCAATCCGGTGGTCGTGCACGGCGGCGGCCCGCAGATCGCGACCATGCTGAAGCGCCTCGGCATCCAGTCGGAATTCGCCGCCGGCCTGCGCATCACCGATGCCGCCACCATCGAGATCGTCGAGATGGTGCTGGCCGGCTCGGTCAACAAGCAGATCGTCGGCTACATCAACGAGGCCGGCGGCAAGGCCGTGGGACTCTCCGGCAAGGACGGCAACATGGTGAAGGCGTCGAAGACGACGCGCACCATGGTCGATCCCGATTCCAACATCGAGAAGGCGATCGACCTCGGCTTCGTCGGCGACCCCGAGAAGGTCGACCTCACGCTGCTCAATCAGCTGATCGGCTATGAGCTGATCCCGGTGCTGGCGCCGCTGGCGACCTCGCAGGACGGCCAGACGCTGAACATCAACGCCGACACCTTTGCCGGCGCGATCGCGGGCGCACTGAAGGCCAAGCGCCTGCTGCTGCTGACCGACGTGCCCGGCGTGCTCGACAAGTCCAAGAAGCTGATTCCCGACCTGTCGATCAAGGAGGCGCGCAAGCTGATCGCCGACGGCACGATCTCCGGCGGCATGATCCCGAAGGTCGAGACCTGCATCTACGCGCTCGAACAGGGCGTGCAGGGCGTCGTCATCATCGACGGCAAGACGCAGCACGCGGTGCTGCTCGAGCTCTTCACCAACCAGGGCACCGGCACGCTGATCCATAAGTGAGCAGGCACAGCTATTCATCGTCATGGCCGGGCTTGTCCCGGCCATCCACGTCTTATCCGCGACAAGCTCGTGAACAAGACGTGGATGCCCGGGACGAGCCCGGGCATGACGGTGTGCATGTGCCCCGATCTCGCCGGTCGCCGGCGGCGCGGCTCGCGATGTCGCTCCCGGCCGCGCTGCTGTCGTTCCTGTTCTCGGCGCGCCGGCGCATGCCGACCTCAAGCTCTGCAATCGCATGAGCTATGTGATCGAGGCCGCGATCGGCATCGACGACAAGGCCGCAACCGCAACGCGCGGCTGGTTCCGGATCGATCCGGCAACCTGCCGCGTCGTGGTGCAGGGCGCGCTCAGCGCCGACCGCGTGCTGCTCAATGCCCGCGCGCTCGGCGTCTATGGCGCCTCCCCGATCCCGCAGAACGGCACCGATACGCTTTGCGTCGCGCAGGACAATTTCGTGATCGCCGCCGCGCGGCAATGCCGCTCCGGCCAGACGCCGGCGCAATTCACCCAGATCACGCCGACGCAGACCGATGACGGCAATCTGGTCGCCTATCTCGCCGAGGACAGCGAGTACGACGACGAGCAGGCGCGGCTCGCCGGCATCCAGCGCCTCTTGGTGATCGCGGGCTACGACGCCGCGCCGATCGACGGCGTCGACGGGCCGAAGACCCAGAGCGCACTGTCGGCTTTCCTCAGGAGCCGCGGGCTTGCGAGCGACATCGTGCAGTCGCCGAACTTCTTCACCACCATGGTCGACGCCGTGCAAAAGCCGTCGGCGACGGGCCTGACCTGGTGCAACGACACGCCGCACAAGGTGATGGCCGCGGTTGCGACCGACGACGGCAAGGTGGTGACCAGCCGCGGCTGGTATCGGATCGATCCCGGCAAGTGCCTGCATCCCGACGTCACGGGCACGCCGAAGCAGATCTATTCCTTCGCGGAAGCGGTCGACGGCGACAATCGCGCGATTCGCATCAAGGACAAGCCGCTGAACTGGGGCGGCGGGGTGCAACTCTGCACCCGCGACAGCAAGTTCGAGGTCAACGAGCAGGGCGACTGTGCCACTCGCGGCCTCACCGCGCTCGGTTTCACCACCGTCGACATGACCAGCGGCGGCAAGACGCTGCGCTTTGCGGTGCCGTGATGAAGACGCTGGCGCCACATACATCACCGTCGTCCTGGCGAAAGCCAGGACCCATAACCACAAGACTGCGTTTGGCGAAGAACGACGGGCATCGTGCCTTATTGATAGATTCCGCGGTATGGGTCCTGGCTTTCGCCAGGACGACAGCGGAGGCCTCTGCGACGTTCGCGCTGATCGCTGGAGGGCAATAATGAAAACTCCCCGCAGCTTCGGCCATGTCGAGACCTGGGTGTTCGACCTCGACAACACGCTGTACCCGCATCACGTCAATCTGTGGCAGCAGGTCGATGCGCGAATCGGCGAGTTCGTCGGCAACTGGCTGAAGATCTCACCCGAGGAAGCGCGGCGGCTGCAGAAGGACTATTACCTGCGCTACGGCACCACGATGCGCGGCATGATGACCGAGCACGGCGTGCAGGCCGACGACTATCTCGCCTATGTGCACAAGATCGACCACTCGCCGCTGCAGCCGAATCCGGCAATGGGCGCTGCGATCGCCAAGCTGCCGGGGCGCAAGCTGATCCTGACCAACGGCTCGGTCGACCATGTCGATGCGGTGCTCGGCCGGCTCGGCATCGGCCATCACTTCGACGGCGTGTTCGACATCATCGCCGCCGATCTCGAACCGAAACCTGCGCCGCAGACCTACCAGAAGTTCCTCAGGCTGCACGACGTCGATCCGGCGAAGGCTGCGATGTTCGAAGACCTCGCGCGCAATCTGGTGGTGCCGCATGAGCTCGGCATGACCACGGTGCTGGTGGTGCCCGACGGCAGCCAGGAGGTGGTGCGCGAGACCTGGGAGCTCGAAGGCCGCGACGCCGCTTATGTCGACCATGTCACTGACGATCTGACCGGGTTCTTGCAGCGGCTGAACGGAAAGCCCTGATCCCTCTCCACGTCGTCCCGGCGAAAGCCGGGACCCATTACCCCGAATGTCTGTGATGCGGCAGGCTGGGGCCACAGCGTGTAACCCAACCAAGATTTGTGGTTATGGGTCCCGGCTTTCGCCGGGACGACGGAGGAGAGAGAGCGCTCGCCGAACGACGGCCGAGTTTGCCTTGACTCCCATGCCCCAAATTCCGAAAACGCCCTGCAAATTTCCGTCATATCCCCGATACGCCCAAGGATCGTTCCGATGTCGCTGTCCGCCCTCGAAACCACCGTCAACACCGCGTTCGACGCCCGCGAAGGCATTTCGACCTCGACCAAGGGCGAGGTCCGCGAGGCTGTCGACCAGGCGCTGGAGCTGCTCGACAAGGGCGAGGCGCGCGTCGCCGAGCGCGAGGCTGATGGCAAGTGGAAGGTCAATCAGTGGCTGAAGAAGGCCGTGCTGCTCTCGTTCCGCCTCAACGACATGGGCCAGATCGCGGGCGCCCGGGCAAGGCATCGTGGTGGGACAAGGTGCCGTCGAAGTTCGAGGGCTGGGGCGAGAACCGTTTTCGCGATGCCGGCTTCCGCGCGGTGCCGGGCGCGATCGTGCGCCGCTCGGCCTTCATCGCCCGCAACGTCGTGCTGATGCCCTCGTTCGTCAATCTCGGCGCCTATGTCGATGAAGCGACCATGATCGACACCTGGTCGACGGTCGGCTCCTGCGCGCAGATCGGCAAGCGCGTGCACATTTCCGGCGGCGTCGGCATCGGCGGCGTGCTCGAGCCGCTGCAGGCCGAGCCCGTGATCGTCGAGGACGACTGCTTCATCGGCGCGCGCAGCGAAGTCGCCGAAGGCGTGATCGTGCGCAAGGGCGCGGTGCTGTCGATGGGCGTGTTCCTGGGCGCCTCGACCAAGATCGTCGACCGCGAGACCGGCGAAATCTTCGTCGGCGAGGTCCCCGAATATGCCGTCGTGGTGCCGGGCACCCTGCCCGCCAAGCCGCTGAAGAACGGCCAGCCCGGACCTGCCACCGCCTGCGCCGTGATCGTCAAGCGCGTCGACGAGCGCACCCGCGCCAAGACCAGCATCAACGAGCTGCTGCGGGACTGATCTCGCAACGATCCATCACCGTCACCCCGAGGTGGCCGCTTCTTCAGCGGCCCTCGAAGGGTCGACGGCCCGGCTGGTGGCCGTGCATCCTTCGAGACGCGCCTCGCGCTCCTCAGGATGACGGGTCATCGAACCAACTCTCCGCTCAAAACGACAAAACTTCGGGCCGCGAAACATTGCCGCTGCCCGGAGTTTGTTCATGGACTGGGCCAATTACCTGTTCGGCTTCAAGGGCCGCGTCAACCGGGCGAGGTTCTGGCTCGCGGGACTGATCATCCTCTGCTGGATGATGTTCCTGGCTCTGTTCGTGATTTTGACCGGCCTTGGCGGCAAGGGCGGGTCGTTCGGCTTCAATGTCGACGACATCTTCCGGGCCTTCGACCCCGACAGCTACAAGTCGCTGAGCTGGGCGGGATTACCGAAGCTGGTGGCCAAGGCCAGCGGAACGGTGCTGTTCGTCTGGGTCTATGTCGCTGTCTCGATCAAGCGCCTGCACGACCGCGACAGGAGCGGCTGGTGGATGATCCCGTTCTTCGCGATCCCCGGCCTCATGAGCCAGTTCTCCGACCGGCTTCCCGCTGACTCCTATTGGGCGATGGCCGCGGGCGCGATCGTGTTCGTGCTCTATATCTGGGGCTTCATTGAGCTCGCGTTTCTGCCCGGCACCTCCTACCCCAATCGCTACGGTCCCAATCCGCTGGGCAAGACCCATGTAAGCCGCGGAGGCAGCCGCGGCACCGGGTCGCGCTCCACGCAAGGCTGGGATCAGCAAAGCGAGCTCGATATCGTGCCGCACAAAGCTGGTCCACCCGCGCTGTGACGTGTTAAGCGAGGCGCATGAATGATGCCGTCTCGATTACCCGCGATCTGGTTCGCTGCCCCTCCGTCACCCCGGCCGACGCCGGCGCGCTCGGCGTTCTCGAAAATCTGCTGAAGACCGCAGGCTTCGAAGTCCACCGTGTCACGTTCACGGAGCCCGGCACCGCCGATGTCGACAATCTCTATGCCCGCATCGGCTCCTCGGCGCCGCACATCACCTTTGCCGGCCACACCGACGTGGTGCCGCCGGGCGATGAAGCGGCGTGGACGCTCGGCGCGTTCTCCGGCGAGGTCAAGGACGGCTATCTCTACGGCCGCGGGGCCGTCGACATGAAGGGCGGCATCGCCTGCAGCGTCGCCGCGGTGCTGCAATATCTCGGCGACCATGGCGGCAAACCGCGAGAAGATGGCAGCGGCTCGATCTCCTTCCTGGTTACCGGCGACGAGGAAGACGTCTCGATCAACGGCACCGTGAAGCTGTTGAAATGGTGCGCCGAGCGCGGCGAGAAGTTCGACCATTGCGTGCTCGGCGAGCCCTCGAATGTCGAGGTGCTCGGCGACATGATCAAGGTCGGCCGGCGCGGCTCGCAATCCGGCACGCTGATTGTCGACGGCGTGCAGGGCCACGTCGCCTATCCGCATCGCGCCTCGAATCCGGTGCCTGATATCTCGCGGCTGATCGTGGCGCTGAGCGACGAGCCGCTCGATCACGGCAGCGCGCAATTCCAGGCCAGCAACCTCGAATTCACCACGGTCGATGTCGGCAACGCCGCAAGCAATGTGATCCCCGGCCAGGCGCGGGCGAAGTTCAACATCCGCTACAACGACAACCACACCCAGGAGAGCCTGCGGCAGCTGGTCGACGAGCGGCTGGTGAAGGCCTGCGGCAACCGCATCCGCGCCCATATCGACTGGATGCCGTCGAATTCCAACGTGTTCGTCACCCAGCCCGGCCCGTTCACCGATCTCGCGGTCGCCGCGATCGAGGAAGTCACCGGCCGCAAGCCCGAACTCTCCACCTCGGGCGGCACCTCGGATGCGCGCTTCATCTCCAGCTATTGCCCGGTGATCGAATTCGGCCTGGTCGGGCAGACCATGCACCAGATCGACGAGCGCACGCCGGTGGCTGATCTAGAGAAGCTGACGCGGATCTATCGCGGGGTGCTGGACAGGTATTTTGCGTAGCCGACGCTTGGTCAGACAAAAATATCGAAAACAACCCCATGCACAGTAGGGATCGGGGCCACTGGCGCCTGTACTCGCAGGCGGACGGCCAACCGACGCCCCCCTCTCGGTATGCGGTGCGACACCACAACGCCCCCCAAAGTGCGGCATCTCCAACGAGAGTTATTTCTACTCCGGACGGGCCTTGATCTCCGGCAAAGCCGGCTTGCGCTCAAAAGGCTTCTTCTTCGGCGGCGCGGGCAGCAACCCTTCCCTGATCGCCTGCTTGCGAGCGAGCTTGCGGGCTCGTCGAATGGCCTCGGATTTCTCGCGGGCCTTTCTCTCCGACGGCTTCTCATAGGAGCGCCGCTGCTTCATTTCCCTGAAGACGCCCTCGCGTTGCATCTTCTTCTTGAGAACACGGAGTGCCTGTTCAACATTGTTGTCTCTGACAAGTATCTGCAATGGATCCTCTTCGCTCGGGCTGCAAACGCGACAAGTCCTGCAGGCAGCCAATTGCGCAGGAGCTTCATTGCGACTTTTTGAGGATAGTAGCGGCGACATCGTCGTCGAATTCGGGCAAGCCGATCTGCTTGTTACAGCGATGCAGCTTAGGGCCACGTGATCACTCTGATGCAGTGCTGTCAATCGACAAACCTTTGCCTCGACGCCGATGAGTCCGGGCCTGAAGCCTCTCGATCCGAGCACCAGAGAAGCCTGCTGAAACTAGTTCGGCTTCCGTCCTTGCAAAAACGCGAAAGCAATCTATATTGGAGCTGTTCGATCAGCCGCTGTGCCTTGTTGAATGCGCCCGCGGGCTCCTTTTCCAAAGACATCGACGAAGTTGAAGTTATCGCGTGATTGTCACGCGGCACGCGCTTGCGCGCTCTGGAGAAGAAAATGACGACAGGTACTGTTAAGTGGTTCAATGGCCAAAAGGGCTTCGGTTTCATCCAGCCGAACGATGGCGGCAATGATGTGTTCGTTCACATCAGCGCTGTCGAACGAGCTGGCCTTTCCGGACTCGGAGAGGGTCAGAAGGTCAATTTCGAGGCCAAGACCGACAAGATGCGAGGCAAGGTCAGCGCTGAAAATCTCACGCTGGCTTGATATCGTAGGCGCCGTTTCACGGATGTACTGAAACGGACCCTCTGCCCGCTCGATCCTCGGATTGAGCGGGTTTTGTCCGTTGCGAAGAACGCGAAGAAACCGGCAGAGCCGTCGCTCGAAGGCATCGCACGTTCCGATCGCAAGCGCGTGGCCGTCGAAGAGGGAGCCCGGGCATCGGCAGATGTCGAAGGCAGGCCATCGAGGTTCGCACGAACATGGCGCGCCTTCGAGAGATGCGCGAGGCCGAGGAAGCTGAAGCAGTTCTGCCCAGCACCTGTACGGAAGAAGCACTCACGGCACCCACGGACTTAGCGTCCCGCAACCGAGATCGGCGCCGCAGCAAAATTGGGCCGATCACATGCCAGGAAGCGCGGGTCGTGCGTAGAGCTAGATCGGACAGCGGCGGGACGATCACTTTCTTCCTCGCGTTCGGGGCAAATCGACAAATGTGCCGGTTAGCGACGACGTTCAGCACGCAGAAGCAGGCTTTCAGCTATCTGCAAAAGCATCGAACGGAATTCGAGCGTATGGCTCGGGCGCGCATGGCTTCAGGCGAGCTCGAAGACGGAATAGTCGTGCTTTCGATGCTGTAGAGATCGGTTCGGAAAAGTGCGAAGCGGTTTTCCGGAAAGACTGTGCTCGGACAAGAAGCTACGTCGCGACACTGATTCATCCTCATCGCGCTTTGGTTGTCAGTCCGGACCAGGGCTGCACGAATGCTTTCGCAATTAAGTGCGCTTGAATTCTTTCGCGGAGGAAGGTCGCTCCCAGCGATGAGGCCGCGTTCGCCCTGCGCTTCAATGGCCAAGCCATCCATGCGCGCGAGTTTCAAGCTCTTCGATGTCGTCCAGAGACAGTACCGCTTCCAATCCCGGCGGCCCGCTGACTGGCCAGATCCAGCCTTTTTTGTCTAGGGCGAGCGCCATCCCAGATGTCAAACCAGAAATGCGGCACCTAACGTGCCGTGCCGGGCTGGCTTTGTCGCTCGGCTTCCCTGGCCAAGCGTTCAGCTTTCAAGCGTTCCCGGTTTGCCTGGAAAGCCTGTTCGGCCTTTTCGTACTCAGTGATCATTTTCTTCTCGGTCTGCTTGAACAGATTGTTCGCCTCGTTGGCGGGCTCCGGTGGCCGTCTCATGCGTGTCCTCCCCGTTTGCGGTGATCTGCAGTCGCCCAGGTCTGCGGCTTGCAGGTGCTCGGCTTATCGTTGACTCGGCTTGCGGCGCGTGGGGCGGTCGATCCGCACGCAGTCGAACTCCTTTGGTCCGTCGAGAAGATCACGCTTGCGGATTGCCCGGTCATCTGCCGTTGTCGTGGCGTCTTCCATGCGATCGATCGTGTCGCCAGCCATTTTGCGAGCGCGCTGCTTCTGGCGATCCTGATCGACGTGCGCCGTGATGCCAAGTTGCACCAGGCGGCTTATTGCCTCGGACAAACCAGGCTTGTCTTCCTGCCGAGCAATCCATGCCACGACGGGCCCTCAGCAAGGATTCCGAAGGTCGAAAGCCCGCAATTTGAGCGCGGATGGAACGGCTTATTGGTTTTCTCATCGGGCCTTTCAGTTTACGAACAGAATGCCGTCTGGGCCGCCCCTGGCAAAAAAGACCAACGAGCGGTCTTACCGATAGGTTCCGATTGAACAGGGACGCGGGAGTCGTCTCCTGAAATGGAGCATGACGAGGACCGCTCCAGGCGCACCATGGTCCAATGTGTGCACCTTCGAGCGAAAAGTTGCCATTCAGTAGCGTGAGCGCGGCCCGGTAGCTGACGCCGCCCCCGCTGCTGCTTTCATCGCCTCCATGCAGGCGCGAAAAGCTATCCATCGCATTCGGCTCCAGCTATCCCTCCGGGCTCATGATTGCTTTCGTAGCCGGTCAAATTCGAACGTGAATCTTACGAGAAGGACGGGCCCAAAATCGTCCCTGACCTCAACCGCCATCTCTTGCGAAACCTTGCCATCGTAGATGGTGGCAGCATCTCGTACCATGTCAGCCAAGGAACGCGCGGCCTCTTCTTGTGCCCGCTTGAAGGTGGTTAGTTCCAAGCCCTCGTCGTCGACGATGATCCCATCTGCATCTCGCAAATCGAAATAGTACCGCGTCATGGTGACCAATCGTCGGCATACACATTCGAGCGATCAACCATCATATGTTAGCCCGGTTCCTAAAGCGCTCGGGCCTCGGTCGTGCTATTCCTTAGGCGGCCTCACCGGACCAGCGATCAACCGATATTTGGGAACCCAAACCGTATTCCACGTCTCCATCGTGGCACCGCAAACGGCACATTCGAAGCTGCCGATCTCACGGCTGGCCAACATGACTTCGGAGCGGTCATAAACTGCGCCGCACCTACACCCTCGATGATGGGTCCCGGTCATTGGAGTTCTTATGGGCTCGTCGTGCCGGGATTGCCAGCCTTCAATGTCCGGAACCGCTCATGAATGCCAAAATTGGGTGAGACAACATCCGATCCAAAGCGACCGCAGCGAGCCGCTTTTTCCAACCCTCCACTATGTGACGCTTCGCAATCGGATGGAGCGGTTCAACAGCATTAGGTGATGTCGCGGCTCAGCGGCGCGACGACACGCTTGCCGCCAGCGACCTCGCCTTCGTCCAACTCGCTTCAATCGAGTCATGGCTCGGCGCTAATGCGTCCACGTCCTAATAATCCACCCGCATCAGATAGAGCCCGTCCGGCGGCGCGACGGGGCCGCAGGCGGCGCGGTTGCGGGTGGCGAGTGCGGCGAAAAGATCGTCCGCGCTCCAGCGGCCCTCGCCGACCCAGACCAGCGAGCCCACCATCGAACGCACCTGGCTGTGCAGGAACGAGCGCGCCGAGGTCACGATGTTGATGGCACTGCCCTCGCGCGTGACGTCGAGCTGATCGAGCGTCTTCTCCGGCGACTTGGCCTGGCACTCGGTGTCGCGAAATGTCGTGAAATCGTGCTTGCCGAGCAGCCGCTGCGCGGCCTCGTGCATCGCGCCAGCATCGAGCGCGCGCGGCACGCGCCAGACCCGGCCGATGTCGAGCGCGAGGTTCGCGCGGGTATTGGCGATGCGGTAGAGATAGTGCCGCCTGGTCGCCGAGAACCGCGCCTCGAAATCGTCGGGCACGATATCGGCCGCGAGCACGGCGATCGGATTCGGGCGCAGATGCGCATTCAGCCCGTCGCGAAAGCGGCCGGGCGGAAAATGCTTGGCGACATCGCAATGCGCGACCTGGCCGCGCGCGTGCACGCCGGCGTCGGTACGCCCTGCGCCATGGACGCGCACGTCCTCGCCGCAGATCGCCTTGACCGCGGTCTCCAGCGCGCCCTGCACGGTCGGCGCGGTGTCCTGGATCTGCCAGCCGGAGAACGGGGTGCCGTCATACTCGATGGTGAGCTTGTAACGGGGCATCAGCCGAGCCGCGCAGGCGGCTTCAGCGGCGTGCCGCGCAAGAAGTCCGCGGCCTTCGTCGGCGTCTTGCCAGCGCGCTGCAGTTCGAGAATCCGGATCGCGCCGTCGCCGCAGGCGATCGCGAACTTGTCGTCCAGCACGTCGCCCGGTTGACCCGCGCCCTTCGCCAGCTCGCAGCGCAGGATCTTCAGCCGCACCGGCTCGCCCTCGCCGGCGAGCTCGCACCAGGCGCCGGGGAACGGCGACAGCCCGTGAATGTGCCGCAGCACCGCGCGCGCCGGCTGCGTCCAGTCGATCCGTGCCTCGGCCTTCTCGATCTTGGCGGCGTAGGTGACGCCGTGCTCGCTCTGCTTCGTCAGCTGCAAGCCGCTGCGCTCGAGCCCACCCATCGCGCGTACCATCAGGTCGGCGCCGAGCGGCGCCAGCGCGTCATGCAGATCGGATGCCGTCATGCTGTCCGATATCAGCAGCCGCTCGGCCATCGCGACGTCGCCGGTGTCGAGACCGACATCCATCTTCATCACCATCACACCGCTCTCGGCATCACCCGCCATGATGGCGCGGTTGATCGGCGCGGCGCCGCGCCAGCGCGGCAGCAGCGAAGCATGCAGGTTGAAGCAGCCGAGCTTCGGCGCGTCGAGGATGGCCTGCGGCAGGATCATGCCGTAGGCGACGACGACGGCGGCATCCGCGTCGTGCGCGCGAAACTCCTCGAGCGCTTCGTCTGTCTTCAGCGTCTTCGGCGTCAGCACGGGAATGCCGAGCCGCCGCGCCTCCTGCTCGACCGGTGTCGGCTGCAATTGCAGGCCGCGCCGCCCGCCCGGCTTCGGCGCGCGGGTGTAGACGGCCACGACCTCATGGCCATGAGCCACGAGCTCCAGCAGCGTCGGCACCGCGAAATCGGGCGTTCCCATGAAGATCAGACGAAGAGGCATTGGATCAGATTCTTCCGGGCGTCGGAATGAGCGCCGTTAGTCCGCCGCGCGCTTGGCGGCCTTCTCGAATTTCTTGAAGACGCGGTCACGCTTCAGCTTCGACAGATAGTCCACGAACAGCACGCCGTTGAGATGATCGATCTCGTGCTGGATGCAGGTGGCGTAGAGCCCCTCGGCATCCTCCTCGTGCAGCTTGCCGTCGAGGTCGGTGAAGCGCAGGCGCACCCGCGCCGGGCGCTCGACCTCCTCGTAATATTCGGGGATCGACAGGCAGCCCTCTTCGTAGACCGACAGCTCTTCCGAATGCGAGATGATCTCGGGATTGATGAACACCCGCGGCTGCGGCGTGGTCTCGCCGTTCTCGTCGCGCTTGGCGAGGTCCATGGTGATCAGCCGCAGCGGCTGCGCGACCTGGATCGCCGCGAGCCCGATGCCGGGTGCGTCATACATGGTCTCGAGCATGTCGTCGGCGAGCTTGCGGATCTCCGGCGTCACCTTCTCGATCGGTTTGGACACCAGCCGCAACTGCTTGTCCGGCAGGATGATGATTTCTCGTAATGCCATGGCGGCGATTTAAGCCGGTGACTTCATGGGGTCAATGCGCTCAGGAACCCGTTAGGACAACGTTAACGACGTTTATTTACCCGGCATTAACCAGGAAAATTCAGAAAGCATTTACCATAAACGTTCCCTCTTCGTTCGCGTCCGGCCGCGAATCGGCTACAACCGACGCCATGAACGAGATTCTGCTCACGATTGGCGACCTTCCGGTCCGTGTCTCCGACGCGTTGATCGGGCTTGGCGCGCTGGCGCTGATCCTGCTGTTCGCCATCGCCGTGGTGATCGCACGCGGCAGCCGGCGCGGCGCGGAACTCGCGATGGCCCAGGCGATTCGCGCCGACGAGCTGGAGGAGCGGCTCGCCGACATGCTGCGGGCCCAGAGCGAATCCTCCGGACGGGTCGATGCCAAGGTTGATGCCTTCGCGCAGGCGCTGGCCGGCCGCCAGGCCGAGATGGCCCGCGCCGTCAACGAGCGGCTGGATTCGGTGACCCACCGGGTCGGCCAGTCAATGGAACAATCGACCCGCAACACGATGGATTCGCTGCGCGTGCTGCACGAACGGCTCGGCATCATCGACCACGCCCACAAGAACCTCAACGAGCTGACCACCCAGGTGACGACCCTGCGCGACGTGCTCGCCAACAAGCAGTCGCGCGGCGCGTTCGGCCAGGCGCGGATGGAGGCGATCGTCCAGGACGGCATGCCGAAGGGCTCGTTCGCGTTCCAGCATACGCTGACCACGGGCAAGCGGCCGGACTGCGTCGTGTACCTGCCCGATCAGCGCCCGCTCTGCATCGACGCCAAGTTTCCGCTGGAGGCGATGACCGCGCTGCACGATGCGCGCAGCGACGAGGAGCGCAAATCGGCCTGCCAGCGCCTGCGCGCCGACGTGCTCAAGCATGTCAGCGATATCGCGGAAAAATACCTGATCCCGGGCGAGACCCAGGACACCGCGCTGATGTTCGTGCCTTCGGAATCGGTCTATGCCGAGATCCATGACGGCTTCGACGACGTGATCCAGAAGGCCTATCGCGCCCGCGTCGTGCTGGTGTCGCCCTCGCTCTTGATGCTGGCGATCCAGGTGATGCAGCAGATCCTGAAGGACGCCCGGATCCGCGACGCCGCCGACCAGATCCGCAACGAGGTGATGCATCTTGGTGATGATCTCGGCCGCCTGCGCGAGCGCGTGCTCAAGCTGCAAAATCACTTCGGCCAGGTGAATGAGGACGTCAGGCAGATCCTGATCTCCGCCGACAAGATCGAAAAGCGCGCCGGCCGCATCGAAGAACTCGACTTCAGCAAGTCCGAGACCCCGATCGAGGTGCCGCGCTTCGTCAAGCCCGCCGCCACCGACCTGTTCCCCGCCCCGCGCAAGCTGCAGGCGGGGGAGTAGTGATAGAGTACGATCTAAGCCAAGGATTCAGTGTCATCGCCCGGTCGAGCCGGGCGATGACACCTCCTAGTGGCTCGAATCTGGTAACACCGACTCTATGACCGCACCTGAAGCCTTGTCAGACGCGTCCGCCAAGCCACCCGCTGCCCCTCCTGCCGCCACCTCCTGGCGCGACGGCTTGGCGGTGTACCTGCAGCCACGGGTGCTGATCGTACTGCTGCTCGGCTTCTCTTCGGGTCTGCCGCTGGCGCTGTCGGGCTCGACGCTGCAGGTCTGGATGAAGGAGGCCGGGGTCGATCTCGGCACCATCGGGCTGCTGGCGCTGATCGGCACGCCCTACACGCTGAAGTTCCTCTGGGCGCCGCTGGTGGACGCGCTGCACGTGCCGCTGTTCACGCAGGTGTTCGGACGCCGCCGCGGCTGGCTGCTGCTCTCGCAGCTGTTGCTGATCGCAGCGATCGTGGTGCTGGCGGTGGCTGATCCGGCACGCTCGCCGTGGTTCGCGGCCTTTGCAGCGCTATTGGTCGCAACGGCGTCGTCGACGCAGGACATCGTGGTCGATGCTTTCCGCGTCGAAAGCCTGCCCGAAAGCGAACAGGCCGCCGGCATGGCGTCCTATGTCGCGGCCTATCGCGTCGGCATGCTGGTCTCGACCGCCGGCGCGCTGTTCATCGTCAGCGGTTTCGAGTCCGCCGGCCTTGCGCGCCCTTCGGCGTGGATGTGGGGCTATATGGTGATGGCCACGCTGGTCGTGATCGGCACCGTCACATCGCTTGCAGCGACCGAGCCGGTCCAATCGAAAGGCGCGGAGGCGGCCACGCACGCGCAGAACGCAGCGGAACGGGTGTTGCACGCCGCGCTCGGCGCTTTCTCCGAGTTCCTCAGCCGCAAGGACGCACTTGCGGCGCTCGCCTTTGTGGTGCTGTTCAAGTTCACCGATGCGTTCTCGGGCACCATGACCGCGCCATTCGTGATCGACCTCGGCTTTTCCAAGGTCGATTACGCGGCGATCGTGAAGGGTGTCGGCCTCGCTGCAACGCTGATCGGCGGCTTTGCCGGCGGCTTCGTGGCGCGGCGCTATTCGCTGGCGACCAGCCTCTGGATCGGCGGCGTCCTGCAGGCGGTCGCCAACCTGTCGTTCTCCTGGCTCGCGCATGTCGGGGTCGATCAATGGGCGCTCGCGCTTGCGATCACCGCGGAGAACTTCACCAGCGCGATCGGCACCGTGATCTTCGTCGCCTACCTCTCGGCGCTGTGCCGCAATCCGCTGCACACCGCGACCCAGTACGCGCTGCTGACGGCGCTCGCCGCGGTCGGCCGCACCTATCTGTCGTCGGGCGCGGGCTATATCGCCAAGGCGGTCGGCTGGCAGGTGTTCTTCGTGATCTGTGTGCTGGTCGCGATCCCGAGCCTGATCCTGCTGCTCTGGCTGCAACGGCGCGGGCATTTTGATGAGCTGGGACCGGTGCGGGT
The DNA here is from genome assembly GCF_020889785.1 of Bradyrhizobium acaciae. Lineage (GTDB taxonomy): Bacteria > Pseudomonadota > Alphaproteobacteria > Rhizobiales > Xanthobacteraceae > Bradyrhizobium > Bradyrhizobium acaciae. The sequence goes on from NZ_JACMYK010000127.1 coordinate 18,480, forward strand.
TTGACCCAATTGTCGTAGCTCGGATGGAGCCAACGGGTCGCGCGAACGCGCGTTCGATGACAGGCTCCGCGCAATCCCGCCACACATTCATTGTCGTCCCGGCGAAAGCCGGGACCCATAACCACAAATGTTTGTGGCGCGAAGGCTGGGGCCCCAACTTGCTTCAACAACGACCATTGGTGGTTATGGGTCCCGGATCGCGCTTCGCTTGTCCGGGACGACGAGGAATTAGCCGTTCGGGAAACCTCTCGATCGGCGCGCCCTACTTCGCCACCACACTCCACTTCGTGACGATGGCTTCGCTCATCTCGCCGGCGTCCTTGGCGCAGGCGACCTCGTCGACCTTCACGGAGATGGCCTTGCCGGACAGGCTCTTGAGCTGCGCGGCCTGGGCGTCGTTGGTCGGAATCAGCTGGAAGGTTTCCGGCCCGGTCTCGAGATTGCACAGCCCGTTCGGCGGCGGCAGGCGGCGCGGCTCGCTGGTGATCTGGTAGGTCGCGACGCGCTTGCCGCGGTTCTTGGTGTCGCGCACCTTCATGACGCCGAGTTCCCCCGAGAGCACGTCGCCGGCGTGGATCATCTTGCCGGGCTTCTGCGGCGCATCGCTCTGCTGCGCGATCGCGCCGGGCACGGCGAAAATTGCCGCGAGACACGCAAAGCCCAAGCGTACGCCGAATCGGTGTGTCGTCATTTGCGGTGGTTCCGTATTTGATTCGTCAGAGTGTGGATGACCATCCCCGAATCGTCATCCACCCTATCATTTTGTTTGAGCGCGATCTTTTCGACTTGTGACGGATCGCCTGGCGAATACCGCCACGTCCGGCTCTCAACTGCGCGCTAGAACAGCGTCCGCTGCCGCATGGCAGCCGATAGCGTACCTTCATCGAGATAATCAAGCTCGCCGCCGACAGGCACGCCATGCGCCAGCCGCGTCACCCGCACATTGGCCTCCGACAACAGGTCGGTGATGTAATGCGCGGTGGTCTGGCCGTCGACGGTCGCATTCAGCGCCAGGATGATCTCGCTCACCTCGGGCGCATGTGCGCGCGCCACCAGCTGATCGATGGTGAGATCCTGCGGACCGACACCGTCGAGCGGCGACAGCGTCGCGCCGAGCACGTGATAGCGGCCATTGGTCGCATTGGCGCGTTCCAGCGCCCAGAGATCGGCGACGTCGGCGACCACGACGATGATCGCGGGATCGCGGCGCGGATCGGTGCACACCGTGCAGGGGTTTTGTGTATCGATGTTGCCGCAGGTCTTGCAGACCTGGATCTTGTCGATCGCGACCTGCAGCGCTGCGGTCAGCGGCGTCATCAGGGCTTCGCGCTTCTTGATCAGATGCAGCGCCGCGCGCCGTGCCGAACGCGGCCCGAGCCCGGGCAGCCGCGCCAGCAACTGGATCAGGCGTTCGATTTCGGGGCCGGCAACGCTCGCAGCCATTTAAGTCGGACCAAATCCCGGCGGCAGGCCGAGCCCGCCGGTGAGCGCCATCATCTTCTCCTGCATCGCCGCCTCGGCCTTGCGGCGGGCATCGCCATGCGCGGTGACCAGGAGGTCCTCGAGCACCTCGCGCTCTTCCGGCTTCATCAGCGACGGGTCGATCTTGACGCCCTTCACTTCCATCTTCGCGGTCATGCGCACCGCGACGAGGCCGCCGCCGGAAATGCCTTCGACCTCGACATTGCCGAGTTGCTCCTGCATCTCCTGCATCTTGGATTGCAGCTGCGCTGCCTGCTTCATCATGCCGAGAAAATCAGCCATGCGTGCGTTCCTATCGCCAAATATCAATCGTCGTCGCTGTCGGAAGTTTCAATCGGATCTTCGCCGGTCGCATCCGCCACCGGAACCTCAGGGGCAAGGCGACGTACCTCGACCACCTTGGTGCCGGGGAAGCGCGCCAGCACCTCCTGCACACGCGGATCGGCTTCGGCGGCGCGCTGATGCTCGCTGCGCGCCAATTCGTTCTGCGAGCGCACGGTCGGCTGGCCGGCCTCGTTGGAGATGATCACGGTCCAGCGCCGCCCGGTCCACAGTTCGAGCTTGCGCGGCAGATCGGTGACGAGCGCGCGCTGTGCCTTCGGCTCGAGTGCGATTTCGAGCTGGCCATCCTCGATGCGCACCAGCCGCACATCGGCCTCCAGCGCGGCCTTGGTCATGATGTCGCGCCTCTCACCGGCGAGCGCGATCAGTTGCGGAAAACTCGTGATCCGCAGCATCGGCACGGCATCGGTGGCCGGCGCAGCCATCTGCGGACGGGCGGCGAGGTCGGCGCGCGGCGCC
>NZ_JACMYK010000128.1 GCF_020889785.1 Bradyrhizobium acaciae
CCGGATCGCTGTAGTACAGCACCGGACGGTCGACATAGACGATCTCGTCGGGCGGCGGCGGCGGCACGTCGTAATCGATCGCCGCGAACTGCGGCGGCGGCTCCAGCGCGGCCGACAGATAGGAGAGCCGGCGCCTTGCGTCGTAAGCATGCGGCCCGCGCGGATAACGCCGCAGGTACGACCAATACGCATCTGCGGTGTCGGCGTTGTAGGTGCGCCGCCAGGTGATGGCCTCGCGCCGCGCCGCCACGATCGCGCGCACGCGCTTGGCCAACGGATCGGTCGGGTAGGCCTGCAGATAGTCCTCGTAGCCTTGCAGCGTGTCGCGCTCGAGCGCCGCGGCATAGGCATCCTGGGCCGGGAAATCGCGGATCGGCTTGGTGCGCAGTCCGGCGTCGACCTGCTGCGGCGGCGCATCCGGTTTGCGCTCGAAGAACATGAAGGGCGCGTCGACCTTCTGCGCGTTCCACGGGATCTCGGCACCCTTGGTCATCTCGTTGACGCGCAGACGAACGCGATCGAACACCTCGGGCAGAGTGAGGCCGCCGGCGCGGATCATTTCCGCCAGCGCCTGCGCATAGGGCCCGTAAGGCGGCGCCCCGTCAGGGGCGACAGTGCCGGGTGCCGAATTGAAGGCGATCAGCATCTTCGGATCGGGATCGACCAGCGCAAGGCCGCCGGCCAGCGGCTGGCCGTCCTTGGCGAAGGGATTGCTGCGCGCCGCATCGAGCACGATCACGCCGGCCTTGATCGGCAGCGCAGAGAGCTGATGGCTGTAGTCGGAGAGGCGGATCGCCTCGACCGGCACGTCGGTGTCGCGGGCGATCTTGGCGTCAACAGGCACGAAGTAGTTCTCGCCGGTGAGCTGCACGCCGTAACCGGCGAGGTAGACGAAGGCCACCGCGTTGGGCCCCGCGTCCTGCACCTTCTGGATGAAATCGCGGAACGACTTGCGGAGCGTCTCGCTGTCGAGATCGCGTGCCCCGACCACGTCGAAGCCGGCGGCCTGCAAGGTCTGCGCGATCAGTCCCGCATCGTTCGCGGCGGTCTGCAACGCGCTCGCCTGATAGGCGCCGTTGCCGACGACGAGCGCAAGGCGTTTCTCCTGGTCCTGCGCATGCACGGGAAGCGACGCAAGCGACACCAGACCGACGATCAATGCCCACAGAATGCGCGCCATAGTGGTCGTCCCTTTTCTTCTCGAGAGTTGGCGTAACGGATGGAAATGCTACTTCCGTGAATACGCGCTGAACAGGATTGCGGCAATTGTGGCAATCCTTGGTCTGAGCCGTCCTCGCCGCCCCGGAGCTGCTTCCCTGACCAGCGCCGTTCGGCGATATTGTGCAGATAAAACAGGCAAAAAAGGAGCACTCGATGCCAATCGCCGGACAAGGCATGCTGCTGACGTCGATGGATATCGACAGCTTACACGAAGCTGAATTCAATCGCTGGTACGACCGCGAGCATCTCGAAGAACGGGTTGCGATCGACGGATTCCTGGAAGCCCGCCGCTACGTCGCCCATGACGGCAGGCCAAAATATCTCAGCCTCTATTCGACCGCGACCTTCGACGTGCTCGAGAGCCCGGCCTACCGCAAGGCGCTCGCCAGCCAGACCGACTGGTCGAAGGCCAACATCGCGCGCTTCCAGAACATGATCCGCGGGGTTTCCCGCATCACCATCAGCCGCGGCGTCGGCCGCGGCGCAGCCCTCGGCATCATCCGCCTGCGGCCGCCGGCCGACGGCGCGGACAAACTCCGCGCTGCATTGCGGGAGCAACTCGATCCCGCCGCGCGCGACGGCATCATCTCGATGCATCTTTTGGAGAACGATCCCGTGCTGTCGAAGCCGCTGACACCGGACGCCGACAAAGCCGATCCCGGCGCCGGCGACTGGTTCGTGCTGATCCACGCCACCGACGTTGGCGCGGTCCCTGCGGCCGCGGCAAGCATCACGGGCAATGCAGCCTTGAAGCCGCTCGTGGTCACCAGCGGCGTCTACAGGCTGTTGTGGGATATCGCCAAGAGCGATCTTCCGCGCGGCTGAAGCAAACGCGCAACGTTTGCGTGGAGATACTCAAACAAGCGCGATGCGGTGGTGCAGATCATGCTGCACCGCCGCATAACGAAATCGAGATTAACGCTGAGCGCACATCAGCCGCGCGAAAGCAGATGATCAGACAATTTAGCCTTTGCCTTCTCTGGAACGGCTCTAATAAGATAAACCTATGATCCAATTCAAAAACCACAACAACGCCACGTGAGCGTTCGTCGTCAACGATAAGGCCGCGCGGTCAGGCATTTTCGCGCGGGTCAAAGGTAGGAATGAAACCGACTGATATCTCGGCGCCGGATTACTTTCATAAAGTAGTCGATTGCCAATGGGCCTGCCCCGCACACACCCCCGTTCCCGAGTACATCCGGTTGATTGCTGAGGGGCGTTACAGCGACGCCTACATGATCAATTGGAAGTCCAACGTGTTCCCCGGCATTCTCGGGCGCACCTGTGACCGTCCGTGCGAGCCGGCGTGCCGCCGCGGGCGCGTCGAGGACAATCCGGTCGCGATCTGCCGCCTGAAGCGCGTCGCCGCCGACTTCAAGGACGACATCAAGCATCGCCTGCCGAAGCCGGGGCCGAAGAACGGCAAGCGCATCGCGCTGGTCGGCGGCGGCCCCGCCTCGCTCGCGGTAGCGCGCGATCTCGCCCCGCTCGGCTATCACTGCACCGTGTTCGACGGCGATCCCAAGGCCGGCGGCATGATGCGCAGCCAGATTCCGAAATTCCGCCTGCCCGACAGCGTGATCGACGAGGAGACCGACTACGTCCTCAATCTCGGCGTCGAGTTCAAGGGCGGCCAGCGCGTCGACAGCCTGAAGCAGCTGCTCGCCGAGAACTACGACGCGATCTTCGTCGGAAGCGGCGCGCCGCGCGGCCGCGAGCTGGACATTCCCGGCCGCAAGGAGGCCGCCGCCAACATCCATATCGGCATCGAGTGGCTGGCCAACGTGTCGTTCGGTCACGTCGAAAAGATCGGCCGCCGCGTCATCGTGCTCGGCGGCGGCAATACCGCGATGGATTGCTGCCGCACCGCGCGCCGCCTCGGCGGCGAGAGCGTCAAGGTGGTCGTCCGCTCCGGCTTCGAGGAGATGAAGGCTTCGCCGTGGGAGAAGGAAGACGCCCTCCATGAGGACATTCCGATCCTCAACTACATGGTGCCGGTGGCGTTCAAGCATGTGGCAGGCAAGCTGATCGGCGTGATCTTCCAGAAGGTGAAGGCGGAGTACGACGCCAAGGGCCGGCGCAATCTGGTGCCCTCGGGCGAGCCGGACGAGACCATCCCGTGCGACGATGTGCTCGTTGCAGTCGGCCAGGAGAATGCGTTCCCCTGGATCGAAGCCGACTGCGGCATCGAATTCGACAAGTGGCACATGCCGAAGGTCGACACCAGGACGTTCGTCTCGACCAATCCCAAGGTGTTCTTCGGAGGCGACGCCGCGTTCGGGCCGAAGAACATCATCTGGGCGGTGGCGCACGGCCACGACGCCGCGCTCTCCATTCACAAGATGCTGTCCGGCGAGGACATCAACGAGCGCCCGCTGCCCGAGGTGCACGTTTCCTCGCAGAAGATGGGCATCCACGAGTGGAGCTACGACAACGACATCTCCACCGACAAGCGCTTCAAGGTGCCGCATCGCGACAAGGTGATCGCGCTGAAGGACATCCGCGCCGAGGTCGAGCTGGGCTACGACCTCAAGCTCGCGCTCGGCGAAGCGGAGCGCTGCCTGAACTGCGACGTGCAGACGGTGTTTGCCGCTCCGCTCTGCATCGAATGCGACGCCTGCGTCGACATCTGTCCGATGGACTGCATCAGCTTCACCGAGAACGGCGAGGAGGATGATTTGCGGCAGCGGCTGAAAGCGCCCTCGCCGCATCACGACCAGGCGCTGTACGTCTCCGGCGACCTGAAGACCGGCCGCGTCATGGTGAAAGACGAAGACGTCTGCCTGCATTGCGGACTGTGTGCCGAGCGCTGCCCGACCGGCGCCTGGGACATGCAGAAGTACCTCATCGATATGGTTCAAGCGGGATCAACATGTCAGTCCAAAGCCCGATCAGCAGCGTAAACGACTTCGTCGTCCGCTTCGCCAACGTCAACGGTTCGGGCTCGGCTTCTGCCAACGAGCTGTTCGCGCGTTCGATCCTGCGCCACGGCGTGCCGGTGTCGCCGCGCAACATCTTCCCCTCCAACATCCAGGGCCTGCCGACCTGGTATGAGGTGCGCGTCACCGAGGACGGCCATCTCGGCGCCCGCGGCGCCGTCGACATGATGGTGGCGATGAATCCGCAGACCTGGGACAAGGACGTCGCCTCGATCGAGCCCGGCGGCTATCTGTTTTATGATTCGACCAAGCCGATGCCGACGTCGAAATTCCGCGAGGACATCACCGTCATCGGCGTGCCGCTGACCGCGATCACCAACTCGACCTACACCGATCCCAGACAGCGCCAGCTGTTCAAGAACATCATCTATCTCGGCGCGCTCTGCGCCCTGCTCGACCTCGATCCCAAGCTGGTCGAGCAGCTGATCGGCGAGCAGTACAAGGGCAAGGAGAAGCTGCTCTCCTCCAACGTCCATGCGCTGCATCTCGGCCGCGACTGGGCGCTGCAGAACCTGAAATGCCCGATCGGACTGCGGGTGAAGAAGTCCGACAAGGTCGGCGACCGCATCTTCATCGAGGGCAACAGCGCGGCCGCGCTCGGCGCCGTCTATGGCGGCGCCACCGTGTGCGCCTGGTATCCGATCACGCCGTCATCGTCGGTCGCGGAAGCCTTCACCAGCCACTGCAAGAAGTACCGCCACGATCCCGAGACCGGCAAGGCGAAATACGCGATCGTGCAGGGGGAGGACGAGCTCGCCTCGATCGGTATCGTGATCGGCGCCTCCTGGAACGGTGCGCGGGCGTTCACTGCGACCTCGGGACCGGGCATCTCACTGATGACCGAGTTCATCGGCCTGTCCTATTTCGCCGAGATCCCGGCCGTGATCATGAATATCCAGCGCGCCGGCCCCTCGACCGGGATGCCGACCCGCACCCAGCAATGCGACGTGATCGCCTGCGCCTATGCCTCGCACGGCGACACCAAGCACGTGCTGCTGTTCCCGGAGGATCCGGCCGAGGCATTCGAGTTCGCCGCCGCTGCCTTTGATCTCGCCGAGCGGCTGCAGACCACCATCTTCCTGATGCTCGATCTCGACATCGGGATGAATCACCGGCTGTGCCGCCCGCTGAAGTGGGACGACGCCAAGCAATATGACCGCGGCAAGGTGATGACGGCGGAGATGCTCGAGGAAGGCCGCGACTTCGGCCGCTACCTCGACGTCGACGGCGACGGCATCCCCTATCGCACCTATCCTGGCACCCATCCGACCAAGGGCTCCTACTTCACCCGCGGCACCTCGCGCGACCGTTACGCGCGCTATTCCGAGGAAGGCGCCGTGTACGCCGACAACATGCAGCGCCTGGTACGCAAGTTCGAGACAGCGCAGGACATGGTGCCGCGGCCATTGCAGGCCAATGCGGCAAAGCCGACCAAGTATGGCGTGCTCTATTTCGGCTCGACCTCGCCCGCGATGGACGAGGCGATCGGGATTTTGGAGGCCCGCGGCCATCAGCTGGACCGCATGCGCATCCGCGCCTTCCCGTTCCACTCCAGCGTCGCGAGCTTCATCGCCGATCACGACTTCGTCTACGTGGTCGAGCAGAACCGCGACGCGCAGCTCCGCCAGCTGATCGTCAACGAGAACGGCATCGACCCCGTCAGGCTGGTGCCGATCCTGCACTATGACGGCACGCCGATCACCGCGCGCTTCATCGCCAACGCGATCGGCGACCACCAGGATCATCTCAAGGTGACCCCTCTCCGCAAGGCCGTGACATGACCGATCATCCGATCTCTCCGGCGTCATGCCCGGCCTTGTGCCGGGCATCCACGACTTCCTTTTTCCTGGCCAAGACGTGGATGGCCGGGACAAGCCCGGCCGTGACGTGGCGGGGACCGCAGGTGTTGTCATGACCTACATTGCAAAGCCGAAATTTCATCATCCCGGGCTGAAGAAGAACGAGCTGGGCTATACCCACCGCGACTACGAGGGGAAGATCTCGACCCTGTGCGCCGGCTGCGGCCACGATTCGATCACCGCCTCGATCATCGAGGCCTGCTACGAGCTCTCGATCGAGCCGCACCGGGTGGCGAAGATTTCCGGCATCGGCTGCTCGTCGAAAACCCCGGACTATTTCCTCGGCAACTCGCACGGCTTCAACTCGGTGCATGGCCGGATGCCGTCGGTGCTGACCGGCGCCAACCTCGCCAACCGCGACCTGATCTATCTCGGCGTCTCCGGCGATGGCGACAGCGCCTCGATCGGCTTCGGCCAGTTCGCGCATTCGATCCGGCGCGCGGTCAACATGACCTATATCGTCGAGAACAACGGCGTGTACGGCCTGACCAAGGGCCAGTTCTCGGCGACCGCCGACCGCGGCTCGAAGTCCAAGAAGGGCGTCACCAACACCGACAATGCGATCGACCTGGTCGCGATCGCCTTGCAGCTTGGCGCCACCTTCGTGGCGCGCAGCTTCTCCGGCGACAAGACGCAATTGGTTCCCCTGATTGCCGCTGCGATCCGCCACAAGGGCGCGTCCTTCATCGACGTGATCAGCCCGTGCATCGCCTTCAACAACCACGCCGGCTCGACCAAGAGCTTCGACTATGTGCGCGAGCACAATGACGCGGTGAACCGGCTCGACGTGCTGGTCGGCCGCGATCCGATCAGCGTCGACTATGCGCCCGGCACCGTGCAGGTGGTCGAGCAGCATGACGGCTCCAGGCTGGCGCTGCGCAAGCTCGACGCCGACTACGATCCGCATGATCGGCTCGGCGCGATGACCTTCCTGCAGAAGCATGCGGCCAAGGGCCAGATCGTCACCGGCCTGCTTTATGTCGATCCGGAGGCCGAGGATCTCCACACCCATCTCGACACCGTCGAGACGCCGCTCAACACGCTGGACGAACAGGCGCTGTGCCCGGGATCGGCCGTGCTGGACAAGATCAACGCCAGTCTGCGTTGAGGTTTGAATCTGGTTTCAGATCGGGCCTTCCGGCAACCACCGGAAGGCCCGATTTGCGTTTGGCCGGCTACTTGTCGCTCAGCACGTCGCCGAACAGTGCCCAGGACTTGCCGTCGAACCGTGCCATCTGGATCTGTCGGATCGGCGTCACATTGTCGGGCTCGGTCTGCACCTTGATGCCCGGCAGCAGCATCGGCAGTTCGAGCGGCTTCAGATTGGTCGCCTGCTTGATGATGTTGTCGCGGCTGTAGTCGCCGTTGCAGTTCTTCAGCACCGCCGTCATGACCTGCGCGACCGTGTAGCCCTGCACGTTGAAGAGATCACCGGCGCTCGCGTTCGGCTGATACTTCGTCATCCAGGCAGCAAACTCCTTCCGCGCGGGATCGTCGGCCCAGCGCGGATCGGTCGGGTCCTTCAGATAGAGGCCGGTTACGACCCCGATGACATTCTCGAGCCCGGCCGGCTCGAGCACAGCCGAGACCGAGTTGGAGACGGTCGGCAGGATGGTGAGCGGCTTCCAGCCCATGCTCGCCGCTTTGCGCAAAGCTTGCGCCGCGAATTTCGGCGTCGCTTCGGCGAAGAACACGTCGGCACCGGACTCGCGCATCGTCACCATCTGGGAATCGATGGTCGGGTCGGTCGTGAGGTAGGTGGTCTCGGCCACGATCTGGCCGACATGCTCACCAAGCCCGTCCTTGAAACCCCTGAGATAATCCTTGCCGGCGTCTTCGTTCGGCGTGATCACCGCGATCTTCGCATTCGGCTTGGTCTTCAGGATGTATTTAGCGTAGAGCCGACCTTCGAGCTCATAGGTTGGATTGAAACCGACCGTCCACGGGAATTGCTTCGGATCGTTCCAGCGCGTCGCGCCCGAGGACACGAACAACTGAGGCACTTTTTTGATGTTCAGGTACTTCTGCACCGAGATATTGGGCGCGGTGCCGACCGCGCTGAAGATCGCGAGCACCTCGTCTTGCTCGACGAGCTTGCGCGTCTGCTCGACCGTCTTCGACGGCGAATAGGCGTCGTCGAGACTCTCGAAGTCGATCTTGCGGCCGTTGATGCCGCCCTGATCGTTGAGCATCTGGAAATACGCGGCTTCGGCGCGCGCGATGGTGCCGTAGGCCGACGCCGGGCCGCTGTAGGGCGCGGTGTTTCCAATTCTGATGCCGCTTTCGGCTGCGATGGATGGCGGGATCGAGGCGGCCGTGAGCGCGGTGACAGCGAGCAGGCCGGCCAGGCGAGAGCGAATTGACAAGAGCATATCCTTTTCTTGGTTTTCTTGACGCGGCGCACATTATCAATCGCGCCCGAGCAGGCAATCACCAAGAAAGCCGCCGCGAAATTTCCGCATGCCGGCAATCACGTTCGCGCACGGAACGTGATGTGTTTTCAAAGCCTGCAATGTTGCCGGGATGTTCATGATGTGAGCCTTCGCCGGACGCGAAGGTTCACCGAGCAAGATCTGCATTCCGCGCGGCGGGCTGCGCCGCGCTCAGGTCAGCGACAGCGTCATCCTCAAGCCGCGACCGCTGCCGCGCGCGGGCTGACGACGTATTCCTTCAGCACCTTGTCGGTAGCGTCGACTTCGGTCAGCGCGACGTCGTAGGTCCAGAGATCGGCGAGATGCTGCAGCACGCGCCGCGTGTCGGTCTCGTTGAGCTGCGCGCCCTTCACGGTGGTGTGACGCAGCATCAGGCGGCGGTCGCCGTCGAGATCGACATCCATGACCTCGATGTTGGCGTCGACGAAACCGACGTCGTATTGCCGCGCCAGCTCGCGGCGCACCCGGCGGTAGCCGCGTTCATCATGGATCGCATCGACCTTGATCCCCTGGCTTTCGGCGGGGTCGTCGTGCAGATGGAACATGCGGAAGCGCCGGATCAATGCCGGACTGAGGAACTGGTTGATGAAGCTCTCGTCGCGGTAGTTGCTCCAGATCTCGCGCAGCACACCCTCGACGTCACCCTTGCCGGCGATGTCGGGGAACCAGTCACGGTCCTCGTCTTCCGGATTCTTCACGATGCGCTCGATGTCCTGCATCATCGCAAAGCCGAGCGCGTAAGGATTGAAGCCGGAGTAGCGGCGGTCGTCGAACTCGGGCTGGAACACCACATTGGTGTGCGACTGCAGGAATTCGAGGAAATTGCCGTCGGTGATCCGGTCCTGCTGATGCAGCCGGCTCATGATGCGGTAATGGACGTAGGTCGCGGTGCCCTCGTTCATCACCTTGGTCTGGCCCTGCGGGTAGAAGTACTGCGCGATGTGGCGCACGATGCGAATGAGCTCGCGCTGCCAGCCTTGCAGGCGCGGCGCCGTCTTCTCCAGGAAGTAGAGGATGTTCTCCTGCGGCAGACCGAGCAGCGCGCGGCGCCGCTCGGCAGTGAGCGCGGCCTTGCTCTTGGCCTTGGTGTTCGGCACCGTCCGCCACAAATCGTTGAACACGGCCTCCTCGTGCTGGCGGCGCTCGCCGGCACGCTTCTCCTCGGCACGCAAATCAAGCGCTTTCTTTCCGGGATAGCGGTCGACGCCATGCGACATCAGCGCATGCGCGGCGTCCAGCGTCCGCTCCACCGTTTCGCGCCCATGGCGATCCTCGCAGGCCGCGATGTAGCCCTTGGCGAATTCGAGATAGTCGAGGATGCCGTCGGCATCGGTCCACTGCTTGAACAGATAGTTGTTCTTGAAGAAGTGATTGTGCCCGAACGCCGCGTGCGCGATCACCAGCGTCTGCATCGTCGCGGTGTTCTCCTCCATCAGATAGGAGATGCACGGCGAGGAATTGATCACGATCTCGTAGGCGAGGCCCATCAGGCCCTTGCGATACGACGCTTCCTGGAAGGCGAACTGCTTGCCGAACGACCAGTGCTTGTAGAACAGCGGCATGCCGACCGAGGAATAGGCGTCCAGCATCTGCTCGGCGGTGATCACCTCGATCTGGTTGGGATAGACGTCGAGCCCAAGCTCGGTGCGCGCGATCTTCTCGCAGGCGTCGTGAATCCGCTGCAAGGTCTGGAAATCCCAGTCGGCGCCCTCGAACAGCCGTTCCCCGGAAAAACCCATTACGCTACACCCTTTCCTGCTTGGCTCGGCGCTTGAACAGGTCCTGGAACACCGGGAAGATCTCGCCGCGTTCGCTGACCTTGCGCATCGACAGCGGCTGGCCCTCATTGCGCAGGCGCTCATAGAGCGTCCAGAGCGAGGAGTCCGGCATGTCGAAGGTATAGTTGGCGGCTTCACCGACCTCGAGATAGGCGAAGAACTGGCAGACCGGCAGGATCTTGTCGGTCAGCAGTTGCCCGGTCAGCCCGCTGTCCGAGGTCATGTTGTCGCCGTCGGAGGCTTGCGCAGCGTAGATGTTCCAGTCGGCGGGACGGAAGCGGGTGCGCACGATGTCGTTCATCGCGACCAGCGCGCTCGACACCAGCGTGCCGCCGGAAGCCGGCCCATGGAAGAACGTATCCTCGTCCACCTCCTCGGCGCGGTCGGTGTGCCGGATGAACACGATCTCGACGTGCTTGTAGCGCCGCTTCAGGAACACGTAGAGCAGCATGTAAAACCGCTTTGCCAAGTCCTTCATGTGCTCGGACATCGAGCCCGAGACGTCCATCAGGCAGAACATCACGGCCTGCGCCACCGGCTTCGGCACCGTCTCGAAGCGGCGGTAGCGGATATCGATCGGATCGATGAACGGAATTCGCTTGGCCTTGGCCTTCAGCGCCTCGAGCAGTGCCAGCAGCTCGGTGCGGCGCGCCTGGTCGTCGCACTCTGCAAGCTCCGCCTCGAGCGTCTCGATCTCGTCCTTGCGCGGCCGGCGCAGCGCCACGCGTCGCGCCAGCGCCCGGCTCACCGTGCGGCTGATCGAGATGTTGGCGGGCGAGCCCGATGTCGCATAACCCGCGCGCGGATACCCTCGCTCTCGGTCTCCGCGAGCTTGCGCTTGGCGAGATCGGGCAATTCGAGGTCGTCGAGGAAGAGATCGACGAATTCCTCGCGGCTGAGCACGAAGCGGAAGGCGTCCTCGCTGTCGCCCTCGCCCGCGCCGGAACCCTTGGCGCCGCCCTGGTTCGGGCGCTGCAGCCAGTCGCCCTCGACGAACTTCTTGTTGCCCGGCATCACCATGTCGCGCGTGCCGCCTTCGCGCCGGAACCGCGGCTCGTCCATGCCGTCCAGGGGGATGGTCACTTCGCCACCCTCCAGGACATCCTTGATGTCCCGGTCCTGAGACGACTTCTTGACGGCTCCCTGCACCAGCGCCTTGGCGCGCCGCAGGAAGCGCTGCCGGTTCTCCAGGCTCTTGCTACCCGGATTCAACCGCCGATCGACGATATGCATGACCACGTTGCATCTGCCTCACCGGATGCGATCATGACCAGTCGCATCACATTTTTCTTGGACGGGACGAAACGGAAAGCCGACGCCGGCTTTCCGTTTTCGCGTACTAGCCGGCCTGCTTCACCCGCATGTACCACTCGACGAGCCGGCGGACCTGGCGCTCGGTATAGCCGCGCTCCACCATCCGCTCGACGAACTCGCCGTGCTTCTTCTCGGTCTCGCCGTCCTTCTTGGAGCCGAACGAGATGACGGGAAGCAGATCCTCGACCTGCGAGAATATCCGCTTCTCGATCACGTCGCGGACCTTTTCGTAGGAGGTCCAGCTCGGGTTCTTGCCGTTGTTGTGCGCCCGCGAGCGCAGCGAGAACTTGACGACCTCGTTGCGGAAGTCCTTCGGGTTGGCAATGCCGGCCGGCTTCTCGATCTTGGTCAGCTCCTGGTTCAGCAGCTCGCGGTTCATCAGCTGGCCGGTGTCGGGATCCTTGAAGTCCTGATCCTCGATCCAGGCGTCAGCATAGTCGACGTAGCGGTCGAACAGGTTCTGGCCGTAGTCGGAGTAGGATTCCAGATAGGCCTTCTGGATCTCATTGCCGATGAACTCGGCATAGCGCGGCGCGAGGTCGGCCTTGATGAATTCGAGATAGCGCTTCTCGGTCTCGTCAGGCAGCTGCTCGCGGCGGATCGCCATCTCCAGCACATACATCAGATGTACCGCATCGGCGCCGACCTCTGTGGTGTCGTGATTGAAGGTCGAGGCCAGCACCTTGAAGGCAAAGCGGGTGGAGACGCCGTCCATGCCCTCGTCGACACCGGCTGCGTCCTTGTATTCCTGCACGCTACGCGCCTTCGGATCGGATTCCTTCAGGCTCTCGCCGTCATAGACTCGCATCTTGCCGAACAGCGTCGAGTTTTCGTGCTTGCGCAGCCGCGACATCACCGAGAAGCGGGCCAGCGTTTCCAGCGTTGCCGGCGCGCACGGCGCGGCGGCAAGCTCGGAGCCCTGGATCAGCTTCTCGTAGATCTTCTGCTCCTCGGTGACCCGCAGGCAGTATGGGACCTTGATGACGCAGATGCGGTCGATGAAGGCCTCGTTGTTCTTGTTAGTCTTGAAGCTCTGCCACTCGGCTTCGTTGGAGTGCGCGAGGATGATGCCGGTGAACGGGATCGCGCCGATGTTCTCGGTGCCGATGTAGTTGCCTTCCTGCGTCGCGGTCAGCAACGGGTGCAGCATCTTGATCGGCGCCTTGAACATTTCGACGAACTCGAGCACGCCCTGGTTGGCGCGGTTGAGGCCTCCGGAATAGCTGTAGGCGTCGGGATCGTTCTGGGCATAGGTCTCGAGCTTGCGGATGTCGACCTTGCCGACCAGCGAGGAGATGTCCTGATTGTTCTCGTCACCGGGCTCGGTCTTGGCGACCGCGATCTGGCGCAGCCGGGAGGGCTGGATGCGCGCGACGCGGAACTGCGAGATGTCGCCGCCGAAGGCTTCGAGCCGCTTGTAGGCCCAGGGCGACATCAACCCGCTCAGCCGGCGGCGCGGAATGCCGTACTTCTCCTCGATCATCGGCCCGAGTTGCTCCGGATCGAACAGTCCGAGCGGGCTCTCGAACACCGGCGACAGCTCGTCACCCGCCTTCAGCACGTAGATCGGATGAATTTCCATCAGCGCCTTGATGCGCTCGGCGAGCGACGACTTGCCGCCGCCGACCGGCCCGAGCAGATAGAGGATCTGCTTGCGCTCCTCGAGGCCCTGCGCGGCGTGACGGAAGAAGCCGACCAGCCGCTCGATCGTGTCTTCCATGCCGTAGAAGCCGGCGAAGGCCGGATACGACCGTATCGTACGGTTCAAAAAGATACGGCCAAGGCGTGGGTCCTTGGCCGTGTCGATCATCTGGGGCTCACCGATTGCCGCTAATAACCGCTCGGCCGCATTGGCATATCGCATCGGATCACTTCGACACGACTCCAGATACTCGGCCATCGACATGTCGGTCTGGCTTCGCGCTTCAAACGACCTTGCGAAGGCGTTGAACAAAGAATCGTTGTACATGATCCCTCTCTCCACGATATGTATCGCCGCACGGCTGACACGAGTCGTAACCAGAGCGTCCAAGGATCGAATCAGCGTCGGCACGCTGGGTCCATTGGACACTCGACCGACTCAGTTCGGCAATGCACGGCGCGTGCAGCCTCTGCCTTATCAACAGGCAGGAAGCTTAATGGTTCATCAATATCCCCCATTGGTAGCCTGTTTTTAACGGTTGTAACTCCTCAGCCACATCCGTGGTTTACCGGGGCCCAGGCTTCCTAGGCGGACTTCCGAGCGGGGCAACTTCCCCGTCCGGAGATGAACGTTGGCCTCCCTGAAAACGTGTGGCTGTCCAGCCTTGGCGTCAAGATGCGCACGTCACAGATTCGGATGAACAAACATTCAGAAGCCGTTGAACGTGCCTCCTTCTCGCCGCGACTAAGGCAACGAGCCCGCGCAGTTCCGCGCGGCACCATTGCCGCGCTGTAAAGATGACACCTTGAAGGCGCAGGCTATTCCCGAGGCGGTCATGAAGCAGGCGCTCCTTGTTGTCGCAGTTGCCGCCGCAGCCTGCGCCGGCGCGACGTCGACCGTCCAGGCGCAGGAAGAGGTCGACAAGGCGGTCGACAAGGGCCTGGCAGCCGCCTTCGACAACAGGATGTTCGCAGGCCCGCCCGGCGCGAAAGCCTATGCCTGCTTCGTGCGGCGATACGATGCAGATCATCTCGCGCAGCATCCGAAGCAGAAGGTCCGTGCGATGAAGCTTCTGGTGTCGGCCGAAGACGCACCGGAGGACAAGACCACCAACTACTCGTTCCGCCTCGGCGTCGCCTACCGCCACCGCTCCGGCAATTTCGACTCCAGCGGCTATTGCAACCACGCGACCGCGGCCGAGTCCGGACACGAAATACGCTTTGAATGCGGCGTGGATTGCGAAGGCGGCGGTATCAGCGTGGCGCTGTCGAAGGACGATAAATCCGCGATCGCACGCCTCGCCAGCATCAGGATGTGGAATCGCAACAAGCCCGACGTTGAGGCAAGCGAAGAGCTGCTCGCCGGCGCCGACGACAAGATCTTCCGCGTCGATCGCGCGGACCTGAACGAATGCGCCGAACTCGTGACCGACCGCAAGGAACTCGCTGCACTCCGTCACAAGTAGTAGGCTTGCACAAGTGATAGGCTTGGTCGGGTCAACAACAATTGCGCGAGGGACGCCATGCACCGACGCAGCATCCTGTGGGGCACTCTCTCGGCGATGGGCGCCGCCTTCGCGGCGTCGCGGGCGAACGCCGCCACTGAATCATCGCCGCAGAAGCTGAAGGTGGTCTATCACCTCGACGACCTCGACAAGGTCGGTTTCGTGATCGGTAACATCCAGAACCATCTCGACGGCGTCGGCGGCCCCGGCAACGTCACGATCGCGCTGGTGGTGCACGGCCAGGCGCTGAAGGCGTTTCATTCGTCAGGAGCCAATCCTGACCTGTCCAAGCGTGTCGGGCAGCTCACCAAAGACGGAATCGAGCTCGCCGCCTGCGGCAACACCATGAAATCGCAGAACATCGGCCTGAAGGGCCTGCTTCCCGGCTTCGTCGCGGCCGAGCGTGGCGGCGTGGTCCGCATCGCCGAGCTGCAATCGCAGGGCTATCTCTACCTGCGGCCCTGACGCGCGGTCGCGCACCGCAACGCGTCATAAAAATGTGCTGAGTTCGGGGTCTGCTCGGGCTGCGTCCGAGGGGATCGAACTGTTGTGAATGGCGTTATCCCTTGGGAATGCTGATATTCCGCCCGGGCCCCCAGCCATGTTGACAATCCCCCTCCGCGCCCGAAAGCTGCCCGGGAACCCAAAAATCGACCCTCGATCGAACGAGAACAGGCACCCATGAACCCCGTCAAAGCACTCGAAAATCATCGCCAGGCCGTCTGGTTGGACTTCCTCGCCCGCGGGTTCGTCGCCAAGGGCGACCTGAAGCGGCTGATCGAGACCGACGGCGTCAAAGGCGTGACGTCCAACCCCTCGATCTTCGAGAAGGCGATCGGCAGCTCGGACGAGTATGACGGGGCGATCGGCCAGGCCCTCAAGAAGGGCGACCGCTCGGTCGCCGACCTGTTCGAGCATCTTGCCGTGGTGGATATCCAGCATGCCGCCGACGTGCTGCGCCCGGTCTACGATCACAGCCACGGCGGCGACGGCTTCGTCAGCCTCGAAGTGTCGCCCTATCTCGCCATGGACACCAAGGGCACGATCGCGGAGGCCGAGCGACTCTGGAAGGACGTCCACCGCAAGAACCTGATGGTCAAGGTGCCGGCAACGCCGGAGGGCCTGCCGGCGATCGAATATCTGATCGGCGAAGGCATCAGCATCAACATCACGCTGCTGTTCTCGCAGGAGGTTTATCGCCAGGTCGCGGAGGCCTATCTCAACGGCCTGGAGAAATACGTCGCCAAGGGCGGCGATCCCTCCCATGTCGCGAGCGTCGCCAGCTTCTTCGTCAGCCGCATCGACTCTGCCGTCGACAAGCAACTGGACGAGAAGATCGCAAAGGCCAACGATCCGCACGAAAAGGAACGGCTCGCGGCACTGAAGGGCAAGGTGGCGATCGCGAATGCAAAACTCGCTTACCAGGACTACAAGCGCCTGTTCTCCGGCCCACGCTGGGACAGGCTGACAGCCAAGGGCGCCAAGCCCCAGCGGCTGCTGTGGGCGTCGACCGGCACCAAGAACAAGGACTACAGCGACGTCCTCTACGTCGAGGAGCTGATCGGCCCCGACACCGTCAACACGGTGCCGCCGGCGACGCTCGACGCCTTCCGCGACCACGGCAAGGTCCGCGATAGCCTCGAGGAGAATATCGAGGACGCCCGCCACGTACTGGAGGAGCTGGAGAAATCCGGCATTTCGCTCGATGCGATCACCGAGGAACTGGTGAAGGACGGCGTCAAGCTGTTCGCCGACGCGGCCGACAAGCTCTATGGCGCGGTCGCCCACAAGCGCGCCACCTCGCTCGGCGGCGGCATCGATCACCAGAAGCTGGCGCTCGGCGCCACCATTTCGAAGGCAGTCGAGAAGAGCACCGAGGAATGGCGCACGTCGGCCAAGATTCGCAGGCTCTGGCACAAGGACAAGTCGGTCTGGACCGGCGACGACGAGGACAAATGGCTGGGCTGGCTCACCAGCGCCGCCTCCGCCGACGTCGCCGACTACGAGGACTTTGCCAAGCGCGTGAAGGGACAGAACTTCACCGACGCCGTGGTGCTCGGCATGGGCGGCTCAAGCCTTGGGCCTGAAGTGCTGGCCCAGACCTTCCCGCACAAATCCGGCTTCCCGCAGCTGCACGTGCTCGACTCCACCGATCCGGCGCAGGTGCGCGCGATGGAGGAGTATGTCGACATCGCCAGGACGCTGTTCATTGTCTCCTCCAAATCCGGCGGCACCACCGAGCCGAACGTGATGAAGGACTATTTCTTCGACCGGGTGGCGAAAGCGATCGGCAAGGACAAGGCCGGTCATCGCTTCATCGCGGTGACCGATCCGGGCTCGTCGCTGCAGAAGGTCGCGATCAAGCAGGGCTTTGCCCGCATCTTCTACGGCGATCCTGCGATCGGCGGCCGCTATTCCGTGCTGTCGCCGTTCGGCCTGGTGCCGGCGGCAGCCGCAGGCATCGACCTCCGCAGCCTGCTCGGCCATGCGCTCGCCATGGTGCGCTCGTGCGGCGCCGACGTGCCGCCGCAGGAGAACCCGGGCGTCCAGCTCGGGCTGGCGATGGGCATCGCCGGGCTCGAAGGCCGCGACAAGGTGACGATCTTCGCCTCACCCGACGTCGCCGATTTCGGCGCCTGGGCCGAGCAGCTGATCGCGGAGTCGACCGGCAAGGACGGCAAGGGCCTGATCCCGATCGAGGGCGAGACGATCGGCGACGCGACAGTCTACGGCAACGACCGCTTCTTCATCGACCTCCGCACCGAGGGCGAGAGCGACGCCACGCATGAGGCCAAGCTCGCTGCGCTCGAGGCCGCCGGCCACCCCGTGGTTCGCATCGTGATGAAGTCCATCGACCATATCGGTCAGGAGTTCTTCCGCTTCGAGATCGCGACCGCAGTGGCGGGCTCGATCCTCGGCATCAACCCGTTCAACCAGCCCGACGTCGAGGCTGCCAAGATCAAGACGCGCGAGTTGACGGCTGCGTTCGAGAAGACCGGGTCGCTGCCGGCCGAGCAGCCGGTGGTGTCGGCTGATGATGTCGAGCTCTACACCGACGCGCTGAACGCCGAGGAGCTGCGCAAGGCCGGCGCCAATGGCGACCTCAATTCCTGGATCAGAGCCCACCTGTCGCGCTCCGGCCGCGGCGACTATGTCGCCCTGCTCGCCTATATCGAGCGCGACGGCGACACCATCGACGCCATGCAGGCGATGCGGCTGAAAGTCCGCGATGCCAAACACCTTGCGACCTGCGCCGAGTTCGGCCCGCGCTTCCTGCATTCGACCGGGCAGGCCTACAAGGGCGGGCCCGACAGCGGCGTGTTCCTGCAGGTCACGACCGACGACGCCCAGGACCTGGCGGTGCCCGGCCAGAAGGCGAGCTTCGGCGTGATCAAGGCAGCGCAGGCGCGCGGCGATTTCGACGTGCTCACCGAGCGCGGCCGGCGGGCGCTGCGCGTGCATCTCAAGGGCGATCTCACCTCAGGGCTCGCGGCGCTCGACGCCGCGATCTCGGCTGCACTGAACTGACGGAGGCCCAAGATGCAACTCGGCATGATCGGCCTCGGACGGATGGGCGGCAACATCGTCCGCCGCCTGATGACCCAGGGCCACACCACCGTGGTCTATGACAAGGACCCCAAGGCAGTCGCGGCGCTCGTCGCGGACAATGCCACAGGCGCTTCGTCGCTGGAGGACTTTGTCCTCAAGCTGGAAGCGCCGCGCACCGCCTGGGTGATGCTGCCCGCCGGCAAGATCACCGAAGCCACCATCGAGGCGCTCTCGAAGCTGATGCAGCCCGGCGACGTCATCATCGACGGCGGCAACACCTTCTGGCAGGACGACGTCCGCCGCGGCAAGGCGCTCAGGGAGCGCGGGCTGCATTATGTCGATGTCGGCACCAGCGGCGGCATTTGGGGCATCGAGCGCGGCTACTGCATGATGATCGGCGGCGACAAGAAAGTGGTCGACCGGCTCGACCCGATCTTCAAGACGCTGGCGCCGGGCATCGGCGACATCCCGCGCACCGCCGGCCGCGAGGGCCGCGATGTCAGGATCGAACAGGGCTACATTCACGCCGGTCCTGTTGGCGCCGGGCATTTCGTCAAGATGATTCACAACGGCATCGAATACGGCCTGATGCAGGCCTATGCCGAAGGCTTCGACATCCTGAAGAACGCCAACATCGAGGCGCTGCCGCCGGAGCATCGCTTCGATCTCGACATCGCCGACATCGCGGAGGTCTGGCGGCGCGGCAGCGTGATCCCGTCCTGGCTGCTCGACCTCACCGCCTCGGCGCTGGCGCTGAACCACACGCTCGACAATTATTCCGGCTTCGTCGAGGATTCCGGCGAAGGCCGCTGGACCGTCAATGCCGCGGTCGACGAGGCCGTGCCGGCCGAGGTGCTGACGGCCGCGCTCTACACGCGCTTCCGTTCGCGCAAGGATCACACCTTCGCGGAGAAGATCCTCTCGGCGATGCGCGCAGGTTTCGGGGGCCACAAGGAGCCGCCGAAGAAGTCTTGAATCAAACGTGGAAGGTCACGTGCAGAAGAAACCCGATCCCTGCTCCTTCATCATCTTCGGCGCCACCGGTGATCTGACGCACCGGCTGGTCGTTCCGGCGCTCTACAATCTCGCCGCCGGCAATCTGCTGCCGGAAAAATTCTGCGTCGTCGGCGTCGTCCGCAAGGGCATGTCGAGCGAGCAACTGACCGACAGCCTGCTGAAAGGGCTGCGCAAGTTCGCCACCCGCCCGGTGGACGAGGCGATCGCGAAGCGGCTGTTCGAATGCGTAACCTCGATCGAGGCCGATCCGCGCGATCCGGCCTCGTTCGATGCGATGAACGAACGGCTCGACAAGCTCGAGAAGGCGCGCGGCACCGGCGGCAATCGGCTGTTCTATCTGGCGACCCCGCCGAACGCCTTCCTGCCGATCAGCGAGCAGCTCGGGCGCACCGGCATGCTGGCGGAGAACGGCGTCTGGCGGCGACTGATCATCGAAAAGCCGTTCGGCACCGATCTGGCATCGGCCAAGGCGCTGAATGCCGCGCTGCTGAAGCTGATGGACGAGCACCAGATCTACCGGATCGACCATTACCTCGGCAAGGAAACCGTGCAGAACATCCTGGTGCTGCGCTTTGCCAACGGCATGTTCGAGCCGATCTGGAATCGCAACCATATCGACCACATCCAGATCACCGTCGACGAGAAGCTCGGCGTTGGCCATCGCGGCAGCTTCTACGACGCCACCGGCGCGCTGCGCGACATGGTGCCGAACCATCTGTTCCAACTGCTGTCGCTGGTGACGATGGAGCCGCCGGCGCGCTTCGACGCCCATGCGGTGCGCTCGGAGAAAGCCGAGGTGCTGAGCGCGATCCAGACCCAGACCGAGCATGAGGCGCTGTCCAACTCGGTGCGCGGGCAGTATCGCGCCGGCCGGATCGGCGACACCGAGGTCGAGGACTACCTCAAGACACCGGACGTGAGACCCGACAGCTCGACCGAGACCTATGCCGCACTGAAGCTGACCATCGACAATTGGCGCTGGGCCGGCGTGCCGTTCTATCTGCGCACCGGCAAGGCCCTGACCACCAAACGCACCGAGATCGCGATCAAGTTCAAGCAGGCGCCGTTCGCGATGTTCCGGGACACTGCGGTCGACCGCCTGTCGCAGAATTACCTGGTCATCTCCACCGAGCCGACCGAAGGCATCGAGCTGCAGTTCAACACCAAGGTGCCGGGCCCGGCCATCAACATCGACGGCGTCGAGATGAAGTTCCGTTACAAGGACTACTTCAAGGCCGAGCCGTCGACCGGTTACGAGACGCTGATCTATGACTGCATGATCGGCGACAATCTGCTGTTCCAGCGCGCCGACAGCGTCGAGGCCGGATGGACGGCAGTGCAGCCTTTCCTCGACGCCTGGAAGAGTGCCGGCGGGCGCGGCCTGCAGCCCTACAAGGCCGGCAGCGAGGGCCCGGAGGCCGCCAACGCGCTGCTGACGCGCGACGGC
>NZ_JACMYK010000129.1 GCF_020889785.1 Bradyrhizobium acaciae
GATCGAGCCGCCGCCGTCGCTGGCGTGCGCGACGGGCAGGATGCGCGCTGCGACCGCGGCACCCGCGCCGCCGGATGAGCCGCCGGAGGAATGCTCGAGATTCCAGGGATTGCGGGTCGGGCCGAACAGACGGGATTCCGTCGTCGGCATCAGCCCGAATTCCGGGCTTGCGCTCTTGCCGAAGATCGCAAGACCGGCATCGAGGAAGCGCTGCGCCAGCGTGCCGTTGTGGTCGGCGACGAAGTCCTTCAGCAGGCTGGCGCCCGACGTGGTGCGGGTGCCTTCGAGTAGATCGAGATCCTTCAGCAGGAACGGCACGCCGGTGAAGGGACCGTCGGGCAGCCCCGTGGCGATCTGACGCTCCGCGTAGTCGTAGTGCTTGACGACGACGGCGTTGATGTCAGGATCGACCGCGGCAGTGCGCGCGATCGCCTCGTCGAGCAGCTCCTTTGGCGTCACGTCCTTCTTGCGGACGAGCTCCGCAAGTCCGACCGCGTCATAGTTGCCGAATTCCTTGAAAGCCATGTGCATGCTCCGCATCGCCGGGCCGACCTTGCGGGATCGGCTACGGCGCAACTAGAGCACGATCCGGAAAAGTGTGAAGCGGATTTTCCGAAAAGATCGTGCTCAAACAACAAACCAAAGCACGATGACCTATCTCATCGCGCTTTAGGACGGCTGAAAGCTCAGCCGAGGACGTCCTGGTTGATCACGTTCTGGCGCAGCGGATTGCCGTCCAGCACGCTCAGGATATTGCGCGCGGTCTGCTCGCTCATGCGATCGACCGCCTCGACCGTCACGCCCGCAACATGCGGGGCCATGATCACGTTGGGC
Source organism: Bradyrhizobium acaciae (assembly GCF_020889785.1). Lineage (GTDB taxonomy): Bacteria > Pseudomonadota > Alphaproteobacteria > Rhizobiales > Xanthobacteraceae > Bradyrhizobium > Bradyrhizobium acaciae. The sequence goes on from NZ_JACMYK010000129.1 coordinate 835, forward strand.
AGGGCGTGCAACGGCTGGCCGACGGGAGGCGGTTCGACCTCGAACACGTCGAGGCCGGCGCCGGCGAGCTTGCCCGACACCAGCGCGTCGTGCAGCGCCTTCTCATCGACGATGCCGCCACGCGCGGTGTTGATGAGATAGGCAGTCGGCTTCATCAGCCTGATCCGCGCCGCGTTGAACAGGCCGACCGTTTCGGGATTCTTCGGGCAGTGGATCGTGACGAAATCCGCCCGCGGCAGCGCCGCCTCCAAGCTCGGTACGGCCTCACAGCCGGACGCGGTGATCTCGCTGGCGGGCTTGTAGGGGTCGTACACCAGCACATTCATTTCCATCGCAAGGCAGCGCTTGGCGGTACGGGTGCCGATGCGGCCGAAGCCCACGATCAGGACGGTCTTGCCGTAGAGATCGAACGGCAGCACGCCGAGCCGGCTCGCCCAGGTGCCGTCCTTGACCATCGCGTGCATTTCCTGCGCGCGCTTGGCCAGCGTCAGCATCATGAACAGGGCTTGTTCTGCGACCGACGGCGAGTTCGCAGTGCCTGCGACCATCAGCGGCACCTTGCGGCGGGACAGTGCCGGCACGTCGACGGCGTCGTAACCGACGCCGATGCGGGTCACCACCAACATGCCCTTGGAAGCCTCAAGCTCTGCTTCGCCGAAGCGGGTCGCGCCGAGCGCGACGCCATGGACCGGCGCATGCTGCTCGAGCATGACCTGAAAATCCTTGGCCGAGATCAGGTTGGGAAATTCGATGAGTTCTACGTCGTCCCGCTCGTTGAGGAGCACCCGCGCCCCCGGAGACAGAGTCTGGGTGATGAAGATCTTCTTCTTGTTGTTGGCCATTTCCTGCCCTTGAGGTTTCTTGTGCGCCGTCAAAGGACAGCGCCGGTCACCTCGTTTAGCAAATGCATATTGTTGAGGTCCACTGCCAATCGGAGCGGGCTGCCATCCTGCGCGCCGGCATTGGGACTGACACGGCCGCAGACCTGGCTGCCCTCGAGCGTGAAATAGACCAGGGTCTCCATGCCCATCGGCTCGGTGACGTCGAGCATCGCATCGAACGGCTCGACACCGGGCTCGGCATGCGGCCGCGCCTCCATGACATGCTCGGGCCGGATGCCCAGCAGAAGCTTGTCGGTGCGGGAGAGTGCCTGGTAGCGGGCGGCGCGTGCCGGCGGCAGCGTGAAGGCGAGGCGATCGGTCAGCCGCACGTTGAGCTTGCCTGCGGCGTCCTCGAGCCGGCAGGGCACGAAATTCATCGCGGGCGAGCCGATGAAGCTCGCGACGAATTTGGTTGCCGGCTTGTGATAGAGCTCGTTGGGCGTACCGATCTGCTCGATCCTGCCGTGGTTCATCACCACCACGCGGTCGGCCAGTGTCATCGCCTCGACCTGATCGTGGGTGACGTAGACCGTCGTGGTGCGGACTTTCTGGTGCACCTTCTTGATCTCGATCCGCATCTGCACGCGCAGCTTGGCATCGAGGTTGGACAGCGGCTCGTCGAACAGGAACACCTTCGGATTGCGCACGATTGCGCGGCCCATCGCGACGCGCTGGCGCTGGCCGCCGGAGAGCTGCTTCGGCTTGCGGTCGATCAGGTCGGTGATGTCGAGCATGCGAGCGGCTTCCGTCACCCGGCTCTTGATCTCGGCCTTGGGATAGTGCTTCAGCCGCAGCCCGAACGACATGTTCTCGGCGACGGTCATGTGCGGATACAGCGCATAGTTCTGGAACACCATCGCGATGTCGCGATCTTTCGGCGGCACGTCGTTGACGACGTCGCCGCCGATCATGATGTCGCCGTCGGAAATGTCCTCGAGGCCGGCGATCATCCGCAGCGTCGTCGACTTGCCGCAGCCGCTCGGCCCGACCAGCACCACGAACTCATGGTCGGCGATATCGAGGTCGATGCCGCGCACCGCCTCGACCTCGTCGTAACGCTTCACCACCTTGCGCAAACTCACGTCGGCCATGAATCCTACCTTTGTCGCGTTCAACCTTTTGTCGCACCGGCGGTCAGGCCGGCAATGTAGTAGTCCATCAGGAAGGCGTAGATGATCAGTGGCGGCGCGGCGCCGAGCAGGGCGCCGGTCATGATCTGCCCCCAGTTGAAGACGTCACCCTTGATCAGGGTCGTGATGATGCCGACCGGCAGCACGAGCTGGTCGGTCGAGGTCGTGAACACCAGCGGATAGAGGAACTGGGCCCAAGAGACGGTGAAGGCGAAGATCGTCGCCGCGATCAGGCCGGGCAATGCGACCGGGATGAAGATCCGCGTCAGCGTCTGGAACCAGCTCGCGCCGTCGATGATCGCGGCCTCGTCGAGCTCCTTCGGGATCGAGGCAAAATAGCCGATCATGATCCAGGTGCAGAACGGCACCGTCAGCGTCGGATAGATGAACAGCAGCACGTACCAGCGATTGACGAGCTGGATGCCGGTCAGGTCGCCGAACACCGCGAACATCTTGAACAGCGGAATGAACAGCAGGCTGTCCGGAATGAGATAGGTGAGGAACACCCCGGTTGCGAGCGTCGCCGAGCCCCAGAACTTCATCCGCGCCAGTGCAAATGCCGCCGGCACGCTGATCAGCATCGTGACGGTGACAACGATGATCGAGACCCAGGCCGAATTCCAGAAGAAGCGCAGGAACTGGTTCGACGTCAGGAGCTGGACGTAGTTCTCGAGGGTGGGTTGGTGCACCCACCACGGATTGGTCGCCGCCGAAATCTCCGCGCTGCCCTTCAGCGACGTGATCAGCATGTAGAATGGCGGCGTCAACGAGAAAATCGCAAACAGCGTCAGGAAGAAATAGGACCAGCGCAGTGCCCAGGTCCGGTCGCGGCTCATGCTGCCGTATTTGACCTTGCGGGTCGGTCCGGACTTGTCGATCGTCATCGTGCTCATCAGGATTCGTTCCCGCGTTTGGTGATGTCGCGCAGGATGAAGATCGCCGCGACCGCGAGGATCGGCACCATGAACAGCGAGACGCTGGCGCCGAGTGGAATATCGCTGCCCTCGATGCCGACACGGAACGCCCATGTCGCGAAGATGTGGGTGTGGTCGAGCGGCCCGCCCGCCGTCAGGATGCGCACGATGTCGAAATTGGCGAAGGTGACGATCAGCGAGAACAGCGTGGTGATCGCGATGATGTTGCGCATCATCGGCAGGGTCACATACCAGATGCGCTGCCACCAATTGGCGCCGTCGATCGCGGCCGCCTCATAGAGCTGCTCGGGCACCGATTTCAACGCCGCCAGATACATGATCATGAAGAACGGCGCCCCGTACCAGACGTTGACCAGGATCACCGAGAAGCGCGCCCACATGGCGTCGCCGGTCCATGGGATCGGTCCGATGCCGAAGAACGAAAGCGTGTAGTTGAAGGCGCTGTACGAGGGGTCGAACAGCCACAGCCAGGCCAGCGTGCTCATGGCCGGCGGGATCACCCACGGCACGAGCAGCATGCCGCGCCATTTGCGTTGCTTGTTGGCGGGCACATTGTGCACGAAATGCGCGACGATGAAGCCGATCAGGGCTTTGAAGATCACCGCCGAGATCGCGAAAATGCAGGATTGCTTGACCACCAGCCAGAAGGTGTCGCGCTTGAACAGGAACTCGAAATTGCCGAAGCCGACGAACTTCGTCATCGCCTTGTTCAGCGTCGCGAGGTGCACCGAGTAGAGGGCCGGATAGATCACCAGCACAGCGATCAGAAGGATCAACGGCAGCGTCATCAGGAACGCGGACATCGACTTGCGCCGCAGCGCGTTGCGCAGGCCGACGCGCCGACGCGCCGCCTGGGCTGCAGCTGTGCGGTTGGATTGGAATGCGACATCAACCATAACGCAGGTCCCTCGCGCGGGTTGGTTGCACAGCTCGCCGGCTCGGCGTCCGCGATGTGAAGACGAGACCCCGCGCGGCGAGCTCGATCGGCGAGCCGTGCGGAGCTCGCTTGTCGTCAGCTTCGCATGAAGCCTTCGCACTCGCCCTCGGCCCAGGCGAGCGTCTTTTCCATGCTTTCACCCTGGTAGTAGCGCAGACACATCTTGGTCAGGGTGGCCTGGAAGTAGATCTGCTGAGCGACCTTGGGCGGCGCAGGCGAGGCGGCAATCGACAACGTCTGGTGCTTGTAGGGGTTTGGGTAGTGATAGAGCGTGCCCTTCGGCGGCCCTTGCTCCTCCCAGACCTTCAACGTCGTCAGCTTCTCGTAGGCCGGCAGGTCGTAGCCGCCGCTCGCGACCACCATCTTCTCGATCGATGCTGGTTGTGACAGGAAGGACAGCAGGCTCTTGGCCGCCTCCTTGTTCTTCGAGAACGACCAGATCGACCAGAAGAACGGCAAATAGGGTGCGAAGCGTCCCTTCGGCCCGGCCGGGAACCCATGGGTCCAGCATTGCTCGGCGATTTGCGGAGCATCACGCTTGGCGACCGCCCAAGCGCTCGGCGGATTCATGATCATGGCGCCCTTGCCGGCGACTAGCCACTTGTTGTTGGAGGCATCGTCCCATGCGGCAACATCGGGCGGCAGGAAGGCGAGCAGCTTCTTGTAGAACTCGAGCGACTGCCGCACGGCGTCGGTCTTGACGGTGAGGTCGCCCTTGGCGTCGACCAGTTGCGCACCGAACGACTGGAAGATCGCACCGGCAGTGTCGACACTGTCGCTGGTTTCGCCGAGGCCGATGCCGAACGGGAAGCCGGCCTTGTGGCAGGCTTCAGCCGCCTTCAGGAACGTATCGAGGGTCCAGTTGTCCGCTTTCGGCGGGCCTCCGGCCGGATACATCTCCTGCACGTCGATATTGGCATGTTTCTTCATCAGGTCGATGCGGGAGCAGGGCCCCTTGATCTGGCTACCGACGCTGGCGGGAACGCCGAGCCATTTGCCGTCGGCCTGGCCGAGATACTTCACCGTGCCGTTGACCTCGCCGTTCAGCTTGATGAGCGGGTCCATGATGTCATTGACGGGCTCGAGCAGTTCCGCATTGGCCTGTGGCCACCATGTCGGCATCTGGAAAATATCGTGACCGGATTTCGCCTGCGCTTCGGCGGCGATGGTGACGATGTTCTTGTTGCCCTGGCTGGTAATGTAGTCGATCTGGACCTCGACCTTTTCCTTGGCGGCCCACTCGTTGACGAGCTCGGTGGACGCACTGTTCGCGCCTGGCACCCAGTGATCCCAGAAGCCCATCGAGAGCTTTCCGGCTGCATATGCGCCACGAACGTAGGGGGCTGTAATCAAAGCGGCCGATGACAGCGCTGTCGCTGCAACGAATTCTCGGCGTGAAAGCTTCTTCCGTGACATGGCGATCCCTCCCTGGCAGCCGACGGACAAAGACTTTGCATCCCGTTGTTGTTTTGTGCGTCGCGTTCGCGCGACGTCGCGGGATTTCGTTGGCACCGATCAGAACAGAATTGCCGGCCGCTGTCGAGAAACGAGATGCTTATGCCACGTAGTACTAACGTTGTGGTCAAATCGCAGGCAGCGTTGTCAGCGTCAGCGTGATTGCAGGCGGTTTGCAGGCTTCGCGCGCTCATGCTGCGACGCACGCGATGTTTGGCGCGGACACCTTCGCAGACGGTGCGCGGTTGCGCCGCAGGTTTCCGGTCAACCCCGGCCGAGTTGTGTTCCGTCATGTTGATGCCCGGCCCGACCGATAGACTTGCGGAAGCCGGAAACGATAAAGTCCGGATTCGTCGAACCTCCCTGCCTCAAATTCTGCAATCCACCATCGATCATGGAGACCCGATCATGCTCATCCCGGTAGCGAAGCTGCGAGCGCAATGGAGATTGTGCGTCGCGGTTGGGGCCGCCACCATCACGCTGCTCGCAATGCCTCATCTGGTCGATGCGCAGATCGTGCAGGGTGTCGAAAAGGGCGCGCGCGAGGGCAACAAGGCTGCTGGACCGGTCGGCGGCGTCCTGGGCGGAGCGATCGGCGGCGTGGTCGGGGTGGTGACCGGCGTGACCGGGGTGTTCACCGGCAACAATGCCAACAACGCCAGCCCGAATGCCGGCAGCAGCAAGAACGCACAGACGCCGGCGCCCGGCGACAAGCAGGGCGCCAAGGCCACCAAATCGGCCAAGGCCGCCGCCAAGGACAAGGGCGCAAAGCAAGCCCCGGCCGTACTGACCCAGACGGGCGCGCCGGAGCTCACCGCCGAACAGATCGTCGCCAACAGCGATGCCAACATCGAGCGGATCAAGAAGGAACTCAATCTGACGCCGGAGCAGGAGAAGAATTGGGCCGGCTTCAATAGTGCGATGCACTATCTCGGCCACAACGGCGCCGACCGGCTCAACCTGCGCATCGCGCGGGCCCAACGCGATCCACCTGACGACATCATCGAGCAGATGCGCAACGAGGCCCAGTTCCTCAACGACCGCGCGGGCGATCAGCGCAACGTTGCCGACGCCGCCGAGCCGCTCTTTGCGAGCCTCGACGACAAACAGAAACAAATCTTCATCAACGAAATGGTCCGCCTCAGCCACGAACGCGGGCTCGACTAGAGCCATTTCCGTTGCGATCGTCGGCGAAGTGGGGACGAATAGCCGGGCCACCATGCCCTGGGGTAGGTTAAAGGCGCAGCACCCGGCTATTCTGCCGCAGCGGCGCGGCCCGGTTAATTCGTCATTCAATGTTGAAGAAAAACGGACCGGATCACGCCCGAGTGATGGCCGAGTCAGGGCCATGTCGGGAACCAGTTTCGCGAAATGAAAAATGTCCGATGCTGGCTCAGCTCTTCGGGAAGTTCAGCTCCACACCGACCCCATCGGGATCGTAGAGGAAGATCTGGGTGTCGCCGGTGCGCGGCACGATCTGCTCGCGGAAGGTGACGTTCTTTGCCTGCAGGCGCCTGCGCACGCCTTCGACGTCGGTGGCAGCGAAGGCGATATGGTCGAGGCGGCCGGTGTCCTCATATTTCTTCTCGGTGCCGCGCACGACGATGCCGTCGCGCGGCTTGCGGGTGCCCATTAAATGGACAGTGGCTTGGCCGCCGGAATAAAGCCAATAGCCGGGGAAATCGAGCGGCGGCCGATCGCCGTTCTCGAGCCCGAGCACGTCGCAATAGAACTCCTTGGTCTTTTCCAGATCCTGCGGCTCGATGGTGAAATGCTGTAGTCCGCCCAATGGCATGGTTCTTCTCCTTGAGAATTCAGATCAAACGAAGCTGAGGTCGGCATCGACGCCGAGCATCCAGGCGCCGACGGTCTCGAAATGACTGAAGCGGCCCTGCAATTGCTGGGTCACGGTGTGGATGTCGCGGAAGCGCCGTTCCAGCGGATGGCCGTCGAAGATCGCGGTGGCGCCGGCCGTGTTGTAGGCGAAGTCGACGGCTTCCCGCGCCTTGTGGATGGCGTGCGTCGCAGCCATCCGGATCGTCATGCGCTGCGCGACCGTGATGCTGTGGCCTGCGACCAGATCCTTCCAGATGTCGGCCATCGACTGCAGCAGGAAGGCGCGGGCGGCACGCAGATTGACCTCGGCCTGGGCAAGGCCGGATTGCACCACCGCATTGTCGCGCAGCGTTTTGGTCATGCCACGCGGCACCTTGTTGCGGGCGACGTCGACGAAATTGTCCAGCGCGCTGCGGGCAATGCCGCAGGCGACCCCAGCGAATCCGATCTGATAGCAGGTGTGGTTACTCATCCGGTACAGCGGACCACTCTCACGGCACTCACGGTCGAATTCGCGGGTGATCGAGTGGTCCGCGCGGACGAAGAAGTCGTTCAGTGCGAACTGGTCGCTGGCGGTGCCGCGCAGCCCGACCGTGTTCCAGATGTCGGTCCACTCGACGTCCTCGGTTCGCACCAGCATGGTGCGCTCGACTTGCTCGCCGTTGGTGTCGCGGCGGGGCGAGCCATCGACGGCATAGATCGGGCAGTGCGCGCCGAGCCAAGTGGCGTGCCGCCCGCCCGAGGCAAACGACCAGACGCCGGTCACGCGGTAGCCGCCCTCGCATTCGATCGCCTTGACCTTGGGGCCGGGGCCCCAGGCCAGCACGGCACGCGGGTCGGCAAACACCTCCTGCGCGACCGGCAGGTCGAGATAAGCCGCCGACATCGCACAGCCGCCGGCCTGGCTGAGGCACCACGCCGTCGAGGCATCGGCTTTGGCGATCGTCTCGATGGCATGGAAGAAGGTGACGGGATCGGTCTCGATCCCGTCCGTCGAACGCGGCAGCAGCAGGCGGAACAGCCGCGCCTCGTGCAGCCGGTCGAGCAGACCGGGCGGCAGGCGTCGCGTCGTCTCGATATCGTTGGAGGCGGCAGCCACCGCGTCCCTGATCGCCTCGGCGCGGGCGATGACTTCGCGATCGCCTGCAAGATCGGCTGAAGTGACGCTCATATCCGCCTCCCTCAAGCGCGCCGGATGGTTGCGGAGGCCGCGACGTCAGCCGCCGCGTTGAGCTCCCTGTCGATCTGTTCGATCGACTTGCCGCGGGTCTCGATCCCGAACAAGAAATAGACGGCACCCGCCATCAGGAACCAGCAGCCGAGATAGACGAAGGCGGTCGGGATCTGGGTCAGCGGCACATCCGGCTTGAGGTAGTTGTTCGAGCCCACGATCAGGGCAAGCCCGACCGGCCCGATGATCTTGCCGATGCCGCCAAAGCCATAGGCCGACCCCATGCCCGTGGTGCGCAGATGCGACGGCCAGACCTCCGCGGCATAGGGCCCGACGATTGCAAAGCCGCCGTCGGCGAAGAAGAAGGCGGCCCCAAGCAGCAGCCAGAATGCCGACATGCCGAACAGTGTCGCGTCGTAGTGATAGCCGGCGACGATGGTCAGTGCGCCGGCGCCGAAGCCGAGCAGGCCGCCGGCGACACGTCGTCCCAGCAGCTCCGAGAACCACGAGAACGAGATCCGGCCGAGGAAGCCGGTGATGCTGAGCAGGATCATCATCTTGGCGGCCTCCTGCGGCGTGACCTTCAGGAGCAGCACGAACAGCGCCGGCGCCCACAGCGTGATGCCGTAGACGCCGGTCTGCGCGCCGGCATTGCCGAGCCAGGAGACGATCAGGCTGCGCGGGTATTTGAACAGATCGAACCAGCTGGTCTTGACGATCGGGCCGGCGTCGGCCGCGCTCGGCAAGGGCAGTTCGGACGGCGGCACCTGCAAGGCCCAGGCGAGCGACTTGCGGGCTTCGTCATAGCGTCCTTGGCGGCACAGCCAGCGCGGCGATTCCGGAACCCAGAGCCTCACTAGCAGCACCAGAACCGACGGCAGCACGCCGATCGCGAACAGCAGCCGCCACTGATCGGTGCCCATGATCGCTCCCAGCACTGCGCCGAGGCCGACGCCGAGCGGGATCACGCAGGTGACGAGCCCGCCGACCCAACCGCGCTTGTGCGAGGGCATGAACTCCTGCACCAGCGGCAGGTCGACACAATAAAGCCCGCCGACGCCGGTGCCGACGAAGAAACGCAGGATCGCCAGATAGACCCAGCCATTGTCGGGGGTGAAATAGAGCAGACCGGTCGCGATCGAGAAATTCAGCACCGTGCCGATGAAGACGATGCGGCGCCCGACCCGGTCGGCGAGCCAACCCCAGAGATAGGCGCCGAGGATGGCGCCGATGCCGGAGCTCATCAGCACGGTGGCTGACTGGCCGAAGGTGAGCTTCCATGGCCCGATCAGGAACGCGAGCACAAAGCCGATCAGGAAGTAGTCGAAGAATTCCAGCGCATCGCCGATGATGGCCGCCGCAAGGATCTTGATCTGGTTGCCGGTCAGAGTCGTCCGGCGATCGAGAATCTCGAACATGGCGCGTCTCCCCATGGCGCCTGTTCATTATGTTCGGAGGGTGCGTCGCGCCAGCGCATCGCTCATGGGGTGAGGCTATCCTCGCGCCGCCGCGAACGGCAAGCCCGCGCCGACGCGGGGCTCATCTGCACGGACGCGATAAGCAATTCGGCCTACTGCTGCGCACAAATGGTGGTGCGAAAGCCCGGCGTGAGCCGTGGGAGCCGTTGACTCCTGCAATGCCGATCGCCCACGTTTGCCCCGAACAAAGCTGGGGAGCAGGCTGAGTGGACGAAAAGCGCAGGCATCCGCGAACTGAGGTCAATGAACCCGGCTATGTCTCGTCGGGCGGTTCGGTCATGCACTGCACGATTGTGAACATATCATCGGAAGGGGCGGCCATCGAGGTCGAGAATCCGGCCTTCGTCCCGCATCGTTTCCGCCTGATGATGGCCCGCGACGCCTCAGTGGTCTACGAGTGTCGGGTGATCTGGAGCAAGAAGACGCGGATTGGACTAAGCTTCGTGACGACCGCCTGAGCAATCGATGGGGACGCCCATGATCGACCGTGGGGTGCCCGGGTTTTGTTTCTGCAACAGCAGGTGACACGCCGATGACTCCGGAACCTGCAACGATCTGCCTCGGCTGCTGGCAAAACCTGCACATGCCGATCCCGCTGCGCGGCCCCTTGTCGGCGCCGTTCCGCCTGTTCGGTGTCAGGCCAAGCCGCATGAACCCGAACGTGTGCACGATCTGCGAGATGGCCTTCTCGAAGATCATGAAAGCGCGCGCTGTGACCATCGACGCCACCATCCTGTTCGCCGATCTGCGCGGCTACACCGCACTGACGCAGACCATCGGGCAGGACGGGCTGACCTCGCTGCTCGATGCGTTCTACGACGACTGCGCCGCCGCGATCTGGCGCTATGACGGCATTCTCAACAAGACGATCGGCGATGCCGTGTTCGCGATCTTCAATTTTCCGGTGCGGCGCGACGACCATGCCGCGCAGGCCTTGCTGGCGGCGCGCGACATCCAGCGGCGCTTTCAGGACAGGCACGACGCGCTGGTGCGGGCGATCGGCGCCGGCGACATCGAACTCGGCATCGGAATCGGAATGGATAGCGGTGATACCAATTTCGGTGAGTTCGGTCAGGCCCATCGCGACCTGACCGCGGTCGGCACCGTGGTCAATCGCGCGGCGCGCGCCCAGGCGATCGCAAAGTCGGGCGAGATCCTGGTCACATCAACCGTGCGGGATCGAACCGACGACATGGTCACGGCAGCCGGTTCCGACTACAAGCTGAAGGGTTTCGACCAGCCCGTCACACTGTTTCCCGCGTGAATTGACGCGGCGCAAAAATGACGGCTCCAGCGCGGAACACCGCGCCGAAGCCGTCTGGGATGGTCGTTTGCCGATTACGAACGCCGCCTCAACGCCGGGCCGGCAGCTTCGTTCCCGCCGGCATGCAGAAATCCCTCGGACCGGCTCAGCGCCACATCCCGCGCATTCGGGCGCCGATGTCGATCGGCGGCGCGCGGCTGGCGGAGGCGGCCTGTGCGGCCGCGGCGCGCGGCCACGTGGTCCGCTCGAACATCGGCAGCAACCGTTCCGGGATGAAGCGGGTGCGCGAGGCGTACATGTGGCGGTCGCCCTTGGCGGCCTGGCCGTGCACGAAAAAGCGCTGCGGCACCAGCAGATGCAGATCGTCCTTGGCGCGGGTCATGGCGACATAGAGCAGGCGGCGCTCCTCCTCGAGTTCCGCCGACGTGCCGGCGCCGAGATCGGAGGGCATGCAGCCGTCGACGACGTTGAGCACGTAAACCGATTTCCATTCCTGGCCCTTGGCGGAATGGATCGTCGACAGGATCAGGTAATCCTCGTCGAGCAGCGGCACGCCGGCCTGGTCGCTGGTGGCATCAGGCGGATCGAGCGTGAGTTCGGTGAGGAAGCGTTCGCGTGACGGATAGCCGGCATCGATCTGCTCCAGCTGAATGAGGTCGGCGCGGCGGACCTCGCTGTCCTCATGGATGCGATCGAGATGCGGCTCGTACCATAGCCGCGCGCGCTCAATGTCGACCGGCCATTCCGAGTAGCGGAGGTTCTCGATGGCCTCGACGAACAGCCGCCAATCGGCGCCGGCGCGCGGAGGGGCGGGCAGCGCGGCGAGCGCGGCAATCGGATCGGCGGCCTCGGTCATGTGGTCGAGCACGCGCTGCGCCGAGGCCGGCCCGACACCGGGCAACAGATGCAGGATGCGAAAGCCTGCGACTCGATCGCGCGGATTGGCGGTGAAGCGCAACAGTGCCAGCATGTCCTTGACATGCGCGGCGTCGAGGAATTTGAGGCCGCCGAATTTCACGAAAGGAATATTGCGGCGGGTCAGCTCGACCTCGAGCGGTCCGCTGTGCGAGGAGGTGCGGAACAGCACCGCCTGGTGCTTCAACAGCGCGCCTTCCTCGCGGTTGGCCAGCACCTGCTCGACGATGTAGCGGGCTTGATCGGCCTCGTCGCGAATCGTGACCAACAGCGGCTTGCGGGTCGAGGTCCGGTCGGTCCACAGGTTCTTGGTGAAGCGTTCCTTGGCCAGCGAGATCACGCCATTGGCGGCCGCCAGGATCGGCTGCGTCGAGCGGTAGTTGCGGTCGAGTGTGACGATCTCGGCGGGTGGGCTGAATTGGCTCGGAAAGTCGAGGATGTTGCGCACGGTGGCGGCGCGGAACGAATAGATCGACTGCGCATCGTCGCCGACCACGGTGAGCCCGCGCCCCGCCGGCTTGAGCGCCAGCAGGATGGAGGACTGCAGGCGGTTGGTGTCCTGATATTCATCGACCATCACATGGTCGAAGCGGCCGCCGATCTCTTCGGCCAGCGCAGGGTCTGTCACCATCTGCGCCCAGTAGAGCAGGAGGTCGTCGTAATCGAGCACGTTCTGCCGCTGCTTGGCTTCGACATAGGCCGCGAACAGTTGCTTCAACTCACCGGCCCAGCCGGAGCACCAAGGGAAGAACTGGCCGAGCACGGCCTCGATCGGCATCTCCGCGTTGACGCAACGCGAATAGATCGCAAGGCAAGTGCCTTTGGTGGGGAACCGACTTTCGGTGCGCGAGAAACCGAGCTCGTGGCGGACCAGGTTCATCAGATCGGCGGAATCCTCCCGATCATGGATCGTGAAGGCCGGATCGAGCGCGATACGCTCGGCGAATTCGCGGAGCAGCCGCGCGCCGATGCCGTGGAAGGTGCCGGCCCAGTTCAGCGCATCGGTCATGACGGAGGCGCGGTCACCGAGCACGCGGCGCGCGATGCGCTCGACGCGGCCGGCCATTTCCGCCGCGGCGCGCCGCGAAAAAGTCATCAACAGGATGCGGCGCGGATCTGCGCCGGCGACGATCAAATGCGCGACGCGATGGGCGAGGGTGTTGGTCTTGCCGGAGCCTGCGCCCGCGATCACCAGCAGCGGCGCGCCGACAATGCAGTCTTGGCCGACGCCGTGCTCGACGGCGCGGCGCTGCTCGGAATTGAGCGCATCGAGATAGGCTGTGTTGGCAAGATCAGGCACGAATCACCCCCAGGAAACGCTAACAGACATTGCGATTCAGGGGAGCCGACACGCCCTGGCGCGAGCCGAGAAATTAGATTGACATTGGCGCGGCGCGGAGCACAACCGCGCCATGGGTGACGTATCAAAATCCGACACGCCGCTGAAGGCGACATTCAAGGTGCGGCTCAACGGCGAGACCGTGACGCTGGCGACCGTTGGCCAGGCCTATCGCTTCATCAGCAATCTCAGCGCCGTCGAATGGATGGAGTTCCGCGCACTGCATGACGACGCGGTTGCTGCGCTGGAGCTGGCGGCTGGTAACGCCATGCTGACGGTGCAGGCAACCAACGCGTTGCGGGTGCTGTTCGTCAGGGCAAAACTGCTCTGAAAAAGAAGTGGGCCACCTTGGCTCTCCGAGGCGGCCCGAGAGTGCGGCCGAGCGCATTGCGCAGCAGCCGTCGCGTGTACCGCCGTTACCTTGTTTGCGGCCATAACGAACAGGCCGTACGAAACCGCCGCCGATTCGGCTGTAGCTGCTGCACCACAATCACGTGCCGACGTCGTCGACGAGCCGGTCATATACGAGGGCGGAGCGCATGTTCATCGTTGCGATCTTCAGATAGCCGGGTTCGCGCATGGCGTTGTTGAACATCATGATCGCCGTCTTCCAGTAGCCGCGCTCGCGTTGATCCACATTCAGCGCGGACAAATAGTCCGCCGCATCGCCGACGGTTGCGAGCGTTCGGCCATCCTTCAGCGTGATCGGGAACGCAAGCGGCGATCGCTTCTCCAGCTCCAGCACGTAAGGCTCCCCCAGGACCAAGCAGCAATAAGACAAAGCGGCAATGAGCAATAACAGGAACAGAACCAGCTGCGCCGCTATATCAAAGCCTTAATGGGTTGTCCGGCCCGGTCGGGTACGGGGTCAGAAAGAATCCGCCAGCGCGATCTCGGCCTTCAGGGCATCGATGCGCCGCTCGGCTTCCACGGACGTCAGGTCACCCGCGAATTGGTTCGGCTGATAGGCCTCCTCGGCGAGGCTCCTCAACCGCAACGCCTGCGCACGGGTCATCAGTCCGCCAAAGCGTTCCGTAACCCCGCCAAATCTCACCGCTGCCATGCCCATCGCTCACCTCACTTGCTGGATCGTGACTTGACAATATGTTCTATTTTTGTTCTAACAAGCCATGGACAACAAGATCAATGAAATTCGTCGGAAGATCAGCACCTTGCGGGCCGAGATGACGCTGGTCGAGGCATCGATCCGGGACCAGGTCAACCGCGACCTCGATTGCAGCGAAGCGTCGTACCGGCTGATGGCGATGCGCGCCGAAGTGGCCGAGCTGATCGGTCGCTGGAAAGCCGCCGGCGGCGGCGACCATCTTCCGACGGTTCGGGAGCGGCTGAGCCGAAGCTACGGGGATCGCCCCGTTGCGGCCATCAAGCCGGACAAGGCCAGGCCCAGGCCGGGCCACAGCAGCGCCAGAGCGTAATGCGGCCCGTTGGCCGAAAGGCGGGCTAGCAGATCGCCTCGGGCTCAAATCAGGTTTCAGGGCGGGAACCCGAGCCGCAGGATCTGCATTTTCTTGTGGTGAGAGCCAACACCATAGCATCGCCCAGCGCCATGATCGCCGATCCGACCGCGCCACCGCGGGTATCGATGAATGACGATCGCAGCCCGTTGCTGACGCTGATCTCCTGCATCAGCTGCGTCAGGACGATGCGGCTTGAGAGCAGCTCTCCGGGCAGCGAGGGCAGGGACATCCTTCAATACCGCTGCGAACAATGCAGCCGCATCGAACGGGTACAATTGGTGCGGCGGACCTGGCCGGCGGACCGTTAGCCCCTCGATTTGAATTTGCGAAAGCGCTCTCGCTTTCTGTGCGTTTCATCTGCTGGGGAATCGATCTCGCTCGACACGCGTTCAGATCGTTGCCCGGTCAGCTTCGACAGTTCGCGGCTGAGGTCGTGAATGTGGTACGGCTTGCGCAGGACCGGAAAGTCGGACCGCACGTCGCGTGCACTCTCGCTGTAGCCCGTCGTCAGCAAGATCGGCAGCGCTGGCTTCCTGTCCCGGATCGCGCGCGCCAACTTCAGCCCATCCATCTTGCCGGGCATGACGATGTCGCTGAACACCACATCGATCCCGTTGGCGTCGATTTCCGATAAGGCAACTTCTGCGTTGGACGCCCAGCGCACCGTGTAGCCGAGCTGTTCGAGCAGGCCCGTGCTGGCATCTGCGACGGCGGGGTTGTCCTCGATCAGCAGGACGGTTGCGGAGCCGCGCGCGCTGTGACTTTCGGTCGTACCCGTTGCGTCCGCCGCCCCGCGTGGGAGGTAGATGCTGACCTTCGTGCCCTTGCCGAGCGTGCTGGCAATTTCGATCCGGCCGTCGGCCTGGTGCGCAAAGCCGTGGACCTGGGACAGTCCGAGGCCGGTCCCTTTGCCAACGGGTTTGGTGGTGAAAAACGGGTCGAAGACCTTGCTCAGCACATCCTGCGGGATGCCTTCGCCGGTATCGGCTACGTCGACGGCGACCTCGGTGGTTGCGGGTACGTTTCGGGCCGAGACAGTCAGCGTACCGCCATTGGCCATCGCGTCCCGGGCATTGACGACGAGGTTGATCAGCGCGGTCTCAAACTCGTTCGGGTCGACGAAGACCGGCCAGAGGTCCGGCTGGATATCGATGTCCAGCCTGATCGCGCCGCCGAGCGCGCTGGTCAGGACCTCACGCAGCGCGCTGATCCTGTCGGCGACATCGACGGTCTGCGGGTTGAGGCTCTGGCGGCGCGCGAAGGTGAGCAGTTGACTGGTCAGGGACGCTGCGCGCTCGGATGCGGTTTCGATCGCGCTCAGAGCGAGCCGGCCGCGCTCGCTCGTCACCTCGCGCCTGATCCGGTGCAGATTGCCGGAAATGATCATCAGGAGATTGTTGAAGTCGTGCGCGACGCCGCCGGTCAATTGGCCGAGCGCATCCATCTTCTGCGATTCCGCCAGCTGTCGCTGCACCTGTTCGAGCTTCTGCTGCGCCTCGCGCCGCTCGGAAATGTCCCGCGTGATCTTGGCAAAACCGACCAGGTTGCCGTCGCTGTCGCGGATCGGATCGATCACGACGCTAGCCCAGAAAAACGAGCCATCCTTGCGGACCCGCCAGCCTTCCTCCACATAGTGCCCTGTTTCTTCCGCGATCTTGAGCGCGCGGGCCGGCTTTCCGGCGGCCTGGTCGGCCGGCGTATAGAACCGCGCGAAGCTCTGGCCGATGATTTCGCCGGGTGAATAGCCCTTGATGCGCTCGCCGCCGGCGTTCCAGTTGGCGACGATGCCGGCGGGCGTCAGCATGTACAACGCATAGTCGGTGACATTGCTGACGAGCAAGCGGAACTGGCTTTCGCTGGCTTCGAGATCCGCGCTCGCCTGCCGACGCTCGGTGATGTCACGGGTGACCATCGCGTAGCCGGCCAGCTTGCGCTTCTCGTAGATCGGGTCGATGACGACAGAGGCGTAGAATTGCGATCCGTCTTTGCGGACGCACCAGCCCTCGGCCGCGGCGTGCTTTTCCTTCCGCGCCAGCTGCAGTGCCTTCGCGGGAATGTTCGATGCGCGATCCTCTTCGGGGTAGAAGACCGAGAAGTGCTTGCCGAGAATTGCCTTGGCCGGATAGCCGGTGATGCGCTCGGCACCCTTGTTCCAGTGGATCACGCGTCCGTCGGGCGCGAGCGTGCAGATGGCGTAATCGACCACCCCTCCGGCCAACAGCCGGAACCTGCGCTCGCTTTCGAAAATGCTCCGCTTAAGCTGGTCTGACTTCTTAACCATCACCTATCCTGCCAACCGTTTGGAACGTTCTGGCGAGGCCCAATGTTCCAATGCAATCAGATGTGCCGATGACGACAAGCAATACGAACGGCTTATGCCACCGAACAAAAAGTTCCAATTGCGGATTGGAACTTTTGGTTCCATTCACGATTAAGGTACTCGATTTGTGTCGCAAATTGCGGTTTTGGCGTTTTCCAGCTTGAATCAATCAATCGCAGTTATTCTTATGGTCACACTGGCTTTTCCGAGTCCCTGGATTCGTGGCCAGCGCGTAGGGGAAATTCCATGACCGATCTCGGTTCGCCGCCTCGTCCCCGTGCTGATACCCGCCGCGCCCAATCATCGAACGGAAGCCTCGATTCCTCGCACGATCTGCTGCAATCTTTGCAGGCGATGCGCGGTGGCGAGTTCTCGGTCCGGATGCGCGGCGACTATCTCGGGATCGACGGCAAGATCGCGGATGCCTTCAATGAAATCGCAGCCGCCAACGAGCGCATGGCGCAGCAATTGGCGCGCGTCGGACAGGTGGTCGGCCGCGAGGGACAGACCCGTCAGCGTGTCAATTTCGGCCTCGCCAGCGGCGCATGGGCCGACATGGAGAGTTCGGTCAACACCCTGATCGACGATCTGCTGTGGCCGACCCGCGAAGTCACCCGCGCGGTGGCGGCGGTGGCACAGGGCGACCTGCTGCAAACCGTGCAGCTCGACGTCGAGGGCAGGCCGTTGCGCGGCGAATTCCTGCAGTCGGCGAACATCGTCAACACGATGATCAAGCAGCTTTCGGTGTTCACCTCCGAGGTCACGCGCGTTGCCCGCGAAGTCGGCACCGAGGGCAAGCTCGGCGGCCAGGCCCAGGTGCCGGAAGTGACCGGCGTCTGGAAGGACCTGACCGAGAGCGTCAACTCGATGGCCAACAATTTGACCGGCCAGGTCCGCAACATCGCCGAGGTGACGATCGCGGTCGCCAACGGCGACTTGTCCAAGAAGATCACGGTCGACGTCCGCGGCGAGATACTGCAGCTGAAGGAGGCCATCAACACGATGGTCGATCAGCTGCGTTCGTTTGCGTCGGAAGTGACGCGCGTGGCCCGCGAGGTCGGCACCGACGGCAAGCTCGGCGGCCAGGCGATCGTGCCCGGCGTCGCCGGCACCTGGAAGGATCTGACCGACTCGGTGAACGCGATGTGCGGCAACCTGACCGCGCAGGTCCGCAACATCGCCAACGTGACCACGGCCGTGGCGCGCGGCGACCTGTCGCGCAAGATCACCGTCGACGTCAGCGGCGAAATCCTCGAGCTGAAGGACACCATCAACACGATGGTGGACCAGCTCAACTCGTTTGCGTCGGAAGTGACGCGCGTGGCGCGTGAGGTCGGCACCGAAGGCAAGCTCGGCGGCCAGGCCCAGGTGCCCGGCGTCGCCGGCACCTGGAAGGATTTGACCGACAACGTCAACTTCATGGCGTCGAACCTGACCGCGCAGGTTCGCAACATCGCCGACGTCGCGACCGCGATCGCCGGCGGCGACCTGTCGAAGAAGATCACGGTGAACGTGTCGGGCGAAATCCTTCAGCTGAAGGAAACGCTCAACACCATGGTGGACCAGCTCAACGCCTTCGCTTCGGAAGTGACGCGCGTAGCGCGCGAGGTTGGCACCGAAGGCAAGCTCGGCGGCCAGGCCAACGTGCTCGGCGTTGCCGGCACCTGGAAGGACCTCACCGACAACGTCAACTTCATGGCCTCGAACTTGACCGCGCAGGTCCGCAACATCGCGGGCGTCACCACCGCGGTCGCCAATGGCGACCTGTCGAAGAAGATCACGGTGGACGTACGCGGCGAGATCCTCGAGCTGAAGGACACCATAAACACGATGGTGGACCAGCTCAACGCCTTCGCCGGCGAAGTGACACGCGTGGCGCGCGAAGTCGGCACCGAAGGCAAGCTCGGCGGCCAGGCCGAAGTGCGCGGCGTGGCCGGCACCTGGAAGGATCTGACCGACAGCGTCAACTCGATGGCCTCGAACCTGACGGCCCAGGTCCGCAACATCGCCGAGGTCGCGACTGCGGTCGCGAAGGGCGACCTGTCGAAGAAGATCACGGTGAACGTGTCGGGCGAAATCCTTCAGCTGAAGGAAACGCTCAACACGATGGTGGACCAGCTCAACGCGTTCGCCGGCGAAGTGACGCGCGTGGCGCGCGAGGTCGGCACCGACGGCAAGCTCGGCGGCCAGGCCGAAGTGCCCGGCGTCGCCGGCACCTGGAAAGATTTGACCGACAGTGTCAACTCGATGGCCGGCAACCTCACGGCACAGGTCCGCAACATCGCCGAGGTCGCGACCGCGATCGCCGGCGGCGACCTGTCGCGCAAGATCACGGTCGACGTCCGCGGCGAGATCCTTCAGCTGAAG
>NZ_JACMYK010000130.1 GCF_020889785.1 Bradyrhizobium acaciae
CCTTCGCCCGCGGCCTGCGGGGCCTGACCGTCGTCCGGCCTGGCCCCCTCGGGCGCCTCGCTCGGCCGCGCCATGCGCTTGCCCCGGTGAGCGGAATGTCCTTCGGGATTCAAGCCGTCGGCGTCGGGCTTCGCCCCTTCCTGCGGAGCGGCACCCTGATTCTGCCGTCGGGCGGGACGCTCGGACGGCTGCTCCGGCGACTGGTTCGCCTCCTGGCGGCCTTCCCTGCCCTTGGCGCCCTTCGGCTGATCCTTGGCCTGGTAGCGCGGGTCGTTGGCACCGTTCGAAATCAGGTAGGACGCAAGGATGCCGGCCATGTCGCTCGACGTCGTGTAGTGCTGGCGCAGGAAGCCGGGCAGCGAACCGGCTGGTACCGTCTTCAGGAGGCCGCGCGGGCTCTTGTGGCAGGCCGTGCAGGTGCTGCCGAAGATCTGGGAGGGGCTTTTGCCGGCCTCGAGGTTCTGCGCTTGCGCTGATACGGCTGAGAGGCAGCCAATCAGAAGCGTTACCGTCGCCAGACTGAGGGCTCGGCTCAACATTCCTTAAGTCTCCAGATTCCGGAAAAATCGCCGCCTGCGCTCATGGATCGGCTGCGGCGGTCACCTTTTATCCGATTATCGCGCGAATGGAAGCGCGCGCGTGACGCATCCACGCAATTGTCACATTTTGGAATATCGGCTTTGACCACAACGCAATAGCGCGATCCAATTCCCTGCCTATCTTTGAATTGGGGACACATTGGGGTGATCAGCTCCGGTGGTGTCAGTGTGCAGCTTGCCGTTCCGTTGGTGTTTCGATGGACCGATTGTTGCGATTTTTCTTGGGGCGCTTCATCCGCCGCGGGTCGATCACGTTCACGACCGCGAGCGGCGCCCAATTCAGCTGCGGCGACGGCACTGGCACGCCGGTCGCCGCCCGTTTCATGACCAGGGCAGCTGAAGTCCGCGTTCTGGTCGATCCGGAACTTTATCTCGGCGAAGCCTTCATGGACGGCACGTTCGTGGTGGAGCGAGGCACCATCGCCGATGTGCTGGCGGTCCTGATGGGCCAGGCGGCCATGCTACCGAACTTTGCCAGGATGCAGGCCTGGGTGCGGTTCCTTGGACGGCGTGCCCAGCAGATCAATGTGCGTGGCCGCTCCAGGAGCAATGTCGCCCGCCATTACGATCTCGACGGCCGCCTCTATTCCCTCTTCCTCGATGCCGACAAGCAATACAGCTGTGCCTATTTCGAAGCGCCTGACGCGACGCTGGACGACGCCCAGCTCGCCAAGAAGCGCCACCTCGCCGCAAAACTCCTGATCAAGCCCGGCCACCGCATCCTCGACATCGGTTCCGGCTGGGGCGGGCTCGGTCTCTATCTTGCCGAGATGGGCGGCGCCGACGTCACCGGCGTCACGCTGTCGACCGAGCAGCTGCAGATTTCCAACGCCCGGGCGGCGGAACGAAGCCTGGCGGATTCCGCGCGTTTCCTGATGCAGGATTACCGCGACATCCCCGGCCCGTTCGACCGTATCGTTTCGGTCGGCATGTTCGAGCACGTCGGGGTCGCCTACTACGAAACCTTCTTCAAGCGCTGCGCCGAGCTCCTGAGCGATGACGGTGTCATGGTGCTGCATTCGATCGGCCGCTCGACCGGTCCCGACGTCACCAGCCCCTGGATCCGGAAGTACATCTTCCCCGGCGGCTATATTCCGGCGCTCTCCGAGGTCATGCCGGCAATCGAGAAGGCTGGACTGCTGATCTGCGACATGGAGATCCTTCGGCTGCACTATGCCGAGACGCTGAAGGCATGGCGCGAGCGCTTCATGGCGCGACGCGAGGAGGCGGTGCGGCTGTACGACGAGGCGTTTGCCCGGATGTGGGAATTCTACCTGGCGGCATCGGAGATGTCGTTCCGGGTGCAGAACATGATGAACTTCCAGCTCCAGCTCACCAAGCGCCAGGGCGTCGTCCCGATCACCCGCGACTACATCGGGCATGAGGAAGCCCGGCTGCGGCTCAAGGAAGCCGGCGCGGCCAAGCCCCGGCTGCAACTCGCCGGCGAGTAAATCTGAAACAACGGGTGCCGCTAGTTGCGCAGGCTGTAGGCCGATCCGCAATGGGCGAAAGTCGGTGCCGGACGCGCCAGATGGGCCACGGCGGCCGAGACCAGCCTTGCATCGCAGGGAGTATTCCGGACCTCCGGACGCGCCGTCTGCTCCATGGCATCGACGAGCGCCGCCAGCCAGCGGCGGTCCATGCCGCCTGCCTGGCCAAGCCTCAATCGCACCGTCTGAAACTCTTGAGCCATCGTCGCCGTATCTTCCCTGAGCGAAGACAACCCGGAATCCGCCAGGTCGTTCCCGCGAACCTGGCGCAAAGAAAATGCGGCAGGTGTGATCTGCTTCACAGAGGTCTGTTCCGGGCTGTCGTAGTGGTCCGGAATGACCCGAGAAACGCACCAGACGATGTTGGACCCGCAACGCGATATCGCGACCGACTACGCCCTGATCGCCACTGGCGTGGTGGCCGCCTTGATCGCGCTGGCTTTCCTGGTCCTGGTCTGAGGACCCGACGCCAACAGTCGCCTCATCTCTCCATGGGTTCGCCGGTCCTGAAAAAGGTTCAGGCGGCATCCGATTTTTACCAACGACATTGCTGATCGGCCGGACCCTGCCCGGTTTCTGACAAGACCCAGTCAAGCGGAATGCATCCGGCTGTCCGGGATTCACACATCGCGTTGTGTGAATCGTGCATAAGAAACATCCGTCCTTTCGCTTCGTGCCGGGCTGGCGCTTGATCGCCGCCCCACATCCGAAAATCGCAGTAACGACGAAATCAGAAGAATAAGCTCGTCCATGGCCTTGATTGATTCGAACGTCCACAAGCTCGCGCCCGACGCCGCCGCCTCCGCGGCCTATCGGAGTGCGCCGCACAACATCGAAGCGGAACAGGGCCTGCTGGGCGCGATCCTGGTCAACAACGACGCCTTCTATCGCGTCTCCGACTTCCTGGAGCCGAAGCACTTCTTCGAAACCATCCATCAGCAGATCTATGAAACCGCCGGAAGCCTGATCCGGATGGGCAAGGTCGCGAACCCCGTGACCCTGAAGACGTTCCTGCCGGCCGAGCTCGACATCGGCGGCATGACGGTCGGCCAATACCTCGCGCGGCTCGCCGCCGAAGCGACCACGATCATCAACGCGCAGGATTACGGACGTACCGTTTACGATCTCAGCCTGCGCCGCAACCTGATCCAGATCGGCGAGGAGATCGTCAACGTCGCCTATGACGCGCCGGTCGACTTCGCCCCGCGCGCGCAGATCGAGGATGCCGAGCGACAGCTCTACAGTCTTGCCGAAACCGGCCGCTATGACGGCGGCTTCCAGCGCTTCTCGCAGGCGCTGACGATTGCCGTCGACATGGCGGCGAAGGCGTTCCAGCGCGACGGCAAACTGTCCGGCATCTCGACCGGCCTGCGCGATCTCGATGCCCGGATGGGCGGCCTGCAACCGTCCGACCTGATCGTGCTCGCCGGCCGTCCCGGCATGGGCAAGACGTCGCTCGCCACCAATATCGCCTACAACATCGCCAAGGCCTATGTGCCCGAGGTCCAGGCAGACGGCACCACCAAGGCGGTCAACGGCGGCTGCGTCGGCTTCTTCTCCTGCGAAATGAGCGGCGAACAGCTCGCCACCCGCATTCTCGCCGAACGCACCGGCATTCCCTCGAGCTCGATCCGCCGCGGCGGGATCTCGGAGCTCGATTTCGAGAAGATCCGCGACTGTTCGATCGAGCTGCAATCGCTGCCCTTCTATGTCGACGAAACCGGTGGTCTCTCGATCTCGCAGCTCACCGCCCGTGCCCGCCGCCTCAAGCGGCAGAAGGGCCTCGATCTGATCGTGATCGACTACATCCAGCTGCTGCAGGGGTCGGGCAAGAAGGGCAACGACAACCGCGTCCAGGAAATCACCGAGATCACCACCAATCTGAAGGCGCTGGCGAAGGAATTGAACGTCCCGGTCATCGCGCTGTCGCAGCTGTCGCGTCAGGTCGAAAACCGCGACGACAAGCGTCCTCAGCTCTCCGACCTGCGTGAATCCGGCTCGATCGAGCAGGACGCCGACGTGGTGATGTTCGTGTATCGCGAGGAATACTACCTGGCGAACAAGGAGCCGCGGCCGGGCACGCCCGAGCACGAGAAATGGCAGATGGAGCTGGAACTCGCCCATGGCAAAGCCGAAGTCATCATCGGCAAGCAGCGCCACGGCCCGACCGGCACCGTCGAATTGCACTTCGAGGCCAGCGTGACGAGGTTCGGCGACCTCGCACCCGACGGTCAGATTCCGGATCACTCCCATTGATTCCGCGGCGCGGTTGAACGGCAGGAGCCCCGCGCGTACAACGGGGGCATGAACATCGTGACCGACGCGAAATCGCAGCTGACGCCCGAAGCCAATCTGCTGGCGGCCCATCCGGCCGCCACCGGCATCCTGACCATCGACCTCGACGCCATCATCGCCAACTGGCGCAAGCTCGAGAAGACCGCAGTGCCCGCCGAATGCGCCGCCGTGGTCAAGGCCAACGCCTATGGCTGCGGCGCCGAGCAGGTGTCGCGGGCACTGGCCAAGGCGGGCTGCAAGACCTTCTTCGTCGCAACCGTCGAGGAGGCCGCCGTGGTGCGCGCGGCCGTGCCCGACGCGACAGTGTATTCGCTCGGCGGCTTCTTCCAGCAGACCGGCGAGGCCTACGCCAGGATCGACTGCAAGCCTGTGATCGGCGATCTCAATGAACTCGCCGAGTGGGACGTGTTCTGCCGCCGCTCCGGCTGGTCCGGCGGCGCCGCCATCCATATCGATACCGGCATGAACCGGCTCGGACTCACGGTCAGCGAGGCGCAAGGCATCATCCCGCGGATCAATGCCGGCGACCACGGCATCACGCTTGTGATGAGCCACCTCGCTTCCGCCGAACTCTTGAACAATCCCGCCAACGCCAAGCAGCTGGCGAGCTTCCGCGAGATCGCGAGCCTGTTCACAGGCGTGCCGGCGTCGCTGGCGAACTCCTCCGGCGTGTTCCTCGGCGCCCAATTCCAGTTCGAGATGGTGCGGCCGGGCTGCGCGCTCTACGGCGTCAATCCGACGCCGGAGGCCGACAACCCGATGCAGCAGGTGGTCGACCTCAAGGCGCGCATCGTGCAGATCCGCAACATCGATCGCGGCGAGACCGTCGGCTATGGCGGCACCTGGACCGCACGCCGGCCGACCCGGCTTGCGATCGTCTCCGCCGGCTATGCCGACGGCTATTTCCGCGCCGCCAGCGCCAATGACGGCACCCGCGGCGCCGAGGTCGTGGTCGCCGGCAAGCGCTGCCCGATCGCCGGCCGCGTCTCGATGGATCTGATCGCGGTCGATATTACCGATCTCGACAAGAACGCCGTGCGGCGCGGCCACATGGTGACGCTGATCGGCGAAGGCATCACGGTCGACGAGGTCGCGCATCATTTCGGCACCATCGGCTATGAGGTGCTGACCAGCCTCGGCCGCCGCTTCGTGCGCATCTACAAGGGCGGCGACGCCGTCGCCGCGACGAGCGGCGCCGCTGTCGAGAACCGCGAGCCGACCGCCGCGCAAGCAGCGCCTCCCGCCATGCCGACGGCAGCGCCCCCGGCACCGCCACCATTGCCGTCGGTCTGATGACGTGACTGGTCGCGCGTGCCCATGAAGATCGCGACCTTCAACATCAACAACGTCAACCGCCGGCTGCCGAACCTGTTGCGCTGGCTGAAATCGGCCAAGCCCGATGTCGTGAGTTTGCAGGAGCTCAAGGCAAGCGACGCCGAGTTTCCCGCTGCTGCGATCGCGAAGGCCGGCTACGGCGCGGTGTGGCAGGGACAGAAGACCTGGAACGGCGTCGCCATCCTCGCGCGCAAGGCCGAGCCCGTGCTGATCCGCACCGCCCTGCCCGGCGACGCCATCGATCACGAGGCGCGCTACATCGAGGCCGCGGTACGCGGCATCGTCGTCACCAGTCTCTATCTGCCGAACGGCAATCCGCAGCCCGGGCCGAAATTCGACTACAAGCTGGCCTGGTTCAAGCGGCTGCGCGCCCACGCCGCCAAGCTGCTCAAGCAGAACGTCCCGGTGGTGCTCGCCGGCGACTACAATGTCGCGCCGACGCCCTTCGACATCTATCCGACCCGCTCGTGGGACAAGGATGCGCTGATCCAGCCGAAGAGCCGCGCCGCGTTCAAGGCGCTGGTCAATCAGGGCTGGTGCGATGCGATCCGCACGCTGCATCCCGACCAGCCGATGTTCACCTTCTGGGACTACATGCGCAACCGCTGGCCGCGCGATGCGGGCCTCCGGCTCGATCATCTCCTGCTCAGCCCCGACCTGGCAGCGCGGCTCGCGAAAGCCGGCGTCGACCGCGACATCCGCGGCGAGGAAGGCGCGAGTGACCACGCACCGGCCTGGGTGGTGTTGAAGTGATCATATTTGCATGTCGCGCTCGAGCCATAGTGGCACTGTCGTCCCGGCGAAGGCCGGGGCCCCACAGGGTGGCCTTGTTGAAAACAGCCTGTGGTCCCAGCATCGTTCAACAATCAGAACTCGTGGCAATGGGTCCGGGCCTTCGCCGGGACGACACCGTGTTTGTTGCACGGCCCGCGGGTCAGACATCCCGCACTTTCGCGATATGATTTGTCCGGCTCCCGCCGTTCGTTCCGCCCTCTCCGCCAAGGCGGGGGCTTGCGCCGTCGGGCAACTCGGAGGTAATGGGCGATCACACCTCACCGGAGCCGACAGGTGGGCTTCCTCTTCGTCCTCATCGTCGGCCTGGTCGCCGGCACCATTTCAGGCATCGTCGGCACCGGCTCGTCGATCATGCTGATGCCGGTGCTGGTCTATCAGTACGGCCCGAAACAGGCGGTACCGATCATGGCGGTCGCCGCCGTGATGGCCAATCTCTCGCGCATCCTGGCCTGGTGGCGCGAGGTCGACTGGCGCGCCTGCATCGCCTACTCGATCACGGGCATTCCAGCCGCAGCGTTCGGCGCGCGCACCCTGCTCGCGCTGCCCTCGCGCGCGGTCGATATCGCGATCGGTGTATTCCTGATCGCAATGGTGCCGGTGCGGCATTGGCTGGCGCAGCACAAATTGAAAGCCAATCTCTGGCACCTGATGATCGGCGGCGCTGTCATCGGCTATCTCACCGGCATCGTGGCCTCGACCGGGCCGCTCAGCGTGCCGCTGTTTTTATTCTACGGCCTCAGCAAGGGCGCGTTCCTCGCCACCGAGGCGGCAAGCTCACTCGGGCTGTATGTCAGCAAGTCGGTGACGTTCGAGCGCTTCGGCGCGCTGACGCCAGATATCGCGCTGAAGGGCCTGATCGCCGGCGCTTCGCTGATGGCCGGCGCCTTCATCGCAAAGCGCTTCGTGCTGCAGCTGAAGCCGGAATCGTTTCGCCTGATCATGGACGGCATCATGCTGGCTGCGGGCACGGCGCTGCTGTGGTCGGCAATGGCGCAGTAGACTCGCAGGCATGTCGTAATTCTACGGGGTCTTTGCGCGCCTGGACGTTGTACCCCGAAAGAGCTTCATTGAGGCGCCCGGTTCCCGGTGTTATCCGGATTGCCTCCATCCGGCGACTGCGTTTATGACGATCTCATTACTTGCACTCGATCGTTTGCGGACAAGCACTTTGCTCTAGCAGGCATCACGGGATTGATCGACGACCCGGATGCGAATCCCGATGAGTCAGGCAGCACAAGGGGCGCAATGGTGCGCGCACCTCTGCGTCTGATGTCGGCCCGACGGATTCGGGATCGCAAGTCGAAGCATTAGGACCAGCGGGTTGTACGAACCCGTGACAGACGAGGAAGGCAGACGCGCGATGCGCAAGATGATGATCACGACTGCGGTGGCGGTGACGTTCGCTGTTGCCGGCTCGGCCTTGGGGCCGACAGCAAAGCCCGACGTCGCGCAGTTCGGAGACAGCGTTTACGAAACGATCTGGGTCTGGCGCGTTCCGGCCTACGCCAACAATCCGTCGTGGCGCGTTCGCTGGAGTTGGAGCGATCCGCTGCGGGCGCAGGCAAGATGCTGCCGGGCTTTGCCGACGGGCTCGGTGCTGCGCGCGAATCCGCCGCTGCTGCTGTCGGGTCGAGACATCCGCGTCTAGACGCGGCGGCCGAGAGCAACATCCGGTTCCAGGCGCCGAAGAGCATTTGATTCAAATTCTCGTTGTAGTTGAACTTACTTTTTATCCTTAACCAGAAACCCGATCTTTAATTTACATCCACAAGGTGTGGTTTACCTTGTCTCCGCGAACACAGCGGATTCAGGGACAACAACAAGATGCGTCAGCTAAGCCTCACCCTGTCGCTGGCCTTCCTTCTGGCAGCACAAGGCTTCAGCGTCGCCGCGGACGATACGAAACCAGGCCGATCGGCTGTCGCCACTGACCGCGTCACATGCTCCCTGCGGCCGAAGCCTGAGGAACCGTCCGATCCGTCGTCGACCTCGGCGATACCTCACGCCGAAAAGTTCGCCGCGCGGGAACATTTCAAGGAAGACATCGCGTCGCGCGCCGCGGTGAAGATTTCCTGGCTCGGTGCGACCTTCGCGCAACGCTTCACCAACAAGGTCGAAGACGACGCCGGCGGCGCGTCGTTGCAGACCTTCGTCCTGAGTGCGGCCGCAAGCGACAAGGAGATCCTGGCCAAGCTGGGTCAGAGCCACGAGAGCCGGTTGGCCGACGTCTGGTGCGCGTTGATGCAGCAACCCAACGGCAACGGCGGGCCGCTGGAGATCAACGCCAGGCCGAATGTGTTTTACGTCCGCGATATCGCTGGAGAGCTTGGTGCCGTCGACGTACTCTGGGGCGGCGTCGGCTGGGAGATCGGCGCAAGCCCGGTCGGAGACAAGCCGCGATGGCCGGCCGGAACAAGGGTGTTCTCCCGCTGACTGCCATCCGCCGGAGCCACGCGAAATGAGATCATTCGAACTCTCACTGTTCGCCGACTACTTCCAGTTCTACATCCAGGATGAACCTGCATCGGGCGACCTGTCCGCTGCCTGGACGGAGGAAACGACCGATCGATTGCTCGCGATCGCGCCCGGGACGGTCGGGATCCGCACCGTGCGGAACATGGACGTGCCGGTCGTGGTGCAGCTTCTCGGGCGCGAGCCGGACGATGATTCCGCTGACTGGGATCACGTGGTCGAAGCAAGCCTCGACGTCGCATCCGGACGCATCGTGATCGCCGGTTGCACGGACTATTTCCCTGACGCCATGCGCATCGAGACCGCACCGGGGACCTATCGGGTGCGTGCATCCTACGGCGCGCTCGACACGCTGTCGGAGAATGGCCTTGAGGGCGACGATCACTACAGGCTGCAGCTATGGCCGGCCGCCGCGATCCCAGTTCGCGTCCTGAAGCAGCGATCGGTATCGGCCTCCTGAAGCCGGCCTCGACCGAACATGGCTGGGCGCGGCGTCCCCGCCGGGCGTTGCCACCTCCTGATCCGTGCTATTGAGGGGCTGCGGAATCGAGTTCCTTCATGGCCAAATCCACCCTCTCCTTCGTCTGCCAGAACTGCGGCGCGGCGTATAATCGCTGGCAGGGAAAGTGCGATTCCTGCGGCGAGTGGAACACGCTGGCCGAGGAAGACACCACGGGCTCGGTGCCGGTCTCGATCCGCAGCAAGCGCAAGGGACGCACGTTTGCGCTGGAATCGCTGTCCGGCAAGACCCAGGACGCGCCGCGGCTGTCGTCGGGCATGACCGAGCTCGACCGCGTCACCGGCGGCGGCTTCGTCCGCGGCTCGGTGCTCTTGGTCGGCGGCGATCCCGGCATCGGAAAATCCACGCTGCTGACCCAGGCAACCTCCATGATGGCGCGCGCCGGCCACCGCGCGGTCTATATCTCCGGCGAAGAGGCGGTCGCTCAGGTGCGGCTGCGCGCCGAGCGGCTCGGGCTCGCCGACGCGCCGGTGCAGCTCGCCTCGGAAACCTCGGTCGAGGACATCGTCTCGACGCTGTCGGAAGGCGCGGTGCCGCGGCTGATCGTGATCGATTCGATCCAGACCATGTGGACCGACACGGTGGAGTCGGCGCCCGGCACCGTGACCCAGGTCCGCGCCTCCGCGCAGGCCCTCATTCGCTTCGCCAAGAAGACCGGGGCAACGATCATCCTGGTCGGCCATGTGACCAAGGACGGCCAGATCGCCGGCCCCCGCGTGGTCGAGCACATGGTCGATGCGGTGCTGTCGTTCGAGGGCGAAGGCTCGCAGCAGTTCCGCATCCTGCGCTCGGCCAAGAACCGGTTTGGCGCGACCGACGAGATCGGCGTGTTCGAGATGACCGGGCTCGGGCTGCGCGAAGTCACCAACCCCTCCGAATTGTTCCTCTCGGAACGCGAGCTCGGCAGCCCCGGCACGGCCGTGTTCGCCGGCATCGAGGGCACCCGCCCGGTGCTGGTCGAATTGCAGGCGCTGGTGGCGCCGACCTCACTCGGCACGCCGCGCCGCGCCGTGGTCGGCTGGGACCCGAGCCGGCTGTCGATGGTGCTGGCGGTGCTCGAGGCGCATTGCGGCGTCAAATTGTCCGGACATGACGTCTATCTCAATGTCGCGGGCGGCCTGCGCATCCAGGAACCGGCCGCGGACCTCGCCGCGGCGGCTGCGCTGGTGTCCTCGCTGGTGAATGCGCCCTTGCCGACGGACGCAGTCTATTTCGGCGAGATTTCGCTGTCCGGCGCGATCCGCCCGGTGGCGCAGACCCCGGCCCGGCTGAAGGAGGCCCTGAAGCTCGGCTTCGGCCGCGCCATCCTGCCCGAATCGGCCCGCGGCGACGGCGGTGGCGATGCGGGGCTCGCACTCAACAGCGTCGGCAATCTGACTACCCTGGTCGCCGAAATCGCCGCGCGCGGGACGCCGCGAGGTGGCCGGGCTGCGCCACGGAACGACGAAGGTACGCCAAGAGGCGACCCGAGCGGCTCCGGAGACGCTGATACGGCTGGGAAAAATGCCACACCGGCCCGATTCCGTCGCGAGACCGGCTAAAGCGGGCGTGACGTATCTGCCCCTCGTCGCTATACATCCGCCGCGCGGGACAGGTGGCGCTCCGGCCTTGCCGGATGCCCCCGATGCGCCTCAGTTAGGACGGCACCGACTTTGCCGATTCGCGAGAGCTCTTAACCAGCGTAAGCCCTTAACAGCGTACCGAAACGTACCAGCGGACCTGACCAGCCGATGCCCATAACGATACTCGATCTCGTCCTGCTCGGCGTGATGCTGATCTCGGGCCTGCTTGCCATGGTGCGTGGCTTCATGCGCGAGATCCTGTCGATCGCGGCCTGGGGCGCCGCCGCGCTGGTCACGCTGTATGCTTTCTCGAAGCTGCTGCCGACCGCCAAAACTTACTTCAATAACGACACGGTCGCGGCCGTGGTCGTGGTGGCCGGCGTCTTCATCGGCACGCTGATCGTGGTCTCGATCATCACGGTGCGGATCTCGGACATGATCCTGGACTCCCGGATCGGCGCGCTCGACCGCACCCTGGGCTTCCTGTTCGGGCTGGCCCGCGGCCTCCTGATCGTGGTCGTGGCGTTCATGTTCTTCACCTGGCTGGTTCCGGACAAGCAGCGGCCCGATTGGGTGACGGGGGCGAAGTCCCGGGTGGTGCTGCAGGGAACCGGGGATTGGCTGATGTCGCTCTTGCCTGACGACCCCGAGAACACCATCTTAAAGAAGTTCAAGAAGAATAAGCCGGACGACGATTCTGCGGCTGATACCAATGATCAGGCGACGCCGGCGTCGGGCGATGGCTACAGCAAACCTGCGCGTGACAGCTTGAAAAAGCTGATCGAGAAACCCGCGGGCCGATAACTTATTTGGTTTGGGCCCCTCACGAGAGGCGATGAACGAGATGCAAACCCCTTCCGATCACGCCGACCAACTGAATCTCGACCTCGGCCCGATCGAATTGCAGGAACATCCTCGACAGGACCATCTCCGGGACGACGACCTCAGATACCACCCCGATCTCGACGGCGATACGCTCCGCGAGGAATGCGGCGTGTTCGGCGTCTTCGGCCACCCCGAGGCCGCTGCGATCACCGCACTCGGGCTGCACGCCCTGCAACACCGCGGCCAGGAAGCCGCCGGCATCGTCTCCTTCGACGGCGGCCGCTTCCACAGTGAACGCCGCCTCGGCCTGGTCGGCGACGCCTTCTCCCGCCGTGAGGTGATCGATCGCCTGCCCGGCAATGCCGCGGTCGGCCACGTCCGCTATTCCACGACCGGCGGCACCATCTTGCGCAACGTGCAGCCGCTGTTCGCCGAGCTCAGCGCCGGCGGCTTTGCGGTCGGCCACAACGGCAACCTGACCAACGGCCTGACCTTGCGCCGCGAGCTGGTCAAGGGCGGCGCCATGATGCAGTCGACCACCGACACCGAGGTGATCCTGCATCTCGTCGCACAGTCGAAGCGCACCCGCTTCATCGACCGTTTCATCGAGGCGCTGCGCACCATTGAGGGCGCCTATGCGCTGGTCGCACTGACCAACAAGAAGCTGGTCGGCGCGCGCGACCCGCTCGGCATCCGCCCGCTGGTGCTCGGCGATCTCGACGGCCGTCCGATCCTGACCTCGGAGACCTGCGCGCTCGACATGATCGGCGCGAAATATGTCCGCGACATCGAGCCCGGCGAGATCATCGTGTTCGACGAGAAGGGCGCGCACAGCCACAAGCCGTTCCCGCCGAAGCCGGCCCGGCCCTGCATCTTCGAATACATCTATTTCGCGCGGCCGGATTCGATCGTCGGCGGCCGCTCGGTGTACGACGTGCGCAAGGCGTTCGGCGCCCAGCTCGCGCGCGAGAGCCATCCCGAGGTCGACGTCGTGGTGCCGGTGCCGGATTCCGGCGTGCCCGCCGCGGTCGGCTACAGCCAGTATTCCGGCGTGCCGTTCGAGCTCGGCATCATCCGCAACCACTATGTCGGCCGCACCTTCATCCAGCCGACCCAGACCGTGCGCGAGCTCGGCGTGCGCATGAAGCATTCGGCCAACCGCGCTGCGATCGAGGGCAAGCGGATCATCCTGATCGACGACTCGCTGGTGCGCGGCACCACCTCGAAGAAGATCGTGCGCATGATGCGCGACGCCGGCGCCCGCGAGGTGCACTTCCGGCTTGCCTCGCCGCCGATCCTCTATCCCGACTATTACGGCATCGACCTTCCCGATCGTGGCGGCCTGCTCGCCGCGACCCATTCGCTCGAGGAGATGCGCGACATCATCGGCGCCGACTCGCTCGCCTTCCTGTCGATCGACGGCATGTACCGCGCGATGGGCTATGAGGGCCGCGACCCGACAAATCCGAGGTTCGCCGACCACTGCTTCACCGGCGCCTATCCGACCCATCTGACGGACCAGAGCGAAACCGAGCCCGCGCCGCGCCAGCTCTCGCTGCTGGCGGAAGCGAGCTAGCCACTTCCTCGCTGTCGTCCCTGCCGAGTGCGCGGTTGCGCACGGAGCAGGGACCCAACCACCGGCCTATGTGGCTGGGGCAGCATTAGACACGAACGCTTTCTTCCATTATCGCCGTCACGGCGTATGGGTCCCTGCTTTCGCAGGGACGACGATTTGTTAGAGTCCCTTCCATGACAAAGCCCCTCGCCTCCCGGATTGCCCTCGTGACCGGCGCCTCGCGCGGGATCGGCTATGCGACATCGGTCGCGCTGGCCAAAGCCGGCGCGCATGTCGTCGCGGTGGCCCGCACGCAAGGCGGGCTGGAAGAGCTCGACGACGAGATCAGGAAGGCCGGCGGCAGCGCCACGCTGGTGCCGCTCTCGCTCACCGATTACGACGGCATCGCACGGCTCGGGCTCGCGCTGCATGAGCGCCACGGCAAGCTCGACATCCTCGTCGGCAATGCCGGCACCGCCGGCCCCTCGTCGCCGCTCGGTCACATCGAGCTGAAGCCGTGGAACGACGTGTTCGCGATCAACGTCACCGCCAATTTCCAGCTGATCCGATGCATGGACCCGCTGCTGCGCCAGTCCGACGCCGGCCGCGCGGTGTTCGTGACGTCGGGCGTGGCGCACAAGGCCAGCGCCTATCTCGGCCCCTACGCGGCCTCGAAGGCCGCGCTCGACGCACTGGTGCGCTCCTGGGCCAACGAGACCGCCAACACCGCGCTGCGCGTCAACCTGTTCAGCCCAGGCCCGATCCGCACCCGGATGCGTGCGCAGGTGTTTCCCGGCGAAGACCCGATGACCTTGGATACGCCGGACATGGCCGCCGAATTCATCGTGCCGATGTGTGCGCCTGAATGGACCGAAACCGGCAAGCTCTACGACTACAAGGCGCGCACGCTGCGGACGTTCCAGCCGCCAGTGTAGGCGCCTCCCCGTCATTGCGAGCGAAGCGAAGCAATCCATTTCTCAGCACGTGCGGAGGCATGGATTGCTTCGTCGCTACCGCTCCTCGCAATGACGGCGGGACGGATTGACTCGACCCCCGCCCCGCGATTGACTGCCCTCCGCAGCGGCACGGCCGCCAAGAAGAATCTCGGGAGCATCATGACGCCGACGTTCAATCGCGCGCGCTCCATTCTGTCCGGATTGTTTCTTTCCCTCTGTATCGCATCGTCCCCCTTCGTTGCGCCTTCGCCCGCCAAGGCCGGTGACGTCCCGACCTTCGCGGTCGATCCGTCCTGGCCGAAACAGCTTCCCAACAACTGGATCCTCGGCCAGATCGGCGGCATCACCGTCGACTGGCAGGGGCACATCTGGGTGGTCCACCGGCCGCGATCGCTGACCGATGGCGAGAAGGCAGCGAGCCTCACTCCGCCGCGGGCAAAGTGCTGCGTGGCCGCGCCGCCGGTGCTGGAGTTCGACGTCGACGGCAATCTGCTGCGATCCTGGGGCGGCCCCGGCGACGGCTATCAATGGGTCGGCCGCGAGCACGGCATCGAGGTCGACGAACGCGGCTTCGTCTGGATCGGCGGCAATGCCGATGACGACAGCGAAATCCTGAAGTTCTCGCTCGACGGCAAATATCTCGGCCAGATCGGCAAGATCGCAGCCCGCACCAACAGCAACGACCCCACCCAGCTCGGCCGGCCGCGGGAATCGCGATCGACAAGGCGGCCAACGAGCTGTACGTCGCCGACGGTTACGGCAACCGCCGCGTCATCGTGTTCGACGCCACCACGCTAGCCTACAAGCGGCACTGGGGCGGCTACGGCAAATTGCCCACCGACGACAAGCAGCCGCCCTACGATCCGAGCGCCGCGGTGCAGGAGCAGTTCGGCAATCCCGTGCATTGCATCAAGATCGCCAATGACGGGCTGGTCTATGTCTGCGATCGCAGCCAGGACCGCATCCAGGTGTTCCAGAAGAACGGCACTTTCGTGCGGGAATGGTTTTACGAGAAGAACACCCGCGGTGACGGCGCGGTGTTCGATCTCGCGCTGTGGCCCGATCCGAAGCAGACCTATCTGCTCAACGCCGACGGCGCCAACAACGAGATCCGTGTCATCAAGCGCGATGACGGCTCTGTCGTCGGCAGCTTCGGCCACCGCGGCCGCAATGCCGGACAGTTCGCCCTGCTGCACGTCATGGCGGTCGACCAGAAGGGCAACGTCTATACCGGCGAGGTCGACGGCAAGCGGATCCAGAAGTTCAAGCTGACCTCGGACGCGCTGAAGTGAGGATGACGGCGGGATGACGCTTCGACGCAGTTCATCCGGCTTTATGCGGATTGCCGCTTCCACCCGGAAAGGGTAAGCGGGAACTCGAACGACCGGCACAAGGCTCCACAAGAGGGCCGCCCGGATAAATCACAGTGGAGGGAATGTCTGATGACGACGACGCTCGCGCGGCGCCACGCCGTGCTACTCGCTTGCGCTGCACTCGGCCTCGCAACGCCTGCCTTTGCCCAAGACAAGAACGTCAAGATCGGTGTGCTGAACGACATGTCGGGCCTCTATGCCGACATCGGCGGCCCGAACTCGGTGGCCGCGGCCAACATGGCGGTGGAAGACTCCGGGCTTCGCGCCAAGGGCTGGAAGATCGAGGTGGTCAGCGGCGATCATCAGAACAAGCCCGACGTCGGCGTCAACATCGCGCGCAACTGGGTCGACAACGAGAAGGTCGACATCATCACCGATACGCCGAACTCCGGCGTTGCACTCGCCGTGAGCAACCTCGCCAAGGAGAAGAACTCGATCGTGCTCAACTCCGGTGCTGCGACCGCCGATCTCACCGGCAAGGCCTGCAACGCCAACACGATCTCCTACACGTTCGACACCTACATGCTGGCCAACGGCACCGGCAAGGCGCTGACCAAGGCCGGTGGCGACAGCTGGTTCTTCCTCACCGCCGACTACGCCTTCGGCCATGCGCTGGAGCGCGACACCGCGGCGGTCGTCACCGCGAATGGCGGCAAGGTGCTCGGCGGCGTCAAGCACCCGCTCAACACCGCCGACTTCTCCTCGTTCCTGCTGCAGGCGCAGGCCTCCAAGGCCAAGATCATCGGCCTCGCCAATGCCGGCGGCGACACCACCAACGCGATCAAGCAGGCGTCCGAATTCGGTATCACCGCGGGCGGGCAGAAGCTCGCGGCGCTGTTGCTGTTCGTCAACGACGTGCACGCACTCGGCCTGAAGATCGCCCAAGGCCTCACCTTCACCGAGTCGTTCTACTGGGACATGAACGACCAGACCCGGGCCTGGTCGAAGCGCTTCCAGAAGGTCTCGCCGAAGGGCTCGATGCCCTCGATGACGGTGGCCGGCGTCTATGCCGGCGTGCTGCATTATTTGAAGGCGCTGGACGCGATGGGCGGCAATCCGCATGACGGCGCCAAGGTCGTCGCCAAGATGAAGGAGATCCCGACCGACGATCCGCTGTTCGGCAAGGGTCCGTTGCGGATCGACGGCCGCCGTATCATCCCGGCCTATCTGTTCGAGGTGAAGAAGCCGGAAGAGTCCAAATATCCCTGGGACTATTACAAGCTGATCGCCACCATCTCTCCGGACGACGCCGCCAAGCCGCTCGAGGCGAGCGAGTGTCCGCTGGTGAAGAAATAAGCGAGCTGCCGTACGCTGCGGCTGGGTTAGGCGAAGCCGTAACCCACCGACCTTCTCACCGCGGAGACAATGGTGGATTACGCCTCGCTAATCCACCCTACGCAGATTTCCTCGCCGCCGTCGCGCGCCAGGCGATGGCGAGCGCGAGCAACAGCAGCGCGCCGGCCAGATAGAACGGCGCGCCAGGCATTTTCAGCGGCACATTGTCGCCGATGAAATACGCAAACGTCAGCGTGAACAGGAACGGGCCGATCAGTTCCGACATGCTCTGCACGCTGGATGTCGCGCCCTGCAACTGGCCCTGCTGGTCGGCGGCGACGAGCTGCGTCGTCAGTGCCTGCGTTGCGGCGCCGGAGATGCCCCACAGCGCCATCACGGGAATGCCGATCCAGAACAGCTGGCCGGTCGGCGCCGCGCCGAAGATCACGAAGCCCAAGGCGCCGCAGACGAGACCGAGGAACAGCGCGTTGCGCTCGCCGAGCAGCTTGACGATCGGGCCGATCGCCGCGCCCTGCACGATCATGCCGCAGAGCCCGACCAGCGCCAGCGTCGCGCCGACCGTGCCGGTGTCCCAGCCGTAGCGATAGGTGGCGTAGAGCACGAACACCGAGGGCAGCACGACATGCGCGAGCTGGCCGAAGAATGTCGCCAGCGACAGGCCGGCCAGCGTCCGGTTCGAAAGCAGGAAACGCAGCGCGCCGATCGGGTTGGCGCTCTTCCATCTGAACGGCGCACGCCGTTCAGGCGGCAGCGATTCCGGCAGGATGAACAGGCCATAGAGCCCGTTGACGAAGCTCAAGCCCGCCGCCGCCCAGAACGGCAGCCGCGGATCGATCTGGCCGAGCAGGCCGCCCAGCGCCGGTCCGAGGATGAAGCCCGCGCCGAAGGCGACGCCGATCTTGCCGAACATCGCGGCGCGCTGCTCCGGCGCGGTGACGTCGGCGATATAGGCGAACACAGTCGAGATGCTCGACGAGGTGATGCCCGAGATCGCCCGCCCGATGAACAGCCAGATCAGGTTCGGCGCCAGCGCCATCAGCACATAGTCGGCAGCAAGGCCGAAATTCGACACCAGCACCACCGGCCGGCGACCGAAGCGATCGGACAGCGCGCCCAGGATCGGCGAGCAGACGAACTGCATCAATGCCCAGATCGAGCCGAACACGCCGAAGATGCGCGCCGCGTTTGCGGTATCGTTGTTGACAAAACCTTCGATCAACTTGGGCAGGATCGGGATGATGATCCCGAGCGCGAGCATGTCGAGCAGCAGTGTGATGAAGATGAAGATCACGGCGCCGCTGCGCGGTTGCGACACAGCAACCGTGTCATTCTCGTTTTGACGCGTTTTCTTCACGCGAACCGGTACCCACTTCGCTCGAAAACGCTATGCCCGCTCATGACGGCCGTTTGCGCTTGTGGGCGAACGGATTGGCCTTCTCACGCAGCGTAATCCGGATCGGCGTGCCCGGCAGATCGAAGGTCTCGCGCAGCGAGTTGATCAGATAGCGCAGATAGGACCTCGGGATCGCGTCGGCGCGCGAGCAGAACAGCACGAAGCTCGGCGGACGCGCCTTCACTTGCGTGATGTAGTTCAGCTTCAGCCGGCGGCCCGAGACGGCCGGCGGCGGGCTGGCCTGGATCGCCTGCTCGAACCAGCGATTGAGCGCCGAGGTCGGCAAGCGCCGGTTCCAGACCGCATAGGCCTCCTGGATCGCCGTCATCAGGCGGTCGATGCCCTCGCCCATCAGGCCGGAGACGGCAACGATCGGCGCACCCTTGACCTGCGGCAGCCAGTGATCGGCATCGATGCGCAGCTGCGAGATCTGATTGGGCTTGCGCTCGACGAGATCCCATTTGTTGACCGCGAGCACAATGGCACGGCCCTCGCGCTCGATCAGGTCGGCGATGCGCAGATCCTGCTCCTCGAACTTGTTCTGCGCGTCCATCATCATCACGACGACTTCGGCAAAGCGCACCGCGCGCAACGCGTCGGCGACCGAGAGCTTTTCCAGCTTCTCCTCGATCCGCGAGCGGCGGCGCAGGCCGGCGGTGTCGAACACGCGAAACTCGCGACCCTGCCAAGTGATCTCGACCGCAATGGAATCGCGCGTGGTGCCGGCCTCGGGGCTGGTCAGCAGCCGCTCCTCGCCGAGCAGATGGTTGATCAGCGTCGACTTGCCGGCGTTGGGCCGGCCGACGATGGCGACACGGATCGGGCGCTGCGCGGCCTCCTCCTCCGAGATGTCCTCGTCGTCCGCGATCTCGTCGTCTTCCTCCGGTGTCTCGGGCACCAGCGCGCTCAGCGCCTCGTGGAGGTCGGCCATGCCCTCGCCGTGCTCGGCCGAGATCTGGACGGGATCGCCGAGGCCGAGCGCGTAGGATTCCATCGCACCGATCTCGCCGTGCCTGCCCTCGGCCTTGTTGGCGACCAGCACCACCGGCTTGTTGGCTTTGCGGGCGAAGTCGGCGAAGGCGCGGTCGGTCGGGGTCAGGCCGACGCGGGCGTCGATCACGAACATCAGCGCGTCGGCGAGCTCGATCGCGGTTTCGGTCTGCTCCTGCATCCGCGCCGTCAGCGAACCCTTGGCGCCCTCATCGAGCCCTGCGGTGTCGATGATGGTGAATTCGAGATCGTAGAGCTTGGCCTGGCCCTCGCGGCGGTCCCGCGTCACACCGGGCTCGTCATCGACCAGCGCCAGCTTCTGGCCCACCAGCCGGTTGAACAGCGTCGACTTTCCGACATTGGGCCGGCCGATAATGGCGATGGTAAAAGACATGGATCATCCAGGCGCCGCGGCGCGGCGCGCGTCTAATGAATTGAAGCAGGAGCCTAGCGGCTAAATCCGCCGCTCGGTAGCGGCGCGGGGAACGCGCCGCCGGATTGTTGCGTGGTCTGGGTCTGCTGGGCCGGCGCCGCAGGCTGCGCCTGCTGGTCGTCGGCGGGCGGCGCCGTGGTGCGGCGGCGGACGATCTTCTTCGGCTTCGGATCCGGCGGCACCGCGGCGGGGG
>NZ_JACMYK010000131.1 GCF_020889785.1 Bradyrhizobium acaciae
AGCTGCCGATCCTGAACGCGCAGCTCGGCCTGCTCGTCGTCAGCCTCGTCAATGCGGTGGTGGCCGTGGCCTGCGGCGCCCTCTCCGACCGGATCGGCCGCCGCGCAGTCCTGGTTCCGGCGCTGTTCATCTACAGCTTGCTGTTCTATGTGATCCTGCAGCGTCTCGTCGCCGCGCCGACCACGGCGAACCTCTGGCAATTGCAGATCGTCGCAGTCCTGCTCGGAGCCCTGGCCGGGCCGATGCCGGCCTTCATGACCGAGATATTCCCCGTCGGCGTGCGCTCCACCGGAGCATCGCTGATGTACAATCTCGCCGTGATGCTATTCGGCGGGCTGGCGCCGTTCATCAACACCTGGCTGGTGCAGATGACCGGCGACAAGGCTGCTCCGGTCTACTACATCCTGTTCGCCGCGGCCGTCGGTCTCATCGGTCTTTCGGTCTATCGCGGGCGCCGGCCGTGCCGGCAGTCGCAACTCAACCGGCGCAATAAGCTCCGTCGGCAAACAGCATGGCGGCCATACGGTCGTCGCGACGACCGTACATGCGGCGCTGCATTTGACAAATCCGCGCGCGGCCTGTTCAACGGCGGCAAGAATAACGCTGAAGAACAGGGAGCGAGGACATGAAGCTTTACGACTCGATCGGACCCAATCCGCGCATCGTGCGCATGTTCATGGCCGAGAAGGGCATCGAGATCCCGAAGGAGACCGTCGACCTGCGCAAGGGCGAGAACCGCGAGGACGCGCATCTGAAGCGGAACCCGCACGGCCAGATGCCGGCGCTAGAGCTCGACTGCGGTAACTACCTCTCCGAAATCACGGCGATCTGCGAGTATCTCGAGGAGAAGCACCCCTCGCCCGCGATGATCGGCGGTACGCCGGAAGAGCGCGCGGAATGCCGAATGTGGACGCGCCGCGTCGATCTCAACATCGCCGAGCCGCTCGCCAACGGCTACCGCTTCGGCGAGGCGCTGAAATTCTTCGAGAAGCGGATTCCCGTGGCGCCCGAAGCCTCGCCGGGGCTGAAGATGATCGCCGCCAACCGCATCAAATGGCTCAACGACCAGATGGCCGACGGCCGCGACTACATCTGCGGCCAGCGCTTCACCCTCGCCGACATGCTGCTGTATTGCTGGATTGATTTCGGCAACCAGGTCGGCCAGCCGCTGGACCAGTCGAACGCCAACATCGTTGCCTGGTTCAACCGCGTCGCTGCGCGGCCATCGGTGAAGGCGTAAGGCTCAAGCCTCACCGTCCCCTGAGAGGCAGGGCTATCGCATATAGCCTGCCTCCGCAGGGGCGCACTGCCAAAATATCGAAAACAACCCCATGCAAAGTAGCCGGCGGCGTGGCGACATTCGACAGGGGCTGCTTGACATGTCGGGCAAATCAGTGGCATTATTCTATTATTCCGAAATCGCTGGCGCTGTCGACAGCTCCCTCAGATCACCACCGGCTTGTCCGGCAGCTCGTTCGGGCCGTCCTCCGCATGCGGAAAATACTTCGCCAGCTCCCGCGACACCGCGGCGATGCCCTTGATCACGCCCTGCTCGAACCGGCCGGCCCGGAAATCCGTTTCCATCGCGTGGCAAATCGTTTCCCAGCCGGCGCGACCGACCTTGGCATCGATGCCGCGGTCGGCGACGATCTCGACGTCGCGGTCGGCGAGCAGCAGATAGATCAGAACACCGTTGTTGTGATGGGTGTCCCAGATCCGCAAATGCGAGAACACGTCGAGCGCGCGTTCCCGCGCCGGCTGGTTGCGGAACAGCGGCGCGCCATCGAGCGCGCCCTCGACGACGAAACGGATCTGGCCGGAATGCGTGGCCTCGCCGGCCTTGATCGCCTGTTCGATGGCGTCGAGCACGCGCGGCGGAAACGCACGCCGCACGCGCCAGCGATGTTCGAGCAGATGCTTGCCGATGCGCTTGATGCTCATGTGCCTACCAGCTCCCCGAGGCGCCGCCGCCGCCGAAGCTGCCGCCTCCGCCACTGAAGCCGCCGCTGTCGCTCGAGCTCGAACCACTGCTCCACCCCCCGCCGCCCCCGGAATAGCCGCCGCCGCGTCGGTACGGCCCCGAGCCGGCCGCCGGACCGCCGAAATTCAAGCCGCCGAAGATCAGTGCCGCAACACCAGCGAACAGCCCGACCACCAGCGCGGTGGCGAGCGAACCGGCCAGCATCCAGGTGAAGACGCCGACGATGCCGCCGGTCGCGGCCGAGCCCAGCAGCCGCCCCAGCAGGCCGCGCAGGAATCCTGCCACGATGATGACGCCGAAGATCACGACCGGATTGGCAAAGTCGACGAGATTGGGCGCCTGCCAATGCTCAGGCTCCGGCGCCGGCAATTGCTCGCCATCGACCAGGCGGATCATCCGGTCGACGCCCGCCGAAATCCCGCCTGCGAAATCGCCGGCCTTGAACTTCGGTGTGATGTCCTCGTCGATGATGCGATGGGTGACGACGTCGCTCAGCACGCCTTCGAGGCCGTAGCCGACCTCGATGCGCAAATGCCGGTCGTTCTTGGCGACGACGAGCAGCGCACCATCGTCGACTTTTTTGCGCCCGATCTTCCAGGCCTCGGCGACGCGGATCGAGAACTGCTCGATGGTCTCCTCAGCCGTAGTCGGTACGATCAGGACCGCGATCTGGCTGCCCTTGCGGGTCTGCAGATCCTTCAGCCTGTCATTCAGCGCCGCGACGTCGCTCGTCGAGAGCGTCCCGGTCTGGTCGACGACGCGGCCGGTGAGCTGTGGCACCGCGACCTCGGCCCACGCCGGGGCGAGGAAGCCCAGCAGGAAGACGAGCAGGATGACGCGTGCGGTTGTCATCACGATCGGCGCGCGCCGGCGCTATTTAGACGGCGCGGGGGATGGCGACGGCGCCGGATTGAAATCAACCTTCGGCGCGGTCGAAATCTCCTTCTCGTTGTCGACCGTGAAGTTGGGCTTCTCCTTGTAGCCGAACACCATCGCGGTCAGATTGTTCGGGAAGGTGCGGATGCCGACGTTATAGTCCTGCACCGACTTGATGTAACGGTTGCGCGCCACCGTGATGCGGTTCTCGGTGCCTTCGAGCTGCGCCATCAGGTCTCGGAACAGCGCGTCCGATTTCAGCTGCGGGTAATTCTCGGTGACGACCAGGAGCCGCGACAGCGCGCTGGTCAGTTCACCCTGCGCCTGCGTGAACTTCTGGAATGCCGCCGGATCGTTGAGCACCTCGGGCGTCGCCTGGATGCTGCCGACCTTGGCGCGCGCGTTGGTGACACCGAGCAGCACGTCCTTCTCCTGCTGCGCAAAACCCTTCACCGAGTTGACGAGGTTCGGCACGAGATCGGCGCGCCGCTGGTACTGATTCACCACCTCCGACCAGCTCGACTTGACCTGCTCGTCATTGGTCTGGATCGCGTTGTAGCCGCAGTTGGTCAGGCTCAAGGTCGCCAGCGCTGCCAGCACGGTCCAAAGCTTGCGCATGAAGATGGTCCTCCCGGTGGATTCTCGATCAGAGTAACAGATTTTCGCGTGACAATCCCGCGTGGCGGGATTCGCGGCGGATTTTGCCGATGATGGCCCTTGCCTATCCCTCCCTGCGCCGTTCATCATGGCGAAAAAATCGATCCCGGGAGGATCCATTGGCGTCTGAACAATTCGAGACGATCGTCGTCGAGCGGCCCGAGCCCGCAATCGCGCGGATCGTGATGAACCGGCCCGAGGCCCGCAACGCCCAGAACCTGCAGATGACCTACGACCTCAACACCGCCTTCGACCAGGCGGTGCAGGACGACACGGTCAAGGTCATCATCCTCGCCGGCAACGGACCGCATTTTTCGGCCGGTCACGATCTCAGGCCAGGCGCCAAGAACCAGGCCGGCGTCGGTTTCCCGCCCGTCGGAAATTGGGGCGGCTTCGCCGAGCCCAACGCCCACGGCCGCTTCGCGCGCGAGCAGGAGATCTACCTGCAGATCACACGGCGCTGGCGCAATCTGGCAAAGCCCACCATCGCGGAGGTGCACGGCAAGTGCATCGCCGGCGGGCTGATGCTGGCCTGGGCCTGCGACCTGATCGTTGCGAGCAGTGACGCCGAGTTCTGTGATCCCGTGGTGACGATGGGCGTCTGCGGCGTCGAGTGGTTCGTGCATCCCTGGGAGCTCGGCGCGCGCAAGGCCAAGGAGATGCTGTTCACCGCCGACGTGTGGAGCGCCGACGAGGCGCATCGCTTCGGCATGGTCAATCACGTGGTGCCGCGCGGTGATCTGTCGCCCTTCACGCTGGCGCTGGCACGGCGGATCGCGGCCAAGCCTGCCTTTGCGCTGAAGCTATCCAAGGAGGCGGTGAACCGCTCGATCGACATCATGGGGCAACCGGCCGCGATCGATCAGGCCTTCGCGCTGCATCAGCTCTGCCACGCCCACAACCTTCAGGAATTCGGAATGGTGGTGGATCCCGCGGGTCTGCATCCCTCCGTGAAGAAAACCGCCAACGTGTAGAAAGCCAGATGGACCTCACCCTCAGCGACGAGCAGCGCCTGCTGCGCGAAAGTGCCGACCGCTTCGTGGCGGAAACCTTCACGTCAGAGTATCGCAAGAAGGCGGCGAACGATCCGCTCGGCTATTCGCCTGACATCTGGAAACAATTCGCCGAGCTCGGCTGGCTGGCGCTGCCGATCAGCGAAGCCCATGGCGGGCTCGGCGGCGGCGCGATCGAGATCGGACTGTTGATGGAAGCATTCGGCCGTGGCCTCGTATCGGAGCCGTTCTTCTCGACGGTCGTGATCGGCGCCGCGCTGGTTGCCGAATGCGGCACCGAGGCGCAGCAGCAGGCAATCCTCCCCAAGGTCGCCGAGGGCGCGCTCACGCTCGCCTTCGCGCATTCGGAGCGCGCGGCGCGCTTCGACCTCGCTCACGTCGACACCACCGCAACCAAGACCGCCGACGGCTGGCGGCTGAACGGCAGCAAGATCACCGTGCTCGACGGCGCTGCCGCCGGCCAGATCATCGTCTCCGCCCGCGTTGCCAATGCCAACGGCGGATCCGGCAAGCTTGCCCTGTTCCTGGTGCCGGCCGGAACGGCGGGTCTCACTCTGCGCGACTACGCGCGGCTCGGTGGCGGGCGCGGCTGCAATCTCGACCTGAAGGATGTGCAATTGCCCGCCGACGCGCTGCTCGGCGACGGACAGGATGCGCTGCCCGCGATCGAAACCGTGGTCGACCGCGCGATGGCCGCGCTCGGCGCCGAAGCGGTCGGCATCATGCAGACGCTGCTCGACACCACGCTCGAATACACCAAAATCCGAAAGCAGTTCGGCCGACCGCTGTCGGCCAACCAGGTGATCCGTCAT
Organism: Bradyrhizobium acaciae; assembly: GCF_020889785.1. Lineage (GTDB taxonomy): Bacteria > Pseudomonadota > Alphaproteobacteria > Rhizobiales > Xanthobacteraceae > Bradyrhizobium > Bradyrhizobium acaciae. The sequence continues at coordinate 5,340 of NZ_JACMYK010000131.1, forward strand.
CGCCTTGCCGATGTCGCGATGCAGGTCGACGAGGCGCGCTCGTTAGCCCTGCGGGCCGCGTTGATGGCCAACGCCGAGCCGGTGGTGCGCAGCCGTGCGGCGTCCGGCGCCAAGGCGAAGATCGGCAGATGTGCGCGCTTCGTCGCCGAGCAGGCGGTGCAGCTGCACGGCGCCATGGGCGTCACCGAAGAGCTCGACATCGGCGCCTATTTCAAGCGGCTGCTCGCCTTCGACACGCTGTTCGGCGGCAGCGCCCATCATTATCGCCGCCACGCCGCGCTGAGCGGCCGCGTCCACGCCTAACGGAGAGCGCAGATGGATCTCACCTTCAGTGCCGAGGAGCGCGCCTTCGAGCAGGAAGTCCGCGACTACATCGCCGAGAGCCTGACGCCGGAAATGAAGCGCGCCACCGCGCTGACGCCCTCGGTGTTCTCAGATCCCGATATCGGCATGGCCTGGCAGCGCGCACTGCACAGGAAGGGCTGGGGCGCACCGGGCTGGCCGGTGGACCATGGCGGGCCGGACTGGACGCCGGCGCAGCGCTGGATCTTCGAGGCCGAATGCGCCCGCGCCGGCGTGCCCAATGTCAACGTCATGGGCGTGAAGATGGTCGGCCCCGTCATCATCGGCTTCGGCTCACCCGAGCAGAAGAATTTCTATCTGCCGCGGATTCTCTCCGGCGAAGACTATTGGTGCCAGGGCTATTCCGAGCCGGGCTCGGGCTCCGATCTTTCCTCGCTGAAGACCCGCGCGGTGCGCGACGGCGACGACTACGTCATCAACGGCACCAAGATCTGGACCACGCATGCGCATCACGCCAACCGCATGTTCGCGCTGGTGCGCACCAGCGACGGCGAGCGGCAGCAGGACGGCATCAGTTTCATTCTCATCGACATGAAGACATCAGGCATCACGACGAGGCCGATTCTGACGATCGGCGGCGACCACGAGGTCAACCAGGTGTTCTTCGACGACGTTCGCGTCCCCGTGGCCAACCGCGTCGGCGAGGAAGGCAAGGGCTGGACCTACGGCAAATACCTGCTGGAATTCGAGCGCGGCTCCGGCATCGCATCGGCCAAGCTGCGCGAGGCGCTGAAGACGATCTCCGATCTCGCAGGCTCCGAGATCACCGGCCGCGCCATCGAGGACCCCGACATCGCGATACGGATGTCGGAGCTTGAGGTCGACATCGACGCACTCGAGATGACCGAACTGCGGGTGCTGTCGGCGCTGCAGACCGGACAGAATCCCGGCGCGGTGTCGTCGCTGATCAAGCTCCGCGTCAGCGAGATCCGGCAGGCGGTGACGCGGCTCGGCGTCGACGTCGTCGGCCAGGACGGGCTTGCCGTCGAGCCGGCGCGACCGCTCTACCGGCTCAACCATGAGCCGGTCATCCCGGAGGATTTGCTGCCGGTGGTGCCGGAATATCTCAACAGTCGCGCGTACACGATCTTCGGCGGCTCGTCGGAGATCCAGCGCGATATCATCGCGAAGATGGTGTTGGGGTTGTAGCCCTCTCTCGCCGTCATTCCCCGATGCGCAATTGCGCATCGGGGAATGACGCGGTGAGAGAATGCGCGCGACCTACGCCGCGCCCGCTTTCGCGTCCCGGATCGCCTGCCAGATCTTGACCGGCGTCAGCGGCGTGTTGAGCTGGGTGATCCCGACCTCGCTCAGCGCATCCATCACGCCGTTGGTGACGCAGGGCGGCCCGCCGATCGCACCGGACTCGCCGCAGCCCTTGGCGCCGAGCGGATTGGTCTTGCAGGGCGCAGATGGATCCAGCGTCACCGACATCGGCGGAACGTCCGAGGCGCGCGGGATGCAATAGTCCTGATAGCTCGCGGTCAGAAGCTGACCTTCCTCGCTGTAGGCCACGCCCTCATAAAGCGCCTGGCCGATGCCCTGGACAACGCCGCCATGCACCTGCCCGGTGACCAGCATCGGATTGACCGCGACGCCGACGTCGTCGACCGTGGTGTAGCGCACCACCCGCGTGACGCCGGTCTCGGGATCGATCTCGACCTCGCAGATATGGGTACCGTTCGGCCAGCTCGGCCCGTCGACATTGCCCTCGCTCTCGACCGAAAGCTTGGCGCCTTTTTCCTTGGCCGCGATCTCGAACAGGCTGATGCGCTTGTCGGTGCCGACCACGGTGAGGAAGCCGTCGCGATACTCGATATCCTCGATGGACGCTTCCAGCAGGTTGGAGGCCTTGTCGCGCGCCTTGTTGATCATGTCGTTGGCGGAGACCGCAACAGCGGTGCCGCCGACGAACAACGAGCGCGAGCCGACGCTGCCGAAGCCGGTGGCCAGGTCGGTGTCGCCCTGGATGACATCGATCTTGTCCATGGGAATGCCGAGCGACTCGGAGACCATCTGCGTGTAGGTGGTGGCGAGGCCCTGCCCCATCGCCATCGTACCCGACCACAGGACCAGGCGGCCCTCGGCGGTCGCATGCAGCGAGACGTTCTCGGTGTGGGCGCGGCCGCCGGTCCATTCGATATAGCTGGTCAGGCCGCGGCCGTAGAGCAATCCCTTTTTCTTCGCCGCCTTCTTGCGCGCGGCAAAGCCGTTCCAGTCGGCCAGATCGGACGCGCGTTCCAGCATGTGCGCGAAGGCACCGGAGTCATACACCTGCCCGACCGCGTTGGTGTAGGGCAGCTGCGCCGGCTTGATGTAGTTGACTTTGCGGATGGTGCGCGGGTCCATGCCGATCTGGCGCGCGGCGGCGTCGAACAGCCGCTCGACGATGAACACCGCCTCGGGCCTGCCGGCGCCGCGATAGGCGCCGACCGGCGCGGTGTGGGTCATCACCGACTTCACCTCGAAATGCACCAGCGGCAGATCATAGACGCCGGTCTGTACGAACGGGCCGAGCACCAGCGGGATGATGTTCGCGGTGCCCGACGAGTAGGCGCCGGTGCCGCCGATCGAACGCACGCGATAGGCCAGCACGCGGCCCTTGGCGTCGAGCGCGAACTCGCCGGTCGAGGTGAGGTCGCGGCCATGGGTGCCGCCGACGAACTCGTCGGTGCGGTCGCCGCGCCAACGGATCTTCTCATTCAGCTTGGTTGCGGCATAGGCGACGATGCCGTCTTCCGGATAGAGGCTGGTCTTCTGGCCGAAGCCGCCGCCGATATCGCCGACCAGCACGCGCACGCTGTCCTTCGGCCGCTTCAGGATCGATTCCGCCAGCAGGTCGCGGGTCGAGCCCGGGGTCTGCGACTGCACGTGGAGGATGAGCCGGCCGGTCTTCTTCTCGATCTCGGCAATGGTCGAGCGCGGCTCCATCGCCGACGGCACCAGGCGCTGGCTGACCAGGTCGAGCGACACCTTGTGCGCGGCATTGGCAAAGGCTTCCTCGACCTTGGCGGCGTCGCCATAGCTCATCGCAGCCACGATATTGTCCGGCGCCTCCGGCCAGACCGCGGGCGCACCCGGCTTGATCGCCTCGACCGGATCGACCACCGAGGGCAGCACCTCGTAATCGATCTCGATCGCCTCGGCCGCCGTCTGCGCCAGCACGCGCGAGGTCGCGACCACAGCCGCGACACCCTCACCCGCGTAGCGCACCACCTCATGCGCCAGCAGGCGCCGCGGCGGCACCGTCATCGGCGAGCCGTCGGGCCGCTTGAAGATCGCGAGCGTCGGCAGCGTGCCGATATCGTCCTTGACGAGGTCGGCACCGGCATAGACCGCCTTGACGCCGGGCATCTCAAGCGCGGCCTTGGCATCGATCGACTTGATGTTGGCGTGGGCATGCGGCGAGCGCAGCACGTGCAGCCAGAGCGCCCCATCCTGCGGCTTGTCGTCGATGAAATGCCCCTTCCCGGTGACCAGCCGCTGGTCTTCCAGACGCTTGACCGGCTGGCCCGCACCAAAACGCATATTGCCGGGAAGAATGTTCATCAGGAGATCCTTGGGTTTAGAAATTTCGGCGGGTTTTAACGGATGGATGGCGTTGACGCCAACCCGAGTTTCGGACGCGCCTGCCTGCGAAATCGTCATGGCCGGGCTTGTCCCGGCCATCCACGTCTTGGGCGACAATGTAAGGAAGTCGTGGATGCCCGGGACAAGCCCGGGCGACGGAAAGTTTTCACGCGAGATCGCGCAACGCGGCCTCGACCGCCTTGCGCTGCTCGGCGGTCAGCGGCGCCTGCGGCGGCACGGGGTCGCCGACATCGTAGCCCTGGCTCGCGAGCCCGGCTTTGATGCAGGCCGCGAGGTTGAAGCGGGCAAACGCCTCGTTGATGCGCCAGAGCTTGCGCTGCAGGACCATCGCCTCGTCCCAGCGGGCGCGGCGGCAGAGATTGTAGAGTTCGACGCTCTGGCGCGGGATGATGCAGGCCGGGCCCGCCATCCAGCCGTGGCCGCCGATCAGCATCACAGCGGCCGGGATGTGGGCGGAGGCCGAGAACACCTTCAGGCTGTCGCCGCAGCGGTTCATGATCGACAGCAGCCGGCCGGTGTTGGTCGAGGCGTCCTTGATGTAGCCGATGCGCGGATGCTCGGCGAGCCGTGCGATGACGTCGAGCGTCAGGTCGGAGCGCTGGAAATTCGGATTGGTGTAGATCACGACCGGAATGTCGACGGCGTCGGCGATGGCACGGAAATAGGATTCCACCTGGGCATCACTGAGCGGGAAATACGCCTCCAGGATCGCGAGAATACCGGCAGCACCCCGCTTCTGATAGGCCTTGGCCTGAGCCACCGCATCCGCCGTCGAGGTCGAGGCGACGCCGGCCACGACAGGCACGCGCCCCGCTGCCGCCTCGATCATGGTCGCCACCACCTGCATGCGCTGGGCATTGTTGAGATAGGCGAATTCGCCGGTCGAGCCGAGCGGCGTCAGGCCATGGACGCCGGCCTTGATCAAATCATCGCAGAGCCTGCCCAGCACCTCGGTGCGGATATGGCCGGCGGGATCGACCGGAGACACCAGATACGGGAAGACGCCGTGGAAATCAGCCATTTGCGAGCCTCGTTGACGGCGAGACATAATCGGGATCGTGCGCAAAGGGAAGCGGTTCGCCGCTGCGCAGCGCGCCGAGCACCGCGGCAAAGTCGGTTACCGCGCGGAAACCGAGCAGCCGTTCGGCCTTGCCGGCATCGTAGATCCGGCCGATCGATGTCGGCAGCTGCCAACTGCGCCGCGCGAACAGCGCCGGAGCATCGGGGAAATGACGCGCGATCACGCCGGCCGCATCCGTCTTCAGGTCCGCGACGTCGCTGCGCGTAAACGGCGTCGGTGCGCTGATCACGAAGATCTCGAAGCCACGGATCTTCTCCAGCGCCAGGATGTGCGCATCGGCGGCGTCCTCCACCGTGAGCCTGCGATACAGCAGTTCGGTGGCCTTCAGGTTCTCGCCGTGGATGTCGCGGATGGTGTCGTCGTCCTCGGGGAAGAAGCGGCTGGTGCGCAGCACTGCGCAATTCAGGCCATGCTCGCGGCTGTACAGCCGGCACAGCCCTTCGGCAGCGAGCTTCGTCACGCCGTAGATATTGCGCGGCTCCAGCGGCCCCGTCGTCTCGTCGAGCCACACCGCCGCATGGCCCTCCTCGTCGCGGATCGCCTGCGAGACCATCAGCGAGGTGGTCGAGGTGAAGACGAAACGATCATGCCCGGCGGCCACGGCGGCCTGTAGCAGATTGAGCGTGCCTGACACGTTGACGTCGACAAAGGCCTGCGGCGCGAAGCGTGCGATATCGGGCTTGTGCAGCGCGCCGCCATGGATCACGGCCTCGATGCCGTGATCGGCGAAAACACGATCCACCAGCGATCGGTCAGCCACCGAGCCGACCACATCGGTCGCCTCGCCCGGGACGACGTCGAGGCCGACCACGTCATGGCCTGCCTGTCGCAGCCGCGGCGCAAGGAAACGGCCGAGCCAGCCGGAGGAGCCGGTCAACAATACGCGCATGACTTCCGCCCGGCCCCTCGCCTTCAGAACACCTTGGCGATCGCGGCCTGCGCGTCGCCCTGGATCTGCTTCAGATGATCCGGTCCGCGGAAGCTTTCGGCGTAGATCTTGTAGACATCCTCGGTGCCGGAGGGACGCGCGGCAAACCAGCCCGCCTCGCTCTCGACCTTGATGCCGCCGAACGGCTGATCGTTGCCCGGCGCCGTGGTCCGGACCGCGCGCACGGGATCGCCGGCGAGCTCGGTCATGTTGAGCTGCTCGGCCCGAGCGCCTTCAGCGCGTTCTTCTGCTTGGGCGTCGCCGCGACGTCGATGCGCTCATAATAGGGAACGCCGAGCTCGGCGGTCAGCTCGTTGAACAATTCGCTGGGATCGCGGCCGGTCCTGGCGATGATCTCCGCCGCGAGCAGGCCGAGGATGATGCCGTCCTTGTCCGTGGTCCAGGCCGAGCCGTCGCGCTTGAGGAACGACGCACCGGCGCTTTCCTCGCCGGCAAAACCGAAGCCGCCGCTGCCGAGCCCGTCGACGAACCATTTGAAGCCGACCGGCGTCTCGACCAGTCTGCGGTTAAGCTTCTTCGCCACGCGATCGATGATCGAGCTCGACACGATGGTCTTGCCGATCGCCGCGTCCTTGCTCCATTGCGGCCGGTGCGCGAACAGATAGGCGATCGCGGTGGCGAGGAAGTGGTTCGGGTTCATCAGCCCGTTCGAGCGGGTGACGATGCCATGGCGATCGGCATCGGTGTCGTTGGCGAAGGCGACATCGAAGCGATCGCGCATCCCGATCAGGCTCGCCATCGCATAGGGCGACGAGCAGTCCATCCGGATCTTGCCGTCCCAATCCGCGGTCATGAAGCGGAAGGTCGGATCGACGGCATTGTTGACGACGGACGCGTTGATGCCGTAGCGCGCGATGATCGGCTGCCAGTAATGCACCGCCGCGCCGCCGAGCGGATCGATGCCGATCCTGACGCCGGCGGATTTGATCAGCGCAAGATCGACCGTGTTGCCGAGATCGGCAACGTAGGGCGTGATGTAGTCATGCAGATGCGTGGTCGCGGCCTTGCGCGCGCGATCGTACGGCATCCGCGCCACGCCCTTGAGGCCGGCCTCGATATAGCGGTTGGCGTTCTTCTCGACCACCGCGGTGACGTCGGTGTCGGCCGGGCCGCCATGCGGCGGATTGTATTTGTAGCCGCCGTCCTCCGGCGGATTGTGTGACGGTGTGATGACGACGCCGTCGGCAAGGCCGGTGCTGCGGCCCTTGTTGTAGCTCAGGATCGCATGCGAGATGACAGGCGTCGGAGTGTAGCCGCCCTGCGCGTCGATCATGATCTCGACGCCGTTGGCCGCGAACACCTCGACCGCGCTGGCCAGCGCCGGCTCCGCCAGCGCATGGGTATCGATGCCGATGAACAGCGGCCCGGTGAGGCCCTTCTCACGCCGGTAATCGCAGATCGCCTGCGTGGTGGCGAGGATATGGTCCTCGTTGAACGAATTCTTCAGCGACGAACCGCGATGGCCCGAGGTGCCGAAGGCAACCCGCTGGGTCGGATCGCTGGGGTCGGGCTTGCCGGCGAAATAGGCCGTGACCAGCCGCGGCACATTGGCGAGCGCTGAGGGATCGATGGGTTTGCCGGCGGCAGGATTTGGTGCAGTCACGTGACCTCTCAGATCTGGTATCGCCGACCATCAGCACAACGGGTGATGTTGTGGCGTGCTACCATGGTGGCTTACGTTCAATCAAGCCGAGGGCATTTCGTTCCGTGCCGTCAGCGGCAATCCGCTATTCGACGTCGATCTGCTGCACCTTCTCGCGCAGCTCGTCGACCAGCACCCGCTTGTTCTCGGTATAGTCGATCGGCACCACGACGAGGTGCACGCCACCGCCGGAGAACGCCCGCTCCAGAGTCGGAACGATCGCCTCCGTGCTCTCGATCCGCGACCCCTTGGCGCCATAGCTTTCGGCGTATTTGACGAAATCCGGATTGCCGAAGGTCAGGCCGAAATCCGGAAAATTATCGACCGCCTGCTTCCAGCGGATCATGCCGTACGCGGAATCTTCCAGGATCAGGATCACCAGATTGAGCTTGAGGCGAACCGCAGTCTCGAGCTCCTGCGAGTTCATCATGAAGCCGCCGTCGCCGCAGACCGCGAGCACGCGGGTCTTCGGATAGAGCATCGCCGCCATCATCGCCGACGGCAGGCCGGCGCCCATGGTGGCGAGCGCGTTGTCGAGCAGCAGCGAGTTCGCCAGCAGCGTGCGGTAGTTGCGCGCGAACCAGATCTTGTACATGCCGTTGTCGAGCGCGACGATGCCGTCCTCGGGAATGACCTGCCGCACATCGTGCACGATGCGTTGCGGCGTCGGTGGCCAGCGGCCTTCGGTGGCGCGATCGGTAATCTTCGCCAAAATGCTCTCGCGCAGGCTGAGCAGTGCGCTGGCATGCGGCAGCTTGCCCTCGACCCGATCGGCCAGCAGTTCGAGGCTCGGCCCGACATCGCCGATCACCTCAACTTGCGGGAAATAGACCTGCTCGACATTGGCCGGCATGTAGCTGACGTGGATCACGTGCGGCCCCTTCGGGCCCATGATGAAGGGCGGCTTCTCGATCGTGTCGTGGCCGATCGCGATGATCAGGTCAGCGCGGTCGATCGCCTCGTGCACATAGTCGCGCTCGCTCAGCGCGGCGGTCCCCATATACTGATTGGTGCCGCCGGATACCGTGCCCTTGCCCATCTGGGTGGTGAAGAACGGAATTTTCGTGCGCCGCACGAAGTCGCCGATCCCGGCGGTCGAGCGCGGGCGCGATGCCGCGGCGCCCAGCATGATCAGCGGACGCTGCGCCTTCAGGATCATCTCGGCGGCGCGGTCGAGCGCGGCGGCATGCGCGATCGGAATTTCGATCGGATGCGGCGGTATCATTTCGACCGGAGCGGTCTCGTCGCCTGCGATGTCCTCCGGCAATTCGAGCAGCACCGGCCCCGGCCGCTCCTGGGTCGCGATCCGGAAGGCATCGCGGACCAAGGTCGGAATGGTGGCGCCGCTGACGATCTGCAACGACAGCTTTGTCAGCGGGCGGAAGGTGTTGACGATGTCGACGATCTGGAACTTGGCCTGCCGGCTGCTGAGGATGCCCTTCTGGCCCGTGAGCATCACCATCGGCATCGCGCCGAGCAGCGCATAGGCCGCGCCGGTCGTCAGATTGAGCGCCCCCGGACCGAGCGTCGTGATGCAGACGCCGGGCTTTCCGGTCAGCCGGCCATAGGTCGCCGCCATGAAGGCCGCGGCCTGCTCGTGGCGCGTCACGATCAGCTTGATCGAGGATTTGCGCAGGCTCTCGACGACGTCGAGATTCTCCTCACCGGGGACACCGAACACCCGCTCCACGCCCTCATTCTCGAGGGCAGCGACCAGCAAATCGGAACCTTTGACCATATCAGCCTCGCATCGTTGATTGCATGCCGCGCACGGAGCATAGCCGCATCGCGTGCCGCCGGAAACTCCCTCGCGATCTCACGGTTTGTGTGCCCTGATCCAGGCGTCCGCCGCGGGGAGCACGCGCGCCGTGAGATCGGCCGAGATTGCGATCGCTTGCAAGGCTCGCGCCACCATCACCCGTCCCCCGCTGGTCGATTGCGACGGGGCAAATGCAGCCAGCTCTGCCGCATGGGCCTGATCGGTAAAATGGGTCATGAAGTTCGGAACGAACTGGTCGCGGAAGTTCGGCCCCTGCTTCACCAGCAGCGTGTCGAAATTGGCCTGGACGAAGTCCCAGGCAAGCTGCGGCTGCTCGCCGGCGCCTGCAACCGCGTTGATCATCCCGGTCAGGATCGTGTCGGGCAATTCGCTGGTCAGCGTCAGCGCCAGCGTCGCGCGCGCCAGTTCGGCATCGCGGGCGCTGGCCGCGGCGAGATAATAGCGCAGCCGCTCGTTGGTGGCCGTGCGCCTGCGTGCGAGCCCCAGCAGCTGGTCATAGGTTTTTCGATCGGCCGTGATGCCGACGACATGGGTGACCGCATCGCGCAGCGCGGTTGGAAGCGAGCCGGGATCGTCGAGGAATGCCGCAAAGCGCCGCTTCGCCTCGGCCACGACGGCCGCGTCACCGAGGTCGCCCAGCGCCGAGATCAGGCTTGCACGCAGCAGCGCGGTGTCATCGTCACCCGAGCCCCCGCCATCCCATCCCATCCGATCGAACACTGGACGCAGCTTGGCCCGGGCATAGGCCTGGATCGCCGGCCGCTCGGCGCGGTCGCGCGACAGACGATTCAAAGCGCCAAATGTCGAGACCACCTGGTCCCACACCGCGCGATGGTCGCCGGCATCGAGCGCGTCGAGCAGCGCGAGATAGGATGGCGGCTCGGCGCGGCCGGCCTGCACCAGCGCCCAGCTGTCGGTCACGACGTTGAGCCGGTCAGCGACCTGCATTTGCGGAAATGCGTTCAGCAGTGCCGCGCGGTTCTTCGGGCCGTATTCGACCCTGAAATAGCCGACGTCGCCGAGATTGACCTTGATGGCATCGCCGCAGGTGCCGGCCGCGATATCGGCACTGCCTTTCAGCAGTATCTCGTCGAACGGCTTGCCGTGCGCCGGTCCCACGGCAACCGGGATCTGCCAATCGTGGGCCGGCAGCGGCGGATCGTTGGCCGGCGCGATCACGAAGCGGTCCTGCCGCAACGTCAGGTGCTGCGCGGTGCCATCGCAGGCCGTCTCAGCCACGACCAGCGGCACGCCATCCTGCTCGGTGAAGGAGGCGGCGATACCGGTGATCGTCTTGCCGCCGGAGATCTCGAGCGCCCGCCAGAGATCGGCCGTAGTGGAATTGCTGTAGGCATGCGCGGCCATGTATTTACGGATGCCGTCGCGGAACGGCTGCTCGCCGAGATAAGTCTCGAGCATCCGGATCAGCGCCTGGCCCTTGCTGTAGGTGATGGCATCGAACGCCGTCACCGCCTCGCTGTGATCGGCGATCGGCTGCTGCACCGGATGCGAGGTGCGGCGCGCATCGAGCGCCATGGCGAACTGCTTGGCGCCATAGCCGTTCAGCCAGCTCTGCCATTGCGGATAGAACTGCTCGGAGGCCTTGGTCGCCATCCAGCTGGCAAAGCCCTCGTTGAGCCAGAGATTGTCCCACCACGCCATGGTGACGAGATCGCCGAACCACATATGCGCCATCTCGTGCGCGATGATGCCGAAGATGCCCCGCCGCGCGGTCTCCGCATTGGACGCTGGGTCGAACAGCAGCCGGCTCTCGAAGAAGGTGATGCCGCCCCAATTCTCCATCGCGCCGCCGAAGCCGCCGGGAACCGCGATCAGGTCGAGCTTCGGCAGCGGGTATGTCACACCGAAATAATCGTTGTAATAGGCAAGCAGCTTCACCGCGCTGTCGAGCGCAAAGCGGCCCTGCCCGCTCTTGCCTTCCGTGGTCACCACGCCGATGGTGACGCCGCCGGCATCCGCCGTGATCCGTTCGAGCTCGCCGACGGTGAGCACGAACAGATAGCTCGACATCTTCGGCGTCGGCGCGAATGCAACCTTCTTGAGGTCGCCGGCGACCGGCTGCTCGCTGGTCACAGGCATGTTGCCGACCGCGAGCAGATTGCGCGGGATCACCACCGTCAGCGCAAAGCTCGCCTTGAACGACGGCTCGTCCCAGCAGGGAAAGATCCGCCTGGCATCGGCCGGCTCCAGCTTGCTGGAGATCAGCCGTTTGATTCCGGTCGGGGTCGGATAATCGACCGCGAACAGGCCGGTGCCGAATTTGTTGATCTGAGCCGTGAAGGCGATGCGCAGTCTGTGCCGGCCTGCCGCAAGCGGCTTGGCGAAGGTCAACGCCGCAGTCTGCGCGGCGGCGTCGGTCACGACCTCCGCGCGCTGCGCACCGTCATCGATCGTGGCTTCGGTGAAGGTCGTATTGATCGCGTTCAGCGTGAGTTGCGCGGTGGCCTCACGCACCTCGATATCGACGGTCTCGACGCCAGGCAGGGCAAGGCTCGCGAAATCCGGCGTCAGTTCGATGGCGTAGCTCAGCGGGATAACCGTCTTTGGTAGCTTCCCCGGCGTGCCGTCGAACGAATATGTCTGCTCGGCCTGCACGCCTGCGCTCATCACCAGCAGCAATCCGATCGCCGTGGCAAGACGACGCAGTGGCGCGGTTCGGACACGGATTGCAGGCTTGTTCATCGCGCGCAGCTCACAAGGATTTTGGGATGTCATTCCGGAAGCACCTAGCAGACAATCTAGTAAAGAAAATGTCGCCACAAAACTGACAACTCCGCGACGTTGACATCGCAACGGTTCGCATCAATTGCGCGCACCGCCGCTTCGTTCAGCGGGCCGTTGTTGCTCAACGGCCGGATCGAAGGTTAACCTCCAGCCGGCATTCCAGCCGCAACGTTCGGCGACGGGAGACAACAATGTTCGGAAAGTTCTCGCGCCGGCAGTTTGCGGGCCTTGCAGGCCTCTCGGCGCTCGGCCTGTCGGCCCCTGCCAAGGCAGCGAACCGCGCCCCACGGCCTGACGGCGCGAACTTTCCGGCGGGTTTCGTCTGGGGCACCGCGACCTCATCCTACCAAGTCGAGGGCGCGGTCAATGAGGACGGCCGCGGCCCGTCGATCTGGGACACATTCACCCATACATCGGGCAAGATCGAGGACGGCTCGACCGGCGATCGCGCCAACGAGCACTATCACCGCTACAAGGAGGATGTCCGCCTCATCAGGGATCTCGGCGCCAAGGCGTATCGGTTTTCGATCGCCTGGCCGCGGGTGTTTCCGGATGGCACCGGCGCGCCGAATCCGAAGGGCCTCGACTTCTACAACCGCCTGGTCGACGAGCTGCTGGCGAACGGCATCGAGCCCTACGCCACACTCTACCACTGGGACCTGCCGCAAGCGCTGCAGGACCGCGTCGGCGGCTGGCGCTCGCGCGATACGTCGAAGGCGTTCGGCGACTACGCCGGCTATGTGGCGCAGCGTCTGACCGACCGCGTGAAGAACATCTTCACCCTCAACGAAGTCGGCCGTTTCCTCCCGTTCGGCTATGCGCTCGGCGTCGATGCACCCGGACTGAAACTGCCGCCGGCTGAGGTGAACCAGGCGCGCCACCACGTCGCGCTGGCGCATGGCCTTGCGGTGCAGGCGATCCGCGCCAGGGGCCGCGCCGGCACGCGGGTCGCCCGGCCGAGAACATCACCGCCTGCGTGCCCGCGATCAACACGCCGGAGCACATCCGCGCCACCGAGATCGCGACGCGCGAGCTCAATGCCGGCTTCCTCGGCGTTCTCCTCGAAGGCAAGTACACCGAGGGCTTCCTGCAATATGCCGGCGCCGATGCGCCCAAGTTCACCGCGGAAGAGCTGAAGATCATCTCGCAGCCCAACGATTTCGTCGGGCTCAACATCTACGCGCCGCATTGCTATGTCCTCGCCACCGACAACGCGCCCGGGTGGAAGCCGCTGCCGATGCCGGCCTCGTTCCCGCACATGAACTCGGATTGGCTGCGGATCGCGCCGGAGACGATCTACTGGGCGCCGCGGATTGCCGCCAAGCTCTGGAACATCAAGAGCATCTACATCAGCGAGAACGGAACGTCCGGCGAGGACAAGGTGCATCCGGACGGCCAGATCTACGACCTCGACCGCATCATGTTCCTGCGCAACTACCTCGCGCAGTTGCAGCGCGCGACCGCCGACGGCGTCCCGGTCCACGGCTATTTCCTGTGGAGCCTGATGGACAATTTCGAATGGATCTTCGGCTACGCGAAGCGCTTCGGTCTGTACCGGGTGAATTTCGAGACCCAGGCGCGTGTGCCGAAGCTGAGCGCGGCGTTCTATCGCGACGTGATTGCACGTAACGCCATCGGCGTGTGATCTATCCGGCCTGCGGCCGTGCGCCCGACCACGCCCGCCGCAGGAGATCGCTGATCCCGCGCTCCTCGATCGGCCGCGGATTCCAGTAAGGATTCCTGGTGGCGAGCGCGGCCGCCTTTGCGATGCCGTCCTCGGGCATGCCGATCTCGGCGAGCGAGCGCGGCGCGCCGAGTTTTGCCGACAGATCGGACAGGCAATCGGCCGCGTCAGTGCCGCCAAGCGCCCGCGCGGCGCGGCCGATCGCCTCGCGCGCGGCCGGCGTATTGTAGGCGATGGTGTGCGGCAGCAGCACCGCATGGGTTTCGGCATGCGGCAGGTCGAACAGCGCGCCGACGGTGTGGCAGAGCTTGTGATGCAGCGCCATGCCGACGGTGCCGAGGCAGACCGCGCACAGCCAGGCACCATAGAGCGCATCGGAACGCGCTTCGAGATCATGCGGCCGTGCGATCACATCCGGCAGCGACGATGCAAGTTTTGCGATCGCCTCTTCCGCCATCAGCGAGGTGATCGGATTGCCGTCGCGCGCATACAGCGCCTCGGCCGCATGCGCGATCGCGTTGAGGCCGGAGATCGCCGAGAATTTGGCCGGCATCGAGAGCGTCAGATTGACGTCGTAGATCACGGCCTTGGGCAGGATCTTGGGCGATGATTGCGTGGTCTTGACGCCGTCGACGGTCTCGCCGAGCACCGGCGTCATCTCGGAGCCGGCATAGCTGGTCGGCACGATCAGCTGCGGCAGGTCGGTGCGCAGCGCGATCGCCTTGCTCAAGCCGGTCGCGGCGCCGGCGCCGATCGCGAC
>NZ_JACMYK010000132.1 GCF_020889785.1 Bradyrhizobium acaciae
AGCCGTCGCCGCCGGTGCCGACGATGTCGACGGCCTCCGCCGGCGCCACGACCGGCAGCATCTTGCCGCGCATCGCGCTCACCGCGCCGGTGATCTCCTCGACGGTCTCGCCGCGTACCCGCAGCGCCATCAACAGCCCGCCCATCTGCGAGGGCGTGGCATCGCCCGACATCATGCTGTCGAAGGCAGACGCCGCTTCTTCACGCGTCAGCGTGGCGCCGGTGGCGACTTTTCCGATGATCGATTTGAGGTCGTCCATTCGCTGGCTCAGGTCTGTTGTTGGAGCGCGACAAACGCGGAAAGCGTTTGCATCGGGATCATGCTCAATTATTTGCGCCTGTCACCTGTGCGAAGGCTGCCTGGTTGACGGTCACGCCGATGTCGGACTCGATCTTCGAGACATACTGCGCGACCTGCTCGTCGCTCAACGAGCGCCGCAGCGCCTCGGTGAGCTGCTTGACCTCGTTGGAGGCGAAGTCGACCGGGGGCACCGTCACGTCGGTGACGCGGAACACAACCCACTGGCTGCCGCCGGCCACGGACGTCTGTCCGTCGCTGTCCTTGGCGGTGCGGAAGGCGGCTGCGATCACGCCGGCCGGCACGTTCGGCAGGGTTGCCTCGCGGCGGAAGTTCGCCGCGGTCTCGACCTTGACGCCGGCCGCGGTGGCCTCGTCGGCGAGCTTGGCACCGCCGTCGAGCTTCTGCACGATCTCGGTCGCCTTGGCGCGCAGCTTGGCGGAGACCTGGTCCTCGCGCCATTTGGCCTCGACCTGGTCGCGGACCTCATCGAGGGTGCGCTCGCGCGACGGCGTGATGCCGAGCACGTCGTACCAGACGTAGCCGTTGTTGAACTGGATCGGGTCGTTGTCGACACCGACGTCGCTGTTGAAGGCCTGCGACACCACGTCGAGGCCTTGCGGAACGTTGGACGCGACCTGGCCGTTCGGCAGGCGCCCCGAGCGGTCGACCGCGTCGATGGTGACGGCGGTCAGTTTCAGCTTCTGCGCCGCATCGATGACGCTAGAGCCGCCGCCGCGCTCGTCTTCCATCTTGTCGCGCAGTTCGGCGACCCTGGTGCGGGCGCGCTCGGATGCGATCTCGTTCTTCACCTGCTGGGCGAGGCTCTCATAGGTCGGGGTCACGCCGGGCTCGATCTTGCCGACCTTGACCAGCGCGATGCCGAAGCGGCCCTGGACCGGCTGGCTGACTTCGCCTGTGGGGAGCGCGAAGGCGGCATCGCCGACCGCCGGATCGAGGATCGCCGACTTTGCGACCAGACCAAGATTGACGTCGGCCGGATTGAGCTTGCGCTCCTTGGCGATGTCGTCGAACGAGGTGCCCGACGCGATGCGGGCGCGGGCAGCCTGCGCCTCACCGGCGTCCGGGAATACGATCTGCGACACCTCACGCTTTTCCGGCGTGCTGAGCCGGTCCTTGCGTTCTTCGAACAGCTTCCTGGCATCCTCATCCGACACCGTTTCCCACTTGCCGATTTCCCCGGGCGTGATCGCGACGTAGGCGATCTTGCGGTATTCGGGCGCGCGGAATTGAACCTTGTGGTCCTCGAAATAGGCGGCGAGCGCCTCCGGCGAGGGCGGATCGATGGTGCCGGCCTGCGCGGCGCCGAGTGTGACGAACTCGATCGAGCGCTGCTCGTTCTGGAAGCGGGTCAGCGCCTCGACCATCGATTTGGTCGGCTCGATCCCGGAGGAGACGGTGCCGGCGATCTGCCGCCGCAGGCCAACGCGGCGCTGCTCGGCGATGTAGCGGCCTTCGGTGTAGCCGAAGTTGCGGATCACTGACTGGAAGCGCTGCGGGTCGAACTGGCCGTTGAGGCCCTTGAAGTTCGGATCGTTGTAGATCGTGCGCAGCACCTCGGCGTCGGACTGGTTGAGGCCCATGCGGCGCGCCTCCTCGTCGAGTGCGGCCTCCGCGAGCGTCTGCTGCAGCACCTGGCGGTCAATCCCGAAGGCGCGCGCTGATCCGGGGTCAGCGGGCGGCCGAACTGGCGGCCGAGCTGCTGCAACCGGTCGGTGTAGATCTGGCGGAACTGCTCGGCCGAAATCTCGGTCCCGCCGACCTTGGCGAAGGTCGACTGGCCAAACCCCTTGAAGATGTCGGCAATGCCCCAAATTCCGAAACTGACGATCAAAACGCCCATCACCACGGCCATAATCGTCTTGCCGAGCCAGTTTGATGAGGCTTTCCGCATTCCTCGAAGCATGGGTCCAACTTGTTTTACAGGAGGGGAACCGGGTCGTGCCCAAATGGGACCAAAAGTCGGGACTTTTTGTCCGGCAGCAGGGCGTCACCGAATTGAAAACGCTTATAAAGTGGCGGAAGCCCCCCCGCAACCATGGGTGAGGGGACGGATCGGAGCGGTAAAGCGCCGCGCAGCGGGCTGAGCCGCGCTCTGGAAGTCATCGCCGGCCTCTGGTAGCGCATGGCGACGCTTAGAAGATGGGAAATCCGACATGACCGACGCCATCCGGCCGCTGATCGCCGGCAACTGGAAAATGAACGGCCTGAAATCCTCTTTTGCCGAGTTCGACGCGATGCTGGCGGGCGCCGGCGACGTCGCCGCCAAGGCCGATCTCCTGGTCTGTCCGCCGGCGACCTTGGTCGGGGCCTTTGCCGACAAGGCACGCGGCTCGAAGGTCGCCGTCGGCGCCCAGGACTGCCACCCGAAGGCATCGGGTGCCCACACCGGCGACCTCTCGGCGGAGATGTTCAAAGACCTTGGTGCGGTCGCCATCATCGTTGGCCACTCCGAGCGGCGCGCCGATCACGGAGAGACCGACGCGTTGATTCGGCAGAAGGCGGAGGCCGTCTGGCGTGCCGGATTGACCGCGATCGTCTGCATCGGCGAGACGCGCGAGCAGCGCGATGCCGGCAAGACGCTCGATGTCTGCGGCACCCAGCTCAAAGGCTCGCTGCCCGACGGCTCGACCGCAGCCAATCTGGTGGTGGCCTATGAGCCGGTCTGGGCGATCGGCACCGGCCTGACCCCGACAGCCAAGGATGTCGAGGAAGTTCATCGGTTTATCCGAGGTCAGCTCACTGATCGCTTCAAGGCCGAGGGAAACAAGGTCAGGATCCTGTATGGCGGCTCGGTCAAGCCGTCGAACGCGGCCGAGCTGATGGCGGTCGCCAATGTCAACGGCGCGCTGGTCGGCGGCGCCAGCCTGAAGGCCTCGGACTTTCTCGCGATCGCCGCGGGCTGCTAGCGCTGCCCATTTCGTAGCGAGCTCTCACACCGTCATCCTGAGCCGCGAGCGCAGCGAGCCTCGAAGGATGCACGGCCCGGCTGGTGGCCGTCGACCCTTCGAGACGTGCTGCGCGCTCCTCAGGGTGACGGATTGGCAGTGTTGCGGAGCCGGTTGCCATCTACTTCTCTGTTCGGCCGCAGAATCAGGCGGCTGCCGCCGCGCCGATCCGCTTCCAATAGATCATCGTCCCGGTGAGGCCGCCATGCGGCTTCAGCGCGTAATCCGGGATGATGCCGCTGAGCTGAAAGCCTGATCGCTCATAAAGTGGGGCAGCACCGTCGTCGACGGCGGTGTCGAGCACCAGCAACGTGCGTCCGCGCGCGATCGCAAGCGCCTCGGCAGCGCGCAGCAACGAAGTCGCGACGCCGCGATGGCGGTGGCTGAGGCGCGTCATCATCTTGGCGATCTCCGCGCGATGCGGCTGGTTCGGCGGCAGCTTGAGCAGCAGCGTCACGGTGCTGATCAGATTGTCGCCGTCGAACGCGCCGAGCACGATTCGCTCACCGCGGGCTGCGGCGCCCAGCGAGTCCTGCCAGAACGCCTCGGCGTCATCCAGCGCCAGCGGATGCATGAAGCTCACGGAGCCGCCGCCGGCGACGGTCTCAATCAGGAGTTCGCTGAGCGCGCTGCGGATCTCAGGCGCATCCACGAGCGGCTTGATGACAAAGTGCGACATGCATTCAGCTCCGCGCCAGCGTCACGACGTAGATGCAGGCGGTATTGCTCTCGTTGGCGAAGGTCGTTTCCGCCGGCGGACCGAAGCCGAGGCAATCGCCGGCGGCGAGTTCATGGCGCGCACTGCCTTCGGTGATGACGAGGCTGCCGCTCAGGACCCAGACCAGTTGGCGGATATGGGCGTAGGAAGAGGCGGGCAGCGTCACCGTCTGCTTTGGCGGCAGCTCGACCCGCACCAACTCGACCGGATGATCTGGGCTGCTGAACACCTGGCGGCGCAGATAGCCGGTTTCGGGATCGCGCCAGACCGGCTGCCTGGCGGTGCGTGACACCCGCTCGTTCGGCCCCTCGACGCGCAGCATCAGCCCGGCCAAGGTGAGATCGAAGGCTGAGGCAATGCGCACCAGCACGGCCGCGGTGGGGCTGACCTCGGCGCGCTCGATCTTGCTGATGGTGGCCTTGGAGACGTCGGACGTTTTGGCGAGATCTGCGAGCGACCAGCCGCGTTGGTCGCGTTCCAGCCGAATCCGCTGCGCCAGGCGTTGGGTGAGCTCGTCTACTAAAATATCCATTTGTCTACTTTAGTAGAAAGTCACGGCGTCGTTCAAGGGCCCTGGCGGTGGTGATGCCGGCCGCTTGCCATCATGCGCGCTGCGACTATCTCGGGGGTGACAATGCCCGGTGCAATCGTGTAACAGGGCGCGACTTTCACGAAACCCGCAAAGCCGATAGCGCCGTTTGTCTGGCCGCTTGGCGGCTTGTGACGGAAGGCTTGCGATGCAGACTGTCGTTATCATTATTCACCTCATGATCGTCAGCGTCATGATCGGCGCGGTGCTGCTGCAGAAATC
Source organism: Bradyrhizobium acaciae (assembly GCF_020889785.1). Taxonomy (GTDB): domain Bacteria; phylum Pseudomonadota; class Alphaproteobacteria; order Rhizobiales; family Xanthobacteraceae; genus Bradyrhizobium; species Bradyrhizobium acaciae. Next base: position 4,796 of record NZ_JACMYK010000132.1, read on the forward strand.
CGAAGGCGGCGGCCTCGGTATGGGCGGTGGCGCCGGCTTCATGTCGAGCCGCGGCACGGCGAATCTGCTGACCCGGACCACGGCGATCCTCGCGGTCGGATTCTTCCTCACCAGCCTGTTCCTGTCCTGGTACGCGGGCTACGACCGTAAGCCGAGTTCGATCATCGGCACCGGCGCGCCGGCGCAGCAGACCCAGCCGGCCGGCGGTACCCCGCTGACGCCTCCGACATCCGGCGGCGTCCTCGATTCGCTGAAGAAGACCGACGAGCAGCAGGGCCAGCAGGCCCCGAGCGGTCCGCAGGCGCCACGGTCGCAATAAAGCAGGGTGGCCATGCAGGATGCCGCGCTGGCATCCTGCATCCAAAACCCCCATTAATGCTCTGAAATCGCTCTCAGTTTAACGTAACCCACAGCCCGGCGAATTGTTTGCCGGGAACAGCCGATTCGTTTTGCGAATCGGTGGAGTCGGCTTAAAGGTAAAGTCCCATGGCGCGGTACATATTCATCACCGGCGGCGTGGTCTCCTCGCTCGGCAAGGGTCTGGCTTCAGCGGCGCTCGGCGCTTTGCTGCAGGCTAGGGGCTACAAGGTCCGCCTTCGCAAGCTCGATCCCTATCTCAACCTCGATCCCGGAACGATGTCGCCGTACCAGCACGGCGAAGTGTTCGTGACCGACGACGGCGCCGAGACCGATCTCGATCTCGGCCATTACGAGCGTTTCACCGGTCGTCCGGCCACCAAGGCCGACAACATCACGACCGGGCGCATCTACCAGGACATCATCACCAAGGAACGCCGCGGCGATTATCTCGGCGCGACGATCCAGGTGGTCCCGCACGTCACCAACGCGATCAAGGAATTCGTGCTGTCGGGTAACGATGACTACGATTTCGTGCTGGTCGAGATCGGCGGCACCGTCGGCGACATCGAGGGCCTGCCGTTCTTCGAGGCGATCCGCCAGCTCAAGAACGAGCTGCCGCGCGACCATGCCGTCTACATTCACCTGACACTTCTGCCGTACATTCCAAGTGCCGGCGAACTCAAGACAAAACCGACGCAGCATTCGGTGAAGGAGCTGCGCTCGATCGGCATTCAGCCGGATATCCTGCTGTGCCGCACCGACCGCGAAATCCCCAAGGAAGAGCGGCGCAAGCTCGGCCTGTTCTGTAACGTGCGCGAGAGCGCCGTGATCGAGGCGCGCGACGTCGACAACATCTACGCCGTGCCGGAGGCCTATCACGCCGCCGGCCTCGACGACGAGGTGCTGGCTGCGTTCGGCATCACCGCAAAGATTCCGCCGGCGCTGCAGAGCTGGAACGTCATCAACGAGCGCGTCCGTAATCCGGAAGGCGCGGTGACGATCGCGATCGTCGGCAAATATACCGGCATGAAGGACGCCTACAAATCGCTGATCGAGGCGCTCTCCCATGGCGGCATCGCCAACAAGGTGAAGGTCAATCTCGACTGGATCGAGAGCGAGGTGTTCGAGAACGAGGACCCGGCGCCGTTCCTGGAGCACGTCAACGGCATCCTGGTGCCCGGCGGCTTCGGCCAGCGTGGCGCCGAGGGCAAGATCCGCGCGGCGCAGTTCGCGCGTGAGCGCGACGTGCCGTATTTCGGCATCTGCTTCGGCATGCAGATGGCCGTGATCGAGGCGGCGCGCAATCTGGTCGGCATCGAGGAGGCCAACTCGACCGAGTTCGGCCCGACCAAGGAGCCACTGGTCGGCCTGATGACCGAATGGCTGCGCGGCAACGAGCTCGAGAAGCGTTCGCAGAGCGGCGACCTCGGCGGCACCATGCGGCTCGGCGCCTATCCCGCGGCGCTCAACCGCGGCAGCCGCGTCTCCCAGGTCTATGGCGGCGCGACCGAGATCTCCGAGCGGCATCGCCATCGCTACGAGGTCAACACCGCCTACAAGGATCGCCTCGAGCAGCACGGTCTGCGCTTCTCCGGCATGTCGCCCGACGGGGTGCTGCCGGAAATCGTCGAGTATGAGGACCACCCCTGGTTCATCGGCGTCCAGTTCCATCCCGAACTGAAGTCGCGGCCCTTCGAGCCGCATCCGCTGTTCGCTTCGTTCATCGAGGCCGCGGCGAAGCAGAGCCGGCTGATGTAACGCGGCCGTCGACCGTGCCGCTACACGGCGGCACAGTCCTCGCTGGCCCGGCGTTCTTTCTTGATCGGTGAAACGTTCGAACCGGCCGCCGGCGTGACGTCGCGCGTCATCAGCTTGTGTTGCGGGCGTCGCGTCAGCCGGTAGACCGCGGCGGGCGGCACGTTGAGGATGGCGCGATCGACCAGCGTGGCGCGCAGCCCGAGCCGGTCGAGGATCGGCCGCCGCACCGGGCAGCGCATGCCGTAGGTGAATTGATAGAACGCGCCGCCGGGACGCATGTAGCTGAATGCGCCGCTCACGATCGATATGACCTTGCGCGGCGACATGTTGAGCAGCGGCAGTCCGCTGACGACAGCGCCGACCGGCGCGCCGTCGTAAAGCCGTTCCGAGGCCAGCCGCGCGGCGTCCATCCACAGCACGCGCGCGCCTGGAAAACGCAGCTGCAACAGCCGCATGAAATCCGAACCGTACTCGATCAGCGTGAGATCCTGCTGCCGCACGCCGCGCTTCAACAGCTGATAGGTGAAGGCGCCGGTGCCGGGGCCGAGCTCGAGCACCGGACCGGTGTTGGCGGTGATATCGCGCGTGATCAGCTCGGCGAGCGCAGCGCCCGACGGCGCGATGGCGCCGACGCGGCCGGGGGCCGCCATCCACGCCGTGAAGAAAGACAGGAGGTCATGTGACATTGGGATTCCCAGCAAAGTGTCGTCGCGCCCCGACTCGATTGCGTAGCGCGATCTCTTCTTTGCGGGGTCTGCATTGCGACAACATTGCGCGATGTTGCTGGAGTCCCGCTCCGATTGAATCGGAACGAAGAGGTAGATTCTAGTCGTGATGCGTTTTCTTCACGCGCACCGTTGCCCGCTTCGCTCGAAACGCGATCGCATCACGAGACACAGGGCGCCGGCGGCAATGTGAGACGGAAGCACGCGCCGCCCTTCGGTCCGTCGAGCACGGAGACGTGACCGCCATGTAGCCTTGCGATCTCGCGCACCATGTTGAGCCCGAGGCCGGCGCCGCGGTCGAGCGGCGCGAGCCGGTAGAACGGATCGAAGATCCGCGTGCGCTGGTCCTTGGGAATGCCGTCGCCTTCATCCGTCACGTCGATCGTCGCGGCGCTGCCGACATGGATCGTGATGGTGCCGCGGCGGCCGCCATGCTGGATGGCGTTCTGCACCAGATTGGTCAGCGCGCGCTCCAGCGCGGCGCGGTCGCCTGATGTTTCGACCCGATCCGTTGCGGCATCGAGCGACAATTCGTAGCCGGCCGCGATCGCCAGCGGCGCGAGGTCGGCGGCGACGGTGCGCGCGACCGCGACCAGATCGACCCGTCCAAACGGATTGCGGCACTGGTCGAAGCGCTGGATGTCGAGCAGCTGCTCGGCCAACGTCGCAAGCCGGGCGGAATCCTCGAGCAGGCGGGTTTTCTCGGGCCCCGGCGGCAGCGACTCCAGCCGCGTGTTGAGGATCGCGATCGGCGTGCGCAGTTCGTGCGCAGCGTCGGCAACGAAGCGTTGATGGCGCGAGTAGCCGTCGTCGAGCCGCTTCAGCGCGTCATTGACGGCGGTCACGAGTGGGGCGACTTCAAGCGGCAGGTGGTCGGCCGACAGCCGGCTGCCGCGCTGGCGGAAGTCGATCCGGCGCGCCTCGTCGGCCGCGGAGTCGATGCCGGCGAAGGCGCGCCGCACCACCATCGGCGTCGCGATGAAGGTGGCGCATGCCATCAGCAACAGGCCGGGCAGGGTGCTGCCCAGGCACGTCAGCGTCATCACCAGCAGCGCCTTGGTTCCGGTCATCCGGCCCTGCGTCGCGGTCATGATCTGGACGTTGCCGGCGTCGCTGTTGACGCGCTTCAGCCGCGCCGCCGGCTTGCCTGGGCTGTCCTCCAGCATCTGATAGCCGAGCCGAGCCTGGCTGATATGATCGAGGGCATTGCCGATCCGCGCGAAATCGGGCGGCACCTCGCCTTCGGAGAGCGTGTGCCCCTCGCGGTCCCGCACGGCGAACCAGAGATCGGGAATCTCGGCGCGTAGCTTGTTGAGATCGTCGGTCGGACGCAACGCGAGTTCGCCTTGCGCGTTGCGCATGATGGCCGATTGCACGACGTCGATGACGCGTTCCTCATCCCGGTTGACCAGCAGGAAACCGGAAGCCCACAGCGCGCCAAGCACAGTGAGCACGAGTCCCGTCAGCAACACCGCCTGCAACGCGACCAGGCGCCAGCTCAGTTGCGACCGCAGGCAGTAGTGATCGGCCTGTTCGCTCATGACACCTGCTTCAGCAGGTAACCGACGCCGCGGATGCTGTGGATCTCGATGCCGGCGTCCGACTCGGCAAGCTTGCGCCTGAGCCGCGAGACGTGGGCGTCGAGCGCGTTCGACTGGATCTCGTCCTCGAAATTGTAGACGGCGTCTTCGAGCGTCGCGCGCAGCACCGTGCGGCCCATGCGGCGCAGCAGCGTCTCCAGCACCAGGAGTTCGCGCCGCGGGAGCTCGAGCGGGCGGCCATCGATGCTGGCCTCGCGATGGCTGCAATCGAACGCCATGCGGCCGGCCTTGATGATGTCGAGCTGCATGCCTGCGGGGCGGCGCAGCACGGCGCGCAGCCGCGCCAGCAGCTCCTCGACCGCGAACGGCTTGGCCAGATAGTCGTCGGCGCCGCTGTCGAGACCGGTGATGCGGTCGGCGAGGTCGCCGCGCGCGGTCAGCACGATGATCGGAACGCCGTCCGCCTTGGCGCGCAGTTTCGGGATCAGCGTGAGGCCGTCGCCGTCGGGAAGCTGGCGGTCGAGCAGGACCGCGCCATGGACATCGGCGGAGATCGCTTCCTCGGCCTCGGCAAGGCTCGGCACATGGTCGACGACCATGTCGTAGCCCTTCAGCGCCTGCGACAGCGCCGCCGCCATCTCCGGCTCGTCTTCAACCAGCAGTATCCGCATGTGCTTTGGGTCCAGATCCCGAACAGCCGGTTGTAGGGCAAGTAACATTGCAACAACATTGCGGAAATGGCCGCCTGCCGCGAGCAGGGGTGCCATGTCGGCGCCCCCTCAAGACAGTCCGGAACCCGCTGGCTATAACGGCACGCCAAGCAAAATCCGGGAAGGACCGACAATGATCTACGAGACCCGCGTCTATCGCTGCCTGCCGGGCCGGCTGCCGGCGCTGCTGAAGCGCTTCGAGACCATCACGCTGAAGCTCTGGGACAAGCACGGCATCAAGCAGGCCGGCTTCTTCACGACGCTGGTCGGCGAATCCAACCAGGACCTGACCTATCTGCTGGCCTGGGAATCGCTTGCCGAGCGCGACAAGAAATGGACTGCATTCACGACCGATCCGGAATGGATCGCCGCGCGTGCCAAGACCGAGGAGGACGGCCAGATCGTTCTCACCATCGAAAACCAGCTCCTGGTGCCAACCGCATTTTCGTCGGTCAAGTGACGCTGCGTCAGGCTAGGAACCGTCATTGCGAGCGAAGCGAAGCAATCCATAGCTCCGCAAGTGGAGAGATGGATTGCTTCGTCGCTATCGCTCCTCGCAATGACGCGGTGCAAAGCGTCACAGCTAGGATGGGGGAATGTGTGACCTATTGCGCGCAGCCCGAGGTCTGATCGCCTTCGCGGACCATCGGCTTGCCGTTGATGAAGACGCCATGGGCGCCGGAGGTGGTCTTGCCGCCGCAATGCGTACGGTCGCCCATGACCACCGCTGGCTTGCCGTTGATCAGGACATTGGGCACGCCTTCGACCAGGGGGCCGCCATTGCTGGTGGTGTCGCCGCTGCGCGCGGCCGGCTTGCCGTTGATGGTGACGCCGGTAGCGCCGCTGGTGACGACGCCGGGCTGGCTGTTGGTCTGGCCAAAGGCAAGGCCCGGCATCGCCGACAGGGCGGCCACGGCTATGATCACAGGCGAAAAGCGCATGTCGTTCCTCATTGGGAATCTGTTCCCCGGCAGTCTATAGGGGCGGTTGGGGCAGGATTGTGATAGCACGGCGCACCCACGGCGTCAGCGCAACCCCCTCATCGTGCAGGATGGCTTGATCCCTCCCGCGCGGGATTGCATGGTCGCAGGCCAAAAGGATGCAGCATTTTGACCAATAAGGTTTCCGCGCAAGCCGCGCCGATCGTTGCCGTCGGATCGGCCAAATTCGGCAACGCCTTGCCGCTACAGATCATCGCCGGTCCCTGCCAGCTCGAGAGCCGCGCCCACGCGCTTGAAGTGGCTTCCGCGCTGAAGGAGATCGCGGACCGGCTCAAGATCGGTCTGGTGTACAAGACCTCGTTCGACAAGGCGAACCGCACCAGCGCGTCGGCCGCGCGCGGCATCGGGCTGAAGCAGGCGCTGCCGATCTTCGCTGAGATCCGCTCTTCGCTCGGGCTGCCCGTGCTGACCGATGTGCACGAGCCTGACCAGTGCGCCGAGGCGGCGCAGGCCGTCGACGTGCTCCAGATTCCGGCCTTCCTGTGCCGGCAGACCGATCTGCTGCTGGCCGCGGCCGCCACCGGCAAGGCCGTCAACGTCAAGAAGGGCCAGTTTCTGGCGCCGTGGGACATGGCCAATGTGGTGAGCAAGATCACCGGCGCCGGCAACGCCAATGTGCTGGTCACCGAGCGTGGCGCGTCGTTCGGCTACAATACGCTGGTCTCGGACATGCGCGCGCTGCCGATCCTTTCGCGCACCACCGGCGCGCCTGTGATCTTCGACGCCACCCATTCGGTGCAGCAGCCGGGCGGCAAGGGCACTTCGTCGGGCGGCGAGCGCGAGTTCGTGCCGGTGCTGGCGCGGGCTGCGGTCGCGGTCGGCGTCGCCGGCGTGTTCATCGAGACCCATCCCGATCCGGATCATGCGCCGTCCGATGGCCCCAACATGGTGCCGCTCCGTGAATTCGAATCTCTCGTCAAGCGGCTGATGCAGTTCGACGCGCTGGCCAAGACGGCAGCCTGACCGACGGACCACGACATGACCGCAACCAGCGGCATGCCGCCGGCCCTCAACGTCATCACGCTGGCGACCTTCGCGGCGAGCCTGTCGGTGCGCGCGCTCGATCCGGTGCTGCCGCATGTCGCGGAGGATTTCGGCGTCAGCATCGCGACCGCGGCGAGCTTTGCCGCGGTATTCGCCTTCACCTTTGCCGCGGTCCAGCCGGCGATCGGCGCCGCCGCCGATCTGTTCGGCAAGGCGCGGCTGATGACGATCTGCCTCGGACTGCTCGGTATTGCTAACATCCTCGGCGCGCTCTCGACTTCGTTCCCGATGCTGTTCGTGACGCGCATCCTCGCCGGCATCGGCTCGGGCGGGGTGTTTCCGGTGGCGCTGTCCCTGACCAGCGACCTCGTCGGCCCGGACAAGCGGCAGCTCGCGATCGGCCGAACGCTGGCGGGCTCGATGACCGGCAATTTGCTCGGTGCGACGGCCTCCGGCCTGATCGGCGATCTGCTCGGCTGGCGTGGTGTGCTCGCGGTGCTCGGCGGCCTTGTCATCATCGTCGCGGTCGCGGTTGCGGCCGGCTTCCGCGGCGCCGCGCTGAACCGTCCGCCGCGCACCAGCCTGAAGGCGCTGCGCCACGGCTATCGCACCATCTTCACCAACCCGAACGCGCGCATCTGCTATTCGGCGGTCTTCGTCGAAGGCTGCTGCGTGCTCGGGCTGTTTCCCTTCATCGCCTCGTTCCTGTTCGAGCTCGGCGAGACCTCGCTGTCGATCGCCGGCATCGTGATCGCGGGCTTTGCGATCGGCGGATTGCTCTACACGCTGACGGTCGCGCGGCTACTGCCGATGATCGGCGTGAGGGGCATGATGATCGTGGGCGCGACGTTGGTCGCGATCCAGCTCGTCGGCGTCGCCTTCGGGCCGCACTGGAAGCTGCAGATGGCGGGCCTCATGGTGATGGGCCTCGGCTTCTACATGATCCACGGCTGCCTGCAGGTGTTCGCTAGCGAGTTGTCGGTCGAGGCGCGCGCCACCGCGCTGTCGCTGCACTCGTTCTTCTTCTTCATGGGCCAGACCGTCGGCCCGATCGCCTACGGTTTTGGGCTTCAACACGCCGGCAAGACGACGACGTTGGTCTCGGCCGCCGCCGTGATGGTGGTGCTCGGATTTATCTGCGCGAGATTCCTGAAGCAGACGCGTCCGGCGGACGCGGCCGCGCGGCCCGACGTGGAGCCGTAGTGATGATTTGATGAATATAGGCGTCACCTCTTCAGGGACGCGGGTATCGAGAGGTCGAGGAATGCAAAACGCGTCAGTGGCCGCGCTTGCGTACGAATTTCTGTTCGAGGTTTATCGGAAGATGGATCTCGACCGAAAGCGCGGGAGAATCAAGTCGCTCCCTGATGAAAATGGCACGCTACGCGAGGCCTTCCATCATGAATTCTCAAGTAACTGGGAGTGGCCGGGTGGTGTGCTGGAGCAACTCGGTGTTCTCAGAATTCTCCAACCAACGTGCGGTCTGTGGGGGCCTAATTTCTATCCCGTGATGACTTTGGATGAATGCTCTGTTGCCGACTTCTCAAAATTCGAGACCTTCGACAACTACTGCGTTGCAATGTCCTCTTTCGAGATGTTGCATAGTCATTCTGAATTCCGCGGGGAGGTCAATCTTGACAGTCGATCGCCTCACTTTCTGGACGCGGTCGCGTCCCAGGACGATATCTTCCTGATTCAGGACGACGGTCAGGTCAGGTTTGACCAGCGGCGCTTCAACGAGAAAGTCATGACACGTTGGGAAGAGCTGGAAGTTCGTCGCATTCATCCCAAAGGCGGTACTTAGCTTTCAGATAGCGGCGTTCCATCGGTCCCGCTAACCCCGCCCGCGATACGTCGCGACGCCCTGATCAGGAACCCAGATGCCCTTCGGCAGCCTTCCGGTCTGGAAGAACACGTCGATCGGGATGCCGCCGCGCGGGTACCAATAGCCGCCGATGCGCAGCCATTTCGGCTTGATCTCGTCTGATAGCCGCTTGCCGATCATGACCGTGCAGTCCTCATGGAAGGCGCCATGGTTGCGGAAGCTCGCGGCGAACAGTTTCAGCGATTTGGATTCCAGCAGCCAGCGGCCCGGCACATAGTCGATCACCAGATGCGCGAAATCCGGTTGGCCCGTCACCGGGCAGATCGAGGTGAATTCCGGCACCGTGAAGCGGACCAGATAATCGGTACCAGCCTGCGGATTGGGCACGCGGTCGAGCTGCGCCTTTTCCGGTGCGTCGGGCCATTCCACCGCACGGCCGAGTTGCAGGCCGGGGGAGGTCGTTGATTTGCTGGATTTCTTTGCCATTGGGGTCTCCGTTCGGGTCTCATAGAGCATGATCCGGAAAAGTGGAAACCGGTTTTCCCGCAAAACAACCCCATGCAAAGTACGGCAACGCGGGCCGTCAGGCGGCCTTTTCCCCCTCGATGCATTGCGGTAGAAGCACCGCCATCCGACCCCCTCACTGCCCATAAGAGGTTCTCATGACTGACATCGTCGACATCATCGGCCGCGAAATCCTGGATAGCCGTGGCAACCCCACGGTCGAGGTCGATGTGGTGCTGGAGGATGGGTCGATCGGTCGCGCGGCGGTGCCGTCGGGCGCCTCCACCGGCGCCCATGAGGCGGTGGAACTGCGTGATGGCGACAAGTCGCGCTACCTCGGCAAGGGCGTCGAGAAGGCGGTTGCCGCCGTCAACGGCGAGATCTTCGAGGCGCTCGCCGATCAGGCCGTCGAGGAGCAGGTCGCGATCGACCAGATCATGATTGATCTCGACGGCACGCCGAACAAGAGCCGGCTGGGCGCCAACGCCATCCTCGGCGTCTCGCTGGCCTGCGCCAAGGCCGCAGCGGAATCGTTCGACATGCCGCTCTATCGTTATGTCGGCGGCACCTCGGCGCGGACGCTGCCGGTGCCGATGATGAACATCATCAATGGCGGCGTGCATGCCGACAACCCGATCGACTTCCAGGAATTCATGATCCTGCCGGTCGGCGCCGCCTCGTTCGCCGAGGCGCTGCGTTGCGGTTCGGAGATCTTCCACACGCTGCGTGGCGAATTGAAGAAGGCCGGCCACAACACCAATGTCGGCGACGAGGGCGGCTTCGCGCCGAACCTGCCGTCGGCCGATGCCGCGCTCGAGTTCGTCATGAACGCGATCGGCAAAGCCGGCTACAAGGCGGGCGACGACGTCGTGCTCGGCCTCGACTGCGCCTCCACCGAATTCTTCAAGGAAGGCTCCTACGTCTACGGCGGCGAGAACAAGACCCGCTCGCGTTCCGAGCAGGTGAAGTATCTCGCCGATCTCGTCGGCCGCTATCCGATCGTCACCATCGAGGACGGCATGTCGGAGGACGACATGGACGGCTGGAAGGAGCTGACGGATGCGATCGGCAAGAAGTGCCAGCTGGTCGGCGACGATCTGTTCGTCACCAACGTCACCCGGCTCGCCGATGGCATCAAGAACGGCCGCGCCAACTCGATCCTGGTCAAGGTCAACCAGATCGGCACGCTGACCGAGACGCTGGCGGCGATCGAGATGGCCTACAAGGCCGGCTACACCGCCGTGATGTCGCATCGCTCCGGCGAGACTGAGGACTCCACGATTGCCGACCTCGCGGTCGCCACCAATTGCGGGCAGATCAAGACTGGCTCGCTGGCGCGCTCCGACCGCACCGCCAAGTACAACCAGCTGCTGCGCATCGAGCAGCAGCTCGGCACGCAGGCGAAATACGCCGGCAGGGCGGCCTTGAAGGCGCTAGCGTAACGCCCCAACTGATCGGGACTGAATAAAACGTAAAAAAGGGAGGTCGGGATGAGTGACGGCAAGAGCGGTCTGCAACTGCGTTCGCTGCTCAAGAAGAATGGTGAGCTGGAATTGTCGCTGGTCAATGTCCCGACCCCCGAGCCCGGACCCGATGAGGTCGTGGTCCGGGTCGAGGCGACCCCGATCAATCCGTCGGATCTCGGTCTGCTGATCGGGCCGGCCGACATGTCGGCCGCAAAGGTCTCCGGCAGCAAGGACTTGCCTGTCGTGACCGCGCGCGTGCCGGACGCGGCGTTGGCCGGCATGGCCGCGCGGCTCGACGAGTCGATGCCGGTCGGCAATGAAGGTGCCGGCGTCGTGATCAGGACCGGTTCGTCGGACGCGGCGAAAGCGCTGATGGGGCGGACGGTCGCGATGATCGGCGGTGCGATGTATGCGCAATACCGCACGCTGCGGGTCGGTGAATGCCTGCCGCTGCCCGAGGGCATCACCCCGGCGGAAGGCGCGTCCTGCTTCGTCAACCCGCTCACCGCGCTCGGCATGACCGAGACGATGCGACGCGAGGGGCACAAGGCGCTGGTGCACACCGCGGCGGCATCCAACCTCGGCCAGATGCTCAACAAGATTTGCCTCAAGGACGGCATCGGCCTCGTCAACATCGTGCGCAACGAGGAGCAGGCTGGCATCCTGCACAAGATCGGCGCCAGGCATGTCGTCGATTCCTCGGCGCCCGATTTCATGGACAAGCTCACCGGCGCGCTGGTCGAGACCGGCGCGACCATCGCCTTCGATGCGATCGGCGGCGGCAAGCTAGCGGGTCAGATCCTGGTCGCGATGGAGACCGCGATCAACAAGACCGCCAAGGCCTATAGCCGGTACGGCTCGAATGTGCACAAGCAGGTTTATATTTATGGCAGCCTCGACACCCGCTCGATCGAGCTGCCGCGCGGCTTCGGCATGGCCTGGGGCGTCGGCGGCTGGCTGCTGTTCCCGTTCCTGATGAAGATCGGTCCGGAGGCGGGCAACAAGCTGCGCCAGCGCGTGGTGGCGGAGTTGAAGACGACCTTCGCGAGCCACTACACCAAGGTGGTCTCGTTGCAGGAGACCTTGCAGCTCGACAACATCGCCGTCTACGGCAAGCGTGCGACCGGAGAAAAATTCCTGATCAACCCGAACAAGGGCGCGTAGCCGCGGGGCCACTTCGCTCGAAAGCGCTCTATTCGCGCTCGAATGCCAGCTTCCTGGAGCGCTTGTGACGCTCGGGTCGAGCGAGCGAAGCACGTTGGCGGCCGATGCCCGCGAGACGTCGTGTTCGGCCGATCGTCCGCCGAACAGGATTGCAACCCGTATCTTGCGCTCTGCCATCAGCCGCTCTTCGGTTGGCGCGATGCTTGCCTGGAATCGCGACAGTATCTTTCGAGGAACGTGTCGACAATTTGCCGCCGGTTGCGCCCGGCGCGGCTTTCGGGCGGAATGGCGTTCTCCGGCGGCGAGCTGACGGGGCTTGAGCGGCGCAGCCTCAGCGCCGTTGGTGCAAAATTCGCAAACGCTGCGTTTCCGGAATTGGACGATCCATGCACTTGCATCTTTCTCGGCGGGCCGGTAGGTGAAGTGCAGTGTTACGCGCAACCCGAGGGGAATATGCAATGGCCTATAACATCGTCACCGTCGTCGGCAGCATTCGCAAGCAGAGCTTCTCGCTCAAGATCGCCAATGCGCTGGCCAAGCTCGCCCCGGCCTCGCTGAAGCTCGATGTGACGACCCTCGAGGGCATTTCCTTCTTCAACCAGGACCTCGAGGCGGCCCCGCCGGCGGACTGGCTCGCCTTCCGCGAGAAGCTGCAGAAGTCGAACGGCGTCCTGTTCGTGACCCCCGAATACAACCGCTCAATCCCGGGCGTGCTCAAGAACGCTATCGACGTCGCCTCGCGGCCGTACGGCAAGAGCTCGTTCATCGGCAAGCCGGTCGGCATCATCGGCAACTCGCCCGGACCGCTCGGCGGCGTCAGCGCTGTGAAGCATCTGCAGAACATCCTGCCGGGTATCTCCGGCCCGATCCTCGGCCAGCCGGAAGCCTATCTCAACGGCGTCGGCGATGCCTTCGACGACAAGGGCGAGCTGACCAAGGAGTCGCTCAAGGGCGTGCTGCAGCAGTATCTCGACGCTTTCTCGGCCTTCATCGAAAAGCAGAACCGCTGATGTCGTTTTGACGCGTTTTCTACCGCAGATAAGTCTACGCAATCTGCGTAAACTTGATTGCTATGCGAACCGGCATCGACTTCGCTCGAAAACGCTCTGGTTTAGCAGTCCGTTAACTCCATGGCCGCATCTTCGCGGCCATGGTTTCCCGCACACGGCTCAAATCGATTCTGACCGGGCTCGCCCTCTACACGCTGGCGGCGCTGATGGTCGGCTATTTCGGCGTCAACGCCTACACCGGCAAATACGGCCTGAATGCGCGGCTGGAGCTCGACCAGGAAATCATCGCGCTGACCTCGGAGCTCGCGCGCTTGAAGAAGGAGCGGGCCGAGGGCGAGCAGCGGGTGTCGCTGCTGCGCTCGGACCGGGTCGACCCCGATATGCTGGACGAGCGCGCGCGCTTCCAGCTCGACTACGCAAACCCGCGTGATCTCGTTCGGATCAACAAGGCGAACTGACGCCGCCAGCTATTTTAGGACAGCTGCATGTCCGAAAATAACTGGCTGCTGTTCTTCAAATTTCAAAATCGATCGATCCGTATCACAAAAATGTCGCGCCGCGCTGCAGTGCGGCATAGCAAAATTCCGTCGAGCGAACGCAATCCTTCCAAGGTGATTTGAGTTGGGTTAGAGAGGGTTCTTCGACTTCTCTCACCCGGAATTGCCATGGCCACAGCCAAGAAAACCGTCGCAAAGGAATCAGGGCAGGAGAAGGCGGGCTCTCCCCCCGAATTCAGCAGGGAGCAGGAGCTCAAGGCCCTGCGGGACATGCTGCTGATCCGGCGCTTCGAGGAGAAGGCCGGCCAGCTCTACGGCATGGGTGCGATCGGCGGTTTCTGCCATCTCTATATCGGCCAGGAAGCTGTCGTGGTCGGCATGCAGATGGCGCTGAAGCTCGGTGACGAGGTCATAACCGGCTACCGCGACCACGGCCATATGCTGGCCTGCGGCATGGAATCCCGGGGCGTGATGGCGGAACTGACCGGCCGCCGCGGCGGATATTCCCGCGGCAAGGGCGGCTCCATGCACATGTTCAGCAAGGAGAAGCATTTCTACGGCGGCCACGGCATCGTGGGCGCGCAGGTGTCGCTCGGCACCGGCCTTGCCTTCGCCAATCGCTATCGCGGCAACGATAACGTCAGCGTGACCTATTTCGGCGATGGCGCGGCCAACCAGGGCCAGGTCTACGAGAGCTTCAACATGGCCGAGCTGTGGAAGCTGCCGGTGATCTATGTGATCGAGAACAATCGGTATGCGATGGGCACCTCGGTGTCGCGCGCGTCGGCCCAGCAGGACTTCTCCAAGCGCGGCGTCTCCTTCAACATTCCCGGCAAGCAGGTCGACGGCATGGACGTGCGCGCGGTGAAGGCTGCCGCCGATGAGGCCACCGCCTGGTGCCGAGGCGGCAACGGTCCGATCATCCTGGAGATGCAGACCTATCGTTACCGCGGTCACTCGATGTCCGATCCCGCGAAGTACCGGACGCGTGAGGAAGTCGAAAAGGTTCGCCACGACCAGGATCCGATCGAGCAGGTGCGCAACCGCTTGCTGGCATCAGGCGTGAGCGAGCAGGACCTCAAGGCGATCGACGCCGAGGTGCGCGAGATCGTCAACGAAGCCGCCGACTTCGCGCAGCACGATCCGGAGCCCGATGCGTCGGAGCTCTACACCGACATCTACCGCTGATCCCACCGCGCAGAAGAATCTCAAGACCGATTTCGGGAGCCGATATGCCCATTCAAGTGCTGATGCCTGCGCTGTCGCCCACCATGGAGAAGGGCAACCTCGCCAAATGGCTGAAAAAGGAAGGCGAGACCATCAAGTCCGGTGACGTCATCGCCGAGATCGAGACCGACAAGGCGACGATGGAGGTCGAGGCCACCGACGAGGGCACGCTCGGCAAGATCCTGATTCCGGAAGGCACCGCCGACGTCGCGGTCAACACGCCGATCGCCACCATCCTGGCCGACGGCGAAAGCGCCGCCGACCTCGCCAAGATGCCGGCCGCACCAGCGCCGAAGG
>NZ_JACMYK010000133.1 GCF_020889785.1 Bradyrhizobium acaciae
CGCGCCGATCCGCAAGCTACCGTCGGAGAGGCGCTCGATGCGATCGAGCCCGGGCAGCCGCGTGACGTCGACGAGACGGCTCGGCCGGCTGACGCCGCCCTTCATCAGATCGAGCAGATTGGTGCCGGAGGCGAGATAGGTCGCGCCCTTCTCGCTGGCCGCCGCGATCGCATCCGCGACATTGGCCGGCCTGACATAATCGAAGTTCATCATGCGGAACGCCTCAGCTTGCTGGCAGTCATGTCGGCCTGTGCCTCGAGCACGGCTTCGGTGATCCCCTGATAGGCGCCGCAGCGGCAGAGATTGCCGCTCATGCATTCGCGCACCCGCTCCGGATCGTCGCCGGCCTGGCCCTCCCCAATCAGACCGATGCCGCTCATGATCTGGCCCGGGGTGCAGAAGCCGCACTGGAAGCCGTCATGGGCGATGAAGGCGGCCTGCACCGGATGCAGCTCGCCGCCGCGCCCGATGCCTTCGATGGTGACGATCTCGGCGCCGTCATGGCTGGCGGCGAGCGCGAGGCAGGAATTGATGCGGCGGCCGTCGACCAGGATGGTGCACGCGCCGCACTGGCCGCGGTCGCACCCCTTCTTGGTTCCGGTGAGGTCGAGCCGCTCGCGCAGCAGGTCGAGCAGGGTGACACGGGGGTCGTCGAGGGTGATTTCCCGGCGGACGCCGTTGATGGTGAGGCTGAGTGGAAGATTCATGCAGGGCTCCGATCCGTGTATGGTCGGGTTGAATCGAGGCAACAGAAACCCGTGGCCGCCGATGCATGATCGGCGCGCCTTGTCAGGCCCGGTGCTGGTCGCCATATACGGAGGCATCCTCCGTTTACAAGGGAGGGTGAAAAGAAAAAGGAATGGCCGGTTCATCACCAGAAATTGTCCGCAAGCCGCGCGCCGATGCCGTGCGCAATCGCGAGCGCGTGCTGGAAGCAGCCAAGGCCGTGTTCTCGGCCGGCGGCAGCGAGGCGAGCCTCGAGGCGGTGGCGCGCCATGCCGGCGTCGGCATCGGCACGCTGTATCGGCACTTCCCGACCCGCGAAGCGCTGTATGAGGCGGTCTACCGCCGCGAGGTCGAGCAGCTCGGCGATCTTGCCGAGCAATTGCAATGCGCGCCGGAGCCGGTCGCGGCGCTGCGTCGCTGGCTGCGCGCCAATGTGGAATTCGTCGCCACCAAGAAGGGCATGGTCGCAGCGCTCGCGCTGGTCGCGCATGGCTCGACCGAGCTGCACACCTATTCGTTCGATCGCCTGACCAAGGCGATCGGCACCCTGCTCGCGCGTGCGGTGGCGGCCGGCGCCATCCGCAGCGACATCAGCGCCGAGGACGTGCTGCGCGCGCTGATCGGCATGTGCTACATGCACGACCAGCCGGGCTGGCAGACAACAGCGCTCAGGCTCCTCGATGTGTTCGTCGACGGCTTGAGGGTGCAGCCGGCAGGCAAAGCGGCAGCGGCACTGCCGGCAAAGAAAGCGGGGCGAAAGGCGCGGCGCCAAGCATAGCTCGGACCAGCCGAAAGAGGCGCCCGGCAAATGTGCCAAAGTGCACAGACGAGCTGGCCGGCTTTCGGCTAGATCGCCGCATTGCCAAGTCCAAGCTCATATTTGCTCTATTGGATATTTGCGATCCAGCCCGGCCAGCGTGCCGGGCTTTTCGTTGATCGATCCTGGATAACGAAAGCCCCGCGCGATGCGGGGCTTTTGTGACTATCGCGGATTGGTTCGCGTTCCGCTGTTGTTGCCTGGAAGGTTCGACGTTCCGGTCCCGGTCGCGGAATTGCCATTCGGGTCGGTCGAATAATTCGGCGTCGAACTGCCCGGGTTGTTCATGTCGTTGCCGGTGGTGCTGCCGGGTGGATTGCTCATGCCCGAGCCCGTTCCCATGCCGGTGGTGCCGCCGGTGCCCGACGAGCCGGTGCCGGTTCCTGTGCCCGAACTTCCCGTCCCTGCGCCGGCGCTCGCGCCGCCTGCCGATCCGCCGCCGGCTCCGCCTGCTCCACCGCCCGCTCCTTGCGCGAAGGCGAGCGGCGTGGAGAGCACCATCGCCGCGGCCAAACTGATCGTAGCCAGCTTCTTCATGTGACGTCCTTTCCTGGTTCGAACCGGAGCAACGTGGTCCGCGAGGTGGTCGTTCCTAGGCGGAAGGACGCACGTTCAGCACAGCGCGAGGAACAAGATGCCGGCTGTCTTATTCAGCGGAAACAACGTTCCCCGGAGAGGTCCCAATGAAACACTTCAGATGCAGCACGAGATCACGGCCGAACTGGAAAGACGATCCGGCGTCAAGGACTGAAGCTGATCCGCCTGAAGGGCTACAGCCCAAGTTGGGATCTCGGCGGCACGCGCGAGACCGCGCTGGATGAGGCAAAGGAGAGAGAGCTTCGCGACACCGTGACGGCGATGCAGGACGAGTTCGACATCGCCTAAAGCATGATCCGGAAAGTGCGAAGCGGTTTTCCCTCGCGACAAACGCGGAACGCGTCTGCGCGGAGATCATGCTCAAACAAAGAGCTAAAGCGCGATGACGATTCGACCTCATCTCATCGCGCTTTTGGCCCGGTGCGCACGCAGCTTGCAGCAGGGAGGACATCGCCGGTGAAAGGCCATGACCCTCGCCTCTCGCCCGGCGAACCAGCCGCCGCGTGCCAGGCATTTGCATTCGTGCCGTTGCAGCCGGTCGCGTCTTTCACGCGAGCCGGTCATGATTTCGCTCGTTAACCGAAGCGGTGATCGTAGCGCTTGATCGACAGCTCCTTGGTGTCGATCTCGGGCTTCTTCCCGGAGAGCATGTCGGCCAGCACGCGGCCCGAGCCGCAGGCCATGGTCCAGCCGAGCGTGCCGTGGCCGGTGTTGAGATGCAGATTGGCAAAGCGCGTCGCGCCGATCACCGGCGGGCCGTCCGGCGTCATCGGGCGCAGGCCGCACCAGAACGTGGCCCTGGGAAGGTCGCCGCCGCGCGGGAACAGATCGGTCAGCGAATGATCCAGCGTCGCGCGCCGCGCGTCGTAGAGCTTTGTGGAGTAGCCTGAGATCTCCGCGGTGCCGCCGACGCGGATGCGATCGCCGAGCCGCGTGATCGCGACCTTGTAGCTCTCGTCCATCACGGTCGATTCCGGCGCGCCGGACGCGTCCTTGATCGGCACCGTGATGGAATAGCCCTTCACCGGATAGACCGGCAGCGAGATGCCGAGCGGTCGCACCAGATGCGGCGAGTAGCTGCCGAGCGCCAGCACATAGGCGTCGGCGGTCATCACGCCGGCGCTGGTCGCAACGCCGGTGATGCGGGACGCATCGGCGTTCAGCCCGTCGATGCCGACATTGAAGTTGAAGCGCACGCCGATCCTCTCGGCTTCCAGCGCCAAGGCCTGCGTGAACATGTGGCAGTCGCCGGTCTCGTCATGCGGCAGGCGCAGTCCACCGGCGAATTTCTGCTTCACGCCGGCGAGCGCCGGTTCGGCTTTGATGCAGCCCTCGCGGTCGAGCACCTCGAACGGCACGCCGTATTGCTTCAGCACCGCGATGTCGTCGCCGGTGCCATCGAGCTGCGATTGATAACGAAACAGCTGCAGCGTGCCCTGCGCGCGCTCGTCATAGCGGATGCCGATCTCGCTGCGCAGCGCCTGCAGGGAGTCGCGGCTGTATTCCGCGATCGGGATCATCCGGCTCTTGTTCACCGCGTAACGCTGCGTGGTGCAGTTGCGCAGCATCTTCAGCAGCCAGAGCCACATCACGGGATCGAGCTTGGGACGGATCACCAGCGGGCCATGCTTCATCAACAACCACTTCACCGCCTTGACCGGCACGCCGGGGCCGGCCCAGGGCGACGAATAGCCCGGCGACACTTCGCCGGCATTGGCGAAGGAGGTTTCGAGCGCGGGCTTCGGTTGACGGTCGATCACCGTCACCTCGTGGCCGGCACGCGCGAGGTAATAGGCCGAAGTGACGCCGATCACGCCACTGCCGAGAACAAGGACCTTCACTTTTCCTCACATCCTGCAGCAAAAACGCAATCGCCGCTGCGAAACCACTCTGCTTCGCAACGGCGACAGCAATTTGTAGAGCTAGCTAAAATCCAGCCAGCAATTATCAGGCCACACGCTTGATCGCGTCGCCGAGGATCGAGACGATGTCGTCGATATGCGACTTCTCCACGATCAGGGGCGGCGACAGCGCCAGCGAGTCGCCGCTCATGCGGAAGTAGAGGCCGCGATTGAAGCAATCGACCATGACGTCGTAGCCGCGCGCGCCGACAGCGCCGTCACGCGGCGCGAGCTCGACCGCACCCATCAGGCCCTGGTTGCGGATGTCGACGACATTCGGCAGGCCCTTCAGCGAATGCAGGCCATCGCGCCAGTAGTCGGAGAGCGAGGCACCACGAGTCAGGAGACCCTCGTCCTTGTAGATGTCGAGCGTGGCGAGACCCGCCGCGCACGCCACCGGATGCGCCGAGTAGGTGTAGCCGTGGAACAGCTCCATGGCGTTATCGGGGCCCACCATCAGCCCGTCATGGACCTGGCGGCTGGCGAACACCGCGCCGCACGGCACGGTGCCGTTGGTGATGCCCTTGGCGGTCGTCATCATGTCCGGCGTCACACCGTAAAAATTGGCGGCGAATGGAGTGCCGAGGCGGCCGAAGCCGGTGATGACCTCGTCGAAGATCAAGAGGATGCCGTGCTTGGTGCAGAGCTCGCGCAGCCGCTGCAGATAACCCTTCGGCGCCGGCAGCACCGCGGTCGAGCCCGGCACCGGCTCGACGATCACGGCCGCGATGGTGTCGGCGCCGTGCAGCGCGACCATCCGCTCGACATCGTCGGCGAGCTCGGCGCCATGGTCCGGCTGGTCCTTGGCGAAGGCGTTGCGGGCGAGATCATGGGTATGGCGGATATGGTCGACACCCGGCAGATGGGTCGCGAACTGGCGGCGGTTGGCGACCATGCCGCCGACCGACATGCCGCCGAAGCCGACGCCGTGATAGCCGCGCTCGCGGCCGATCAGGCGGGTGCGGGTCGGCTGGCCGGCGGCGCGGTGATAGGCCAGCGCGATCTTCAGCGCAGTGTCGACCGACTCAGAGCCCGAATTGGTGAAGAAGATCCGATCGAGCCCCTTCGGGGCGATCTCGGCGAGCCGCTCGGCGAAATCGAACGCCAGCGGGTGGCCCATGTTGAAGGACGGCGCGAAGTCCAGGGTGGAGAGCTGGCGCTCGACCGCGGCGGCGATCTGCGGCCGGCCGTGGCCGGCGTTGACGCACCACAGGCCAGCGGAGCCGTCGATCACCTGCCGGCCGTCGACCGAGGTGTAGTACATGCCCTTGGCGGAGGAGAACAGCCGCGGCGCTTTCTTGAACTGCCGATTGGCCGTGAAAGGCATCCAGAACGAATCGGTCTTGATGGTGTTCGGAATCTGATGAACGGTCACGGCGGCGCTCCATTGCTGACTGAGCCTAGTCGGACCACTCTTCCCGGCACTCAACAAGTCCTTTTCTGTCGCACCGCAAGCCATTGATCTTGTTGAAGCGGTCTGCGAAGATTTGTTCGATCCGCAACACCTGCAACAGGGATCTCGTCATGAGCGTCGACATCGGCGGTCGGCTCCGATTCATCCGCGCGCGGCACAAGCTGTCGCAGCGCGAGCTCGCCAAGCGCTCCGGGGTGACCAATTCGACGATTTCGCTGATCGAATCCAACCAGATGAACCCGTCGGTCGGTGCGCTGAAGCGTATCCTCGACGGGATTCCGATGGGGCTTGCCGAATTCTTCGCGATCGAGCCGGAGCGGCCGCGCAAGGCATTCTACCGCGCCGACGAGCTGACCGAGATCGGCAAGAAGCCGATCTCCTACCTCCAGATCGGCGACAGCCTGTTCGGACGGGCGTTGCAGATCCTGAAAGAGCGCTACGAACCCGGCAGCGACACCGGCCGGGTGCCGCTGGTGCACGAGGGCGAGGAAGGCGGCATCGTGGTGTCGGGCCGGCTCGAGGTCACGGTCGACGACGAGCGGCGGGTGCTCAATGCCGGCGACGCCTATTACTTCGAAAGCCGCCGCCCGCACCGCTTCCGCTGCATCGGCGCCAAGCCGTGCGAGGTGATTTCGGCCTGCACACCGCCGACGTTTTGAACCCGGCGCGCGCGGCGGGCGACCCAAGCCGCAGGGGCCATTTGTCGCGGCCTCGCAGGTGATGTCCATGCCTCGCTCCCCTCGGCTTGCGGCCGCTGTCGTGGCCATCTCGGTTCTTGCCTCCGCCCCATCGTTTGCGATGGACGATTTCTTGCGCGCGTCGAGCAGCGCGCCGACCGCGATCACACTCTGCGGCAACGGCAGCGATGACCGGATCAAGCCCGCCGATTGCAAGAAGGCCGGCATCGACAAGCTCGTCGCGCAGATCGACAAGGCCTTCGATGCGGCGCTCGGCAAGATGCCGCCAAACGTCAAGCCGCTGCTGAAGCGCGACCAGACCTGGTTCAACGAGATGATTACCGATGCCGCCGAAGTGCTGGCCGATACCGGCGAGGACGAGTTGAAAGCGAATTTTATCGAAGCCCTGCGGCGCCGCGCAACCGCGCTCGACGGCATCACGTCCGGCCGGCCCGGCCTATCCGGCACGTGGGTCAATGCGTTCGGCAGTGTCACGCTGACGCCGGCCGAAGGCGGCGCCTTTCACCTCGCCGCCGACCTGCGCGGCGACTATGGCGGCGACCGCAGGCGAAGCTGCAAGCTCACCGCCGATCTGAAGCCTTCGGGCGCCGGCTGGCTCTCCAGCCCCGTGGTGGTCGAAGCGGACGCACCGGCCGACAAGGCGAAGACGGACACAACGGCCGCTCCCGCCAAGCCGCCGTCATTGAAACTCCGCCGCCAGGGCGAGACCTTGCGTATCGTCGGGACCGTCGACGATGAGGATTGGGACGGGTTCAACGACTGCTCGTCGATGTGGCAAACCACCGGCAACTATTTCGCCGCTGGAAAGGACGCAACATCCGACAAGGCGGACACCGCCTTCATCGCGCCGACCTTCGACTGCACCAGGCCCGAGACGGCGACCGATGAGGAAATCTGCGCCGATCCCGATCTCGCCGACAACGACCAGCGGCTGAACCGCGCCTGGAAGGCGCTGCAGCCGCGGCTCGACGACGCGACGCGGCGCGCGCTGATCGACGACCAGCGCAACTGGGTGAAGAGCCAGACCGAGGAGTATCCGGAATTCCTGCATCCGGCCTGGAACAAGCAGTCATCGCAGGTGCACTTCACCGTCGATGCGCGCGATCACGTCAACGGCTTGCAGCGCGAACGGCTGGCACTGCTCGAAGGCTTTGACGACAAGCGCAGCGGCCTTGCCGGCGTCTGGCTCGCCTATAACGCCATCATCAAGGTCACCGCCGACAAGGACGGCGCCGTGAAGGCGATCGGATGGAAGTGGGACCAGGGCGACTGGAAGGCGGCCTGCGACTACGAGATGACCGGCAAGGTCACGGGCGGCACATTCCGCTCCGACGAGCGGCGCAAGAACCCGGATACGCTGGAGCGCGACCACGCCATGCTGATCGTCAACCGGCAGGACGATGCCTTTGCCAAGAAGCGCACCGGCAAGGACGGCACCGAGGACAGCGCCGACGAGGCGAAATGCAAGCGCCGGCTCGACAACTCCTCGACCGCACGGCTGTTTCCCGCCCGCCCCTCGCCCGACATCGACAAGTTCAAGGGCTCGATCCGCTGAAGAGTCGGATGGCGGTCTGTTGCGGTCACAAATTGCGCGTCTGCCTGTCGCCATAGGCGATCACGAAGGCGACCGTCCCGAACATCATGGTTACGGCAATGACGACGAGAATGGTATCGAGGGTCATGGCAGTCCTCCAAGGTTGACGAATCAAGGCTAGTGCGCCGGCCGGAAGGAACCTTGCGGCAGATCAATTTGCCGAGGAGATCGATTGTTGGTGAAACCATGCGATCGGCTTTCCCGTAAGCTCGGGCAGTCACCACGGAGCATCCGCATGCGCGCGATCGCCCTCATTGCCGCCATCCTGTTCGCCCTCGCCTCGCCTGCCACCGCCGACGATGACGTCGCCACAGCGCAAGGCGTGATCCGCGCCCAGGAGCAGGCGTTCGGCCGCGACGACGCCGCCGGCGCCTATTCCTACGCCGCGCCCGCGATCCGGCAGATCTTTCCGCAGGCAGACATCTTCATGTCGATGGTGCAGAGCCAATATGCGCCGGTCTATCGGCACCGAAGCTTCGAGTTCGGCGAGGTGCAGAGCGAGGGCGACCGGATCGCGCAGCGCGTGCACATCGTCGATGCCAATGGCGAGGCGTGGGAGGCGCTCTATACGCTGGAGCGACAGCCGGACGGCAGCCTGAAGATCACCGGCTGCTCGCTGCTCAAGGCCGGCCAGTCGGTGTGAACGATCGTTACGCCATTGCGAGCCGCTGCCGCGACCGCATCAGGAGCAGCAGGATGATGCTGACATTGAGCAGGTTCCAGGCGAGGCCATTGGCGAAGGCCGCGGCATAGGAACCGGTAGCGTCGAAGATCACGCCCGAGATCCAGCCGCCGAACGACATGCCGAACACCGAAGCGAAGATCACGATGCCGATCCGGGTCGCGGCCTCCGACGCCGGCATCGCCTCGCGCACGATGATGGCGTAGCTCGGCACGATGCCGCCCTGGAACAGGCCGAACATCGCCGAGATGACGTAGAGCGAGGTCAGGCTGTCGAAGAACAGATAGAACAGCAGCGCCGAGCCCTGCGCGATCGCGCCGATCAGCAGCGTGCGGATGCCGCCGATTCTGTCGGCGAGGAAACCGGAGCCGATCCGGCTGATGATGCCGAAGCCGAGCATCAGCGACAGCATCTCGGCGCCGCGCGCCACGCCGTAGCCGAGATCGCCGCAATAGGCGACGATGTGGACCTGCGGCATCGCCATCGCCACGCAGCACGAGATCGACGCGAGCGACAGGATCGCGGTCAGCGCGTTGGTTGAAAGCCTGAGGTCGACCCGCGGCGGTGCCGCGTTGACGTGGTTGCGCCTGACCGCGGCCCCCATCAACAAGCGCAGCAGCATGAGCGCAAGCGTCATCCCGAGCGCGGTGAAGATGCCGATCGCGATGTGGGTGGTGCGCCAGCCGACGCTCTGGATGCCGAAATTGACCAGCGGCGGCCACACCGTGCCGCCGACATAATTGCCGCTCGCAGCGATCGCGACCGCAAGGCCGCGGTAGCGCTCGAACCAGTGCGACGCTTCCGCCATCAGCGGGCCGAAGGTCGCAGCCGACGACAGGCCGATCGCGAAATGCAGCAGGATGAAGGCCCACACCGAGGGCGCATAACCGGCGCCGACATAGCCGAGGCCGAGAATGCCGATCCCGGCGCCGATCGCGGCGACGATGCCGAAGCGGTCGCTGATCTTGCCGGTCACGACCTGGCCGATGCCGAAGCCGAGCATCACCATCGTGAAGGCGAGCGAGGCCGTTCCGCGGGTTGCGCCGAAATCGGTCTGCACCACCGGCAGCGCCACCACGACGGACCACATGCCGACGCTGCCGAGCGAACCGATCACCACGGCCACGACAAGACGCAGCCATGCCCGGCGCGAGTCGGGAATGAACAATGCGGCTTCGGGGGAATATTCAGAAGAAATTACCACGGCACGCGGAACTTCGTCGGCATTTGCCTCAAGGTCAAGCGCGTTGCCGAGAGATTAGGCATGCAGCAGCAAGGGGACGCACCGAACTCACCGATGCGTGAAGCGCCTAATTGCCGTAGTTCGGATCCTGCGCCTGAAACGCGCCGCACTTCGCGCCAATGCCGAACCGCTGATCGAAATCCACGATGCCGCCACCGACCGGTATGCGGGTCGGCGGCAAGCCGCGCGTGTACTGGTCGACGGTGACGGACTTCTTGTCGGCGCTCATCGTCACATGCACCGGCTCGAGATCCTTGCCCTTGTTGAGCTCGGTCAGATCGAGCGTGTAGAAGCCGTCCGCTGTCTTGCCAGCAGCCATGCCGCCATGCGGCGCGAAGACGACGGATTGCGGCAGGTAGACCTCCATCAGGACGCCATTACCCTTGCAGGAGATCATACGGACCAGCCAGGTCCGGTCATCCGGCAGCGTTGCGGCTGATGCCCGCACCAGGAACAGCGCAATTGCGGCGGCAAATCCTGCTGTCGCGGTTCGACCTATCCGGTTCGACATCGATGCCTCTGGCTGCTGAGCGGCGTTACTGGCATTTCGTCGGAAACCGGGCTGCGAAAGTTCAATCCGCATTGTGCGCCGCAGGGATCGCAGCCCAACCGATCCGGGAATATCGGCCATCGAACCGCGATCCATGCTGACGAGAAATACTGCTACAATGCGAGCCGGTTCACACTGGCGGCTCGCCGTCCGGAGCTATCATTCCGCCGGATGGCGCGCAGCTCGCAGGGTAGTCGAATCGAAGCGCACACTGTCGGAGGATCGTCATGCATTCGTCGTCAGCAGAGTGGTTACCCGTTGCGTCAGCGCCGTCGGACCGGGAGCTCGAGGTCTGCGTCCTCGACTATGACGGCATGGTTCATGCGCTGATGTTCCCGTGCCACCGGGACGGCGGCGAATGGGTCGGCCATGCCAGCAGCAAGCCTCTCGACATCCAGCCGACGCATTGGCGCAAGTGGATGCAGTCCGCCAACTAGCGGCGGCCATGACCGGCCCGAGACGGCCAACGCCGATCTCGCGCCGGTCCATGGATTGAGCTAGGATTGCCGTGTGAGGTTCAAAGGTGGGCCAGGAGGCTCGTCATGGAATCACACGTGGTGCCTTTTGAAAATCGCTGGACCAACGGCAAGAATGCCTGGGAATGGCATTGCGAGCTCGAGCGGCTCGGCGTGCCGGTCGTTCGGACGATGTATTGCGAGCATGAGACCCACCGCCGCAACAAGTCGACAGTGGTGTTCGATATCCCTGCGGGCTTTGTGCACGACTGGCTGGCGTTCCACGACCGACGCGCCGCCCGGCGGCAACTGCTGTGGCGCGCCAGCGTCGTCACGCTCGGCCTCATCGCCGCATCGGGCGCCGTGCTCGGTGTGCTGAGATAGAGGCCACTGGCTCGCCCCCGCAACAGCCGGACGGTCCGCCCCGCCCCTTCCGGTCCGGATCCCCATGCCCGGACACCTGCGACGTCCCGCGCGGCCCTTGGACGGCACTTATTAACCCTTTGCTAACCATACACCCGGCAAGAATTGCCGAGTGAAGTCGAGTGTCGTCGAACGCGTCTAACGGGCGGAGATCCCCGTGAACGCCAGCGCGGTGCCTCACTTTCGGAACGGCGGCCCTGCGGCCGTCGCGCAGACGCTTGGCGGCCGCGGCCGCCAGTCGCGAGGGAGAGCGGCTACCATGGTCGACGTCACGGCGGGTCAGGGCACGGCAGGCAAGAGCGGATTGCCGAGCCTCGGCGAGATCGGCGACATCCTGAAGCGCGGCGATCTCGCGCTGGCACTCGGCGTTCTCACCATCCTGGTGGTGCTGATTCTGCCGCTGCCCTCGATCGTGCTCGACCTTTTCCTGGCGGTCTCGATCACGGTCTCGATCCTGATCCTGATGACCTCGCTGTTCATCCAGGCGCCGCTGGAATTCTCGTCGTTTCCGACCATCCTCTTGATCTCGACCATGCTGCGGCTGTCGCTGAACATGGCCTCGACCCGGCTGATCCTGAGCCATGGTCACGAGGGCACGGCGGCCGCCGGCCACGTCATCGAGGCCTTCGGCAACTTCGTGATGGGCGGCAACTTCGTGATCGGCATCATCGTGTTCGCGATCCTGGTGATCGTGAACTTCGTGGTCATCACCAAGGGTTCGGGCCGTATCGCCGAAGTCGCGGCGCGCTTCCAACTGGACTCGATGCCCGGCAAGCAGATGGCGATCGACGCCGATTTGTCGGCCGGCCTGATCGACGAGAAGGCTGCCAAGGAGCGCCGCAAGGCGCTGGAGGACGAAAGCGGGTTCTTCGGCGCCATGGACGGTGCCTCGAAATTCGTCCGCGGCGACGCCATCGCCGGCCTTCTGATCGTCGGCATCAACATCGTCGGCGGCATCATCATCGGCGTCGCCCAGCAGGGCCTCTCGTTCAGCGAAGCCGCCCGCTCCTATACTATTCTGACGGTCGGCGACGGCCTCGTCACCCAGGTGCCCGCGCTGATCGTCTCGACCGCCGCCGGCCTGCTCGTCTCCAAGGCCGGCATCACCGGCGCCGCCGACAAGGCGCTGATGCGCCAGCTCTCCGGCTATCCGCAGGCGCTCGGCATGTCGGCCGGCGTCATGCTGGTGCTGGCGCTGTTGCCGGGCATTCCGACGCTGCCGTTCCTCGCGCTCGGCTCCGGCGCCGGGATGCTGGCCTGGAATGCGCGGAAGCAGAAGCGGGCGGTGAAGGCAGCCGAAACAGCAGCAGCCTCTGCTCCTGCTGCAGCCGCGGCGGCCGCCGCTGCCGCCGCGGAAGAGCCGATCGCCGCCGCGCTGAAGATTGACGACCTCAAGATCGAGCTCGGCTACGCGTTGCTGCCGCTGGTCAACGGACCCGACGGCACCGACCGCCTCACCGAGCAGATCAAGGCGCTGCGCCGCTCGCTCGCGATCGAGATGGGCTTCGTGATGCCGGCGGTGCGCATCCTCGACAACGTCCAGCTCGAGGCCAACAGCTACGTCATCAAGATCAAGGAAGTCGACGCCGGCACCGGCAAGATCTGGCCGAGCCAGTTCATGGTCATGGACCCCGCCGGCAACCAGGTGCAGCTGCCCGGCATCCACACCATCGAGC
The DNA here is from genome assembly GCF_020889785.1 of Bradyrhizobium acaciae. Taxonomy (GTDB): domain Bacteria; phylum Pseudomonadota; class Alphaproteobacteria; order Rhizobiales; family Xanthobacteraceae; genus Bradyrhizobium; species Bradyrhizobium acaciae. Next base: position 12,777 of record NZ_JACMYK010000133.1, read on the forward strand.
CGACCTTCGGCCTGCCCGCGACGTGGGTCGATGCCGGCCTGAAGGAAGAGGCCGCGCTGAAGGGCTACACCGTGGTCGATGCTGCAACCGTGCTGTCGACCCATCTGACCGAGTTGCTCAAGACCAATATGGCTGACCTGCTGTCCTATGGCGAGGTGCAGAAGCTGCTGAAGGACCTGCCGAAGGAGCAAGGCGAGCTGATCAAAGACATCGTGCCGAGCCAGGTCACGATGTCGGGCATCCAGCGCGTGTTGCAATTGCTGCTCGCCGAGCGGATCTCGATCCGCGATCTCTCGACCATTCTCGAGGGCATCGCCGATGCGCTGGCGTTCTCGCGCAATCCGGCCGCCATGGTCGAACACGTCCGGGCCCGGCTGGCGCGGCAGATCTGCGCCCAGAACACCTCGCCCAACGGCTATCTGCCGCTGATCGCGCTGTCGGCGCGTTGGGAGCAGGCGTTCGCGGAGTCGATCGTAGGCCAGGGCGACGACCGCAGCCTGGCGATGCAGCCCTCGAAGCTCTCGGAATTCATGACCGCAGTGCGCAACGCCTTCGAGCAGGCGGCGCGCGAGGGCGAGGCCCCGGTGTTGGTGACCTCTGCCGCGATCCGGCCGTTCGTTCGCTCACTGGTGGAACGGTTCCGCTCGCAGACCACCGTTTTGTCGCAGGCCGAGATCCATCCGCGGGCCCGGTTGAAGACCGTCGGCAGCGTGTAGGGCTTGTGATTTGGACGCGCTTTCTTCCTGCGAAGCGGCGTCCGCTGCGCTCGAAAACGCGGTAGCGGCCGCAAATCATTTGCGTTTTCGCCTGTGCTTTCTCGCCACAGGCAACTGATTTATGTGGAACAGCCCGGAACGGCCCTATCTGGGGTAACATGATCCGGCCTCCAAGCAAGGCGCTGATATTACAATAAGTTACTGTGGATTTCAGGAGCCGAAGACGATCTTAGATCGCGGCGGATCACGTCTCATCACGCTCTTGTGATGACCTCTACGGAACGGAATCGGCAAATCCTACGTTAGCGAGGCACGAGACGTTGAACCGGACGACAAACCGACCCGACAGATTACTGAGAGCAGGAAGGCGGCAGGAGACTTCCATGAACCACTCGATCTACAGCGCCGATCGTATGACGCACCTGAAGATTGTGGTTGTGGCGTTGTTCGCCGGTATCCTGGTCGCGGGCTTCGGCATCGCGGCACACAATTCGTCGGACGAGGGTTACACCCAGACGGCGCGTGTGATGAAGGCCGGCAAGCCGGTCGCGATCACGAGCTCGGGCACGTCGCTGGTCCGCTAACAGGAGAGTTTCACGAATTCACGTGGTGTTCTTTACAGCCCCCCAAAGTCGCTACGTGGATATTTAAGACCCCCAACTACCCCCAAGTTGACTATCGAAAACGCCCGCTCCCCACGGGCGTTTTCTTTTTTTAATGGTACGCATCATCATTCGAGAGTGTGTTGATAGCTGAAGCGCGTTCTGATCGCTGTATCGGCACAAACATTTCAACTCGTCATGGCCGGGCTTGTCCCGGGCATCCACGTCTTCGTTTACGATCGCAAGCAAGACGTAGATGGCCGGGACAAGCCCGGCCATGACGGAGAGAGTGCGTTTGCGATTATCGCGGCGTGTTCGATCCAGGCGGCACGGTCTCGATCAGCTTGCCGGTGAAGATCGGCGCCGAGGTCGGCTGACCGTTCGGCGAACCGCCGGCCTGCTCGACGGTTACCGCGTAAGTGGCGCCATTGATCACATCGGGATCGTAGCCCGACAGCACCGGACGCGCGGTAAAATCGTCTGCGCCGATCACGCCAAGCGAGCGCGGCTGCGGCAGTTTGTCGGAAATCAGCCAGAGCTCGAAACTCTTGCCCGGCTCGGACGCAGCGCCGACCTTGCGGACAGTGAAATTCTTGGTCGCGCCGTCGATAGTCATGATGAAGGCCGGTCCGCCATTCTGCCCTTGCAGCAGCGCGACATATTGCGCCGACGGCGTGAATGCCGGCGCCGGCGTCTTCACCTCCACGGTCTGGATGCGCGGCTTCGGCCGGATCGCATCCGGCAACGCGTCGGGCTTGTAGACCTGCAGACCAAGCGTCACGAGCAGTGCAGCCGCGATCGCGGTCGCAGCCGACGCGATGCCGCGCCAGCGCTTCACGCGGCTCGCAAGCGCGATCATGTTGCTGCTGTCGTCGACGCCGAAACGTGCCTGGATGGGCGGCCGCCGGATCTCGGCCGGTTGGCCGATATCGGGTGACTGCCGGATCTCCGACGGCTGAGAAGGCTCCGGATCGAACGCCGAGCCGAACTCGGGATCGTCGGTCGTCGGCGGCGGTGTCATCGTCGCGGCCGGCGTCTCGGGCAGCACCAGCGGCGCTTGCGGCGCGCCGGCATGGCCGATCGCAGCCTTGATGTTCTCCCAGACCACCGGACGCGGCTCGACCAGGCCGACCATCTGGTTCAGCGTCCCGAGCCTGAACTCCCAGGCCTGCACGAGCGCAGCGAACTCGCTGTCGACGGTCATCATGGTCTCGACCTGCGTGCGCTCATCGGCATCGAGGGTACCGAGCGCATATTCCGCGGCGAGCGCGATATGGTCTTCGCTATAGGCCATCAATCAGAGTCCAAGACACTCCCGGATATCCAACAGGCTGCGGCGCAGCCAGGTCTTCACCGTATTCACCGGCGTCTCGAACTTTGCGGCAAGCTGCTCGCGGCTCCAGCCGTTGTAATAGGCGAGCAGCACGAGTTTCTGACGATCCGGCTCCAAACGACCGACGCACTCCAGCAATCGCTTCAACTCTTCCGTCATTTCCCGTCGCGCCAGCGGATCGGGCGAGTCGGCGGCGACTTCCATTGCAGCCGGCTCTTCTTCCAGCGAGGCCTCGCCTCGCTTGCGCACGACATCGATGGCGCGGTTGCGCGCGATCGACGCCATCCACGTGATCGGGGAAGACAGGGCTGGGTTGAACTGCCCGGCGCTGTTCCAGATCTTGACGTAAGCCTCCTGAATGACCTCCTCGGCAAGGTCCTGTCGCCGCAAGATACGGAGCACGACGCCGAAGAGTTTCGCGCGGGTCGCGGCGTACAGCCGCTCAAAGGCGGCCTCATCCCCCTTGGCGACGGCGGCGATCAGCCAGACCAGCTCAGCCGGCGTCAGCATTTTGCGCCCTCCAAGCCTGCATCCCCCATCGCTTCATTGCCACCGCGCTGCCGATCATCTGGTCTGGACCGGTGGTAGCATATTTTGGGACACCGCGATCCGCCAAGAGCCCGACAAGTGGCCGGCTTGTGGACAGCGCCCGACAAAAAGCCCGGGCGATCGGCCCGGGCTCTCAATCTGGTCAGCGGAGGGAGCGAGAGATCAGGCGATGACGCCGAGACGGGCCCGCATCAGGCCGATCGAATCCATGTCGGCTTGCTCGCGGGCGCTCTCCTCCGCGCGCTCGCGCGCCTGGTCGCGCTCGTCGAGCAGTTCGACCTTCTTCAGCTCCTCGAACGCCTCCGACAGCAGCGCCTTGGCATCGTCGAGCTGGGCGCGCAGTTCGTCGGCCGAGCGGGTCAGGTTCTCCCGGCGCTGGATCGCGGCCTTGGCGTAGGTGGGATAGGCGAAGTGCGAGGGATCGTTGATCCCGGCGCGCTCCTGCTCGGTCTGGATCTCGCGCTCGAGTTCGACGGACATGCGCTGGAAGTCGGCGATCATGCCTTCGATCTGGGTAACCCGACGGCGCTTTTCATCGACCTGAAATTTCTTCAGGCGGATCAGCGTTTCACGTGACTTCATCGACTCATACTCCCCAGAAGTCCCAAATCTGAACGCGGGACAGAACCGGCTCCCCGCTGGGCCCCGCCGGCATAGCTATGGTGTGCCGGGGATGATGGCCTGACAAAGTTAGCGTTCCGTTTCCAAACCCGACAGGATTTGAGACAGTTGCCGGTAACCGTCGCCAAGGCTGGTCGCCTCGTCCTTGGCCTGGCGCAGAAAGCTTTCCAGCGGTTCATGCAGCCGGATCGCCTCGTCGACCTCGGGGCTGGAACCCGGCCGGTAGGCGCCGAGCCGGATCAATTCCTCCATATCGGCATAGGTCGCCATCACCTGCCGCGCCTTGTTGATGAAGGGCAGGAAGTCGGGGTCGGCTGACTTCGGCATGGTGCGCGAGACCGACTTGAGGATATTGACCGCGGGATAGCGGCCGCGCTCGGCGATCGCCCGCTGCATCACGATATGGCCGTCGAGGATGCCGCGCACCGCGTCCGCGATCGGCTCATTATGATCGTCGCCGTCGACCAGCACCGTGAAGATCGCGGTGATGGTGCCATTGCCGGTGCCCGGCCCCGCCCGCTCCAAAAGCTTCGGCAATTCGGTGAACACCGTCGGCGTGTAGCCCTTGGCGGTCGGCGGCTCGCCCGCAGACAGGCCGATCTCGCGCTGCGCCATCGCAAAGCGTGTCACCGAGTCCATCAGGCACAGCACGTCCTGGTCCTCGTCGCGGAAATACTCGGCGATGGCGAGCGTCAGATACGCCGCCTGCCGCCGCATCAGCGCCGGCTCGTCTGAGGTCGCGACCACCACGACCGAGCGCGCCAGCCCCTCCTCGCCGAGATCCTCCTGGAGGAACTCCTGCACCTCGCGGCCACGTTCGCCGATCAGCCCGATCACCGAGATCGCGGCATCGACGTTGCGCGCCAGCATCGACAGCAGCACCGACTTGCCGACGCCGGAGCCGGCGAAGATGCCGAGCCGCTGGCCGCGGCAGCAGGTGAGGAAAGTATTAAGGCCGCGCACGCCGAGATCGAGCGGCGGACCGACCCGCTTGCGCGAATGCGCCGGCGGCGGCGAGTTGCGGTAGGACATCGGCGATGCGCCCTGCGGCAGCGGGCCCTTGCCGTCGATCGGTTCGCCCATCGCGTTGACGACGCGGCCGAGCCAGGCGGGTGACGGCCTCACTTGGCTCGCTGCGTTGGCGATGACGGCACGGCAACCGCGCCTGACACCCTCGAGCCCGCCGAACGGCATCACCACCGCGTTCTCGCCGGAGAAGCCGATCACCTCGGCGGGGATAAAGCGGCCTGCGCCGACGTCGATCACGATGCGGGCGCCGACCGACATCGCGTGAATGGGGCCCGCGATCTCCACCATCAGCCCGCGGACGCCGACCACACGGCCATAAATATTGACGCCGTCGATGTCGCCGATCTGCTCCGCGAGCGCCTTCATTGCGAAAACCTTAAGTTTCCGCAATTTTGCTCCGGCCGCTTAACTTCGTGTTTACCCGCATCATTAATCATTGCGTCACTGTCTTTGGTGACTGAGGTCGCTCGCCCATCAGAAGAAGGGCGAGTCGCGAGAGTCGGTTAGGCCCGGCTCTTAATGTGGAAACTGAACGAGCACGGTTAGGAAAAGCTTCTTCTACGCAATATCTTAGGGCGATTCGACAAAAATTGCACGGTTAGAGCTTGCGTCGAGGAATCAGTTTTTGTTAACCATATCTCGTCAGGATCCGAATCAGTTGTTCAAAGGCGTTTTGTGAGTGCCGCAAGTGCGGCCGACCTGACGCCCGGAGCGGCGACTATAGGGGACTGGCATGCGCGTTTTGCTGATTGAAGATGATAGCGCCGTCGCGCAGTCGATCGAATTGATGCTCAAATCCGAGAGTTTCAACGTCTATACGACGGACCTCGGTGAAGAAGGCGTCGATCTCGGCAAGCTTTACGACTACGACATCATCCTGCTCGACCTCAACCTGCCCGACATGTCCGGCTACGACGTGCTGAAGCAGCTCCGGGTTTCGAAGATCAAGACTCCCATTCTGATCCTCTCCGGCCTCGCCGGCATCGAGGACAAGGTCAAGGGTCTCGGCGTCGGCGCCGACGACTACATGACCAAGCCCTTCCACAAGGACGAGCTGGTTGCCCGCATCCACGCGATCGTGCGCCGCTCCAAGGGTCACGCCCAGTCGGTCATCCAGACCGGCGATCTCGTGGTCAATCTCGATACCAAGACGGTCGAGGTCGGCGGCCAGCGTGTGCACCTCACCGGCAAGGAATACCAGATGCTGGAGCTGCTCTCGCTCCGCAAGGGCACCACGCTCACCAAGGAAATGTTCCTCAATCATCTCTACGGCGGCATGGACGAGCCGGAGCTGAAGATCATCGACGTCTTCATCTGCAAGCTCCGCAAGAAGCTCGCCAACGCCTCCGAGGGCCGCAACTTCATCGAGACCGTGTGGGGCCGCGGCTACGTGCTGCGCGAGCCGCACGAGGCCGACGAACGCATTCCCGCCTGACCTTCGGGACGGAGAGAGCCAAGGCTCACTCCTCCCGATCCGGCTGACGACTTCAACCCCGCCGCAAATGGCGGGGTTTTTGTTTGGGATTGAACTCCCGCCCGGCATGCGCCGACCAACGGAACGTGCCATCCTCCGTCGCGCGAATCCCGACAAACTCCCGGACCGCCCCGACATGATCCTGCAATCCCTCGCCGGCCTGCCGGCGTTCCTGGTGTATTTCTGCACGGCGCTGATCGCCGTGGTCGCCTATCTGTTCGTCTATACGCGCGTCACGCCGCACGACGAATTCCAGCTGATCCGCGACAATGATCCGGCGGCGGCGATCGCGCTCGGCCTCAGCCTGCTCGGCTTCGTGCTGCCGGTGGTCAGCGCCATCGCCCACTCCGCCAATGTCATCGACTGCCTGATCTGGAGCATCATCGCGCTGATCGTGCAGATCATCGTCTATTACATCGTGAAGATCCCGGTGCCGAACCTGTCGGCGCGGATCGCCTCCGGCGAGATGGCGGCCGCGATCTGGCTCGGACTATCTTCGCTGGCGGCGGGCGCGCTGAACGCAGCCTGCATGATCTACTGAGCCATTGAGCCAAGCCATGGCGCGCAAACCGAACCCGGAATTCGGCAAACGGCGACCGGTCGTCCCGGCGGTGCCGCCGCGGCCGGATTCGCCGTCCAAGCGCTCCAACCATGTCGCGCTGCTTGTGATGGGCACGCTCGCGG
>NZ_JACMYK010000134.1 GCF_020889785.1 Bradyrhizobium acaciae
GTCTGGCGGCCCGGTGGCCGCTCCGACGAGCGCCGTCCGCATCACCGCGGCCACGATCGCAACCGCGGCCGCCATCAGAACAAGCCCGCCGAAGGCGCGCAGGCCGCTGAGGGTAGCGGCGAGGGCGAGAAGCGCGAGCAGCATCGCCGTCCGCGCCGTCACCAGGATTTCCGTACGCCGCGTCCAGGGGCGCCTGCCGATCCGTCGGCGGCACCGGCCGACGGCGCGCAGGCCCGCGACAACCGTGAAGACCGCGGCCAGCGCCGCGAGCGCTTCGAAGGCAAGGGTCGCGATCGCGACAATGAGCGTCGCCGCGACAACAAGTTCGGTGGCGGCGATCGCAAGGGCGACCGCGGTGATCGTGACCGCGGCGGCCGCGATTTCGGCAAGGGCGGTCGCGACAAGCGCGAGGGCGGTCCGTCGCATCGGCCTTACGCCTCGAGCGCACCGCGCGAGCGCGACCGGCCGATCGATCCGAACTCACCGTTCGCCAAGCTCGCGGCCCTGAAGGAGCAGCTCGCCGGCCGGAAGGAATAGTTCAAACCGTTGGTCTGAAGCTTGGATCGACAGCGCCTCGACAAATGGCTGTGGCATGCGCGGGTGGTGAAGGCCCGCACCAGCGCGGCTGAACTCGTCGCGTCAGGTCATGTCCGCATCAACGGGACACGCGAGAAATCGCCGGGCCATGCAGTGAAGGCGGGCGATGTCGTCACCATCGCGCTCGACAACAGCGTCCGCGTGCTGAAGGTGACCGGCTTTGCCGAGCGGCGTGGCGATGCCAGTTCGGCGCGCGTGCTGTATGAGGATTTGCAGGCCGGCAATTTGCAAGCCGGTAAGGAGTAGTTATCTAGCGCTTGCTATCTGATTTGAGCATGATCCGGAAAAGTGGGGTCCGGTTTTCCTCCCGACAAACGCGTAGCGTTTGCCCGGGGGTCATGCTCCCAATAAAGCGGGTGGCAGGGGCGTGAGAATACTGGCGTTTTTCGGGTGCCGCTTCCCTTGCGGCTCCGGTATTCCTGCGCTACGCAACCCCAGAAAAATCGATCGTTCCGGAGTTTTGGATGACCTACGTCGTCACTGAAGCCTGCATCAAGTGCAAATATACCGACTGCGTCGAGGTCTGCCCCGTCGATTGCTTCTACGAGGGCGAGAACATGCTGGTCATCCATCCTGACGAATGCATTGATTGCGGCGTGTGCGAGCCGGAATGCCCGGCTGATGCGATCAAGCCGGACACCGAGCCGGGGCTGGAGAAGTGGCTCGAGGTGAACACCGAGTACGCCAAGAGCTGGCCGAACATCACCCAGAAGAAGGACTCGCCCGAGGACGCCAAGGAGTGGGAAGGCAAGGAAGGCAAGTTCGAGAAATATTTTTCTCCGAATCCGGGCAGCGGCGACTGATTCGCTGGCGTCCGCGACTATCGGTGGGACTACCCCGATAAGGGCGGGCCTGGGTCCGCCGTGGCCCTCCGTTCGGCCGCCGATTTAACCCTAATGACGGACATATGACCTGAGGATGCCCCGTTATGCCCGGAATCGGGCGTAAACCATTGATTTTTGCGGAAAATGTGCTATATCTGCACCATTACAGGCCAAGAACCCCCTGCCATGCGTACCTTGTGGCTTCGAGGTTCCCGCAACAATCGAACAGGGGCGTGGCAGTTTCCGCGCGCAGGCTGTGTCACAGAAAACGCGTAAAAAGAGTGCTTCAAAGACGACGAAGAAAGCCGCTGTCGTTGCTCGCAGCGCAACCAAGGGCCGTGCCAAGGCGCCCGTGAAGGGCGCCAAGAAGGCGGCGGCTGCAAAGTCCTCAAAGAACAAAAGAAGCGTGATGCCAGAAAAGACTGCCAAGACTGCCGCGAAAGCGGCAGCTGCGAAGCCCGCTGCTGCGAAGGTCGCCCCGAAAACTGCTGCTGCCGCGCCGAAGCCGGCTGCCCCGAAGGCTGCCGTCCCCGCCGCTGCTCCGAAGGTTGCCGCCAAGCCGGCCGCCGCACCGCGCGTCGAGGAGCCGAAGAAGGTCGTGACCCAGCGTCAGGGCTTCAAGGCCAATGAATTCGTCGTCTATCCCGCTCACGGCGTCGGCCAGATCCTGGCCATCGAGGAGCAGGAGATCGCGGGCGCCAAGCTCGAGCTGTTCGTGATCAATTTCATGAAGGACAAGATGACGCTGCGCGTCCCGACGGCGAAGGTCGCCAATGTCGGCATGCGCAAGCTGTCGGAGCCGGCGCTGGTCAAGAAGGCGCTGGAGACCTTGAAGGGGCGCGCCCGCGTCAAGCGCACCATGTGGTCGCGCCGCGCCCAGGAATACGAAGCGAAGATCAACTCGGGCGACATCGTCGCGATCGCCGAGGTGGTCCGCGATCTCTATCGTTCGGAATCGCAGCCCGAGCAGTCCTACTCTGAACGACAGCTCTATGAAGCCGCGCTCGACCGTCTGTCGCGCGAGATCGCTGTGGTCCAGCACTCGACCGAGACCGAGGCCATCAAGGAGATCGAAGGCCAGCTCGCCAAGAGCCCGCGCCGCGGCGCCAAGGCGGAAGCCGAGGGTGAAGGCGAGGGCGATGCCGACGGCGAGGATGCCGATACCGATGGCGACGATACCGCCGTCGAAGACGAAGCCGCCTGAAAGGGTTCGACGGATTGAAAACAAAAGCCCGGTCGCAAGACCGGGCTTTTTGTTTGGGAGTGAAGTCCCTCGTCTTGCGCTGTTCACCTCTCTCACGAGGGGAGAGGTGGGATTGCATCGCCAGATGCAATCCGGGTGAGGGGTGCGGCCTCTCCGTGAGCTGGAATCCATCGATAGACCGCGACCCCTCACCCGGACCGCATCCCACTCCGCTGCATGCGGTCCGGCCTCTCCCACAAGGGGAGAGGCGGACCGAATGTCCGGAAGCAACCTCGAGAGTCACAATCGTGCAAGCGGCGCTCTTGCATGCCGCCCCGCCGCAATCGCCGCTTGGCTGATCGCCGCGACTCATGACCTTCTGCTGCGCGCCGGCGGCGAGTTCGCGGAACCGGCGAGGGGCGCGGCATGCTTGCAGGACGGTCGCTGGGGCGCGGTTACGACTGGCTGTGGACGGCGTTCGCGGTCTCGACATTCGGCACCTCGATCGCCTTCGACGCCTTGCCGCTGCTTGCGATCCTGGTGCTGCATGCTCCGCCGGAGGCGGTCTCGGCGCTGGCAGCGGTGGGCCTTTTGGCCGGCGCCGCGGTCGCGCTGCCGCTCGGACCCTGGATCGAATTCCGGCGCAAGCGGCCGGTGATGATCGCGATGGATCTCATTCGTTTCGCCGCGACGATCAGCGTTCCCATCGCGTTCGTGCTGGGACGGCTGACGTTCGCTCAGCTCGTCGTCGTGGCCGTCATCATGGCCGCCGCTGATATCGCCTTCCGCGCCGCGAGCGGCGCCTGCCTGAAGGCGCTGGTGAAGCCGGACGATCTGGTGATCGCGAACGGCCGGCTTGAATCCACCACCTGGACCGCGATCGCGATCGGCCCGCCGCTCGGCGGTGCTGCGATCGGATTGCTCGGCCCTGTCGTCACCGTGATCGCCAATGCGCTGAGCTTTCTGCTCTCGGCGCTGGCAATCCGGCGGATCGGCGGGAACGAGCCTGCGCCGGCGCAGCGCCAGGTGCAGGCGTTTCACGCGACTGACTTGATCGAGGGCTGGCGGACCATTCTTGCGCATCCCGTGCTCCGCCTGCTGTTCGTCAACACCGTGGTGGTCAACGGCCTGATCATGGCGACGGCGCCGTTGCTTGCGGTGCTGATGCTGCGCGATCTCGGCTTTGCGCCCTGGCAATACGGGCTCGCCTTCGGCGCGCCCTGTATCGGCGGACTGATCGGTGCGCGGCTGGCGCCTTCTCTCACCGCACGCTTCGGGCAGCACAACGTGTTGCTCGCAGCAGGCACGCTGCGTGCGTGCTGGTCGCTCGGCCTCGCCTTCATCCCGCACGGCGCGGCGGGCATCGCCGTCGTCTTTGCGCTTCAGTTCGGTCTCGTCACCTGCATCGGCATCTTCAACCCGGTGTTCGCGGCCTATCGTCTGGCCCAGATCGAGATGGAGCGGACGGCGCGCGTACTTTCGGCCTGGACCATCACCAGCAGCGCGACCATAGCGCTGCTGACCGCGCTGTGGGGCGTGCTGGCGGGCCTTATGGGCGTCCGTGCGGCGGTCGCGCTCAGCGGACTGTTGCTGCTGACGACGCCGCTGTTGCTGCCGCGCCGCGCGCTCAGAGCGTGGGAGGGGCCAGGTTCTCCGCGAGTTGAAGTCCCTCGATAGGCCGTGACCCCTCAACGGGCACGTCGATGTTCCAAGTTATTTGCACTGCAGACGTGCAGCACTCGTTGCAGAGTTATCCCGAAACGGAACGTCGCTAACCTTCGCGCGTTCGCTCGCCATTGGAGGAGAGCGGACCATGGCATCAAAGACAGCGATCTTTTTCGCGGGCGTTGGAACAACTTTCATCATCCTCGGTGCCGGGTTCGGTGGAGGCCTGCTGCTGGCAAATTCGGCGCTCAAAGATCCCGCCGGTGCCCAGGCGCGGGTCTCGTCGCGAGAGCCCGCGGAACCGGCGCGCGTCGTCCTGCCATCCACGGCGGAAGCTGCGCAGGCACCGCAACTTGCCACCCAACGGGAGCCCGCGACGCCAGAGGCAGCCCCACCTCCGCAGCCGCAGTTACAACCGGAGCCGGTCAAGGACGTGCAAACGCCTGTCGAGAAGCAAGTGGACGTGGTGGACGCGAAAAAATCTGAGGTTGGAGAAAAGGATCGGCGTCAGCGGTATGCTGAACGGAAAGCGAAGCGTAGTGCGACCGAACACGCGAAGCGCCAACAGCGGCGGATCGAGCAGGGCGAGCAACGCCGCGAGGAACCCCTGCTCGTGGAGCAGGCACCGCGCCGCGAAGTGCCGATCATGGCGTCCGAAGACGATGGCCCGCCTCGTCCGTTCGTGAATTTCTTCGGAAATGACTGAGCGGCACGCGCTCGCGTGGCAAAGGCGCCGAGGAACTGTCAGCGATCGCGCGACGTTAGTGTCCGCATAAGAAGATCTATTGGTCAGACGCCGCGGCGTGCGCTCCGAAGGTAATGCCCGAGGGCAATACATGGTTTACGAAAGCGATATTGCTTCCACTGCCACGCCTGAGCAACGCATAGAGCAGGCGTCGGACGCAATCCGTCAGATGGCTGAGCACGGCGTATTCGAACATTTGCCGCAACAGGATCGATGGCTGCACCATTTGAGTGAAGCCACCAAGGCGGCCCCGCTTCAATCACTCGCTGTTGCATTCTTGCTTGGGGTCTTCCTGGCCCGGCGGTAGCCCACGACGACGCCGTCGCTGCCGGGCAGTGCGTTCAGTACGAGCGTTGCTTGATGCCCCAGCGGCCGTTCTCGGACGTCACGATTCACAGATTGCGGTGACGGCCGGCAATTGCCCCGGACGGTCCCAGATCACGAGCTGCTCGCGAACAGGATGACGTGCGGAAAGTGCAGCAGCGCATCCTATGTAAACGATCCTGACCAGTATCGTCCTGTCCTGCTTCATGGATGACGACGGCAATCGCAGCAGGGCGTGCTATGCTGGCCGCCCTGCCGCTATTTGATCGACATTAGTGTGACCCATCAATTTGCAGCGAGGAGAATCCGATGACATCGAATGTTGAGGCAACGAGGAAGGGTTATGAGGCCTTTCAACGTCGTGACATTCCGGCGCTCATGAAGGATCTGATCCATGACGACTGCACGTGGATAACCCCGGGTCCGCAGGACAAATTGCCTTGGGCCGGGACCTTCAAGGGAAAGCAGCAGATTGCAAACTTCTTCGTCCAGGTCGGCGAGAATCTGGAATTCAGCGAGTTCGCACCGCGTGAGATGATTGAGCAGGGCGACACGGTCGTGGTCCTGGGTACGCTCACGGCGCGGGCAAAGAAGACAGGCAAGACCGTGACGAACGAATGGGCCCACGTCTTCAAGTACCGCGACGGAAAGGCGGTCCGTTTTCAGGAATACATTGACACTGCGGCGGATGTCGCCGCGATGACGTGACGGAGCGAGAGGCGGCCGGCTGAATTAGCCGGGCTACGCAGCTGTTCGAGCTTCAGCAGCCCAACCGTCATCCTGGGAGAATGTGAATGTATGGCGGAGGAGCGGCACCAAACATTCAGTGTCGTCCCGGCGAAAGCCGGAACCCATAACCGCCGAAGGCCATTGTTGCGCAAGGCTGGGGCCACAGCGATCCTCAACAATCAAACCCTGCGGTTATGGGTCCCTGCTTTCGCAGGGACGACGTCGGACATGTTGTCCCGCCTTCAGTCCCGTCACCCCCGCGCAAAGGCTTCGCCTTTGTCGCTGGAGGTGCGAGCCTTGAGGCTCAATTGCGCCGCTGGGCGAGCCTCGAAGGAGGCACGGCCCGGATATATCGAGGCTCACCGAAGAGGCGAGCACCTCAGGGTGACGGTGAGAACCTTCCGCCTCTGCTACTTCACCCGCTGCTTCTCGAGCTTCCGCGCCAGGGTGCGGCGGTGCATGCCGAGGCGGCGGGCGGCTTCGGAGATGTTGAAGTCAGTCTCGATCAGGGTCTGGTGGATGCGCTCCCATTCCAGCGTCTTGATCGAGGTCGGCCGCGCGCCGACCTCGATGGCGGCGTTGCCGGCGGCTTTCTGGAATGCCGCCTCGATGTCGTCGGTGTTCGACGGCTTGGCCAGATAGTGGCAGGCGCCGAGCTTGATCGCCTCCACCGCGGTCGCGATGCTGGCAAAGCCGGTCAGCACCACGATCAGCATATCCGGATCATGTGCGTGCAGCGCTTCGACGCAGGCAAGGCCCGAGGCGCCGCCGGCGAGCTTGAGGTCGACGACGGCATAGCCGGGCGATTGCTGCTCGAGCAGTTCGCGGACTTCGTCGAGCGAGGTGGATACAGCGACGCCGTAGCCGCGGCGCTCGAACGAGCGCTTCAACGTGCGGGCAAAGCCTGAATCGTCCTCGACGATCAGGAGCTGGCGTTCATCCGTCAAGAGGATCTCCGATCGCGAGCGTCGAGAGCGGCAGCTCGAGCTTGACCGCTGCCCCGATGTCCGGCCGGTTGCGCGCAGTCACCACGCCGCCCAGCTTGCGGACCACGTTGACGACCAGGAACAGGCCGAGGCCGCTGCCGGGACTGCCCTTGGTCGATTGATACGGCTTGCCGATATGCGCCAGCATCTCGCGCGAGAAGCCCGGACCGCGATCGATCACCGAGAGCACCAGCCTGTCGGCATTGCGCTCGGCCATCAGCTCGATCCAGTCGCGGGAGACCTCGGCGGCATTGTCGAGCACGTTGAAGATCGCCTGCTTGAGCGCGACGTCGGAGACGATCGCCAGATCTGTGCCGAAGGCGTTGCGGAAATACAGCGTGGCCGATGGCCGCGTGGTCCGCCATTCCTCCACCAGCGCGGTCAGGAACGCCGCGACCGTGGTCGGCGAGGAGCCTTCGCCGCGGGCTTCGCCGGCCGACAGCAGGATGCCGGTCACGATCGACTTGCAGCGCTGCACCGAGATCTCCATCTCGCCGAGGTCCTGCGACAGTTCGGGGTCGGAGGCGAGCACGGGCATCCGGCGCCAGTCACCCAGGATGACCGAGAGCGAAGCCAACGGCGTGCCGAGCTCGTGCGCGGCGCCGGACGCCAAGAGGCCGATCCGGACGATATGGTCCTGCTCGGTGGCGTGCTGGCGCAGCGCCGCGAGGCGCAGGTCGCGGTCGCGGAGATTGCGGTTGATCCGGGTCATGAACACCACGAGCAGCACCGCGTCGAGCACGAGGCCGATGAAGGTGCCGGCGATATGCAGGTTGAACGCGTCGGCGAAGCCCTGCTGCGGCAGCTCCAGCGGCCGGTAGTAGCTGGTCAGCCAGGCGAAGTTCATGCACACAAGCGCCACCAGCGACCAGGTCGACGGCGCATCGAGCAGCACCGCGCCGAGCGTCACCTGCAGCAGGTAGAGCGACGTGAAGGGATTGGTGGCGCCGCCGCTGAGATAGAGCAGGGCGGTCAGCGCCGCGACGTCGAGCGCCAGCGCGACCAGCAGCTCGCGGTTGTTGATGTCGGCGCGGTAGCGCAGCCACAGCAGGCTGACGACATTGAGCGCCACCAGCCCGGAGATCACCGCTCCCAGCGGCAACAGCGGCAGCGCGACGCCCATCCAGAACTGCACGAAGCCGATGGTGGCGATCTGGCCGATCACGGCGATCCAGCGCAGCTGGACCAAGAGGGCCATGTTCTTGCGGTTGGTCGCGATGTCGGCGGGGGCTGCGAGATCGAACGGCATGCCGCCAGCCGCGCTCACGGCGGACGGCATCACGGCCGTGCCGGTCGCGGCGTTCTCCTCATGCGGATCCGATGTGCGCTCGAGCATCTGGGCCTGGGTCGCGTGACAGATTGCGGGCTGCGCCGATCAGGCGGCGCACGGCGGCGCGTCGTGAGTCCCATCCTGGATCGGAGGCGCCGGCGCGGCTCCTGCCGCTGACGATGCGCAGGAGCGCGCCGGCCAGCATAAAGGCCAGCGCGAACCATGTCAGCGCGTAAATCAGGTGGTTGTTCGGAAACCGCACGATCGTGAGCCCCCCAACCGGGGTGCCGCCTGGATTTGCCGTCGCATCGGCGTCGATGAAGAAGGGGGCTACCTGCGACAACCCATGCGTGGCGGCGATCGCGGCGACGTCGCGCGAATACCAGCGGCCCGCCGCGGGATCGTTGCTGCGCAGGAAGCCGCCCTTCGGTTCCGATATCCGCAGCAGCCCGGTGACGCTGACAGAGCCTTGCGGCTCACCGTCGCGCCGCGTTGCGGGATCGCGCTTGTCGGGCGGAACAAAGCCGCGATTGACCAGGACCGTGGTTCCGTCGGCCAATTGCAGCGGCGTCAGCACCCAGAAGCCGGGGCCCTCGGCCGTCACGGCCTGCACCAGCGTCTCGTCGGCATTGAGGAACGTGCCGCGCACGGTGACGCGGCGGTATTCGTCGTTCGCGGCCGTGACCGCCGGCCATGACGATTGGGGCGGCGGCGCGACGGGCGCCGCATGCATGCGCTGCTCGACGCGTTCGATCAGCGCCAGCTTCCAGGTCCGGCGTTCGACCTGCCAGACCCCGAGCGCGCCCAGCAGCACCACGCCCAGCATGCCGAGCGTGAGCAGTACAAGCGGTGGTCTGGCAGACCGCGCGGTCACGGCATCTGGCTCATGTCGTGCATCGGCATCATGTTGACGTTGAGATGATGCATGACCCACAGCGAGCCGGTCAGCGCGATCACCACCATGATCACGGTGAAGATCATCGCCATCATGGTCCAGCCGTTCTCGGACCGCGTGTTCATGTGCAGGAAGTAGATCATGTGGACGACGATCTGCACCGCCGCCAGCACCAGCACGATCAGCGCGGTGACTGCCTTGTCGGCGATGGTGCCGGTCATCACCAGCCAGAACGGAATTGCCGTAAGGATCACCGAGAGGCCGAAGCCGATCAGATAGCTCTTCAGCGAGCCGTGGGACGCGCCGCCGTGATCGTCATGGCCGTGGCCGGCATTGGCTTCGAGAGTATGCGCTTCGGCGTGAGCTTTTGTTGTCATCGCAGCATTCCCAGGAGATAGACGAAGGTGAAGACGCCGATCCAGACCACGTCGAGGAAATGCCAGAACATCGAGAGGCACATCAGACGGCGCCGGTTGGCTTCGGTGAGGCCGAAGCGCGCGGTCTGCACCATCAGCGTCACCAGCCAGACCAGGCCGAAGGTGACGTGCAGGCCGTGGGTGCCGACCAGCGTGAAGAACGACGACAGGAAGGCACTGCGCTGCGGCGTCGCGCCTTCATGGATCATGTGGGCGAATTCGGTGAGCTCGATGCCGAGGAAGGCGAGGCCGAACAGCCCGGTGATGGCGAGCCAGAGCTGGGTCTGGCCGATCTTCGATTTCTCCATCGTCAGCATGGCGAAGCCGTAGGTGATCGAGGAGAGCAGCAGCATCGTGGTGTTGAGCGCGACCAGCTTGAGGTCGAACAGGTCCTTCGGCGACGGCCCGGCGGCGTAGTTGCCGCCGAGCACGCCGTAGGTCGCAAACAGCATCGCGAAGATGAGGCAGTCGCTCATCAGATAGATCCAGAAGCCCAGCATGGTGCTGGCGCCTTCCGGATGATCGTGCTCGTCGATGACGTGGAAGACCGGCTCGGAGTCCTGGATGGAGCTCTGGGTGGTTATGGCAACGCTCATGTCTGGGCTCCCGCGGCAAGAACGCGTGTCCGCGCGTCTTCAGTCCGCACCACCGCATCCGCCGGGATGTGGAAGTCGCGGTGATAGTTGAAGGTGTGGCCGATCGCGACCGCGAGCAGCGCAACGAAGCTGACGGCGGCGAGCCACCAGATGTACCAGATCAGGGCGAATCCCATCACCGTCGCGAAGCCGGCGAGGATGATGCCGGTGCCGGTGTTGGACGGCATGTGGATCGGCTTGAAGCCGGTCAGCGGACGCTTGTAGCCGCGGCGCTTCATGTCCCACCAGGCGTCGTTGTCGTAGACCACGGGCGTGAACGCGAAGTTGTAGTCGGGCGGCGGCGAGGAGGTCGCCCATTCCAGGGTGCGCGCGTTCCAGGGATCGCCGGTGGTGTCCTTGAGCTGCTCACGCCTGAGGATGCTGACCGCGAACTGCACCAGCATCGCGCCGATGCCGAGCAGGATCAGGAAGGCGCCGAAGGCTGCGATGACGAACCAGATCTGCAGGCTGGGATCGTCGAACACGCGGAGCCTGCGGGTCACGCCCATCAGCCCGAGCACGTAAAGCGGCATGAAGGCGAAGTAGAAGCCCGACACCCAGAACCAGAACGACAGCTTGCCCCAGAACGGATCGAGCCTGAAGCCGAACGCCTTCGGGAACCAGTAGTTGATGCCGGCGAACAGGCCGAACAGCACGCCGCCGATGATCACGTTGTGGAAATGCGCGATCAGGAACAGGCTGTTATGCAGCACGAAATCGGCCGGCGGCACCGCGAGCAGCACGCCGGTCATGCCGCCGATCACGAAGGTCAGCATGAATGCCACCGTCCACATCATCGGCAGCTCGAAGCGGATGCGGCCGCGATACATCGTGAACAGCCAGTTGAACATCTTCGCGCCCGTCGGGATCGAGATGATCATCGTGGTGATGCCGAAGAATGAGTTCACGCTGGCGCCGGAGCCCATCGTGAAGAAGTGGTGCAGCCAGACCAGGTAGGACAGGATGGTGATGACGACGGTGGCGTAGACCATCGAGGTATAGCCGAACAGCCGCTTGCCGGAGAACGTCGCGGTCACCTCGGAGAAGATGCCGAAGGCCGGCAGCACCAGGATGTAGACCTCGGGGTGGCCCCAGATCCAGATCAGGTTCACGTACATCATCGGGTTGCCGCCGAAGTCGTTCGTGAAGAAGTTGGTGCCGACGTAACGATCGAGCGACAGCAGCGCCAGCACCGCGGTCAGCACCGGGAAGGAGGCGACGATCAGGACGTTGGTGCAGAGCGAGGTCCAGGTGAACACCGGCATCTTCATCATCGTCATGCCCGGCGCACGCAGTTTGACGATGGTGCAGACCAGGTTGATGCCCGATAGCGTCGTGCCGACGCCGGCGACCTGCAGTCCCCATATGTAATAGTCGACGCCGACGTCAGGACTGTAGCCGATGTTCGACAGCGGCGGATAGGCGAGCCAGCCGGTGCGGGCGAATTCGCCGACGAACAGCGACATCATCACCAGCACGGCGCCGCCGACCGTCATCCAGAAGCTGAAATTGTTGAGGAAGGGGAAGGAGACGTCGCGGGCACCGATCTGCAGCGGCACCACGTAGTTCATCAAGCCGGTGACCAGCGGCATCGCCACGAAGAAGATCATGATCACGCCGTGGGCGGTGAAGATCTGGTCGTAGTGATGGGCCGGGAGGTAGCCGTCGGCGCCGTTGAAGGCGATCGCCTGCTGCAGGCGCATCATCAGCGCGTCCGCGAAGCCGCGCAGCAGCATCACGATGCCGAGGATCATGTACATGATGCCGATGCGCTTGTGGTCCACGGTGGTGAACCACTCGCGCCACAGATAGCTCCAGAGCCGGAAGTAGGTGACGATGGCAAACAGCGCGAGGCCGCCGGTCGCGACCACCGCGAAGGTGCCGACCAGGATCGGCTCGTGGATCGGCAGCGCTTCCAGGTTGAGGCGGCCGAAGATCATCTTGATGAGATCGGGATTCATGCGGCGCTCCTCAGGAGTCTGATTTCGGGCGCTGGCCGAGCAGCAAAGACGTGGATGACGGATGGGCGGGAGAGAACGGCGGGCGCTTCAGCCCGACGCCGCGCAGCGGCGTCAGGTCGAGCGGCGCCAGAACGTCGTGCGACGGTGCGTCCTTGATCTCGTCCATCGAGCAGATGCCGGCGACGAAGGTCGGTGAGGCGCCGAGCGGCGCGCCGCGGCGGGCGTATTTGTCGTAGGTCAGCGGCAGCGTGTTGTTGAGGCCTTCGCGGCCGAGGCCGCCCTTGGCGTCGATCGCCATCATTTCGCTCATGCACATCTTGCCGGGCTCGACGCACATGTTGAGGATCGCCTTGTAGAGATCACGATCGACCGAGCGATAGAGCCGGACCGGATCGTTCTGGCTCGGACGCTCGAGCTGGAGATAGTCGGTGCGGCCGAGCATGTTGGCGCTGGCCTTGGCGGTCGCGACCCACTTGTCGAAATCGGCGTTCGACAGGCTCTTGAAATCGAAATGCATGCCGGAGAAGCCGGCGCCGCTGTAATTGGCGGAGAAACCGCGGAAGGTGCCCGGCTTGTTGGCGACGGCGTGCAGCTTGGTCTCCATCCCGGGCATGGCGTAGATCTGGCCGGCAAGCGCGGGGATGTAGAACGAGTTCATCACGGAAGACGCCGTGATGCGGAAGCGGATCGGGCGGTCGACGGGAGCCGCGAGCTCGTTGACGGCGGCGACGCCATAATCCGGGTAGATGAACAGCCACTTCCAGTCGAGCGCGACCACCTCGACATTGAGCGGGGCGTCCTTGCTCTCGATCGGCTTGTCGGCGGCGATGCGGCCGAGCGAGCGATAGGGGTCGAGCAGATGGGTGCCCATCCAGGTCAGCGCACCGAGGCAGATGATGATCAGAAGCGGTGCCGACCAGATCACGAGCTCCAGCTGGGTGGAGTGATCCCAGTCCGGCTCGTAGGGGGCCTGGGTGTTGGACTGGCGGTAGCGCCAGGCGAAGAAGATGGTCAGCGCCATCACCGGAAGCACGATGATCAGCATCAGCACGGTGGAGATCACGACGAGGTCGCGCTGCTGGGCGGCGATGTCGCCGGCAGGCGCCAGGACGACGAAATCGCACCCGCCGAGAAGCGCCGCGAACGGCAATAAGGCCAATAATTTCAAGGCGCGCACGGCTCACCCCACTTGAATTTTATGAGTTCCGCCAAGGGGTAGCTGCGATGCAGCAAAGTTGACATTGGACAATTTGTCCAATGTTGCAGTGCGGGATAGGAGGTCAGAAGGTGAGGTGGACCGCGTGGCAAAGTCTGCCCGTGGCCTCATCTAGTTCGAGCATGATTGGTTCGGAAAACCGGTTTCCAGTTTCCCGGATCAGGCTCCAAAGGACGGTTCTCCGGCGATGGCACAGGCCCCAGCAATGGCTCACGGCACCCCGACCGCATCAGGTCACGGGCAGGCGAAACCCGGCGAAATCGCCATCGGCGTCATCATCGGCCGCACCTCGGAGTTCTTCGACTTCTTCGTCTACGCGATCGCCTCGGTGATCGTGTTCCCGAAGCTGGTGTTTCCGTTCGTCAACGAACTGACCGGCACGCTCTATTCATTCGGCATCTTCGCGCTGGCTTTCGCTGCGCGGCCACTCGGCACCGTCATCTTCATGGCGGTCGACCGCCGCCACGGCAAGGGCGCCAAGCTCGTCATCGCGCTGTTCCTGCTCGGCACCGCCACGGTCGCGCTCGCCTTCCTGCCCGGCTACGACACGATCGGCGTCGCGGCGATCTGGCTCTTGGCTGCCGCGCGCGTCGTGCAAGGTCTCGCCTGGGGCGGCGCCTGGGACGGCCTCGCCTCGCTACTGGCGATGAATTCGCCGGCGAACAAGCGCGGCTGGTACGCAATGGTGCCGCAGCTCGGCGCGCCGCTCGGGCTGATCGTGGCGAGCGCGCTGTTCGCGTTCTTCGCCGGCAACCTTTCGGCGGATGATTTCTTCGATTGGGGCTGGCGCTATCCGTTCTTCGTCGCCTTCGCCATCAACGTGGTGGCGCTGTTCGCGCGGCTCCGCATGGTGGCAACCGACGAGTATTCCGAGCTGTTCGAAAGCCGCGACCTCGAGCCGGCGCGGGTCGGCGAGACCATCGCGCAGGAAGGACGCAACATCCTGCTCGGCGCCTTTGCGCCGCTGGCGAGCTTTGCCCTGTTCCACATGGTCACGGTGTTTCCGCTGTCCTGGGTGTTCCTGTTCACCAAGGAAAGCCCGGTGCGCTTCCTCATCATCGAGATGATCGGCGCCATGGTCGGTGTCTTCGCGATCATCGCCTCCGGCATGATCGCCGACCGCGTCGGCCGCAAGCCGCTGCTGCTGGGTTCGGCGGTCGCGATCGCGGTGTATAGCGGCTTTGCCCCGCAGTTGCTCGACGCCGGCGCGTTCGGTGAAACCGTCTACATGGTGCTCGGCTTCGTGCTGCTCGGCCTGTCGTTCGGCCAGTCGTCGGGCGCGATCGCTTCGAACTTCGCGCGCAACTATCGCTACACGGCCTCGGCGCTGACCTCGGATTTCGCCTGGCTGTTCGGCGCCGGCTTCGCGCCGCTCGCCGCGCTGCTGCTGGCGACGCATTTCGGCCTGATCTCGGCCGGTGCGTATCTCTTGTCCGGCGCGGTGTGGACGCTGCTGGCGCTGTGGCTGAGCGGACTGCGCGAAGTCGAAAGCTGATTTAGCGGAACAATCCGTCGACGCGGAAGGAATAGCCGAGGCCGACGATGTAGTTCGGCGAGTTGCGGTTGAGCCCGAACGCGACGTGGAGGTCGATCTGCTGGGTCGGCGTGATCCGGTACATGCCGCCGGAATTGATCAGCTGGATCGGCCGTGCGCCGTCGGGATAGTCGCCGACATATTCGGTGAACACGCTCATCCGCTCGGTCAGCTTCCGCTCGATCACGAAGGTGGCTTCCGACATGTGCCGGCCGGTCAGCTCGGCGGGCCGGAAGAATTCCGTGAACATGCCGCTGACGCCCCAGCCGTCATGCAGCTCCCATGACCATGGCAACTGGATGTAGGGCTGCGCGCCGCGCCCGGCGATGGCAGCCGTGCCGGTCGGCAGTGCGACGCCGGCGGTGATCGAGAGGTCGATCTTCCCGGGCACCGGGCTGATCTGCCATTTGATCCCGGGAGCGACGTCGGAAAAGCCGGAGGCGCCCGGCGACCTCACGGTGCCGACATAGCTCGGCAGGTCGACCAGCACCTCCAGGCAGGGCGCGATGCCGAGCCGCCAACGACTGTTAGTGCCGTCGACGGTCCGGCTGCCGTCGCGTCCGGACAGGTTGACGCCGTTCTCGTTCTGCAGGCTCCCGACCGGCACGACGATACTCGAATTGGTGACGTCGGGCCGGTCGGTCGCGATTTCGTCGCTCGGCTTGGGACAGCCGTCCGCGCGCGCGGCGGTGGCAGCTGCGAGTGTGAGCGCAGCAAGCACGCACCCGAGTTCGGCAAGTCGAGCGACGGCGCCGAACCGATTGTGAAACACTGGGGATGCTCCAATAGCGCGGCGCGGCTGCGGAGGTGGCAGCTGCGATCAAGATCGACGGGGCCGCGCGGATATTCCGCGCGGGCGGGAAAAAACTTCGACAAGAGGTACCGATATCGGCGATCAATGCCGCCGGTGTCCAGCGCATTCACGGGCCGGCGGCAAGCCGGGGAATAGAATGGCAGCATGGCTGCTCCTGTTCTGGTGGCAAACAGGAGACCCCGGGAATGACCATTCGTTCGATCGCAGGCGTGCTGGCGCCGCGGCACGCCAAAATCGCCGCGATGGCGGCCATCGCGATCCTGCTCGCGCTGAACAGCGCCCGTGCGGCGGGCGATCCGGCACGCGGCGCCACGCTGTACCAGGGCTGCGGCGACTGCCATTCGATCGAGAAGAACGACGTCGGCCCAATGCACAAGGGTGTCGTGGGCCGTCTTGCCGGGACAGTCGCGGGCTACAATTACTCCCCGGCGCTGAAGGACTCGAAGATCGTGTGGACCGAGGCGAACCTCGACAAATGGCTCACCGGTCCGGACGCGATGGTTCCGGGTACCAAGATGTTCTACGAGGTCCAGGATCCGAAGGATCGAGCCGACATCATCGCCTTCCTCAAGGAGAAGGCGAAGTAGCGCGTTCCTTCTCTATGTCGTCCCTGCGGAAGCAGGGACCCATAACCACAGGAATATGTCGTTGGGGCTCGCTGTGGTCCCAGCTTTTTCCGTCAATCGATAATTGTGGTTATGGGGCCGGCTTTCGCCGGGACGACGGTGGTGAGGGGCGTGTGCCCGGCCTCAATCCACCACGATCTTGACGCGGTCGCGCGGCTTCACTTGGGCGTGGGCGTCGAGGCCGTTGAGCACGCGGAAGCGCTCGGCCGGATGATCGATCCCGGCCATGCGATGCGACAGCGATTCCACGGTATCGCCCGGCTGTACGTTGATGACCTTGATGCGCAGCGGCCGCGCGGCCTGGATCTCGTCGAGCGTCAGGCGACGGAATGAATTGACGGTCTCGCGCGCATTGCGCTCGCTCTCGGTCGACTTCTGCTTGGCGGCGAAGATGAAGCGGTAGACGTCGCTGCCGAAGCGCAGCGCGTAGACCTTGAACTGCCACTGGTCGCCATGCGCGGTGGCGGAGGCGGCCGGAAAGCCGTTGATGTTGAGGTCCTCGGTCGAGGACTTCTCGACGCCTTCCATCCAGCCGGAATTCAGGTAGTCGCCGAGCGACTGCTCGGCCGGTACCCGCACCACATCGAAGCGCATCGCCTGGCTGCCGCCCTCGCGGACGCCGATCACCGCCTGCGCCGTGTTGTCGAGCGTGAAATTGTCGGGCGCGGTGAAGGTGAAGCCGAGCTTCGGATGCAGGAAGCGGCGGCCGCGGACGAAGCCTTCGCTGGGATCCTCGCCATAGACGATGTTGTCGATCGCGGCGAGATAGGTCTCGCGGTCGCGCTCGTTGCTCTCGGGCGACGAGTATTGCCGTGCGGTGGTCTGCGCGTTGTTGATGCGCTCCGGCGTTGCCGGATGCGACGAGGTGAAATCCTGCGCGCGGGGATCGAGCGCGGTCTTGCCGATCTTCAACGCGGCATTGCGCTCCATCGCGGTCAGGAAGCGCGCCGCGCCGTAGGGGTCGAAATGCGCACGCGCTGCGATCCCGACGCCGATGCCATCCGCTTCGAACTCCTGCTGCCGCGAGAAGCTCGCCAGCGTCAGCTTGGTCTTGGCGAGCGCCAGCGCCGTGAGATCGGGATCGGTGCTCATGTCGGTGACGACCCGCGTCACCACCGCCGCCTGGCGCGCCTGGTCTTCGCGCATCGCTGCGTGCTTGGCCAGCACATGCGCCATCTCGTGGCTCAGCACCGAGGAGAGCTCGGACGTGTCGCTGGCGAGCGCGATCAGGCCGCGGGTGACGTAGAGCTGGCCGGTCGGCAGCGCGAAGGCGTTCACCGCGCCGGAATTGAGGATCGTGACCTTGTAGGCCTGGTCGGGCCGTTCGGAGGCGGCGACCAGCCGCTCGACGGTCTTGCTGATCAGAGCCTCGAGCTTCGGATCGTCATAGGCCCCGCCATACGACGACAGGATGCGCTCATGCTCGCGCTCGCTCGAGGGCGTCTGCTGCACCACGCGGTTCGGCTTCACCGGCGCCGCGGCGGCGGTCGGCGTGACCTGTTCGAACCGTCCGACATTGCCGCAGGCCGACAGCGTCAGGGCGGCGCAGACGAGCACCGGCGCAGCCGAAAGCCGGCGGCCAGTCCCAGTTTCACGCCGTCCTGCGCGCTCAATCACGTCTAAAACTCACAAATTTGTCCCGCGAACTGACCGGGGCATGGCCCTTGGGCCCCTAGTTCCCGTCGAGCAGTTCAATCTGCCCCACCCGGAGCAACTCGATTCGCGGCCCACGTCGTGCTTCCACCCAGCCTCGCACACGAATCCTGCGATTTTCCAGAGACTTGGGCGTAAGCCCGGCCGCCTCGAACGCAGGGACTATGCGCCTTGAAATAGTCAGAGCAAAGTCCCGTGTCCAGTTTCGGCCGAAATTCAGGTAGGTCGTCGCGCCCGCCTGACGCACGGACAAAACCCTGCCCTCGACCACCATAAAGCGCCCGATCCCGGCCAAAATATCGTCCGGACTTTCGGCGTTTTTTATGACCGCGGACCCGGCCCAGGTTCCCGATCGGGCCGCCCGCGCCTCGGCCTCCGCGGCCATCAGCGCCGCGGCGCAGTCCTTGTCGGCGATCTCGGACGACGCCAGCGCGAGGCCCTGGCGTAGCAACTCACCCTGCACCGGCAGCTCTTGGCCTTCGAGGAATGCGTAAGCCGGCTGCCGGCCATAGCGGTCCGGCGTGTCGTCCGGTCCGCGCAGCGTCACCTCACGGCCGACCAGCAGTGCTGTCAGGGCCGTCGTGGCTTTCGTCGCGTCCGCGACCTCGATGCCCGCAAGCTTGATCTCGCGGCCATCGTCGAGCCGAAAGCTGCGCGCATCGACGACAGCAGCGACGCGACCCTCGCCCTGAACCTCGAAATTGCATTCGGCCGCTTCGGCGCGTCCGATGCATGCGCCGATCGCGAGCGCGCAGGCTGCCAACGTCACCGTTCGCGAACGGCGTTGCCATGCTCGATCGTGTGGAGGCGTCATGCTGCACTCTTCACTCGGCGACGCTCTGTTTCAAGCGTAGGCCGCCAAACGACAGTCTGACGGAAAGATCGTTGCGGAGCTACAAGCGAAACGACACCGCCTCGGCGGAGGCGCCTTGATTCGGCGAACAATTTTTCCGTCGCGCTTCTCATCGCGCGCAAACGTACCGCCGGTTTCACATCAATGCGTGCGCGCTATGGGACAAACGCGCCTCGCATGTCCCTTGCGCGAAGAAGATCGCCGTCCAATCGCGCACAACGCAGTCCGCGTGCCCGTCAACCTTACCCTTTGACCATCTCAACTCCATGCGCGGAATGAGAATTCGTTATTATTGCCAATAGCTTGCGGCGCACGATAACTATTCGGCAATTTTTGGAAACAGCGATCGATCGCGATCGCTCACGCATATTGCCGAGGTCCCTGTGTCGAACCCCGTTGTTCTCACGCTGACGACCAGCGATCCCGTCCACGATTACACCCAGCTCTACAACGCGATCTCGGCGATCAGCGTCGGCGGCGGCCTCGCTGCGGCGAACACCGGTTACGTCATCAACTTCTCGCTCTCGTCCAGCGCGCGCACGCTGCAATTGCTCGACGATCTGCCGGCCATCAATCTGATGAACGGCTCGACGCTCACTTTCGACGGCAACACCGATTACAACAATCAGCTCGGCGGCCAGGACTTCAGCGACGTCATCGACGCGCGTGGCTATCAAGGCTTCGTCGTCGTCGCCGGCAAAGTGACGTTCAAGAACCTCACCATCATCAATGCGGTGGCAAGCGGCGGCAATGGCGGGGTTGGCGGCGGTGGCGGCGGCGCAGGCCTCGGCGGCGGCCTGTTCGTCGGACAGAACGCCGACGTCACGCTCAACAACGTCAATTTCGGCA
>NZ_JACMYK010000135.1 GCF_020889785.1 Bradyrhizobium acaciae
CGCCCGAACTGCCACCGCCGGAACCGCCGCCGCCGCCACCGCCGCTGCCACCCGAACCGCCGCCACCGTTGCCCTTGCAGAAGGCGAGGTACGGATGCGTCGCGCAGACGTCGACCGGCGGCAGATCCTTCTTCGGAAGCTCGGCGTTCTTGATGCCGGTCAGGTTATGAGACACCGGGATCGGCAGCTCAGCATTGGCAGGGACCTTCGACAAGCCTGGCTTCGATGGGATGACCGGCGGCGTCCCCAGCATGTGGACGGCGTCCTGGCTCGGGCGCTCGCTGGTTGATACGGGCGCCGCGGCAGGGAACTGGGACACGTGGTTGCTCCCGTCCTGGAAAACCTTCAGCGGAAGGGCCGCCGCCGGCAGCGTGGCAGAACCGATCGCCGTAGCGCTGAGTGCAATCGTGAGGAAACTTGAAGTGCGTGACATGACCATCTCCTGTGGTTGACCGTCGGTTGAGCATCCAGGGCTCACGGCCCGTTGGGATGCGATGTGAACATTCACACCATGCCGGTCTGTCACGCGCCCCGGCCGACGCGTTCATGAGATTGTCTAGCGTTTACAGCCGTTTACACCGAGTTTACAGCCCGTTTACGGGACACTCGCGGGCCGTCGGGTTAGATTGATCGAAGAGCGATGCGGGAAACCCTGCATGGATTTCGCGCCCGCCGTTCAACTAGGCTTCCGATCGTTTGGGATCGATCATTTGAGGTGCCATCGTGATTTCAGCTCGTTCGCCTTCCCTGGGGCGGTTCATTGCCGTCGCCGCCGCGGCGGTGCTTTCGGTCGCCGCCGCGCCAGCCCCGATCGGGCCGCTGCCCGATCGCGTGACGTTTCCGAGCGCCGACGGCCAGACCACGCTGGTCGGCTACGTCTTCAAGCCGGAAGGCCCGCATGCGGCGCGGAGCCCGGCCGTGGTCATGATGCACGGCCGCGCCGGGCCTTATTCATCGCTTGCGAACGGCAGGTACGACGCGTCGACGCTCTCGCAGCGGCACCAGAAATGGGGCCATCTCTGGGCCCAGCAAGGCTATCTCGCCATCCTGGTGGACGGGTTCGGGCCGCGCGGCTTTCCGCAGGGCTTTACCCACGCAAGCTACGAGCAGCGTCCGGAAAGCGTGAACGAGGTGCTCGTACGGCCATATGATGCCTATGGTGCGCTCGCCTATTTGCGCACCCGCAACGATGTCGCGGCCGATCACGTCGCGCTGCAGGGATGGTCGAATGGCGCAAGCGCCACGTTGTCCACCATGTCGTCGACCACGCCGGCGCTGGCGTCGCCCTCGCCAACCACAGGTTTTCGCGGCGCGGTAGCCTTTTATCCCGGTTGCGGGTTGAAGGGAAAATTCAAGACCGGCCTGATTCCCTACGCCCCGGTCCATGTCTTCGTCGGCACCGCCGATGAAGAAATATCGCCGCAGGAATGCAGCGATCTCATCGACAAGAGCCGCGCCGAGCACGCCAACATCAGTCTCAAGATCTATCCCAACGCGACGCACGATTTCGACGATCCGGGCGCTAGCCGGCAGGACAATCCTGCCAACGTCGCCGCGACCCGCGATGCAACCGCTGATGCGATCGAGCTTTTTGCCGCGATCCTGAAGCACTGATCGAATAATAGTTGCGGACTCCTGTCTCTTTGCGAGGCGCCATGACGAACCAGTATCGAGCCCAGACGTCGCACTCGGCGGAATATTTTGGCGATACGCGCGACTATTGGTGGAACCTGGACTTTCTCGGATTGATCGCCGTTCGACTGGCGTTCGCGCAAATCGGAAGCGTTCTTGACGTCGGCTGTGGAGTCGGCCACTGGGGCCAACTGCTGGCGCGCGTCTTGCCGCCGGACACGCGCGTTCACGGCGTCGATCGCGATCCCCATTGGGTCGAGCAGGCCACGACACGCGCCGCTGCGTGCAGACTTGACCACCGCTGCAGATACAGTGTCTCGACGGCTGAACGCCTGCCGTTCGCGGACGCCAGCTTCGATCTGGTGACCTGCCAAACGCTGCTGATCCATGTGGCGGATCCCGCCGCCGTCATTGCCGAGATGGCGCGTGTTACGCGGCCCGGCGGGCTCGTGCTGGCCGCGGAGCCCAACAACATGTCGAGCGCCCTGGTGTTGAACTCAGTCAGCTCCCGACTGCCCCCGGACGAGATCCTCGCTGGCGCGCGCTTGCAGTTGCTCTGCGAGCGCGGCAAGGCTTCGCTTGGCGAAGGCAACAATTCGATCGGCGATCTGATCCCTGGCCTCTTTGCCGCCGGCGGACTTGCCGACGTGCGGGTCTATCTCAATGACAAGACAAATCCACTGATCCCGCCATACGACACGGCGGAGCAACGCGCGATGCTCGAAGAATGCTCCGATATGAAGAGCCGCGACTTCTGGATCTGGAGCCGCAACGACACCCACCGCTTTTTCCTGGCGGGCGGCGGTCGCGAGGATGAGTTCGACCGCTTGTGGGCTTCCGTTACGGAGCATGGCGACGAACTCGCCAAGGCCATTGCGGACCACAGCTATTCGGGTTCGGGAGCGTCAATCCAGTATATCGTTGCAGGCAGACGAGAGTGATCCCCAGTCAGCCGCTGAGCCGGCCGGCTGAGCACTAAACGCGAATTGCACTTAGCTTCTGCACCCAATCAGGTAAACTATTGAATTCGCGCCAAATGCGAACGCCCTCCGAGCGCACCATAAAGCCACGTTCGGCTTTGAAGTCGTCGGCGGCCACATGCATAGACATGACCGCCAGCTGCTTCTTCCCAAGCGACAGCCAAAAGGGCATCTGTTGGTCAAGGAGATTCAACCTCGAATGACGAAGAACTTTTTCTCCTCCCTGCTTACCCTGTATGCCAAAGTCTAGCTTGGCCGTACAACGCGACAACGGAAAATCCGAAATCATGATCATGGACCGTGGAATTGCCGACGCCGGCGCGATGGGCGAGGGGGCTCTGCCCGGGCTTCGGTCGCCGCTTCTCAACCGCCGGGCATTTCTATTCGGCTCCGCTGCCGGTCTCGCCGCACTGGGCCTGGCCGGTTGCGCATCCGACTACATGAGCCTGGCCGAGGCGGAAAAAGTCTACGGGCCCGTGCCGAACGAGAAATTCCCGATCCCCGCGGTCGATGTTGGTAAGGTCGATCCGAGATATTTTCGCAAGACGGTGCGCTATGACAGCAATGAGGCGCCCGGTACGATTATCGTCGATCCCAGCAAATACTATGTTTACCGCATCGAAGGCGAGGGAAACGCGACCCGCTATGGTGCCAATGTCGGCCGCGATGGATTCCGGTGGAGTGGCGAAGCCTATGTCGGGCGTAAGGCCGAATGGCCTATCTGGACGCCACCCAAGGAGATGATCGCGCGCCAGCCGGAGGCGGGCAAATATGCTCACGGCATGCCGGGAGGTCTCGACAATCCGCTTGGTGCCCGCGTGCTCTACCTCTATCAAAAAGGGGTGTACACGCTTTACACGATCTATAGCACCAGCGATCCCGAAACGATTGGGAACGGGATTACCAGCGGCTGTACCGGCCTCCTCAGCCAGGACATGATCGACCTCTATGCGCGAACGCCCGTCAATACGAAGGTGATCGTGCTGCCGGCATAGGCAACGGCGCCGGTCCAGGCGCTGCCGGTATGGGCAGCGCGAAGATCGGGGCCGTTCTGTGAGCGGCAACCTTGGGCGTGCCGGCGTATCCGCTCATCATCACTCAAGCTTGCCTGACGCCTTCGCGAGTTTGCCGCAAACGAAAAGTGCACGTACCTGGTGCGGTCGTCGCGCTACTGGCAATGAGAAACTCAGTAAGACATCGATCTGTTGCAAGTCGAGAGACCGATGCCATGGAGCGTGTCGCCTTGCTCCGTTAGTAGGCCTTGCGAACTGGCCCTATGGCCCGTTCCGGTCGTCGATCGCCGAGGGAATTGAAGGCCTGGGTCAGAACTTGGGTGAGCCGCCGCTCAGTTTGAAACGGAAGGGTCGAATGATCAACAAGCCGGTAACGCGCTGAGTTCGCGATCGCAAACCGGACGTGTTCGCACACACGAGATTCCATTTTTACGCGTAGCGCGCAAGGAATGGGACGCCCACGTTTTCGTAGCGCGCATCGCTCAGCTTCGATACTGCCGCCCTTAGTTGTCGCTCCGCCGTGCGGAATTCACCCTTCAAAAACAGGAGCCGGCCCTCGAACCCAATGGCTGAGCGGAGGTAGCATTTGGATGTCGTTGTCTTGCGCGACCTGTTTCATTCGGCGTATCCCGGCTTCGGCAAGCTAAGTTAGCCTCCTGTAAGCCACCCTGATGCTAATCAGCAGTCCGAACATCCCTTAGACTGCAAACCTCGGGCTTGCTGGAGTCATCGACCTGCGATCGTTTCGAGCGATGCGTAGGAAGGAAGGCGAGCGGACGACGCGGTGCCGGCGCGAATGACAAGGCGGTCCGAGTGAGGCCGCGCAATCACCTGATCGAGGCTCCATGCCTCCAGGATCATCAGGTCGGCGGGGCGGCCGGCGGCGATCACGCCGGCCTGCACATCCATGATAGCCGCCGGAACAGCGCCGGCCATGGCGGCGGCATCTGCGAAGGGATGATCGAGATGTGCGATGCGCACGGCCTGCCGCCAGGTATCGAGCATGTCGTGATCGCCATAGGCATAGAACGGATCGCGACAATTATCACCGGCGACGGCGACACGCACGCCTGCCGCGCGCAACTCCTTTACCGGCGTCACCCCGCGCCAGCGCGGCGTCACGCCATCGGCGCGGTCCTGCAGATACATGTTCACGGTCGGCAGCGTGATGATCGAAATTCCCGCGGATGCGACGAGTTCGATGACACGGGCGGCTTCATCATCCGGATTCAGCGCGAGCGAGCAGCAATGACCGCAGGTGACGCGGCCTTCCCATCCATGACGGATGGTAGCCGCCGCGACACGGGGCAGCGCGTCCGCGCGCGCGGCCTCGTCGACATGAAGATCGACGTCGAGATCGCGCTCCTTCGCAAGCAGGAACAATGCGTCAAGCAGTGCATCGATATCCTCAAGCGCTTTGCCGTGAGCCCCGCCGGAAGCCCGGGTGACGCCGCCGAGCAGTCCGCCATGGGCGGCGACGAGATCGGCGAGCCTGCGACCATAGTCGCCGCGATAGGCGTCGAGCGGCACCAGCGCCACGGCCTGTAGCGCGATATGCGCCGCCCAGCGCTCTCGGGTCTCGCTGAAGGCGGCCCATGTCGTCTCGGCCTGCCCTTCATGGCTGTCGAGATGGGAGCGGATCGCCGCGACGCCATGGGCGTCCGCGCAATTGAGAGCGAATTCCATGCGGTGCAGCAGATCGTCGCGACGCCAATGCGCAATGCGGTCTGATGTGGTGGCGTCGCGTGCGCCAGGATGCGTGCCGCCGGAGTCCGGCGCTCGGCCGATGACATGGCCCTTGTCGAGATGCGTATGCGCGTCGACCAGGAGCGGCCAGACGTGGCGGTCGGCGAGATCAACGACGCACTCCGCCTCGCCATGGCCGGCCGGAACGACGGCCGCGACGGTCTGGCCGTCGACGACGATATCGATCAGCGCCGCGCCGTCGCGATCGCAAGCAGCGCCGCCCGGTGCGCCTGCGCCAAGCAGCGAGGCCGGCGTGCGCGCGTTGCGCAACAACAGCCGTTCCTTGCCGGTGAAAAGCCCTGGAGCGATGGTTTTGGGTGAAAGCGATGTCACGGGCAGCGGTCCGGATAAGAGGGGTGTCAGGCGGAATCTGGGAGCTTCAGGTGCTCAACGGCAAACAACATGAAATGGCTGGCCACCGGAGAGAGCGAGCCGCGTACGCGATGAAGCACGTTGAGTCGTTGCAGGCCGGCGGTGCCCGACAGTGGAATGAAGGCGAGCTCTTCGTTCGTCAGCTCCTGATCGACGTCGACACGATTGAGGAAAGTCACGTGGGGCGAGGTATGTGCAAGGCGCTTCATCAGCTCCATCGAGTTAGTCTCGACCATCGGCGTCAGGCTGGCGTGAGACGGCGCAATGTTCTCGACCACCTCACGCAATGACAGCGATCGATCCGCCAGTACCAGGGGATAGACGAGGCAATCCGAGATGCGCACGCTTTTGCGCGCCGCCAGCGGATGGTCGGGGGCGACTACGGCGCCGAGGCGATGCTGGAATTCACCGGCGCGCTGCAGCCGACTATCTTCCGGCAGATTGTAGGCTACCGCCAGGTCGGCCTGGCCGGACGCCACCATGTCGGCGACCCCGGTCCGGTCGCCTACCATGATGCGCAGGCTCACCTGGGGATGCGCCGCCCGATAGGCGGCGACGATCTCGGCGAGGCGTCCGGCGGCGAGCGTCGCCATCGTGGCGACGAATACCTCGCCGCGGCTCAAGCCCCGCAGCGCATTGATCTGCGTGCGCATGCGATCGTGGGCGCGCAGCGTCTCACGGATGTGCGCGATCAGGATCTCGCCGGAACTCGTCAGCCGCAGACCGCGCGGCAGGCGTTCGAAGATCGGCGCCTCCAGCTGCTCCTCCAGATCGAGGATGTGGCGGTTGATGGCAGAGGCGGCGACGTGCAGCGTCTTGGCCGCCTTGCGGATGGAGCCCTGGCGGGCGACCTCGTCGATATAGCGCAGCGCTCGGCTGTGAAGCATGGTCGGTCCGATATGTGGAAGGGGCGTTTGCCCCTTCCACACGATGACGCCGGCGCGGCTCATACTCAACTTCAGTTTTTCGCGAAGTTCGCGCTGATCCGCATCGTCAGGTAGTCGCCGGCCGTGATCGGCGGATACTTGCCGAGCGGCCCCTGCATGACGGCGTCGCGGTTGGCCTGGCAGAAGAACGGCAGCGACAGGCGCCGGCCAAGATATTCGTCCGCCCGCGGCATGCGCACGCGGTGGAGCGTCGACTGCAGCTGATCGTCCGACCAGCGCATCAGCATATCGCCGATGTTGCAGGTGATGTAGCCGTTGCGCGGCGGGACGTCCGTCCATTTGCCTTCTGCAGCGTCCTTGCCGGGACATACCTGCAAGCCGCCTTCGCCTTCCTTCTGATGCAGGATGGTGAGGCAGTCGAAATCCGAATGAGCGCCGGCGCGCCAGGTCTTGAAGTCGTCCGGCTTGGCGTTCTCCATCGACATGTAGTGGATCAGGCGCAGTGTCGACTGATACTGATCCGAGTTCGGATCATGAGCCTTGGCGAAGAAGTCTTCGGCGAAGCGCATCTTGAGCGCGAAGCAGGACAGGATACGCATCCCGAGCTCCCAATTCTGCCGTTCGAATTCCAGCATCTTCGCCTTGAAGCCCGGCAGCTCTTCCTCGCTCGGCCATAATCCCGTCATGTTGGGCGGGGTGATCTGGTAGCTTTCCTTGTTGTCCGGCGTGCCGGTGGACGGTCGCACCTGTGCCTTATACTCCCAGCCCGCGTTCGTGCCTTTGGGCATCGGATACCTGGCCTTCGTGTCCATTGGCAGCTCGAAGAACGTCCAAGCTGTCTCGAAGGCGGCATCGATGTCGGCCTGAGGAATACCGTGGTTGCAGACCTGGAAGAAGCCGATGTCCCTGGATGCCTGCCAGAGCGCGTCGGCGATTTCGTGCTTCCGCCTGTCGAAATCCGAAAGGTCGATGACAGGAATTTCGCGTTCGACGGTTTTGCCGATGCCGCCAATGGTAGCTTCCTTGTTCGGTTCGGCGAGGGCATACGGTTCGGTAGTCATTGCAGTCTCCTGATGTTGAGGCCGACGGGCCGGCGGTTGAGGAGCAATGTCCGGGCTTGGCCCGACCGCTTCTACTCCGGGGTGAGTGGCGCAGGGGCTCGCCTGCGCCGAAATTTCAGTCCTTCTTCGGCAGGCTCCACGGGAAGAGGGACTTCTGCGCGAACAACACAAGTTGGAACAGCGCGAGAGACATCGCAGCGAGAACGATCAACCCGGCCCAGGCCTGCGGCAGGCGGAACATCGATGTCGAGAACTGGATAAAGTAGCCGACGCCCGCCTCGGAGGCGCAGAACTCGGCCACTACCGCCCCGATCACGGCGAGGGTGATGGAAATCTTCAGTGCGGAGAAGATGTACGGGACCGCGAAGGGCAGACGGATCTGCGTGATTTCCCGCCAGGCCGGCGCGCGCAGGCTGCGGGAGAGTTCGATCAACTCCGGCGGCGTGGCCGCCAGACCCGTCGCTGTGGAGACGACGAGCGGAAAGAAGGTGATGAGACAGGTGATCACCACGCGCGGTGCGTCGCCCGCGCCCAGCGACACGATGATGATGGGTGCGACCGCCACCACCGGCGTCGATTGCACGACGACGAGCAGCGGATAGAGCGTCCTGGAGAGAAATGGCGAGCGCAGCATCAGGATCGCGAGCGGAATGGCGATCACGATGGAGAGCGCGTAGCCGATCATCGCGACTCGCAGCGTCGCCCAGACATGAACGAACCAGCGGTCGTATCCGATCGAGGAGAACGATTGGATCACCGAAGACGGCGTCGGCAGAAGATAGGACGGAATTGCAAAAATACGCGCGGTCAGCTCCCACAGGATAACCACAGCAATGAGGGAGCCGAGCGTCGCCATGCCCGGCGCGGTCGCAAGTCGCCGAAAGAACGGCGAAGCGCCGGCTACCGGGTCGGTCATCGCCTTAGGCTGCCTTTTGGAGGAGGAAGCTGCGTAGGTAGGCACTGAGGTCATGGATCGCTTTCTCATTCGCGGTTTCAGGGCCGCGCGGACGTCCCACCGGCACGACGACGTCAGTCAGCACGGAGCCCGGGCGGCCGGTCATCACCAGGACGCGGTCGGCGAGGAGCGCCGCCTCGCTCACCGAGTGGGTGATGAAGACGACTGTCTTCGGCCGTTCGGCGAAGATGCGGAGCAGGTCGAAGCCCATGACCTCGCGCGTCAGTGCGTCCAGCGCAGAGAACGGCTCGTCCATGAGGAGAATGTCCGGGTCCATGAGCAGCGCCCGGGCAATGCCGACGCGCTGCTGCATGCCCCCGGAGAGTTCGTCCGGCAAACGCTTGGCGAAGCCTTCGAGGCCGACCATACGCAACAGGGCAGCCGCGCGCTCCCGTTCCTCGGGGCTTACCCGGCCGCGCTTGTGACGGGCCGGAAAATCGACATTATCCTCCACCGTCGCCCAGGGCAGCAGCGTCGGCTTCTGGAAGACGATTCCGATATCGTC
The DNA here is from genome assembly GCF_020889785.1 of Bradyrhizobium acaciae. Classification (GTDB taxonomy): domain Bacteria; phylum Pseudomonadota; class Alphaproteobacteria; order Rhizobiales; family Xanthobacteraceae; genus Bradyrhizobium; species Bradyrhizobium acaciae. The sequence goes on from NZ_JACMYK010000135.1 coordinate 9,152, forward strand.
GCGCGGCTCGCCGACTCGCAAGCCAAATACCTCCACGGAGCCCGACGTCGGCCGTAGGAGCCCGGCGATCAGACGCAACAGCGTGGACTTGCCACAGCCGGAAGGACCGAGGATCGCGACAAACTCGTGCCGCGCGACCTCGAAGCTGACGTCACGGAGCGCCTCGGTCCGGCCGGAGCGGGTATCGAATACCTGCCCAAGTCTGTCGAAGCGGATGGCGGGTGAGGCCATGATTTTCACTTCGCCGGAATGAAGTGGCGCGTGACGGCCTTCTCGGGATCGAACTTGGCCGGATCGATACTCTGCGCCGCGGAGACGCGGCGCCACGTCTCGGCAAGACGTGCAGGCTCGAATACGCCGAGGCCGTCCTTGTCAGTGACTTCGTTAAAGATCAGCGGCAGGGTGTCGTTGAGCGAGCCCTCGACGTCTTCGGTAGAGATCTCGGCGACGATCGCCTTGACCGCAGCGGCGGCTTTCGCGGGTTCGGCTTTGGCGAATTCGATCGACTTTTTGTAGGCTTCGACAAAACGTTTTGCGACCTCAGGGCGCTTGGCGAGGAAGTCATCGTTGGCGATCAGGGACGCGGAATAGAGTTCGAGGCCGGCCGCCGACCACGGCAGGACGACGATTTCCTTGCCGGCTTCCTTGCCTTGATTCCTGTATCTTGTGAGATCGGTCATCCACGCGACGATGCCATCGACATTCCCGGCCATCAGCATGGGGCCAAGCGAGCCGGGCTCCGCCTTGATCAGCTTGACGTCCGAAGATTCGACACCCTTGTCCTTCAGGACCAGCGGCAGATAGAAGTTCGACGAGGTGAAGGGCGATGTGGCGATGGTCTTGCCCTTGAGGTCCGCCATGCTTCCGATGCGGCCGCTCTTGATAACGTAGAGAGCGTGCGGCCCTTTGTTGAACTCGGAGAAGATTGCGGTGACCTTGACATTCTCATTGGCCTTCGCGGCGAGAAGTGCGCCGATATCGGCGACGCCGACGTCGGCGGAGCCCGCGGCAAGACGTGAGATGGCGTCGGTTGAGCCGCGGCCCGAGGCGATGGTTACGTTGAGGCCGGCATCGCGGCAAAAGCCGTCATGGATGCAGACGTAGATCGGCGCCTTGTCGCCGCCCGGCAGCCAGTCGAGTTGAAAGATCACCTTGTCAGCCGCGAGCGCAGGCGCCGCGATGAGGCTGGAGGCGAGGGCGAACGAAGTAAGGGTGGCGCGCAGGGACATGAATGGCCTCGTGGCTAAGTGTTCGATTTTACAGGACGCGAAAAGGACGATGGACGGGCTGCTCGGGCCGATTGGCTTCGCTCCGAGCCGCACATAGGCTCTGTACGGCTGCCCGAAGCGGTGCCGGCGAGCACCTCAGCTCCTAGACCTGGGGCTCTGGCGGTGGTTCGAGAAGATGATTGCGAGCATCTGGAGGCCATGGCATTTTGCATCGCCGAGCAATGTCCAGAGCCGAGGCTCAGACCGCTTCTACTCGCAGCCCGTTGATCTCACGGAGCTACTTGTCCCTGCAAGCCGATAGAAGCGGCGATGGTGTGGCTTAAATCTAGGCAGGGGTTGTTCGCACGTAATCAAGTCGGATATTAAATCCGCCAAAGTTCTTGATCTGTTTGTGATCATCGAGTCGGGGCTCGAATGCCGCCATCGCCTAAATAATGACCGTTCGCAAAATGAGGACGGTCAAGGCGAAATTCTCTTCCCGGTTCGCGGCGTCGTTCGCGTGCTTTTGGGAACGCAGAGCGTCTTCCCTTTGTAATCGCTTCTGTGTCGGTTCTCGCGGGCGCGATCTATTTGCGTGCTGGTGTGCTTGATAGCTGCCGGATAGCTGAGGGCGAGTGTCTTGGCGCCATGGCCACTGCGCGGGTAGTCGCAATAATTTTGGCATTGTTCACCATAGCGGCGGGTTGGGTCTGGGCTGCGGGTGCCGGGCACGTCTGCGCTGCTGCGGGGCCGCTCAACGCGGTCGCAAGCAGCGCGGTGAAAATTATCCGGAATCGATTGCTCATGGCGAAATGCCTCCCGAGAAGTCTGCTGGTGAACGATTGAAGGACGGTCAGGCCGCCGACCGGGGCGAGGGGCGATGCCACGACCGCGGCGCGTCCGCAGCGGCGAGGTGCTCGCGCCCGTGCGGCGCGGTAAAATCAAGGAGAGGCCCGGCGGGCACGATTCCGGAGGGATTGATCGAGCGGTGGCTTTCATAATAGTGCCGCCGGATATGTTCGAAATTCACTGTCGCGGCGATTGCGGGCCATTGATAGATGTCGCGCGTGTAGGCCGAGAGATTGGGATAATCGGCGATGCGGCGGATGTTGCACTTGAAATGCCCGGCATAGACCGCATCGAAGCGGATCAGCGTCGTGAACAGGCGGATGTCGGCTTCGGTGAGGCCGCCGCCGAACAGAAACCTGCGGTCGGCAAGTCGCTGCTCCAGCCAATCGAGCGTCTCGAACAGCGGGATGACGGCTTCCTCGTATGCGGCTTGCATGGTCGCGAAGCCGGCCTTGTAGACGCCGTTGTTCAGCGTGTCGTAGATGCGGGCGTTGACCGCGTCGATGTCGCCGCGCAGCGCTTCCGGGTAGTAGTCGCCGGACCTCGCGCCGATCGCGTCGAAGGCCGAGTTCAGCATGCGGATGATCTCGGACGATTCGTTGCTGACGATCGTGCGCGCGTGCTTGTCCCAGAGTAGGGGAACGGTGACGCGTCCGGTGTAGTAGGGATCGGCTGCACTGTAGATCTGATGCATGAACCGCGCATGGTAGACAGTGTCCGGGACGACGCCTGGGCCGTCGGCGAAGGTCCAGCCGTTTTCGAGCATTAACCAATGCACCACCGAGACGGAGATCATGTCCTCGAGGCCCTTCAGCGAGCGCATGATCAGCGTGCGGTGCGCCCACGGACAGGCGAGGCTGGCGTAGAGATGGTAGCGGCCGGCTTCGGCCTTGAAGCCGCCCACTCCGCTCGGGCCGGCGCTGCCGTCGGCCGTGATCCAGTTGCGGAAGGCTGCATCCTTGCGGATGAAGCGGCCACGCGTCGACTTGGTGTCGTACCAGGCGTCGCGCCATTGACCTTCAACCAGCAGTCCCATGTCAGCCTCCTTGTTGTCCTGCGCGGCCTGCTCAGGTGCGGGTGATGGAAAGGCCGCCATCGACCAGCGATGCGGTGCCGGTGACGAAGGTGGAATCGTCGGATGCCAGATAGAGCACCGAGCGCGCGACTTCCTCCGGCCGTCCCAGGCGCTTCAGGGCATGAAGGTTGGTGATGAACGCCGCCTTGTCGGGGGTGTCGTTCATCTCCCGGTACATGTCGGTTTCAATCGCGCCGGGCAGGATCGCGTTGACCCTGACATTCTGCGGGCCGAACTCGGCAGCCAGCGTCTGTGTCAGCCCAATCAGGCCCGACTTGCTCGCGGCGTAAGCTGCGACGCCGGGGAACGACGAACTGTGGCCGACGAAAGTCGAAGTGAAGATGACGGATCCGCCGCCGTGCTTGACCATCTCGGCGATCTGATGCTTGGCGCCGAGAAACGAGCCGGTGAGATTGATGGCGATGGCATCATTCCAGCCAGCTTCCGAGACACCGGTCGAGGCGCCGCCTTCGCCCAGCGTACCGGCATTGTTGAACGCGATGTCCAGCCTGCCGAAGCTCTTGACGGCCAGCGCGACCAGGTCGCGGGCGTAGGCTTCGGAGCGGACGTCGCCGGCGAGCGCCACAGCCGTGCCACCGCTGGCCTTGATTTCGGCGACGAGGCTTGCGAGCTCGGATTCGCGCCGTGCGCCGACGACGACCTTGGCGCCTTCGGCGGCGAAAAGCTTGGCCGTGGTGCGGCCGATACCGGAGCTTGCGCCGGTGACGATGGCGACCTTGTTGTGAAGACGTCCGGTTTGCTGCTGTGTCATGTCCGTTCTCCCTTGGTTGGCTGCGTCCATCGCGGCCCGATGGGTTGGTAAGTAGACCCGTCAAGGAATTGAAAGAAGGCACGGAAACTGGTTACATCATTCAGTTTTTATGAATGATTGGATGCGGCATGGACCGTTTGCGGGCTTTTGAGGTTTTCGCCACCGTCGTCGGCCAGGGCAGCTTCACCCGCGCCGCGGACAAGCTCGACACCTCGCCGGCCAATGTCACGCGGTATGTCAACGAACTCGAGCAGTCTCTCGGCGCCCGGCTGCTCAACCGCACCTCGCGGCGGCTGTCGACGACCGAGACGGGAAAGATGCTGTACGACCGGGCACTTTCCATTCTCGACGACGTGGCCGAGGCCGAGGCGCTTGCATCCACAGCCGCGATCCAACCCCGCGGACGGCTGCGGGTCAACGCGCCGTTGAGTTTCGGCATCCTGCATTTGGCGCCGCTCTGGCCGCGCTTCTGCGCGCGCTACCCTGATATCGAGCTGGATATCAGCCTGGTGGATCGGGTCGTCGATCTGGTCGAAGAGGGCTGCGATCTGGCGGTCCGTATTTCACGTGGCGGATCGTCCGCCCTTGTCAGCCGCAAGCTCGCGACCACGCGCCATCTGATCTGCGCTTCCCCCGACTATGTTGCACGTCACGGCACGCCGGCGAGTCCGGAGGATCTCAAGGATCATGCCTGCATCGCGTATACCTATTCGGATTCGGTTGATGATTGGCGAATGCTCGACGATGTGGGCGGGGAGCATATCGTTGCGGTGCGCCACATCATGCGCACGAACAACGGCGATACCGCCCGCGCAGCGGCCTTGGCTGGCCTTGGCGTTATCCGGCAGCCGACCTTCCTCGTGGGGGAGGATTTGCGTCGGAAACGTCTGGTGCCGCTGTTGACCGATTACCGCATGCCTGAGATCGACGTGCTGGCGGTCTATCCCAGCCGCCGCCACCTCAGCGCCAAGGCGCGCGTCATGGTCGATTTTCTCGCCGAGGCATTTCGCGGCAGGGCGCCCTGGGATTGAGGACGTGCGTCCCTCGAGCCGTACTGGGAGATGACGGATGATGCTTGCCAAACGGTTGCATGTATCGAGGATCGCGCAGTGGAGATCATCAGACACCTGCAAGATCGCAGTGTCATGGGCAAGATGTTGGTGGTGATATGGGATGGCGACGTCTCCCTAGAGGGCGGCCCCAATTTCCGACCGCGGTAACTACTGACCAAACTGCCGCTGTCGCATTTTGCGACAGCAGCCAAGTCAATGGAGAGGCAGACAACCGGTCTGCGAGCGGATTGTCAGTTGTTCTTCGACACGAACGAACACTTGCCGTCAGCAAGCGAGCGATATGCTTGGTCGCCGGGAAGGTCCCAACTCTCTTGAAATAGTCCCACGGGTATTGCGATTCCTCTCGCCACTTTACCTCGAAGAGATACATGTCGCGGATGACACGGCCATGCTCGCGAAGTCTGGCGCGATCGCGCGGATTTGCGGCGGACGAACGAAAAGTGAGAACCAAGTAAGACATTGATCTCATTGGTGGGCCCGGCAGGACTCGAACCTGCAACCAGACCGTTATGAGCGGCCGGCTCTAACCATTGAGCTACAGGCCCCGCCGCCTTGCGGGCCGCGGGGGGCGGCCGGCAACGGTGCGGGCTCCGTTTACAGGGTGCGTGGGGTTTCGGCAATGCCGCCCCGGAACCCTCGTGCCGCACGCGGCCGCATCGGCCTCCCGAGCCGCCACGGCCCTCAATCCACCGAGACGCCGGCGAACTCGACGACTTTGCGCCATTTCTCGGTCTCGTCGGCGACGAGCTTGCCGAATTCGGCGGGGGTCATCGGCTTCGGGATGCCGCCGACCTCGGCGAGGCGGGCCACCAGCTTGGGGTCCTTCAAGGCCTCGCCGACCGCCTTGTTGAGGGTCTCGATGACTTCCGGCGGCGTGCCCTTCGGCGCCGAGATGCCGTAGAAGCCGACCGACTCGAAGCCCGGCACGGTCTCGGCGATCGCGGGCACATCGGGCACACCAGGCCAGCGCTGCGGCGAGGTAACACCGAGCGCGCGCACGCTGCCGCCGCGCGACTGCTCCAGCGCCGACGGCAGATTGTCGAAGATCAACTGCACCTTGTTGGAGATGATGTCGGGGAAGGCGATCGCCGATCCCCGATACGGCACGTGCTGCATGTCGCACTTGGTCATCGCCTTGAACAACTCGGCCGACATATGCACCGAGGTGCCGTTGCCTGACGAGGCGTAGGCGATCTTGCCCGGATTGGCCTTGCAGTAGTCGATGAACTCCTGAACGGTCTTCACCGGCATCGCGTTGGTCACGACCAGCATGTTGGTGAGCTGCATGATGCTGGCGACCGGCGTCGTGTCGCGCAGGAAGTCGTAGGGCAGCTTCTTGTAGAGCGAGGTCGAGATCGCGTTGTTGGGTGCGACGAACAGCAGCGTGTAACCGTCCGCCGCCGAGTTGATCGCGGCGGCAGCGGCAATATTGCCGCCTGAGCCGGCACGATTCTCGACCACGAATTGCTGGCCGAGACGATCCGACAGCCACTGGCTCATGATGCGCGCGACGATGTCGACCGGGCCGCCGGCGGCAAACCCGATCAGCCAGCGCACCGGACGGTTCGGATAGTCGGATGCGGATGAGGGGGCAACTGAGGCAATGCAACACATCAAACCAAGCAGAGCAGCACGTGCGAGCCGGATCATCGTATCTCCCGTCATTTTCTTGTGACTGTTGCTGTCATGGTTTCACAAAACGCTGGCTTTGCCTACGACCCCGCCCGTGCGACGATAGTCTGGCTCAATGCTTGAGGCTCGGGATGAAATTCGCTGTCATGATTTGCGCCGGAGCGCTGCTGCTCGCGGGCGGCGCGGCGGCGCAAGAGGGGGGCAAGACCATTTCCAAAACCACGATCACTTTCGCCACGGCGACGCCGGGCGGCGGCTTTCCGCTCTATGGCAATGCGCTTGCCGAGGTCATGAACGCAGCCGATCCGACGCTGTCGATCGAGCCGCGCAACACCAAGGGCTCCAACGAGAACATCCCGCTGCTCGAGGCCGGCAGCGTCGATATCGCAACCGTCGCGGGCGAGCCGTCCTATGAAGCCTTCATGGGCATCGGCCGGCCGCCGGCCACCAGGCTGAAGATCCTCACCGCGATGTATTCGAGCCCCGGCATGTTCGTGGTCCGCGCCGACAGCCCCTACAAGACGATCCACGATCTGGTCGGCCAGCCGGTCGCCTTCGGCGCTAAGGGCTCCGGCCTGCCGATCCTGTCGCGCTACATCCTCGACGGCATCGGGCTGAAGCAGGACGAGGACTTCAAGTCGATCTATCTCGATCGCGCCGGCGACGGGCCTGCGATGGTCGAGGACGGACGCGCGGCGGCGCTGTGGGGCGCCGGCATCGGCTGGCCCGGCTTCACCAAGATGGCGGAGAGCGCAACCGGTGCGCGCTTCATCGCGCCGAGTGCGGACGAGATCGCGCGCATCCGCGCCAAGCACACTTTCTTGAAGCCGCTGACGATTCCGGCCGGCAGCTATCCTAAGCAGACTGCCGCAATTTCTTCGGTCGGCTCCTGGAGCTACATCCTGGTGCGCGACACCTTGCCGGATGATGTCGCCTATCGCCTCGCGAAGACGCTGCACGGCGTCGAGGCTGTTTTCTGCACCAAGCTCGCCCAGGCTTGCGAGACCACAGCGGCGAACACCGTCGCCGCCGCGCCTGACATCAACCTGATCCACCCGGGCGTGCTCCGATATTTCCGCGAGATCGGGGTGGCCAAGTAGAATTGCGAATAGTGCGGGACGAGTGGCGAACGACAACATCTGTTCGCTACTCGCCGCCACGCTACGCAGTTACTTCTTCACCATCGGGCAGGCCGGGTCCGGCGGGCCGAACGCGTCCTCGCCCGAGATCTTCGCCAGGATCTTGTAGTAGTCCCACGGATATTTCGATTCGGCCGGGGTCTTGACCTGGACCAGCCAGAGATCGTGCACCATCAGATTGTCATCGCGCAGTTTGCCGTTGCGGGCGAAGAAATCCTCGACCGGCTTCTCGCGCATCTTGGCCGCGACCTTGAGCGGATCGTCGGTGCCGGTCTCCTTGATCGCGTTCAGATAGGCGGTCACCGAGGAGTAGACGCCGGCCTGCCACATCGTCGGCATCCGGTTCATCTTGGCGAAATAGCGCTTCGACCATTCCCTCGTCTTGTCGTCCATGTCCCAATAGAACGAGGTGGTCAGCAACAGGCCCTGCGCGGCCGACAGCCCGATCGAGTGGATGTCGGTGATCAGCGCCAGCAACGCTGCCATCTGCTGGCCGCCGGCGAAGACGCCGAACTCGGCCGCGGTCTTGATCTCGTTGGTGTTGTTCGGCGGTCCGCCGGCGATGCCGATGATCTTGGCCTTCGAGGCCTGCGCCTGCAGGATGAAGGACGACAGATCGGGCGTCGCGAACGGCGGCCGCACCGCGCCGAGCACCTTGCCGCCGTTCTTGGTCACGATCGCGGAGGCGTCCTTCTCCAGCGAGTGGCCGAACGCATAGTCGTCGGTGATGAAGAACCAGCTGTCGCCGCCGCGCTTCACCACCTCCTGGGCGGTGCCGACCGCAAGCGCGCGGGTGTCGAACACCCACTGCATCGCATAGGGCGAGCAGAACTTGCCATGGAAGTCGGTCGCGCCGGTCGAGTGCGTGATGAACAGCTTCTTCTTCTCGTTGGCGATGTTCTGCACCGCGAGCCCGACCGCCGAGACCGGCACGTCGACGATGAGGTCGACCTGATCGACGTCATACCAGCGCCGCGCGATGGTCGCGCCGATATCAGGCTTGAGCTGGTGATCGCCGACGATCACCGAGATCGGCTTGCCGAGCACCTTGCCGCCGAAGTCGTCGACCGCCATCTGCGCGGCGGTGACCGAGCCCTGTCCGGTCGGTGTCGAGGCCGGGCCGTTCATGTCGGTCAGCACGCCGATCTTGACGATGTCGTCGGACACCTGTGCCGATACGGCCGAGGAGGCCAGCAGCGCGGCTGCGAGCGTCCCGAACATGGCTAGTCTGGTGGCGATCATTCTGTCTCCCTCCTGAATTGGCGCATTGGCCATTATGGTTGTTCCGGGTCTCTGGAACCCGGTTATATTGGTTTCTTTTGCAACTAGTTTGGGGTCCGCGTCAACGCGCCATCGGTCTAATGGAGGTGTCCCGGCATAGCCCAAGCCGGTTTCTTTCGGGGCCGATTCAGTCCATAGCGGGCCATGGTCAGTGCCCAGCGCCTTCCGGCTTCGCTCACCGCGCTCGACGTGGCGTTGGCGGCCGTGCTGCGCGATCTCGTGCCGGTTCAGCCGATCGAATTGCCGCCGGCCGACGCCCTCCGCTCTATTGCCGCCGAGATGCCGGCCTTGCGCGCCTACCCGCCGCACGATGTCGCAGTCAACGACGGTTGGGCGATGCGCGCCAATGACCTGGTCGGCGCCTCCTCTTATGCGCCGTTGGCGGTGACCGAACTCCCGGTCTGGGTGGTAGCCGGCGCTGCGATGCCTGGTGGCACCGACTGCGTGGTCGATGCGGATGCCGTCGACACATCCGGTCCCTTTCCGCAGGTGCTTGCCGAAGCCATCCCGGGGCAGGGCGTCCGGCGTGCCGGCAGCGACGTTGCCGCCGGGCGTGCTGTGATCGCTGCAGGGGAGCCGCTGCTGCCGCGCGGTCTGCTGCTCGCGCGGGCGGCCGGACTGGAACTGTTGCGCGTGCGCCGGCCGCGGCTTCGCATCGTCAATATCGCCAACGGTGAGCTGACCGCGCAACTGATTGCCGACACTGCGCGCCTCGCGGGCGCCGAGGTCACCTGCACGGCCGCAACGCCCGATGTAACGGCGATTGCAAGCGAGCTCGATACAGCCGGCTGCGACCTGGTCATCACGATCGGAGGCACCGGTGTTGGCCACACCGACGCAGCGGTGAATGCGCTGGCCACGCTCGGCACGCTGATCGCGCACGGCATTGCCTTGCAGCCCGGGCGCACCATGGCGGTTGGCCGGATCGATGCTACGTCGGTCGTCGCCCTGCCGGGCGCGCCGGATCAGGCGTTCGCGGCCTGGTGGGCGATCGCGCTTCCCCTGCTTGATCGCCTGTCGGGGCGGCAGCCGCGCAGGACGCTGGCGCTGCCGCTGGAACGCAAGATCGCCTCCGGCGTCGGTATTGCCGAGGTCGTGTTGCTGACGCGTCAGCAGGGCTACTGGGCGGTGCTTGCGATCGGAGACCTGTCGCTCGAGGCCATTGCGCGCGCCGAAGGCCTGCTGATCGTGCCTGGTGCCGCGGAAGGCTTCGCTGCGGGCACACTTGTCGATGCCTATATGTTGCGGGAGTGAGTTCCCGAGATGAGCCAACCATTCACGCCGAAACCCAATCCGTCCGTTGAGCAGGACCAATTCCTGACCATCCTGTCGCGCGAGGAAGCGATCGCGCGCTTCGAGGCGGCGCTGTTCCCGCGCCAATTGCCGTCCGAGAGGCGGTTGCTCGCCGACGCGCTCGGCCGTGCGCTGGCGGAGGACGTGGTGGCGCCGATCGACGTGCCGCCGTTCGATCGCTCCAATGTCGACGGCTTTGCGGTGCGCTCGGCCGATGTTGCGCGCGCCGGCGAAGCCGCGCCGGTGCAGGTCGCGCTGAACGGCGAGACCATTTCGTGCGGCACCGCGCC
>NZ_JACMYK010000136.1 GCF_020889785.1 Bradyrhizobium acaciae
CGGCCGGCGTGGTCGGCGGCGGACTGCTGCTCTCCAGCATCCGCGGCATGATGGGTGGCGGTGGCCACCAGTCGCTGGCCGATGCCGGCGGCCTCGGCGGCGGTTCACGCCCCTGGGGCGGCGACCAGTCGTCGAGCGACCTCGCCCGTGACGCCGGGATCAACGATGTCAGCTCGTCCGGTCGCGACAGTGATTACGGCTCGCGCGCCGGCGCGTTCGACCAGGCGCAGGCCGACCGGGACAGTGACGATGATCAAGACGCCGACGACTTCGACGACAACGGCGGCGACGACAACGGCGATTACGCGTGAGCGCGATCGCTGAAACGACAACGGCCGCTCCAATCGAGCGGCCGTTTTGATTCCGTCGTCCCGGCGAAAGCCGGGATGACACCTTCTTTGGGGCAGCTGCTTCAAAACCACCCTCACATCACGACGACCTTGGCGCCGACATTGACGCGGCCGTAGAGGTCGATGACGTCCTCGTTGCGCATCCGGATGCAGCCGGACGAGACGTTGGTGCCGATCGTCCAGGGCTCGTTGGAGCCGTGGATGCGGTAGAGCGACGAGCCGAGATACATCGCACGCGCCCCGAGCGGATTCTCCGGGCCGCCTTCCATGTGCCGCGGCAGATCGGGACGGCGCGCCAGCATTTCCGGCGGCGGCGTCCAGGCTGGCCACTCCTTCTTCGCCGAGATCGTCTTGGTGCCGGCCCAGGTGAAGCCGGGCCGACCGACGCCGATGCCGTAGCGCAGCGCGCGGCCGTCGCCCTGCACCAGATAGAGGAACTTGTTCGGCGTATCGACGACGATGGTGCCGGCGCCTTCCTTGCCGCTGTAATCGACCAGCTGCTTTTCATAGCGCGGATCGAACGGACGCTGGGTCGGATCGCCCGCAGCCTCCTCCTGCTGACGGATCATCTGCTGCTGCGGATCCATCGGCGGCAGCTGGCGATTGCCGTAATAGCCGGGCTGCTGCTGATACTGCGGCGAGTAACCCTGCGACGATGGCGCATCGCCGAACAGGAATTCGATGAAGCCGCCCCCCATATTGGAGCGCTGCGGCTGTACATAGGCGGTGCGCATCGGCGGCTGCGGTGCGCCCTGGTTGGCGTAGATCACAGACGGCTCGGGCTGAGCCGCCGCGTCGATCGCCATGGCGTGATGGGGAACGGCAATAAGAGAAGAGGCGCCGGCAAGCAGCGCAAGCGTGGTTTTCCTGAACATCGACGTACTCTGTACTGGTTTCGTCGTGACTTGCTTTGCTAAGGGCGCGCGATGCCCCGTTGCACGTGGTCAATAAGCAATGAAAACCGCATCGGTTTGGTAAACGGAACGGCCGTTTCGATTCACCACGTCGGCAATGCCGCGTGGTTTTGCCTGACAGCGTTTATTTTGCGTGAATGCCGCGGCGATATGGTTAATCGCCGGTATCGCTGCGGTCGCTCGCCATCGGCGCAAACTGTTCCCGCGTGAACCTGACGTTAAATCCACCCTGTCTAGAACGGACTTCAGTAGAAGGGGCGGGAATGAAAATCATGTCAGTGAAGCGTAAGCGTTTTCGTGTCGAGCAGGCGATGGGTGAAGTCGTGATGCCGGAGCCGGAAGTTGTTGCGGGCGGCGCCGACCTCGGTCCGATGCATCGCGAGATCATGGCCGAGCTTCGCTCGATCCGCGCCCAGATGGCCTCCGCACCGGCAGAGCGCAGCGGCAACAGCGTTGATGCCGCCGTCGCCCGCGAGATCGCCGAGACGCACGCGCTGCTCGAGACCTACCGCGCGCAGGTCGAACAGTGCGAGAAGCTCAAGGTCGAGCTCGACCTGATCCACGACGCGATCAGCCGCACCAAGCGCGAGATCGCCGTGCTGCACGGCAAGAGCTTCAACGGCGAGGAGATGGCCAAGGTCAATGGCGAGCTCGGCGCCGTGGTCGGCGGCACCGAACAGGCGACCCAGCAGATCCTCGAGGCGGTGGAGGCGATCGACCAGGCCGCGACTGCGCTGTCGAAGAACGTCACGCCGGATCAGCAGAAGCTGCTCAGCGAAGATATCCAGGAACGCGTGGTCTCGATCTTCGAGGCCTGCAACTTCCAGGACCTAACCGGCCAGCGCATCAACAAGGTGATGCAGACGATGAAGTTCATCGAGCAGCACATCAACGAGATGATGAACATCTGGGGCGGCGTCGACGCGATCAAGACCCACTCCCCGCCGATCGTCGACACCCGCGAGGGCGACGCCCGCCTGCTCAACGGCCCGAAGCTCGACGGCGACGCCGGCCACGCCTCGCAGGACGACATCGACGCGATGTTCAACTGAGCAATCGCAAGATCAGAACGAATAGCGCCGGCCTTCGGGCCGGCGTTTTTGTTTGAAGCACGACAAGCGGCAAATCAGTCAGAACCCCTGCCCGACAGTATGCAGCTTGTGCCAACTCCGACACCGGCAAATCTGCTGGCGGGTTTGCTGTCGCGGGTGCATATTGCCGCGCGAGGGAATTGTCATGCGTGTGCCGGGGGCCAGTATTGGGTGCCGGTTGCATCGGACTTCCGGGATCATCCCGGTTGTCCCCGCGCAAAACCTTGTATTTTCACCGAACACAATATCGCGAATTCGCGGCGCGCTCGCTGCGCGCATTCGACGCGCAGAGCTTCGCATTGAGACATGGCGGATGCTGTGGGGGCGCACGATCAATCTTGCGGCAAGAAGGGTTACGCGCCGGCTTTTCTCGGAGTTGCAGCGCGAGGCTGTCTTTGAGGCCGTGACGATCGGCGGCGGGTTTGTTTCATTCGCGCTGATGGCGTGCGCCTTGCTACCGGATTACTGATTGGGGGTGGAGCCACCGCGGTACTACAGCGGATGGGCGGACTAACAAGGCGGCCAATAGTATCGGCTGCGAGCCCGGCACGATGACGAAAATGGCCGCCGGCCACATGTACGTCTGTCAGTGAAGCCGGCGCAACGCCACGGAACGAGGGCGGCTCGGTGAGCCGCCCTCGTTCTTGATGAAGCGGATCGATCTCACGGGGCGACGGGTCGCGCCCGGCGTTGATTTACGTCAACATCACGTGTCCCTCGCCACCGACGATACCCAGGCACGATACCTGGGACGCAGCTGAAGCGGCTCCATCACTTTTCGGCTCGCGCGCGATGAGGGAGGATCACCATGCGTCGGACGACCATTCTTTCGATCAAGTCAGCGACTGCGGGAATTTCGGCCAGCCTGATGTTGGGGCTAGCGGGTGTCACGTTCAGTTCAGCACCGGCGAAGGCCGTCGTGTACTGCACCTATGTCGGATATCCGCACGGTTGCGTGGCGCGGGCGGGCGTCGTGCTCCGGCCGCGTCCGGTGGCGCGCGCTGCGGTCCGGCATAACGTGGGCGGCAACATGAATGGCGGCGTCAATCGCGTCGGCGTGCGGCGGTAGGGCAGTTTCTATCCGCCGTCATTGCGAGCGAAGCGAAGCAATCCATCGATCCGCGAATGCGGCGGCATGGATTGCTTCGTCGCTTCGCTCCTCGCAATGATGGCCGTCCCTTCTACCCTTGTGGGAGAAGGTGGTGCGGATGCAATCCGTGCCGGATGAGGGGTGGGCACCGCATACTCAAATCGATGGGGTCACGCGCGGAGAGAGACCCCTCACCCGGATCGCATCTGGCGATGCAATCCGACCTCTCCCACAAGGGGAGAGGTGTGCTGCCGATGCGGCTCGATCGCGGACGGAAGTTCAGGCCTCGCCGTTACGCCCTCGGGGCGCAGCGGACGTAGACCATGTTGCCGTAGCGGGTGGCGGCGTCCTTGTCGACGAAGCGGGTGATCAGGACCCGCCCGTCGAACGAGATGATCTCGCGGTCCTGCTCGCCGGGCACAGGGCCGGGCGGGCCGATATAGTTCTTGCCGCTCGGGGAACCCTTCAGCCGCAGTTCCTGCGGGGTGGCCTGGTCGGCCAGATGCATGATGACGCCGCCGTTCTGGCCGGCGCCGATCACATAAGGCTGCTTGCACTGGCCGCGCGCGGCGGCCTCGGTGCGGGCGCGGTCGGCGGGATTCTGGAACGAGGCGAGACCCCAGCGGCCGACAATCTCGTCGGGGCGAATACTCGCGGGCATCTCCGGAGCCATCCCCGGCTCGGTGGGCGCCGGCTCAGGGTTCGACGACAACGACGGCAAACTCATGCTGCCGCACGCGCCCAAGAGTGTCGTCAGCGCCGAGATAGCCGCGAACCGTGCGACCAATCGCGCGTTGAGTGACGTAATCATGTTTATCCCCCGACTATGTCCTGGCCGCACCCGTCCTGCAGCCAAGCGTAAAACTTAAGACGGAGCAACGACGTCCGACAAAAATTACGTCATCGCTACGATTTGGTTTCTGGTCCACCATCCTATATTGGCCTCACCAAGGCCTTAACCCGTTTGCTTGACAGAAACTGCGCCAAGCCATATTCCCCGGCGCACAATTAGCACTCTCGCATCACGATTGCTAAATGCGCCGGGCGTCCTGCCTGGCGCCGACCGGACCGGCATTCAACGCCGGTCTCGATGAACCGGACCTGAAACCGAGCCTCCAAGAGGGAACGTCATGGCTAAATCCACCTTCCGCCCCCTGCATGACCGCGTCGTAGTCAAGCGTATCGATGCCGAGGAGAAGTCCAAGGGCGGCATCATCATTCCGGACTCGGCCAAGGAGAAGCCGTCTCAGGGCGAGATCGTCGCCGTCGGCCCGGGTGGCCGCGACGAAGCCGGCAAGCTGATCCCGATCGACCTCAAGGTCGGCGACCGCGTGCTGTTCGGCAAGTGGTCGGGCACCGAGGTCAAGCTCGACAACCAGGAGCTCCTGATCATGAAGGAGTCCGACATCATGGGCGTGCTGGCGTAAGCGCCAGGGACTCCAAGGGCCGCCGCGCCCTCCGCTGTCATGCCCGGACTTGATCGGGCATCCATCGCGCTTCGAAAAGATGGATCGCCGGCTCAAGCCCGGCGATGACGGACGCGGAAGCGGTAAGCAATTCACAGACATTTCCAGGAGTTCAAAACAATGGCTGCCAAGGACGTAAAATTCGCCGGAGACGCCCGCGACCGCATGCTGCGCGGCGTCGACGTGCTCGCCAACGCCGTCAAGGTGACGCTCGGCCCGAAAGGCCGTAACGTCGTCATCGAGAAGTCGTTCGGCGCGCCCCGCATCACCAAGGACGGCGTCACCGTCGCCAAGGAGATCGAGCTCGACGACAAGTTCGAGAACATGGGCGCGCAGATGCTGCGCGAGGTCGCTTCCAAGACCAACGACACCGCCGGTGACGGCACCACCACCGCGACCGTGCTGGCGCAGGCCATCGTCCGCGAAGGCGCCAAGTCCGTTGCGGCCGGCATGAATCCGATGGACCTGAAGCGCGGCATCGACATTGCCGTCGCCGCGGTGATCAAGGACATCGAGAAGCGCGCCAAGCCGGTTGCCGCCTCTTCCGAGGTCGCCCAGGTCGGCACCATTTCGGCCAATGGCGACACCGCGATCGGCAAGATGATCGCGCAGGCGATGCAGAAGGTCGGCAACGAGGGCGTCATCACCGTCGAGGAGAACAAGTCGCTCGATACCGAGGTCGACATCGTCGAGGGCATGAAGTTCGACCGCGGCTACCTGTCGCCGTACTTCATCACCAACGCCGAGAAGATGACCGCCGAGCTCGAGGATGCCTACATCCTGCTGCACGAGAAGAAGTTGTCCGGCCTGCAGGCGATGCTGCCGGTGCTGGAAGCCGTGGTGCAGTCGGGCCGTCCGCTGCTGATCCTCGCCGAGGACGTCGAGGGCGAGGCGCTGGCGACGCTGGTGGTGAACCGCCTGCGCGGCGGCCTCAAGGTCGCCGCCGTCAAGGCGCCGGGCTTCGGCGATCGCCGCAAGGCGATGCTGGAGGACATCGCGATCCTGACCGGCGGTCAGCTGATCTCCGACGACCTCGGCATGAAGCTCGAGAACGTCACGGTCAACATGCTCGGCCGCGCCGGCAAGATCGTGATCGACAAGGAGAACACCACGATCGTCAAGGGCGCCGGCAAGAAGAAGGACATCGACGCCCGCGTTGGCCAGATCAAGGCGCAGATCGAGGAGACCACCTCGGACTACGACCGTGAGAAGCTGCAGGAGCGTCTTGCCAAGCTCGCCGGCGGCGTTGCCGTGATCAAGGTCGGCGGTGCGACCGAGGTCGAGGTCAAGGAGAAGAAGGATCGTGTCGAGGACGCGCTGAACGCGACCCGCGCCGCGGTGCAGGAAGGCATCGTGCCCGGCGGCGGCGTGGCGCTGCTGCGCGCCAAGAAGGCGGTCGGCCGTCTCACCAACCCCAATGCCGACGTCCAGGCCGGCATCAACATCGTGCTCAAGGCGCTGGAAGCTCCGATTCGCCAGATCTCGGAGAACGCCGGTGTCGAGGGCTCGATCGTGGTCGGCAAGATCCTCGAGAACAAGTCGGAGACCTTTGGCTTCGACGCCCAGACCGAGGACTATGTCGACATGGTCGACAAGGGGATCATCGACCCCGCCAAGGTGGTGCGCACCGCACTTCAGGACGCCTCCTCCGTCGCCGGCCTGCTGGTGACCACCGAGGCCATGGTCGCCGAAGTGCCGAAGGACGCGGCGCCGGCGATGCCGGGCGGCGGCATGGGTGGAATGGGCGGCATGGGCGGTTTCTAAGCCCCCACCACATTCGCATCGAGATCGAAGGCCGCCTCCGGGCGGCCTTCTTTTTTGCAGTTTGATTACGATCGAGACGTAAGGATCATCCGATGTCCCGCGACGCCAAATCCCTGACGTCAACGCTCGCGTTGTTCTATGCGATCGGCGCGGTGCTCGCGCTGGGCGCCTATGCCCAGGACAGCATCGATGATCTCGCGGTCGTCCTGACGTTCTGGTTCAAGCAGACGTTGACGTTTGCCGTCCTCGGCGGGGGCTATTGGCTCTACTACGTCATTGCCGGCTCGACCGGTCGTCGTCCGAAAGCGCCGCTGCGCTTCCTGGACATCGCCTTCCTGGCTGCCGCAACCACGCTCGGCATCGGCATGCTGGTGCACAGTTGAGTGATCGTTGATGCGATCGTAGGGCGGATTAGCGAAGCGTAATCCGCCGCATCTCCGCGAATGGCGGATTACGCCTTCGGCTAATCCGCCCTACAGACTTTTCGCCGGTCCCGCACAGCCTTCTAGGCCACGCAGATATCGGCCACCGCCACCTTCTGGAACAGATGCGGCGACGCCACCGCCGAAGCCGGATAGGCCGAGAGCTTCGCCCTGAACTCCGGGTTCATGAACGCCGCGCGGAAGGCGGCGGTGGATTCCCAGACCGCGTAATTCAGATAGGCCGGGCTCTCGCCCACCGCGCGGTGCAGCTGGGTCGAGATGAAGCCGGGCTGCCGCTTCATGATGGCGGCGTCGTCTTGCCAGGCTTTCAGGAAGGTGTCCTCGTCGGCCTTGTCGAGGGTGAACAGGTTGACCAGCACGACGTTGCTGGCATCGACCGCGAGCTGGCGGTCGATCGGGAATGCGGGGTCAAGAGGACGCATCTGCGGCATGGCTGGCTCCGTTGATATGGTGCTATGATGTCATTCCGACCGGATCGATACATATCAATGTTGACATTATGATGTCAATATACACCCATGGTGACAAATGCCGCAAACCAAGCGAACGCCGGCCGGTGAAGCCCTGAGCAACCTGATTCTCGACCTCTTCAGGCTCAACAGCCTGCTGTTCACGTCAGGCGACCGGCTGGTGGCCGGGCTCGGGCTGACCAGCGCGCGCTGGCAGATCCTCGGCGCCATCGTCGCCGCTGAGCGCCCGCAACCGGTGGCGTGGCTGGCGCGCGACCTCGGCGCCGCCAGACAGAACGTGCAGCGGATCGTCAACGACCTCGAACGGGACGGGCTCGTCACCTTCGAGACCAACCCACATCACCGCCGCGCCCAGCTCGTCGTGCTGACAGACAAGGGCCAGCAAAGCTTCGACGCGGCGATGCGGCTGCAACTGCCCTGGGTGAACGGCCTCGCCGACGGACTGTCGATGAAGGACATCGAAACCGTGAGCCGCGTCGTCAGTACATTGCGCGGCAGGCTGGAGAACGGCGAAGAACCTTAAGGCGCGATGAGATCAGATAGAAACAGAATCTGTCGTCCCGCCTTAGCTTGTTGTCCAAGCATGATGTTTTCGGAAAACCGCTTCGCCGGGCCATGACAGTGCCAAAGGTCAGATCGTGCGAAATTGATAGCCGCCGTCAGGCGGCCTTCTTTTTTGGCCAATGACACGGAGGTTTGCTAGTTACGACGGAACCGATTCTGCCCTTCGAGGACTTATCGTATGCGCGCGCTCCCGCTCCTGCTGCTCGGTCTTGCCGTCGCCTCGGCCCCCGCCCTCGCCCAGATGAAGCTGCAATCGAAGGCAGCCCCGGCGAACGGCCCCGAGACGCGCTATTTCACCGCGATCGACGGCCTGATGGACGGCAATGCCGATGTCGTCCTGAAGGAAACCCGCCAGGGCAAGACCGTGACTGCGGCCGTGCTCGACGTCTGCTATCCCGCCGACAAGGGCTCCGACCGCAAGGACCGCTTCGTTGCCAACCTTGCCGTCAGCGGCCAGACGCTGTCTGGCACCACCCAGAGCGTCGCCGACAAGCAGCCGGTCTCCATCAAGCTGAACCGCAAGCAGACCGGCGACAGCTTTGAGTTCCGCGGCCAGATCACGATCGGCCAGACCGTGACCGAGGTCGCCTCGACGGACAATTCCGACCTCAGCGAGAAGGAATTCCAGGACAACCAGGCCACCGAGGACGGCATCACGCCGCAGCCGAAGGATTTTACCGATGTCTCGCCGGAATCGATCGGCGTGCGGGTGAAGCTCGATGCGGCGGCGGATTTCCTCAAGAGCCTGAAGGGCGAAGCCGTCGAGGTCGGCACCTCCAGCCTCGCGGTGACCTGCGACGCGCTGCGCGCCGGCGAGCAGACCATCAACCTCATCGTCGATCCCGAGCACGCCAGCGCGCTGCTCGCCAAGGTGAAATCCGCGCCCGGCGTGACCGCGGCCGGCTGGACCAGCGGCGTGGTCGAGATGGACCGCACCATCCGCATTGCCGCCGCCGACTGGCGCGACGGCGACAAGATCAACAAGGACAGACTGGCGACCGCGATCGCCGGCGTGCTCGCGAAGACGCTCGCGGCCAAGCCCGCCTCGGCGACGTGGAACGCGAACACCGGCAAGCTCAAGCTGGTGCTGAAACGGCCCAGCGCGATCTATCCTGTGCTCGGCCTCACCCAGAATTATGAGATCACCGCCCTCGTCTCGCCCGACAAGCCCGGCAGCTCGGACAAGCTCATGCTCTGGGTCTCGAGCCCCACCGTCTCGACATCGGATGACAGCTCCGGCGCCAAGCTGAACCTGTCCGACGATTCCAGCAGCGACGAGGAAGCCAGCGAGACCAAGGACGACAACGGCGCGATCGACGCGCTGACCAAGGAGTTCAAGGGCCAGCGCTGGGACGCCGACAAGTCGGTGTGGCGGTAAGGTCGGCGGTTCTGCAATATCTCGGCCGCGAGGCCCGATCATGATGTTCGTGTTTGGCTATCTCAGCCCATCATCAAGCACGAAGGGCTGGCCCGTCGACCTGATCCATCAAACCGAGTGGGCATTCGTCACCGTCGCGGTGGCCTGCCTCATCCTTGCGATTGCCGCCCGTCGTCGCGCGCCGGAGTTCGTGTGCAACCTGATTGCGATCTTCGGAGGTGCCGGCGCGGGCCTAGGCCTGGTCATGCCGTTTGAGCTCGCGCCTTTCTTCTTCGGTTTGAGCCAGGAGGCCATGATAGAGACCTTCGTGTTGATCCTGGTCTATCCAATCGCAATCTTCGCGTTCTTCCTCCTGTTTCGCGGCATCGCCGTTGCAAAGCCGCCGAAGTCGCCACGGCGCTAGCGGCGCCACATTGTTGCCTGTCGCCGAAGGAGCCGCGTCCGGACCGGACTGGAGCATTCCGTCGCTTCTGACGAACAATTCAGAACGAGGCTCGATCGCATCGAAGTTGCGCATGATGCTCTCCGGTGTGATCGCGAATAGGTTTTCGCGCGCGCGTTGCGCGAACCACCCGCTTTCCGATTGCGTGACGACGTTCGAGAAGCGGCGCTAAGCGCCATATCGACAAAGCGGAATCCTGCCTGAGAGGCGGCTGCACGCCCGATCTGGAATCGGGTGGTCCGACACGCGTCTCAAAATGCCTAATGCATGCCGGCAACACGCAAATGGAGACAAAGAGATGTCAGAGGAAAACAAGAACGTCGTAGGCCGATGGTTCACGGGCTTCTGGGGCAACCCGTGGAATCCAAACATCATCGAAGAGCTCGCGACGCCGGACATTGTCGTGCACTACCCGATGCACGAACCGAAGAAGGGCCGAGCCGCGGTCACGCAATTCATCACCGAGTTTCGCGAGGCGTTTCCGGATCTGAATTTCTGGGGCGTCGGCGATCTCGTCGCGGAAGGCGATCTCGTCGTCGGCCGCTGGGAAGGCGGCGGCACCCACACCGGCCCTGCGTTCAGCGACTTCCGCCTCGGCTCGCTGCCCGCGGCTTCCGGCCGCAAGATGACGTTCGCCGGCACCACCGTGCTGCGCGTGCGCGACGGACGGATCGCCGAGGAGCTTGGACAGGAAGATGCGCTGACCGCCATGCTGCAGCTCGGCCTCATCCGCTTGCCTGAACAGAGTGGTTACGCCGGGTGAACCGACACTTCGTCGACTGAACACACTCCAACGTTATTGGGCCGGCATCGCATCTCCGGGTGCAGTGTCGGCTCAGTCCCTCCGCGTCAAGCCGGAAAGATCAGGCACGTCGTCGTGCCGTGGGCGAGCAACCGGCCCTTGGCGTCGGTGACCCTGCCTTCGGCGGTGCCGACGCGGCGACCGCAATTGAGCACATGGCCCTCGGCCCGGATCGGGCCGGTGTCCGGCGTGATCGGCCGCACCAGCGAGATCTTGAATTCGAGCGTGGTCTGGCTGGTTCCGGCCTCGAGCGTCGACTGCACCGCAAGCCCCATGCAACTGTCGAGCAGCGTCGCGGTGAGACCACCATGCACGGTGCCCGCCGGATTGAGATGCGCTTCCGTCGGCACCAGCGTGACGACGACACGGCCGTGCTCCGCCTCTGTGACGTCATAGCCGAGCGTGCGCGCGATCGTGTTGAGCGGCAAGGCGCCGGAGGCGAGCCCCTGGACGAATGCGAGGCCGCTCATCTTGAGTTTTTGTTCCGCGCTCACCGTGCCGTAGCTCTTGGCCATTGCTGATCTCCATCGGGTTCATTGCATCGTGACGCCTGGCCGCCGCCTCCGCCGCAGCGAGATCGGCGAGCGACCGTAGAGTTTTGCGAATGCGGCGGTCATGCGCCTTGCGCTGGAGAAGCCGGCGCGCTGCGCCACCACGGACAGCGGAGCATCGCTGCCGTCGATCAACCGCTTGGCGCGCTGCACGCGCAGCGACAACGCGACCTGGAGCGGCGAAGCCTCGAGATGTTCGGCGAACAGACGCGTCAGATGCCGCGCGCCGACGCCGAGCCGTTCGGCCAACGCTTCGACATTGCCGCGGTCGAGTGCGCCGGCCTCGATCAGCGGCAGCGCGCGCTCGACGGTCGTCCTGGTGCCTTTCCATGCCGGGCAGAACGGCGCCGCCTCGGGACGGCAGCGCAGGCAAGGGCGGAAGCCGGCGCGTTCGGCCGACGCCGCACTGCCATAGAACCGCACATTGCGCGCGAGCGGCGTGCGCGCCCGGCAGACCGGGCGGCAATACACACCCGTGGTCCTGACCGCGACGAACACGATCCCGTCCCAGGCCGGATCGCGTCGCTGAAAGGCTGCATACTGTGCGGCGAAGTCGAGCATGCGAACGCTATAGCCGCGCGCGCCGGCCACGACGACCCGATTTGCGGAGACGACGTCCGGAAACGACCGCTGCATGCCGCGCGACGCGTGGGAACAATTGCGGGCGTCAGAGGCGCTTGGTCATGAACAGGCTGAGCGGATCGGGCGCGTAGTCACCGAACGGCGGGCACTCCCGGTAGCCGGCGGCGCGGTAGAGTCCGACCGCTTCCGGCTGCCGGATTCCGGTCTCCAGGCTGATGCGCGCGATCTGCCGGCTCTGCGCCGCCTGCTCCAGCGCCTCGAGCAGACGGCGGCCGAGCCCGTGTCCACGCGCCTCGGCTCGCACGAACATCCGCTTCATCTCGGCATGTTTGGGGCCGATGACGCGGAAGGCGATCGAGCCGAGCGCCTCACCGTTGCTCCGCGCGACGAGAAACACCGTGCCGGGCGCGGCCAGCGCCACTGCGTCGGCGAGGTGGTTGCTATCGGCCGGGTACAGCGCCTCCAGATAGGCATCCGACAGCGCGATCAGCCGCTGCACCTCCGGCCGCCGCAGGTCTTCGGGGGCGATGCTGATTTCAGGCTTGCGTATCTCGGACACGATTCGGGGCCGGGCCGGAGGAAGCGTTGCCGCAACTGTCGGCCGACGCTGTTTGCCCGTCAATCTACGGGGGTTGCGACCAAAAGACTTCGTGCTGCCGCAGTTCGGTCACCGAAAATTAAGGCTCGATTTAGTTTCGAGGATCATCCTTTGCGTCACCGAACACAGGTCACGCCATGCAAGACCGCGAGCCGATCAGTCCTGAAAGCATCTGGCCAACAGATGTGACGGAGGGTCATTCGCCGGCGCAGACCGCGGACCTCTGGGACGTTTCAGGCGAAAACCACGATGCCGCCCTGCTGCTGCGGGAGCCGTTCGCCGACCGCATCGGCACCGCGCTGCTGGCCGCCACGGCATTGGCCGCAAGCTTCGTGTTGGGATGGACCGGCGGCGCCAACTGGCACGACTTCGCAAGCCCCGCCCCGGTACCGGTGGCGCAGAAGGAAGCGCCGGTCCCGCACGTCGCCGAGGCGCCGCCGAGCCGAAGGAGCGAGAGCCCGCGCCGGACCGCATCCAATGCGGACCCCGCCGTCACCGGCAGCATTCCCAAGACCACCCCTTCAGGCCCGCGCCCACTCGCGCTCGGCGCCGCGCCCACCACCTTGAATGCGCAAGCCGCAGCGCTCGGCACGAAGCAACCGCTCCCGGCAGCGCCGGAGACGCGGCCGAGCACCATCCCCGGATGGTCGGTGGTCGAAGTCCGGGACGGCACCGCCGTGCTCGAGGGGCCGGAGGGCGTCAAGATGGCCGCGCGCGGCGACGTCGTGCCTGGCCTCGGACGGGTCGATTCCATCGTGCGCTGGGGCAACCGCTGGATCGTTGCCACCGCAAGCGGATTGGTCGCGACGCCCTGAGCGGCCTCGATCCGCGCAGCTTTTTGTTTGACGCGTCTTCCTAACGCGAACCGGCGTCCACTTCGCTCGAAAACGCTCTCAGTTGCTGTTGATCACGTAGCGCAGCGACTTGCTTCCGACGAACGTGACCTGATCACCCTGCCGTCGCCAGCTCGTCATCTCGCTGAGCGCTGCGAGCAGGTCCTTGTCGGCCTGCGCCCGCTCCGGCGTGCAGCTGCGGTTCTCCATCGCGCCGGGAACGAACACGATGGTGTTGCCGGCAACCGAAAACTGGCCCTTGCCGCCGTCGCACCAGAGCTCGAGGATCACCTCGCCATTGTCGCCGACCTCGATCGAGGGAATCCGCTTGGAGCCCGGCATGCGCGCGGCATCGAGCGTCATCACGAAACCGAACGGAAATTCCTCCTGCGCCTGCGCCGGAACCGCGACGAGAGCCGCAGCAGCCAGCACCAATGCGGCCGCGCCGCCGTTCAGAAGCCGCTTCATCGAGATCATGCCATTCCCAGCCATTGCAACGCAGCCCTTCTATGGGACAAGGCCGCGATTGGCCAGAATGGCGGCCGAGAAAAAGCGCTTGAAAAGCAAAATCCCCGCGGGCTCTCCACCCGCGGGGATCTTCGTTTGGGCGACGCCTCGCCTGTTTATTTCAAGACCATCGCCGTGAACGGATAGACATAGGCCTGCAAGGTCACGAACAGACCGACCAGGCACGCCAGCACGATCGAGTGCAGGAACACGTAGCGCAGGATCGATCCTTCGTGGCCGTACCAGTTGGTCGCGGTGGAGGCGACCACGATCGATTGCGCGTCGATCATCTTGCCCATCACGCCACCCGAGGAGTTCGCCGCCGCCATCAGGATCGGCGGCAGGCCGAGTTGTTCGGAGGTGATCTTCTGCAGATTGCCGAACAGGATGTTGGACGAGGTGTCCGATCCGGTCAGCGCCACGCCGAGCCAGCCGAGCAGTGTGCCGAAGAACGGGTAGAGCACGCCGGTGGCCGCGAAGGCGAGGCCGAGGGTGGCATCGACGCCGGACAGCCGGGTCAGCGTGCCGATCGCCAGCATCGCCGAGATCGTGATCAGCGAGATCGCGCAGAGGCGGATGGTGCGGCCATATTCGGCGATCAGCTTGAGCGGCGAGAAGCCCATCAAGAGACCCGAGATGATTGCGGCGATCAGCAATCCGGTGCCGGTGAACGACAGGTAGGTGAAGCCGAACACCGCGCCTTCGGCCGTCGGCTTCGGCACCACCGGCGGCACCTTGAAGATCAGCTTGTCGAGCTCGGGGACCGGATAATTCCAGACGAAGTTGGCGTTCGCCCAGGCCTTGAAGGCGCCATTGCCCCAGATCAGCATCAGGATGCAGACGATGATCCACGGCAGCAGTGCGCTCCACAATTCGCCTTGCGTCAGCGGCGTCTTGTCGAGCGGCTTGGCGGCCGCCATCGTCGCCGCCGATTCATCACGGCCGCGCAGTGCGGGCGACAGCCAGAGCTGGCGGGGCTGCCAGACCTTGAGGAACAGGATCAGCGCGCCCATCGAGATCAGCGAGGCGCCGATGTCGACGATCCAGGGGTTGATGTAGTTCGAGATCACGAATTGCGGGACCGCGAACGACACGCCGGTGACCAGGATCGCCGGCCACACTTCCTTCATGCCGCGCCAGCCCGCGAACGCCCATATCACCCAGAACGGCACGATCAGCGAGAACAGCGGCAGCTGCCGTCCGACCATCGCGCCGAGCAGGTAGGGATCGAGCCCGGTCACCGAGGCAAGGCCCTGGATCGGCGTGCCCAGCGCGCCGAAGGCGACCGGTGCGGTGTTGGCGATCAGCGACAGGCCGGAGGCCGCGAGCGGCGAGAAGCCGAGCCCGATCAGCACCGCGCCGGTGATGGCGACCGGCGTGCCGAAGCCCGAGGCACCCTCGAAGAAGGCGCCGAACGAGAACGCGATCAGCAGCAGCTGCAAGCGCCGGTCCTCGGTGACGCCGCCGACCGCCCGCTTCAACAGCTCGAACTTCCCGCACCTCACCGTGACCTGGTAGAGGAAGATGACGTTGAGCACGATCCAGCCGATCGGAAAGAACCCGGTCACGATGCCGAGGATCGATGCGCGGATCGACATGCCGGCCGGCATCGTGAAGACGAAGATCGTGATCAGGTTGGTCACGATCACGGCGACGATGGCCGCGATATGCGCCTTCACCTTGCCGCTGGCGATCAGCACCAGCAGCGTCACCACGGGAATGGCGGCCGCGATCGTCGACAGCCCTGCATTGCCTAGCGGATTGTAGATTTGATTCCAGGTGTTCATCTCGGGTCCTCCCCACGTTCTTATGCAGCCGCGGGCCTCGGTGCTGGCAGGCGCGACTGGTGCGATTGCGGGAGTCCGTCGGAATAGTTGAAGCCCCGGCTCGCGAATGAACGATCGGTAAGGATCGCTCACATCCTCGCGAAAAATCGAAGGTCCCCCGCCCCTCGCCGTTGTCGTCATGCTAGGGTTGACTCGATCGCCGGGACAAGCCAACGCTTGCATGCCAGACCTACGACTTTAGTCGCGGATCGCCCTGATTGTCCCGATTCTTCAGGCCTTTGCGGCCGCTTCCCCGGAGACGATAATCTGTGAACAACATTCGCTCGACGCTCGCGACGGTGTGGCGCATCGCCTCGCCCTATTTCAGCTCCGAGGACAAATGGGTAGGCCGCGGATTGCTCGCGGCGGTGATCGCGATCGAACTCGCGATCGTGGGCATCAACGTCCTGCTCACGCAGTGGAACAACCGCTTCTACAACGCATTGCAGGAACGGAATTGGGATTCCTTCGTCAGCGAGATCATTTATTTCTGCGTGCTGGTTGCCTTCTTCATCCTGCTGGCGGTCTACCAGCTCTACCTCAATCAATGGCTGCAGATCCGCTGGCGAAAATGGATGACCTCGCAGTATCTTGGTGACTGGCTGCATCAGGCCAATCACTACCGGATGCAGCTCCAGGGCGATGCTGCCGACAACCCCGACCAGCGCATGACCGACGACGTCAAGCTGTTCGTCGATCGCACGCTCAATCTCGGCCTCGGCCTGCTGAACTCGGTCGTCACGCTGGCGTCCTTCCTCACCTTGCTGTGGGGCCTTTCCAATGAAGCGCCGCTGCATCTGTTCGGCGCTGAATATTCGATTCCCGGCTACCTGGTCTGGGGCGCGTTGATCTACTCGCTGCTCGGCACCGTGCTGACCCATCTGATCGGTTGGCCGCTGGTCGGCATCGATTACAAGCAGCAGCAATATGAAGCGGATTTCCGCTTCAACCTGGTGCGCGTGCGGGAAAACTCCGAGCAGATCGCACTGCTGCAGGGCGAGCAGGCCGAGCGCGAGCGCCTGCTCGTCCGCTTCGGACACGTGGTCGAGAACTGGATCGCCCTGATGAACCGGACCAAGAAGATCACAGCGTTCACGGCGAGCTACAATCAGGCCTCGGTGATCTTCCCCTACGTGCTGGTGGCGCCGGCCTACTTTGCGCAGAAGATCCAGCTTGGCGGCATGATGCAGACCGCATCGGCATTCTCGAACGTTCAGGGCGCGTTTTCGTATTTCGTCAGCGTCTATCGTCAATTGGCCGAATGGCAGGCCGTGGTGAACCGCCTCGATGGATTCGAGAGCGGAATCGCCACGGCGTCGAGCCTTGCCAGGCGCGACGACCGCATTCATGTCACCGCAACGCCGGACGACGGCGCCGTCAGCCTGCAGAACCTGGTGGTGCGGCTGCCCGACGGAATGCCGCTGGTGAACACGGACCGGCTCGGCTTCCGCAAAGGCGAGCGTACCCTCATGACGGGCCCCTCCGGCGCCGGCAAGTCGACGCTGTTCCGCGCGATCGCCGGCATCTGGCCGTTCGGCAACGGCGCGATTGAAGTGCCGGCCGGCGCGACCTTGATGATGCTGCCGCAGCGTCCCTATCTGCCGATCGGGTCGCTGCGTGACGCCGTCGTCTATCCGGGCGAGGCCGCGCAATTCGACGCGGAACGGGTCCGCGAGGTCCTCACCGCCGTCGGACTGCCGCAGCTCGCGGCGCGGCTCGAGGAGCAGGCGCACTGGAACCGGATGCTGTCGCTCGGCGAGCAGCAGCGGCTCGGCATCGCGCGGGCGCTGTTGCACGCGCCGCAATTCCTGTTCCTGGACGAGGCGACGGCCTCGCTCGACGAGCCGGCGGAAGCCGCGCTCTACAAGCTGATCGCCGAGAGGCTGCCCGACACCACGGTGGTTTCGATCGGCCATCGCGCGACGCTCGAGGCCTTCCATCAGCGCAACGTCACCCTGGTCCGCGACGGCGACCGCTTTACCGTGCGCGACGCGGTCAAGGCCGCTGCGTCGTAGCCGCGACTACGGGGTCGGCCGCGGCCACGGCCTGCGGCTGATCCAGCGATGCCAGCCATAGGTGAAAGCGGCCAGCAGCAGCACGCCGGCAAGCACCGATGCGAGCAGGAATGACCACGGCAGATTGCCGGAGACGATCAGGAGCGGACTGATGCCCGCCGGCGGGTGGAACGTATCGGTCAGGACCATCGCGAGGATCGCAAGTCCAACCGCCCAGGCATGCGGCCCGGTCAGGCACAGCACCGCAAAGCCGGCCAGCGCCGACACCAGATGTTCGCCGATCAAGGCGCGCGGCTGAGCCGGCGCGGCCTCCGGGGATCCCATCACCAGCAGAATCGAGGTTGCGAACGAATCACCGCCAGCGGATAGCCGGCCGCGACGGAGCACCACTCCACGGTGCCGACGGCGATGGCGGTGCGACGCCTGCCACCGTGCCCGCGACGGGTTCGCGCCGGCTGCTGCGCCCGATCAACGCCATCCAATCCGGTCTCATGAAGCATGCCCGCAAAAGCAAAAGGGCGGCAGATTGCTCTGCCGCCCCGCGATCCCCGGAAGGGGAAATTACTTCAGGTTGGACATCGCCGTCAGGTCAACCGAGAGCTTGGCGATACCAGCCGCGCCGCACCAGTTGGAGCCCGTGCCGCCCGGATTGATCGGGGTGACGTTGGTGGTTCCGCCCGCGGTGTAGTCGCTGGTGAACGCGCTGCAATTTCCCTTCGACATGTCGGTGTCGGAGTAGCGCAGATCGAGCGTAAACACCTTGTAGGTGAAGCCGATGCCGATGTTCCAGGTGTTGTAGTCGGCATATTTGATGCCGTTCGGGAACGCCGGGACGCCGTAGAAGCTGTCCGACGTGCCGAGCCACTGCCGGCCGAACTCGCCCGACACATACATGCCGACGCCGCTGGAGCCGAACACGGCGCTGGGCGCGGTGTACTTGCCGATGATCGACGAGTAGTTGCCCCAGGCGCCGGTGTTGAGGAAGTTCGGCGAGTAGTACTCGTTGATCGTGAACGCCCAGTTGTCGTTGATGGTCCAGGTCGCCTTGCCGTAGACTTCGAAGAACGAGACGTCCTTCTTCATCACGTTGCCGTTCGCCAGGAAGTTGGTGGCGCACTCCGCGCCGAGCGGCTTGCCCGCGGTGTCGGTGGGGGCGCCGAAGTAGCAGGTTCCACCCGGATACAGGTAACCCCAGACACCGATGTCGAAGGCGAAGGCCCCGAAGGTCGGACGGATACCACCGTAGATGTCGACTTCCGCCGCGGCGCGGTTTGCGAAGGAGATGCTCTCGGTCGAGGTGCCGATGTAGAGCTGCAGGTCCTTGTTGACGTTGTAGCGCGGCTCGAAATAGGCGGTGACCGACGCATTGTGGTTCGACTGGGTGACGCCGCGGAAGATGTAGTCGTTCATGACGGCGGCGCCGAAGGCGATGTCCCAGGGATCGAAGGGAGCCGGCGGCGGCGCCTTGACGGCCTTCACCGCCATATCAGCTGCCATCGCCGAGCTCGAAATCATTGCTAGCGCCGTTGCTAACAAAGCCAGTTTCTTCATGACGATCCCCATCTACTCTGTTCAGACAGCCCAGCTGCGTGGCCCCCAGGGCACGCGATAACGGACTGCAACCAAATCGCGTGTGCTCAATCTGAAACGCCCCCCCTTTTTGGAGAAGGCGAAAAGACATGCATTTGCCGACTTTTTAGGCGTTCCAGCAGTCTCGCCACACGTTGGTTGACGGGTGTTGCATTTGCACCACAAAACCAAGGCTCCCGCGCCGGTTGCGCGACGCACAAATCGGAAGCGAGCAACGGTTTGACGCGCAGCAGGAAGCGTCGGCGCGAATCGGCTTTACCCGCAAAACTACGGACTGCCGCCGATACGGAAAAAGCCGCAGCGGCGTCCGCTGCGGCTTCGATCAGGTTAACCGGTCCGAGTTCGGTTACAGGTTCGCTTAGTGGTGCTCGCCCTCGGAGGTGCCCCAGCTCGGGGCCGGTTCGTGGCTCGGCGTGGCCCAGCTCGGAGCCGGCTGCGGCGCGGGCTCGGGCG
>NZ_JACMYK010000137.1 GCF_020889785.1 Bradyrhizobium acaciae
GGCGCGCGGACCGCTGCGGGTCTCGGCGCCTTCTCGGCAGCCGGAGCCTTCGGCAGAGCGGGCTTCTTTGCAACCGGTGCGACGGCCGCTGCGGCTGCCTTCTTCGGCGCAGCCTTCGTGGCCTTCGCAGCAGCTTTCTTGACCGTTTTCTTGACTGCCTTTTTGGCCGTCTTCTTCGTAGCCTTCTTCACGGTCTTTTCGGCGGCCTTCTTCGCGGCCGACTTCTTGGCTCCCGACTTCTTGGCTCCAGTCTTGGCCTTGACGGCCTTCTTCACCGTCTTGGTGACGCGCCCGCCCTTCTTGGCCGCACGCGACTTCGCCGCGGCCTTCCGGGTCGCGCGAGCGGGCGATGCCTTCTTCGTCTTGTTGGCCTTCTTCGACGATTTCTTCTTAGCGGTCGCCACCACGGAATCCTTTGCAGATCGAAACGAGATTGTCGGGAGTGTTGTCAGACAGATTGTTTTCAGACGGTTTTGTTTTCAGACTTGGCGTCTATCGGGTCGCGTCCGCGAGCATCGAAAACACCGAGAAAACCAGCGGCTTGCGCTCCAGATTGTAGGCTTCGGTATCGCGCGCGGCGCGGACGATCTTTTCCCATACCTCCGCCAGCCGTGCAAGGCGCGGCAGATTGGCATTGGCATCGCCGGTGCGCATGCGCTCGCTCATCCAGCGATCGATGCCGTCGATGAAGGCGGCGAGCGCGACGCGGTCGCTGGTGCCGAGCGCGTCGCCCAGCGCATGCAACTCGCGCGGATCGACGCTCGGAAGCGTCGCGAGCAGCGCAGCCGTGCGCTGCTGCAGTTTCAACGCATCGCCGCCAAGCAGCGACAGCGCGCGCCCGACGCTCCCTTCGGAGGCCGCTGCGGCTTCCGTCAGCGCCGGATCGTCGGCCTCGATATCGGTGGCCGCCGCGGCCGCGCGCACGACGTCGCTGGTGTCCAGCGGCCGCAGCAGCAGTTTGCGGCAGCGGGACAGGATGGTCGGCAGCACCCGCGACGGCGCGTGGCTGACCAGCAGGAACAGCGACTGCTGCGGCGGCTCCTCGAGTATCTTCAGCAGCGCATTCGCGGCATTGGGATTGAGCTCGTCGACGGTGTCGACGATGCAGACGCGCCAGCCGTCGACGGCGGCAGTCGAGCCGAAGAACGAGATCGTCTCGCGTGTCTCGTCGACCGTGATCACGGTCCGCATCACGCCGCGGTCGTTGAGGCCGCGCTCCAGCACGAGCAGCCCGCCATGTGCGCCGGCCGTGATCTGCCGCGCCACCGGATCAGACGGATCGACCCGCAACGTCGGCGCCGCCTGAACCTGAGACGATTTCGGATTGCGGAATGCGAGGACGAACCGCGCCATGCGGTAGGCCAGCGTCGCCTTGCCGATGCCCTGCGCGCCGCCGATCAGCCAGGCGTGCGGAATCCGCCCGCTGCGATAGGCATCGAGCAAGGTGGCCTCCGCCTCGCGATGCCCGAACAGATCGGGCGTTTCGCGCGGGAGGCGAGCGGAGCTCTCCTGTTCGACCTTGCGCGCGCTCATGCGGGAGTGTCCGCCGTGAGCGTTGCGCGCAGATGTTCGCGCAGTGCCGACCATATCCTGGCCGCGACCGTGTCGGGGTCAGCCGTGGCGTCGATCAGCACGCAGCGCTCCGGGTCTTCCGCCGCGATCCGGCGATACGCGTCACGCAAATCCTGATGGAACTTGATGCCCTCGGCCTCGAAGCGATCGGCCGTGGCGTTGCCGCGGCGCGCGGCGGCACGTTGCAGGCCGACCTCGACCGGCACGTCGAGGATGAAGGTCAAATCCGGCTTGAGATCACCGATGGTCACACGCTGCATGGCATTGACGAGTGCCGGCGGCACCTGCCCGAGCTGGCCCTGATAGGCGCGCGTGGAATCGAAGAAGCGATCGCACAGCACCCAGATGCCCTGGTTGAGCGCCGGCTGGATCACAGTGCGGACATGGTCATCGCGCGCGGCGGCGAACAACAGCGTCTCGGCCTCCGGCCCCAGCAGCTTACCCATCCCCGACAGCACGAGGTGACGGATGATCTCCGCCCCCGGCGAACCACCGGGCTCACGGGTCACGATCGCGCGCAGCTTGGCGACATCGAGCCGTTCGGCGAGCTTGCGGATCTGGGTCGATTTCCCCGATCCCTCGCCGCCCTCAAAGGTGATGAAGCGCCCGCGCAAGCTCGGCCGTTGAACTGCTGCTTCCGCCATGTCAGAGCTTCTCGACTCCTGCGCGGAACATTCCGATGACCAACTCCTGGGCGCCGTCGAGTGCACGGCGCATCGTCGATCCCGTGCCGACGGCATCCGCGGCGAAGACCGGAGCCTCCATCGCGACATTCGCGCCGCGCCACACCCGCACCACCCCGATCTGCTGGCCGGCGGTGATCGGCGCCTTGACCGGGCCGCTATAGATGATGCGCGCCAGCAGCTTGTCGTTGCCGTTCTTCGACACCATCACCTTGATCGGATCGGGACTCACGAGCTTTACCGAGCGGCTCTCGCCGCCGAACACCCGGGCGTAGCCGACCGGCTGATTGGCCGCGATCAGGACCCGGGTCTCGAAGCTGCGGAACCCCCATTCCAGCATCTTCTTGGCTTCGGTCGCGCGGTCCTCGGAATCCTCGAGGCCGTTGACCACGACGATCAGCCGCGTGTCGTTCTGCACGGCCGAGCCGACCATGCCGTAGCCGCCTTCCTTGGTGTAGCCGGTCTTCAGACCGTCAGCGCCGGGCAAGGCGTTCAGCAGCGGATTGCGGTTCTGCTGACGGATCTTGTTCCAGGTGAATTCCTTCTCGCCGAACAGCTTGTACCTGTCGGGATAGGCCAGGATGATGTGGCGCGCCAGCACTGCGAGTTCCCGCACCGTCATCTTGTTGGTGGGGTCCGGCAGCCCGTTCGAATTGCCGAAGGTCGACTTCGTCATGCCGAGCTCGCGGGCGCGCTTGGTCATGAAGTCGGTCGCGAACGTATGCTCGTTGCCGGCAACGCCTTCGGCGAGCGCGATGCAGGCGTCGT
The DNA here is from genome assembly GCF_020889785.1 of Bradyrhizobium acaciae. Classification (GTDB taxonomy): domain Bacteria; phylum Pseudomonadota; class Alphaproteobacteria; order Rhizobiales; family Xanthobacteraceae; genus Bradyrhizobium; species Bradyrhizobium acaciae. Next base: position 3,024 of record NZ_JACMYK010000137.1, read on the forward strand.
TGCCGCTCGGGATGATCGCGCCGTGCAGGAGGTCGTCGACCGAGACCTTGCTGTTGATCGCCGCGAACATCGTCGAGGTGCCGGACGGCGCCCCGCCCCGCCGCCAGGCGTTCTCGCTGATCCGGTACTCGTCAGTGAGCTTGATGTCGCCCTTCTTGATGGCGTCGAACACCACCTCGGCCGTCATCAGCTTCATCATGCTGGAGGGGGCGCGCAGCTCGTCGGCGTTCTTCTCGAACAGCACGCTGCCGCTACTGGCCTCGACCAGAATCGCGGTCGGCGCATCGCCGTCGAACCCGCCCTCTTCCTTCTTGGCGCCCTGGACGCTGTTGTTGGCGGCGTAGACCACCCCGCCGCAGCCGATCGCCAGCGCGACGGCGGCCGCGATCAGGCCGCGCCCGGCGCGAGCTGACAACGTGCGGGGAACTGCGGTCTGGGCTGCCATCGGCGATGTCCTGAAAGACTGCGTTCTAACAGCTGGAAGTATCGCAAACAACTGAGGTTTCTGCGCTTGTGCATGGCCGGCTGGATTGCCGCCTGCGTTGAACGTCCGTATCCTTGTCAGTAATCCCGGGAACCAGCTAACGACAGCAGAACCGGCAAACAAGGCGGAAACGCGAATGTCATCCTCCCGCACCATCTCAGCCAACGGCATCGACATGTTCGTGCGCGAGGCCGGCCAAGGACCATTGGTCGTGCTCTGTCACGGCTGGCCGGAACTGTCCTACTCATGGCGGCACCAGATCGCCGCGCTGGCCGCGGCAGGCTTTCGGGTCGTAGCTCCTGATATGCGCGGCTTCGGCCGGACCGGCGCACCGGCCGACGTCGGCGCCTACACGATCTTCGATACCGTCGGCGACATGGTCGCGCTGGTGGCTGCGCTCGGCGAGAGGCAGGCTGTCATCGTCGGTCATGATTGGGGCGCGCCGGTCGCCTGGCATGCAGCCCTGTTCCGCCCGGATATCTTCACCAAGGTCGCGGGCCTCAGCGTGCCGCCGCCGTTCCGTGGCCGCGGGCGTCCGCTCGAGACCCTGCGCGAGAGCGGCATCACCAACTTCTATTGGCAATACTTCCAGCCGCCCGGCGTGGCCGAGGCGGAGTTCGAGCGCGACATCGCCCACACCATGCGGCTGGTGCTCGGCCGCGGCGTCTCCGATCCGAGCTCGATGTTCGTCGACAAGACCAAGGGCTTTCTCGGCAATCTGCCGGCCGGGATGCCGCTGCCGACCTGGATCACCGAAGCCGATATCGCCGAGTTCGCCGATGGCTACCGGCAGTCCGGCTTCCGGGGCGGCTTGAACTGGTACCGCAACCTCGATCGCAATTGGGAGCTGACGGCGCCATGGCAGGACGCGCAGATCCGTCAGCCCTCGCTGTTCGTCGCCGGCTCGAACGATTCGGTGATTACCGGCCTGATCGGCGCCAAGCGGGTCGCGGACATGGAACGCGTGCTGCCGAACCTGCGGCAGAAGCTGATCATCGAGGGCGCCGGCCATTGGATCCAGCAGGAGCGCCCTGACGAGGTCAATGCGGCGCTGATCGGATTTCTGAAATAATCAGACGAAGTGCCTGATTCAGTAGAGGCCGCGCCCGCTCAGGACTTCGGCGGGGCCACGTGCGTCGATCGGCACGTAAGCTGCCGCCGGGCTCGGGGTTGCGCCGTAGCGCGGGTCGCCCTCGTAGGAGACTTCGCGCTGATTGTTGGCGACGCGGCGATGCGACCGGCTCGAGGCCGACATTTCGGACGTCGCGTTAGCCGACGCGTAGTCGGCCTGGGTGTTGCCGAGGCTGTACGGCCGCCCCTCAGGCAGCGGGACATCGCCGCGGACCCGGCCCGATGAGGAGGATACCTCTGGGATGAACGGCCGTGCCGAGGCGACCCGCACCATCGACGGTGACGGTGCCGGCGTGCCGGTGCGCAAGGTCGCCATCAGCTGGCGGTCGTCGGACCCTTCCAGCGGTGCCCGGCCGACATATTCGACACGGACACGTGCGACACCATTTCCTTTGAAATCAAGTAGTTCTGCGGCTTTGTTCGAGACGTCTATGAGGCGATTGCCGTGGTACGGTCCGCGGTCATTGACGCGGACGACGAGCGATTTGCCGTTGCTCAGATTGGTGACGCGCGCGTAGCTCGGCATCGGCAAGGTCGGATGGGCCGCCGTGAGTGAGCCCATGTCGAACACCTCGCCATTGGCGGTCAGGCGGCCGTGGAAATCGTCGCCGTACCAGGACGCCAGGCCCTCGGCGCGATAATTCTCGTTCTCCTCCGGCACGTAGGTGCGGCCGGCGACGACATAGGGCTTGCCGATCCGATAGGTGCCGCCGCCCTTCGGCACGGGGTCGCCCAGCGCTACGACGCGCGGGCTCGATGAAACGCCGTATTTGGGATCGACCCGGCTGGCGAGGTTTGAGTTGGCGCAATTGGCGAGGACGAGGCACGTCGCCACCGCAACGGCGCTACGCGCCGTCCGGATCATCGAATCTGGCCGTCTAATCCCCATCTGCCCCAAGTACCATTCTGCCGGACCCGCGCCTACTTCGAGGCGTCGGGATCGATTCTGTCACCGTGCGGCCCACCTCCGCACCGGATGGCGAAGATATCGCAACCGGAACACGGCGGAAATGGGGAGAGCCGTTGGGCGGTGGCGTCTTGGTGAATGGTCTGTTGCGCCTCCTCCGTCGTTCTACGGACCCTCGCGCCGGCGAAACGCCCTCGCCTGTCCCGCGATCAGACACACTGTTGCAGCAAATCATCAGTCGGGGGGCATCTTGGATTCCAACAATTGAATCTTTTTGACTGTGCAAGGCTGCAATCGTTTTCTCCTCCGCGTGGGGCGCAAAGGAAGTTTGCGATGATCGAGACGGTTACAGCGGTGATGGGCCTGGTGAGTGCGGCGATCTTCTTGGCGCATGCCGTGGAAGGCTATCGGTACCGGGCCTGACGGTCCGTTGAAAGGCGGAAAGACGCGTCACCTCTTTCCAGGAGTGGAGTTCGGAAAGCTTTAATCAATTCGGATGAGCATCGGTTGAAAGCAGGTGTATCATGCGTAATCACGATTTGGTCTCCGACGGGTTTCTAACCCTGACCGCAGCGAGCCTCGTGCTGCTGTGCTCGAGCCTGCTGGCGTTCGCTTTCGGCTGAATGTCGTTGACGCGCGCGCAAGGCCCGCGCCTCCCCGCAAGCTACCTCGCGATCTCTCAAGCGAAGAAATGGCTGGCCGCACCTGCCGCATGAACCAGCGCGAGGCCGGTGGCATCCAGCAAATGCGTACTCGTGACGTGGCTGCCGTCGAATACCAGCTCGGTCACTATTCCGGATGCGCTCTCGGTCAGAAAGGTGGCTGAGCCGTTCTTCATGTCAGCGACATCGAGAATGGGGTCGTAGTTGCCCGGCAGCAGTGCACTTGCAACAAACTTGAAATTGTCGAAGTAGAGCAGATCGATCGCGCCCGACGAAGATTGCGTCACGACGTCGGCATGCCCGTCTCCGTTGACGTCCGCAACCCCGACGACATTCCAGAACGCCTCGCTCGTCAGCGCACTCGTGGTGAGCTTGCCCGCGCTGCTGAACCCCAGGAAGTCAATCTGCCCGTTCGACGACTGAGTGACGAATTCGGCATTCGCTGACCCGCTGAACAAGCCGGCGCCCTTGACGTTCCAATAGCTCCCCGTCATCAGCAGCGAGCTCGACAGTTGACCCGCGCTGAAGTTGAGCAAGTCGATTTGTCCATTGGACTGGGTAATGACGGCCGGATTGCCGTTTGAGGCAAAATCGACGTTGCCCACGACCTGCCAGAACGATTGCTGCGTCAGGGCTGAGCCCGTGAGATGTCCGGACGCGTTGTATTGCAGGAAATCCAGCCGTCCGTCGGCGAGCTGGCCGGCCGTCGAAACGGCGATTCCCGGCAGCACCCCGTAGAGAGCTCGCACACCGTCGATGTCGGATTGCGTGAGGTCTGTGACCGCAGGATTGACGACCGCATTCATGATCGCCGGACTGACATTGTAATGATCCAGTCCGAGGCTATGTCCGATCTCGTGGAGCGCGACGTCGTAGAACGAGACGCCACCGTTGCTGACAAGCTGACCATTGACGAGGTGCCAGCCCTCATCCATGTCGAACGTGATGTCGGAAGCAATCTCCGAGCCGGCAAAATACGAGCTCTGTTCCTGGCCCACAATGTTGTTCGGGCCATCGATGTGGCTGAGGCCGAGGCGTATTTGATTTGCGGCGGCATCGGTGACTTCATGGAAGTCGATATTGGCTGCCGATTCCCACCGGTCGAACGCCTCCCTGATCTCGGTCTGGAACATGCCGGTCAGGAAGCTGTCGAACTGAATGAATTGGCCCGTGAGGTTGGCCGTCGCGAAGCTCCAATCGATCTCACCCGAGGCGGTGCCGAGTGCGCTGGAGCCCCATTTGAAGCCTTCGAGAACGTAATCAGCCATCTAGCGATGCCTCTGGCTCAACGATTTGCCGTGGCTTGCGTAACAGTCCGATCTTCACCGAGAGACTCACTTGATCAGCCACCACTCAATGCGCGTTTCTACCAACGATTGTCGAACTTGACCATGTTCCCTTCGTCATCTTGACAGTGTTCCCGAAGCTTTCCAGCTTGGGCCGGTGGTGGAAGGCCGATAAAGGAATCCGGGCCGAGCAGGATCATCATGACCGCGCGGCGACATGTCGGACGGAGCGAGATCACGAATGAGCGGTCGCGTGAGAGAGGGAACATCTGCACTCCTGATCAGCACCGACGGTCGTTTGCTCATGCAGCTACGCGATGATCTTCCGCATGTCTCCGATCCCGGAAAGATCAGCCTGTTCGGCGGCCGGCGCGAGGGGACCGAGTCTTTCCTGGAGTGCGTCGTGCGCGAAATCCACGAGGAGATCGGCTACCATTTGCCGCCCGAGCGTTTTGAGCGGATCGGTCAGTATTCTGGAACGGATCATTTGACGCCAAACGGCACGCTGCACGGCGAGGTGTTTCTGGCGCGAGACGTGCCCATCGACCAATTGAAGGTGACCGAGGGCCGCCTTGAGATCGTCGCCATCGACGAACTGGAACGGATCCGCGGCAGGCTCGCGCGCCCGGCGGAGTATGCGCTGGAGATATTCCTGAAGCGGGAACCGATTACCTGAGGGATGAAACCAGATCGCGGATGCGATCGTCGAGCATCGCCAGCGCGACCGAAGGATGAGCCACGTCGATATCGTCCACGTGCCAATACGTCACCCTGTCGGCGACCTCGGGGAACCGCCGCTCGACCAGCGGACGATGCTCGGCCTCCTTCAGCGCGATCACCAGATCCGCACCGTCGAAGTCAGCCAATGAACAGGGCTGAGGGTAGCGCGTTGCACCCTCGGGAACGATGCCTCCGGCGCGGAGACGATCGTCGGCAAAGACCGACATCGGCCCGACATTGTCGGGCGATCCACGTTCGGCCGCGCCTCTCGAGGATGCGCGCCACGCCAGCTGTTCGGTTCGTGCGAGATGATTGAAGAGTTCTTCTGCGTATCGACTTCGGTAGTAGTTGCCGGTGCAAAGAAAGAGGATGCGCTTCATGGCCGACATGATGGCCAATGTCGGCCTTCGCGGTCAACCGCGTTGCATGCATTTGCGGACGTTCCGGATGCGGTCCCTCGAATCCCTAGCGCGACGACAGGTGCCGCCTTTCGTCATCTGTCAGCTGCTGCGCCTGCTCCGCGGTCAGCTCACCGCTGCCGACCACGCGAAACATGCTGTTCGGATCATAGCTCTGCCGCTCGTCGCCGCCGCGGCGCTGGTCATTCCCGCTGCCGGGATCCGACCCACCGTCGCCGCCGCCATAGCCGAGCACCTCGACGATAATGACCGAGGGTTGTCCGGTATTGGCTGCCGGTGCCGCGGCCGTCGGTTGCTGGGCCGCGCCCGCAGTGTTATTCGCCGCGGTCAACGCGCCCACCGGCGGCCCCTGCACCACCGGCACACCGACCGACGTGCCCTGCACCTGGATATTGGCGATATTGAGCACCTGCAGCGCTTCGAGGGTGAGATTGCCCGACACACGGATGCCGGCCTCTCCGGCATCGATCGTGCCGTGCGGCGCGAACAGGTCGACGTTGCCGGGAGGAACACCGGGAACACCGATCAGGGTCGCGATGCCGGCGCCAGTCTGCGGCGTGTTCGGTGTCTTGGCCGCACGGCCGTACCGATCGTAGACGACCAGCGGCGGCGACGTGACGATCGAGGTCTGCTTGCCCTTGCCGGCGTTGAGGTCGCCGTTGGTCGAGAACATCAGGATGTCGCCGCCGAGTTCGGTGAAGACGCGCGACTGCGCCACCACAACGCTGCGGTCGGTGAAGATGTTGATGTCGCCGCCTTCGAGCGTCAGCAGGCCGGGGCGCGCCGTGTCGGTCTGCCCTGTCAGGTCGGGCGTCTGGTTCTCGATGCCGAGCGCCACGCCGCCGCCGGGAGCCAGGACGTTGATGCTGCCACCCTGCTCGGAGCGGATGCGCGCGAGCTGGAACAGCGACAGATTGCCGGCATAGGCCGTGGTGTTGCCACCGATCACACTGCCTGGGAACAGGGCCTGGATCGCCCGGTAGGCCCGATCGTAACCCTTGCCGCCAGCGCCGGCGCCATTGGCCGCCGCCTCGCCGCCTGCCTTGAGCTCGGCGAAGTAAACCTGTTCGATGAACGGCAATTGTGCGGCCGGGGCGAGCTTGCGGAAATCGGCCAGCGCCTGGTCACGACTGAGGGTGACGCCCTCGATCCCGTTCATGTAGCTCATGAGCTGCGCGAGATAGCCTTGCGTCGTTGCATCAGTGTTCGTCGGATCGAAATAGAGGTTGATGAAGGCCGCGTTGTCGGGACCGTTGGCGCCGACGCCGACCGCAACGCTGATCGAGGCGCCAGTCGGAGGCAGCAACGGATTGTCCGCATTGCCGACCGAGGTGATGCCAAGCCCCTGCAGGTGAAACTGACCCAACTGCGCGACAATGTCGCGACCTGCAAGGACGGAAAGCGAGCCCGGCCCCTCCACGCGAATGTTGAAGAAGTCCGGGTAGGCCAGGCTGCAAGGCTGGCAGCTCACGATGTCGCGCCCGGCCTGTACCAGCGAGGCGTCGCCGGGCCCGGTATTTTCGATATTGAGAATCGGCTGGATGATATCGAGCCCGGCGCGCACCTGGGCGCGCTCCGACGTCGCCAGCATGAACTTCGTCAGGCTCCCCTGGACCGCATAGGCGTGTACGGTATGCCGATTGTTGAACTGCACCAGGTTCGAGGGCAGTGACAAAGGATCGCCAAACACGTCGTAGGGATTGGAGAATGTGCTCGCGTAGTCACTGCCTGCCGGCGCCGAAGCGCCATTGACCTGAGACAGCAGATCGACCGCCGTCATGCTGACACCAAAACCCACGATGTCTTGCTGGGCCAGCAGATCGAGGCGGGCTGTCGGTGCAGCCAGTGCAGCGAGATAACTGAAACCGAAGCTGCTGAGCTGAGTGACGCCGGCCCGAATGGAACCGCCGGCCGCCGTCAATTCGAGGATCGGCGGCGCGAAATCACCATGCACCGTGATGTCGCCGCCTTCCGCGAATTCGCTCAGGGCGCTGTTGGCCGTCATGCTGGTGAAGAAGCCATAGGGCGCCGCCGGGGTGTAGTAAAAAGAGGGAGGCCCATTTCCCTCCAAGCCGGCCGGGATGCGATAGCTGCCGTCGCTTGCGGGGTCGCGCTGCTGCGTCATCCGCGTCGGATCGCCGATGATCGCGTTGATTCCCCGGCGCGACACCACGTTGAACTGGGCGTCGCCGATCAACAGATCCACGCGCGCGATCGTCAACGAGGTAGTATTCAGCGGTGCCATCCCGATTTCGCCAGCCTGGATGTCGGCCGTCCCTCGTCCGACCAGGAGATTGGCATAGTTGATGCCGCCTCCGACCGCGAGCGAGAGATTGCCGCCGCCGTACACCGACAACGCGCCGGTGCCGGTCAATCCGCCTGTCGTCGGCAGGCTGATGTCGACGTTCCTGAGGTCGCCATCGACGGCGACGCGGACGTTACCTCCGCCCAACACGCCAAGTCCCTTGAACGCTGCCACCGATGGAAACGAATCGCTACCGTAGTCGAGATACGGTTGATAGTAGGCGCCGAAATTGAGGAACCAGGTCGGACTGGCGGCCAACGGCTCAGTCCATAACCAGTAGGTGTCGGGCGCAGAGGCCGCATAGCTCTTCATACCATTGTTGCTTGTGTCCGCGCCGATCAGGCTGCCATGCACCTTGACCGTGAGATTGCCGCCGCCGCTCTGATAGCTCGCGTTGAATGTGGTGGGATAAAGCGTATCGAGCGACAGCGGATTGCCGTTCGCGTCGTACGTATAGCCGAGATAGGTACTGTAGTCGTACGTTACGGCCGACAGAATCAAAGGGCGCTGTCCGGGCGTGAAATTCGGTGTGACCGGCTCCCCTGCGGTATAGATGCCGAATGCGGTCTGGATGTCGATGTTTCCAGCCGCGGCAAGTTCGATGTCGCGGATGCCGGTGCGCACCACGCTCGGGATCTGCACGATGGTGCCGCTGTCGTTGACGTTGGAGTCGATCAAATAGGGGGCCGCGAAAATGATCGAGCCCGGTTCCGGATTGGCCGTCGTGGCGGCAGGCCGTAGCATGGTCGGCACGACCGCCAGCGGATCGGCGGCCGCAAGGTCCGCACCAGCCACCAAGCGGAACATGGCGGACCCCGAGCCCGCCGGCAACGGCGCCGCGATGGCGAAGATGGTGCCGTCCGGCGAACTGACCGGCGCGGCAAAGCCATCGCTGAGGCTGCCATTGATCAGTAGGTTTCCGGCCGCGCGCAACGTCAGCACCGTCGGCTCACCGTTGTAGCGGTAGGTGTGCAGATCGATGCCGGAATTGGTGCTGGATGGATTTTGCAACAGCTGGAGATCACCGCTGCTGCGCAGCTCGATGCCCGGCATCAGGTGGAAGGCGGCGCCGGTCAGCGTGCCGATACCAGTCTTAATCGTGGCCGCGGTGATATACGCCCGCGCGTCGGCATCGGCCGTCGCCAGGTTCGAGTCGACATAGGGCGCGCCGGTGACGTCATAGACCTTGACTGCCTCGACGTCGATCTCGCGTGCACCGATGACCTGGACCCCGCTGTTGCTGATGCGCACGCCGGTGGTGCCGTCGCCGTTGGTCGTCCGCGGCGCGCGCAGCCAGACCTGTCCGCCATTGAACGCAATGTTCGGATCGGCACCGGCGACACCGATCGTCGGCGCGCTGCCGGAGCCGGCGTCGATATCGAACGTCAACATGCCCGAGCTGTTGCCGGCGAGGCCGAGAAATACCGTGCCGCCCCTGGCCACGGTAGTGCCAGCGTTGAGCACCGCATGCGCGCCGAGCTCCAGATTGTTGCCGGCGATCAGGCGGATGGTCGCATCGCTGCCGCCGCTCGCATCGATCAGGCCGGCGACCGTGATGCTTCCGCTGTTCGCAGTCAGCTCGACGTCACGCGCAGTGATGTTGCCGACATTGATGTCGCCGTTCGCCAGCGTCAGCGCCTGCTCGCCCGAGAAACCCGCGATGCTGCCGAGCAGCGCGCCGGCGTCACCCGACTTGATTGCGAGGATCGCTTTGCCGCCGGTGTAGCGCGGATCGGCGCCGGCGAGGAGTTGCCCCTCGAGATGTGCTGTTCCGTTGGGCGCGACGACTGTGAACGTTCCGGCGTTGCCGCCCTGGTCGGAATCCACGACGTTGAGCGCGGGCAGTGCCACTGCGCCGAGTCGGCCGCCGCGCAGATCGATCACCGCCCCGGATGCAACGGTGACATCGCCGCTCGCGGTCTGAAGCGTCACGCTGCCGGCCGGCGCAATCCGAACCACGTCGAAGAACGGCGTCACCGCGCCGGCGACATTGGTGACCGACCCGGCCTGGAGCGCGATGCCGTTCTGCGCAGAGAATGTGATCGAGCCGGACGGCAGGTTGATGGTGGTGCCCTGGACGATGCTCTGCGCCGTGACAGAGAGCGTCGCGCCATTCGAATAGGTAACCGGCTGGACGCCGCCGCCGGGCAGCGCGGTGAAGGTGACCGTGCCGGCATTGGCGACGAGCTGTGTCAGCGCGCCGGCTTGCGCCGTCATCAGGGGCGCCGCGATCGTCAGCGCGCCGCTGACGCTGAAGGTGCCCGGCATCACCTCGCCGGGGGCGTAGGACACGGTGCCGATTTTTTGCATCGCGCCCGCAGAGATCGGGTCCGCATAGGCGACGCCGCCGACCACTTGTCCGGTCGCGGCCAGCGTCACGCTGTTGAAGCCGCCGACGGCAAGACTGCCACCGCCGCCCAGCGTCAGTTGCGTCGCATCGATCTCGAACGCGCCCTGCCCGCTTCCCGTCGCCGCGGCGCCGGTCGCGCCGCCATTCAGCATGATCTTGTTGGCGCGGAGCCTGACGCTGTCGGTCGCGGCACCAAATCCGTTGATCACGGGCGAGCTCAGCGTCAGCGCGCCGAGCACGGGCTGACCAGTCACCGGATCGAGATCACCGAGATCGACCGAGCCGTAGGCGTTGATCGCCGTGGACGCCGACAGGATCAGGTTGCCGGTCGCAGGCAGATGACGCAGCGGATCACCTTCCGACAATTGCGCGAGCAGACCGGCGTTCAGGTTGAAGCCCGAGGTGCTACCCGCGCCGAAATTGATCACCGGCACGCTGACCATGACGGTCGGTGCCGCAAGACGGGCGGAAGGATCCATGCTGATCGTGTTCGAGGCGCTCAGCGCCAGCACGCTGCCGCCGAAGATCTGCGCGCCCGCGCCCATACTCAACTTGCTCGCGCCGCCAGTCCCCGCCGGCAACGTGACCGGCAGCACCGGTGCGTTGGACGCCTGCACGAACGCACCGGCGCCGCCACCGCTGACGCGCGCCAGGGCAATCGATCCCAGGGTCTTGCCGGTCTTCGGATCGTTCGGGAACAGAGTGGAGATCGCGCCGAACGACGTCGTGTCGATGCGTGCGCCGGCGCCGATCGTGATCGCACCGCTCGCCGTCAGCATGATCTCGGGGGCGGTCAGCAGCGCTCCCGTGTCGATCTGGAGCTGCTGCGCCGCCGGCGTGATGGTCAGCACATTTCCGTACAGGCTGCGCGTACCGCCGATCAGAATGCTCTGCGCGCCGATACCGTCGATCGCGCTGGCGAGCACCCCGGTCATGCCCGGCGCCGCCGTGCCTCCCGGCGCGAGGATCTCGAGATTGGATGCGACGATATCAGCCTGCCCGCCCCGACCGCCCGCCGGAGCCGTGAAGTCACCAAACCCGCCAGTGGCCGGCAACGACAGACTGTTGGTCGCATTGATGACGAGTTGCCCCGCATCGAGCGGCAGATAGGGCGCGGCGATGCCGCTTGCGACAGCCTTGGCCGCATAGAACTGCGTCGCCGTGGTCTCGAGATATTGCGACTGCCGGCGGACCACCGCTCCCGGCGTGACGATGTAGACCGAGGGAAGCGAATCGCGGAAGCCCGCATTGGCGACCTGACCGTAGCCAAGCACCTGGTAGGAGCCGTCACGCTGCGCAAAATTCGTGAGCCCGGTGGCAGAGGTCTGATTGACCGCGACCGTGACCTTGAAGGCACCGGGCAACAACGCGTAGTGCCCCGGCAGCAGCGTGTAGGTACCCGCCGGTAGCTCCGGACTGGCGCTCAGATAGACTTGCTGACCGACCTGCAAGGCAACCGGCGCCGACGCGGTTTGCGTCTGATCGCTGAGCTGCATCTGGGGGTCGCGCGGCGCATAGCGGTTGCCGAGGCTTGGCAGGATCGCGAATGTCTTGATACCGTCGAGCGTATCGACCGAGCCGCCAGCGCCGCTGACGAACTGCGCGCCGTAGAGATCGCCGCCGCCTGACTCGTCGATTCGCGCGGTGGCCGCCCCGCCGGTCGCTCCCGCGACCGTCAACGCCTTGCCGTAGAACGAGATCGTCTTGGCGGGTGGCGCGCTGATCGTGTTCGGCGTGCCGCTGTTGTCGTAGCCGTAGATCCAGTCGGAGTTGCCGAGGGGCGCGCCGTATGGGATCAGCACGCCGCCCGCGGACACCGACGTGATGCTTCCTGGCAGCAGGTTGATCGCGCGCGTGCTTGCGGGATTAGTGGGGTCTCCGAAGGTGATTTGCCCGAGCGGCGCCAGCAGGACGCCGCCTTGATTGACGGTCGGAGCGATGACCTGCACGGCTCCGCCCGCCGACAGCGGCATGTAAGGCGTTTGGCCGTTGCTGGCAAAGCTGACGACGCTGTTGGGCCCTTTCGCCTGGATCTGGAACAGACCACTCGGTACGCTGGTGTATGCATTGCTGACCGGGGCGGTGGTGATCGGATAAATTTCGGTCCCGGTGAATGTGAGGTCACCGGCAGTTGTCATCGTGGTCGCGTAGTAGGGCGACATCCTGGAGACCGGCACCAGGCGGATGTCACCCAGGCTGTTGAACGCCATGCTGGCGAAGCCGGGCAGCGACACCGCCTGCCGAACCGGGGTACTGAAGTCGAGGAAGCTCGTGACGTAGATGTAACTCGCACCGCTGCGCAGCGTACCTTCGATGTCGATCAGGTCGGCATTGACCTCGAGATGCGCGCTGCCTGCCATGGGCACTGCGCCATAACTGCCGAGGCCAACATAGCTGATGTTGGTGAATTCGTTGACGTTGCGCTGGCCGCCGCCGATATCGACATAGGGCGCGCTGAGGCGAACGCTCGCGCCGGGCGCGGCGCTGATGTTGCCGGCATTGATGGTCAGGCTACGCGGCATGGCGAGATTGACGCTGCCGCTGAACACTAGCGCATCGACCGCACCGAGCGACGCGGACGCAAAGCCGCCGCTCGTGATCTGATCGGCCCCGATGAAGATCGAGCCAAGCACATTGCCGGGGATCGCTTGTCCCTGGGTGAGGCCGGCGGCCATCATCGGCGCCGCCTGGCTCACGATCGTCTGGAACACCGGCTGCACGAACTGCGAGACCCCGGAGCTGTCAGCGGCATAGCTCCCGATCATCTGATCAATTGTCAGGCTGCCGCCCACAACGCCGGCTCCACCCGCCTGCGCCTTCATGGTAGCGTCGAGCAGCAGGCCGAGCGACGCCCTGATCGCGATGCCGCCGCCCGGAGTTGCAACTTGCGTCTGGATCAGACCGGATCGACCCGTGGCCTGCTGTACCGTTCCCGACGCCCCCGACACGTCAATGATCGCACCGGCCTGCGCCACGACGACACCGAGCGGTTGCTCGCCATAGGGCTGGGTGGCCACATAGGGGTAGTAGATCGAGGGCTGCGCATCCTGGTTGATGTTGACCTGACCGCCGCCGAGCACGGTGTTCACCGGGTGCCCCGACGCATCCAGCGTCGATGTCACGAGGCCAGGCGCCAGCAATCGGGCGTCCGCTCCGATCCAGAGCGTCTGCGTGGCGGCATAGAGCGGACCGTTGTAGGGCGGCACCCCGGCCTGCGAATTGATCGCGACCCAAGGTCCGGTCGTACCGGTCAGATCAAGATTGATGGTTCCGGCGGGCGCGTTGATGGTGCCGTCGATCGTCAGTTGATGGCGTGCGTGCAGCGATATCGCCGCCTGCGGATCGGCATTGATCACGACGCCCCGCTGAACATCGAGATTGCCGTTGAAGGCGTCGATCGCGCTCAGCACCAGGTTGACGGGCGCCGGCTGCAGATACGACGACAATGTCCGTACCGTCGCCACGCTCGTGATATCGCTGCCCGTCGGCGCCAGCACCGCATGCGGATTCGGCACCAGGTTGAAGCCGTGCAGCTCGATATCGGTGCCGCCCGCCACCGTCAGGTTCTGGTAGCTGTAGAGGGCGTACTGGTTGAAGCCGCCGCTGGCAAAGAAGTCCGGCGACAGCTGCATCACGCTGGCCGGATCGACCGGCGTGAGGTTGCTGCTTCCGTCGGCATTGATGCTCTTGATCGTGCGGAGCGGAAGGATGGCGTCGCCCCCGATCTGGATCGCGGGCGTCGCGATGCTGAGTGTGCCGCCACCGGTGAAGCCGTAGGATCGCAGCGTACCGTCGAGATGGACCCGGCCTGGGTAGGTCTGCGCGAGCGTCGTCGAATTGTGCAGCGTCGCGCCGAAGCCGTCCGCGATCAGCGTGATGTTGCCGCCCGTTCCGACCGGCGGGCCGTTGCTGGTCTTGATCTGGCCCCTGGTCTGCATCCAGCCGCCGCTCGACGCATCGATCACCGCGCCGTCGTCGATCCGCACGCTGCCGTAGGCGGCGAGCTTGACGTTGCCGCCGTTGTACAGCGTCGGCGGGGTATCGCTGCTGCCGGTGCGGTCGTTGATCCACAGGCCTCGCGTATCGATCACACTGCCAGGATGCAGTTCGATGTCGCCGGTGAAGATCGTACTTCCCTGCAGCGCGGCGTTGATGGTCACCGAGCCGGCGCGTGCTACCAGTCGGCCGTCGATCGAAATTCCTCCACCGTCCAACGTGACATTCGAATTCAGGGCTATCGAGCCGCCGGGGGCAACCTGAAGTCTGGCGCCGTCCACGACGCTGATGGCTGGAGATATGGCTTTGCTACTGACGGGGTCGATCACGCCGCCCTTGGCATTGATCGTGATGCTGCCGTAGTTCGCCTGGTTGAGCATGTCGGCCGACAGAAAGACCGTCTGCTGCCAGGATGCCGGCAGCGGCGACGTCGCACTCGAAAGATCAGGCGGCGCAACCGACGGTGCGATGACCACGCTGGTGGGCAGGATGCTCGCATCGGACGCCCCGATGGTGAGCGCGGCGCCGGCCGGAAGCTTGTTCGCGGTCCGCTGATAAGGCCCGCTGAGCGTCGTCGCAAGAACCGAAGCATCGACCTCTGCTGCGCCGGCAATCACGGAGAGAGCACCGGCAGCGCGTCCTTCGAGATAGGCCGGCTGATACTGCTGGGTGGGGATCAGCGGATTGGCATAGAATTCCGTGACGCCCCAGTGGGCGTGATTGACCGCGAAGCCGACCCCGATCGAGGTGTAGGTCAGGTCGGCGGGGGCCCGATTGGCGCTGTAGATCCTGCCGTCCGAGCCGACCAGCCAGGTGACCGGCACATAGCCTGCCTGGTGCGCGAGCGAGCCGCCGGCAATGTCGATCGACGCACCGGGCCGCAGGATGGCGTCGCCGGTGGAATAGACGATCACCGAACCGCCGGTGGTCAGACGCTGGTCGATCGGCCGCTCGACCTGACCGAGCCACCCCGACACTTCGAGCAGACCTCCTGCCGTGTAGACCCGGTCCGACGCCACGGGGTTGAGATCGTGGACATTCACCCACACGTTCTTGCTGGAAAAAATGCCGCCGCGCTGCAACGGCGAGTCGCGCAGCTCGTTGGCGCGCACGTTCACCTGCACCACATCGCTCGACGCCGCGACCGGAATGCCCTGCAACCCCGAAACGTCGATCAGCGACCCGGCATCGACAAGAACACGCGCACCCGCGTCGCGGGCGTAGACCGGGTTGATCTTGGCGGTCGGATTGTCCTGCAGAAAGAGCTGGTCTCCGCGCATCGATGCCTGCAACGCAACGCGCCCGGACGGAGCGATGATCGCTGCTCCCGACTGCACGTTGACGAAGCCGCCCTCGACCGTAATCCGCGACTGGGCTTGGGGCTGGGTATCCATCGCGGTCAGACCATCCTCCTCGGGGAGGACCGCGGTGACGCTGCCAGGCGCGAGCTGCACCTTACCGGTCTGCGTCGACACCGCGTAGTGCGAGGAGCTGTCATAGCCAAACACCCCCTGCAGTCCCTGCTGCGCGGACAGCAGGATCGAACCGGCCTGGTTGACCGAGGTGGTCGCCACCAGCACGCCGGACTGCTGCAAATTCATGCCGACCAGCGTGACGCTTCCGGTCGGCGCCGCGATGAGGCCGGTGTTGCTGACCGTGCCGCCATTGAGCACATTCAACATCAGACCCTGCTGGCTCGTGCTGCCGCTTGTCGTGACGTAAACCGACGTGCCGGCCGCGAGCGCCGCCTGCCCGCCTGGCGTAACGATGCTGCCGCTGTTCTGCACGTTGGCGCCAAGCAGGAAAACGTTCCCGCCTCCCGTGGTGACGGACGCGGGCGGCGCCGTCACGATCACGGCACCAGCCTCGACGATGACGTTGCCGGTTGGGCCGATGCCGTTGGCGAAGATCGGGGCCTGCAGATTGCCGGAGTTGTCGAACGGTGAGCGATTGAGCAGCGCGGTCTTGAACTGCTGATCGGTGATACCGAGTGTCGATGCCACGAGCGAGCCAACATTGACCTGGCTGGCGCCGCCGAAGATGATGCCGTTCTGGTTGATCAGCAGCACCTGGCCGTCGGCGTTGATGTGGCCGAGGATCTGGCTTGGCCCGACATTGCCGATCACCCGATTGAGCGCGACCCAGTTGCTGTTGCCCTGCTGGTTGAACACGACGTCGGTCCCGGCGCCGACGTTGAAGCTCTGCCAGTTGAGGATGGCCTGCGGCGCGGTCTGGGTGATGCCGACGCGGGTGCGTCCGTTGGCGCTCGTCTGGGTCGGAAGGCCGGCGCCGGACCAGAGGTTCGATCCGGGCGCAACGCCCGGCGCGACCTGTAGCCCCCCCGGTGCCAGACCATTGGGCACCGTCAGCTGCGGCAACGTCCGCGACGTGCCGGCGGCCTGCGCGGC
>NZ_JACMYK010000138.1 GCF_020889785.1 Bradyrhizobium acaciae
CGCCGGCGCGAACGGCTGGACGACGGCGGTGAGCCGGCCGAGCGACGCGGCGGTCGCATCGACCGCGAGCTTGCCGGTCGAATTGGCGCGGTCGAAACTGCCGCTGCCGTCGAGCGTGACATTGTCGGGCTGACCGATCTTCACGCGCTCGAGCACGATGGTCTTCGGGCTGTAGGTGACCTTCGCCAGCAGCGGCCGCAATTCCTGCCCCGAGCAGATCGCGCGCCCGACGTCGAGCGACAGCTGTGCCTCGTCGGGCCATTCGGCTTGCGGGCCGGCCAGCGAGCGGACGAATGCCGCAGTCGCATCGAGATCGAGCCGCTCCGCCTTCAACTGTGCCTCGACCTTCGAGCCGTTCGCCGCCTCGCGATGCGCGACCGCGACGCGGCCTTCGAGCGCGCCGCCCTCGATCTCCGCCTTCATCGCGTCGATCGAAAAGCCTGATGGCGACACCGTGACGTCGCCGCGCAACCGCAACGGCTTCTGGCTGCGATAGGTGATGTCGCCGCGTCCCTGCAGCCAGGTCATCAAGGCATCGGGATCGGACGATTCGATGTTGAGCGCGGTCTTGAAGCTGTTCGAGGCGCCTGCCTGTGCGCTGGCACCGCTCAGCGAGACCCGCGTGGATCCCGGTGCGCGAAACTCCAGCCGGCGCACCGTCCATGATTTCGCATCCGATTGCAGCTCGGCCGAGATGTCCTGCAGGGGACGGCCGCCGAGCATGATCTGCTCCGATGCCAGCTCCAGCTGTGCCGGTATCGGACTTTGCGGAAGGCCCGACAGCACCGCACGCAGGGCCGGCAACACGCGCACCGGCTCGACATTGCCGTTGGTGCTGTCCTTGGCGCTATCCTTGGCCGCGAACCTGTCGCCGTCGAGCTGCCGCGCCGTGAGCGAGGCCCGCAGCAGCGGCGACGCGCCGAAGCGAAGATCGCCATTGCCCGCGAGCTTCAATGCGCGGTCCTCGGCGCCATAGCTCACCTCGATTTGGTCGAGACGCGCCGCCGAGTAATCCGATTTCACCTTGGCTGCGATCCGCCAGGGCGGCATGTCGCTGCCGCCGCGCTGGCCCGGCGTGCCGGCCAGCGTCACGGCCCCCTCGAACCGCGGCGCGCGCGCCTCGAAGGTCAGGATGCCGTCGAGATCGGCGGACATCGGCCGCTGCCCGGGATCGATGTTGAAGTGCAGGCGGGTGCCGCTGCCGTCGGCGCTTTGCCCCGACGAGATCCGAAACGGGTAGCGGTTGCCCTCGAACATGAAATTGCCGTCGCCGCGGATCGCACCGGCAAGCGAGCGGACATCGCCACTGAAGGCAATATCATTCAGCTCGAGCGTGCTGCGGCTCGCGGCATCATGCAGCGCGACGCGGCCGGTCAGATTGAGACGGTCGATTGCCAGCGAAGCCAGGTTGAAGGCCCCGCTCGACGGAGACCATTCGATCCGCCCCTTCGGATCGAGCCCGAGATCGAGCGACACGCCATTGATGGTGAGCTCGTTCGCGCGCACCTCGCCGCGCATCAGCGAACTCAGGCTGAACTCGACGTCGAGATTGGCGGCCCGGACCCTGCCGAGGTCGTTGACGCCGCCGACGGTGACGGTTTTCAACCGCAGCGAGGGCGCAGGCAGCAGGCGCGCGTCGAGATTGCCGGCGACGCGAACCGGCGCGCCGATGATCTTCGACGCCTCCTCCTCGAACTGCGGCCTGAACTGGTTCCAGTCAACAAAATACGGACCGATCAGCGCGGCGACCAGTGCAAGAATGAAGGCGATTGCCAGGCCGAGCAGCGTCGTCTGCACGGTGTCTCCCTTTGAGCCCGCTCCGCGGCAGCCTCCTTATGCTGAACCCTTTTGCCAACCCTTGGCCGGAGCAACCCAAATATAGAGACAAGTATGGCGAAGTCACAGCGGCTTTACCGCTGCGACTTCGGGTACATGGTGAATTTCCGTTCAAGCGTGCGTGCGCCGGCCTCGCCGCAGCGTCACAGCCCCGCGGGAACGTCACCAGCTCGCCGGGAGCCGCTTCAGCCCGCGCAGCACGAAGGTCGGCCGCCACTCCGGATTTTCCGCGTCATCGAGCCGCAGGTCGGGGATCCGGCGCAGCAGCGTCGAGATCGCGATCTCGGCCTCGATCCGCGCCAGCTGGGCGCCGAGGCAGAAATGGATGCCGCCGCCGAACGACAGCGGCCGCACGTTCGGCCGCTGGATGTCGAGCTTTTCGGGATGGTCGGGATAGACCGCCGGATCGTGGTTGGCCGAGCCGAGCAGGCACAGCACGCTCTCGCCCTTCGGGATGCGCTTGCCGCCGAGATCCTCGATGTCCTCCAGCGCGACACGGCCGGTCATCTGCACCGACGAATCGTAACGCAGGAACTCTTCGATCGCATTGGTGATCAGGCCGGGATTGGCCTTCAGCAGCGCGAGCTGGTCCGGATTGCGGAACAGCGCGAGCAGGCCGTTGCCGATCAGGTTCACGGTGGTCTCGTGGCCGGCACCGAACAGCAGGATGATGTTGCCGGTCAGCTCCTCATTGGTGAGCTTCTGGCCATCCTCTTCGGCCTGCACCAGCTGCGTGGTGAGGTCGTCGCCGGGCTGCTTGCGCCGCAGCTCGAACAGTTGATGGAAGTACATCGCCGCCATCGCATTGCCGGCGTTGCCTTGCTTGATCTCCTCCGGCGTGAGCGGTACCGGCTCGAGCAGACGTCCCCCGTCACGCGAGCCGGTGTAGAAAGCCTCGCGATGCTCCTCGGGAATGCCGAGCATGTCGCAGATGATCGTGACCGGCAGGCGGAACGCGAAATCCTCGATCAGGTCCATCCGCCCCTGCGGAATGATGCGGTCGAGCGTCTCGTCGACCACGTGCTGGATGCGCGGACGCATATCCTCGACGCGGCGTGCGGTGAACGCCTTGACGACGAGGCCGCGCAGGCGGGTGTGGTCGGGCGGATCCTGCTGCAGCATCCAGTGGCTCATGCTGCGGATGACCGGCTCATCCATGATCTTGGGGCCGTAGCGGCGGATCGTACGTTCGACATAGTCCTTGCCGAAGCGCTTGTCGCGCAGCACCAGGCTCGCCTCGGCGTGGCGGCTGGCGACGAAGGCGCCGTGCGCGTTGACATGCATCGGATCGAAGCGGCGCAGCCGCTCATAATACGGATAGGGATTGCGAATGAATTCGGGCGCCAGTGGGTTGAAAAGCGGCTCGCCGCTGGCCGGCTGAACTTGCTCGTTCATGGTGACCTCGTTCGTGCGCTACGCCGGTGCCTGCACTCTGGCGCGCCTTGGTGTCATCCTCAAGACCGCGCCAACACGGGTACGGCCATTGTGATTTTAGCAACTCGAGCTTTTACAAATGCAACTCGATACACTCTTGTATCGAGTTGCATTCTGCCCTAAACTGCGCGGATGTCAAGGGTTCGAACCAGACCGACACGGGACGACACCTGTGAGAAGCTGTTCGAGGCGGCGGCGCGGGTGTTCGAGGAACAGGGCATCGGCGGTGCCAGCATCGAGGCGATCGCGGCCGCGGCGGGTTTCACCCGCGGCGCGTTCTATTCGAACTTCAAGAGCAAGGACGAACTGATCTTCGCCATGCTTGAGGATCACGTCGAGCAATCGATCCGGCGATGTCTCGACTTGCTGGCCCAGCACCAGAACCTTGCCGATTTCATCGAGGCACTCCGGACCATGGACCGCAGCCGGCAAGATCCACTCGGCCGCTCACCGCTCCTGCACATGGAGATGATCCTGTTCGTCGCACGCGCGGAAAAGCGACGGCCTGAACTGGCAAAACGGCTGCGCGCGCGGCGCCAGCTGATCACGGACATCGTCGCGACGACAGGGAAGAACGGCGGCCGGAACGGCGCGCTCAACCCGGAATGGACCGGTGCCGTCGTGCTGGCGCTCGAAGACGGCTTCCGCCTGCACCGCCTGATCGATCCGGAGACCACGCCGGCAGACAGCTTCCTGCGCGCCATCACCGACTTGCAGCGCGCGATCGGCGTGTCGTCCGCCCGCTAGAGCGTTTTCGAGCGAAGTGGCTACCGGTTCGCGTGAAGAAAACGCGTCAAACGAGAATCTAGAGCCCCCGTTCCGATTCCATCGGAACGGAAAGGGCTCCAGGCTCACGCCGCGCTTGCGATCTTGTGCATCTGTCCGGCGACGGCGCGGACCCTGCGGGGCGAAGCCTGCCAGATCGCGAACGCCGACAGCAGGCTGACGGCAATCCCGAGCAGGAACGCGCTCGTATAGCTGCCCGAGAGGTCATAGAGCTGGCCGGTGATCCAGGGGCCGGCCGCTCCGCCGGCGAGCGCAGCCAGCATCACGGTGCCGAAGATGCTGCCGTAATGCCTGCCCTGGAAGATCTCCAGCACCACCGGTCCCATCACGGACGTCAGGCCGTAGCCGAGCGCGCCCTGGGTGAAGACCATGAGATAGATCAGCGCCATGCTCGGCCAGTACTTCAGCGCGGCCAGCGCGGCGAAGCAGATCACGAAGCCGAAGCAGGAGATCGCCCACACCCATTCACGGCCGATGCGATCGGAGAGATGCCCGAGCCAGATCTGGCCGGGAATGCCGAGTAGGCTGACGACGCCAAGCGCCCAGACGCCGACATTGGAGCTGAAGCCGATGTCGAGCAGGAATCTGGTCTGGTGCACCTGGACGGCGTACCAGATGTACAGGCCGCAGAAATAGCCGATCGCGATCCACCAGAACCGCGCGGTGCGCAACGCACGCGACAGCGTCCAGTCGGTGCCGGCCCACACCGGATCGACGATGTTCGATGCGGGCCTCGTCGACGTCGCCGTCGGTGCCGCGTCGCCGTCCGGCTGCAGGCCGATGTCCTCCGGACGCTTGTGCAGCAGCAAATTGATCGGCGCGAGCACGACCAGCACCACGATCCCCATTGCCGTGCAGGCGGTGCGCCAGCCGGTGTGCTCGATCATGTGCTGCACCCATGGCAGCAGCGTCACCGAACCGATGCCGACGCCGGCAAAGGCGAGCCCGATCGCAAGTCCGCGACTGCGGATGAACCAGTTCGGCACGAACAGCGACTGGCCGGAATAACCGAGACAGACGCTGCCGGAGCCGACCAGCACGCCGATGGTGAGATAGAGATGCCAGGGTTGCGTGGTCAGCGGCGCCAGCAGCAGGCCCGAGCCCATCAGCAGCACGCCAAGCTCCATCACCGCGCGCGGACCGCGGCGGTCCATCAACCGTCCGATCAGCGGGCTCGCGATCGCGGAGGCGACAAAGCCGAACGAGAATGCGCCCGCCGTGACGCCGCGCTCCCAGCCGAACTCGGAGATGATCGGCGGATAGAACAGCGAGAACGCCGTGCGCGCATTGACGCCGATGGCCATGGTGACGAACGTCACCGCGACGATGATCCAGCCGTAGAAGAAGGGAAGTCGCATGGGGGTCTTCGTTGCCAGGGTCAGAGGACGAATACTTGTTTCAGCCCGTGCCGCTGACGGTCAAGTCCCATGGACCGACAAGGTGGCTTCCAAGGCGGTTATTCCAGCAGCCCGCGTCAATTCGCTCAATCAACAGTCCAAACTGTGTGAAGCAATTCATAGACAGTCAGGCTTGGCGCGGCAAACTCGCGCGCGATGTCGAAGCCCTCGGCCATGTCAGCTGATCTTCCGTTGCCTGCGGACATTCCGAGCACGTTCGATCGGACGACTGGCGGCACCGGAGACAACGATGACGATCGCTCCAGCGGTAGCACCGCGCGCCCGGCCAAACTCGCCCGCGATCGGCGGCGAGACGGCAGAATGCCGTTTCATGCATTGACGCAGATCAATGGTGACGAGTTTTCGCCGCGAGATGATCCAGCCATGACGTCAAGGGGCGCATTTGCGTTGCATGCGCAAGGCGCGAATGCCTGGCTGGCCTGCATCGTCCCACCAGTTGGGAGTATCGCGATTGCGCATCCACGAGCACTCCCTCATAGATTGCAAACACTATGCTGTACCAGCCCGCTCGGTTGGCACACCTCGGGATGAAGCCTTCCTTTATGATCTTGATGACGATATTCTTTTGCCATTGGTGTCCTGTTGCTTGTGCCGGATTTTAGTCGCGTATCAGTAAAAATTTCACAGAAGTATCAATAATATGATGACCCCATCGGTCCCGGAAGTTCGCCGACGTCTCGCGGCAATCCTTGCGGCAGACGTGGTCGGATATACGCGCTTGATGGAGGCGCATGAGGAAAACACCCATACCCGGCTGATGCAGTTGCGCTCGGAAATCCTCACCCCGGGCGTCACGGCGCAGAACGGAAGGATCGTCAAGAATACCGGCGACGGCTTCCTTGCAACATTCGATACCGCGCGCGATGCAACGCGATGTGCCCTGTCGCTGCAAGAAGCTCTGGCCTTGAATACAGCCGCAATGCCCGCTGACGAGCGCATCAGCTTTCGCATCGGGCTGAATGCCGCGGACATCATCGTTGAAGAAGATGACGTCTATGGCGAGGGCGTGAACATCGCGGCGCGGCTTCAGAACTATGCGCAAGCGGGCGGCGTC
This sequence comes from Bradyrhizobium acaciae, assembly GCF_020889785.1. Classification (GTDB taxonomy): domain Bacteria; phylum Pseudomonadota; class Alphaproteobacteria; order Rhizobiales; family Xanthobacteraceae; genus Bradyrhizobium; species Bradyrhizobium acaciae. The sequence goes on from NZ_JACMYK010000138.1 coordinate 6,529, forward strand.
GTGGTGTCAGGCGCCGTTGCCGAGCAGATCGGCAAGGACCTGGACGTCAGCGTGATCGACCTCGGCGATCTGCATCTGCGCAACATGGGCCGGCCTGTCCGCGTATATGCGCTCCACCGTTCCATGCAGCCCGCGAAGCTTGTTGGCGAAGCCCCGGTGGGCTCGGAACCTCGCCCCTCGATTGCCGTCCTGCCGTTCCGAATGAACCTCGCCACTCCGGAAGAGGGTTATTTCGCCGATGGCGTGGTTGACGACATCATCCGCGGCCTTGCCGGGCTCAAGGAGCTTTTTGTCGTATCACGCGGGTCCAGCCTCGGCTTCAGCGGCCGCAACGTCGACGTGCGCGAGATCGGGCGGCGGCTCGGGGTTCGTTATGTCCTCTATGGCGGCATCCAAAGGACGATGACCTCGGTCCGTATCGTGACCGAGCTCAGCGACGCCGAGTCGGGCGAAGTCATTCGATCGGATTTGCACGAAGGCGACCTTCGCGAACTGTTTGCGCTTCAGGATCGGATCGCCATCAACGTCGTAAGACAAATCGCGCCGCAGGTTCGCGAGCGTGAGCTGATGCGATCAATGCGCAAGCATCCGCAGAACCTGACCGCCTACGATCTCGTCCTGCAGGCGCTCGATTTGCTGTACCGGATGGACTACGACTCCTTTTCGAGGGCGCGGGGCCTGCTCGAGCAAGCCATTTCACACGACCCAAATTTTGCGTTGGCCTATTCCTACGTCGCGCTGTGGTACGTGTTCCGGATCGGCGAAATCGGATCGCCGGATCCTGAGGGCGACGTCATCGCCGGTGCCAGATACGCCAAGGAGGCGATCGATCGAGGCGGTGACGACGCATTCGCGCTGGCGGTGTATGGTCACGTCCAGTCATTTCTGCTGCATGACTTTCAAAGCGCGAGGATAGCCCTCGACCGCGCGATTGCCGCCGGCCCGAGTTCAGCGATGGCCTGGACCATGGCGAGCGCGACATCCGGCTTTCTTGGTGATGGCCCAGCCGCCATCCGCCAGGGCGAGCAGGGCGTCCGGCTCTCGCCGCTCGACGCGCGCTCGTTCTGGCACGAGGGATTGTTCGGCCAGGCTCACTATGTGAACGGCGACTACGAGCAGGCGCTGGAGTGGGTGCGGGGCGCATTGAACCGCAACGGACTTATTCGCTTCAATCATCGCCTGCACATCGTCACGCTCGGTGCCCTGGGCCGTCGTGAAGAAGCGGCGGAAGCGGCGCGCCGCTATCTGGAAATTCAACCCGGATTCCGCATTTCGTCCTACGCGCCGCACTGCCCGTTTCGTGGCGATGCATTGGAAACCTGGCTCGGCCACCTGCGATCGGCGGGGCTTCCTGATTGACCGGTATTGCTGACGACAACTGCCGAAAGAGGGAGAGACGTCAATGACAGGCAACACGGGTAACACGGGCAATACCGGAAACACCGGCAATACCGGCAACACCGGAAACACTGGCAACGTCGGAGGGGGTGGTTGGTTTATTTCAGACCGGGTTGATCTGCCGTTCGTCACGAGGCTCGACCCCTCCGGCACCAACGAGCTTGGCAGCCTGCGGCGGACGCCGCCACAGCATTTCGGCAGCCGGCAGTGGTCCGCGGACTGGTACGCGTGGCGTGTCTTGCATCAGTTCATCGCTAACGTCCCCGGCTGGGCAGCGACCGTCGACGCTGACGCCACCCTCACCCAGATTCGTACCGACCTGGTCACCAACTATGCCGCCCAGATCGACAACCTTGTGCTCGCGGCGCGGGACGAGCGGCCGGATGCCATGGGACTGATCCTTTCGCAGGATGTCGAATTCTTCACGGATTTTCTGGCTGTGCTGACCGCCAGGCCCGGCTCGCACACGCAAACCTGGCGCCTGTTGAACATCGCGAGTTTGATTGGGTCCTTTGCCGCATTGTATTTCAAGGACAGGTACGATTTGCCTCGGCCCTCGCAGATTTGCCCCGCCCTGCTGCCGCCGATCCAGGTCCCCGGCCACGCGTCCTGGCCGAGCGGGCATTCCACCCAGGCGCATTTCATGAAGAACTGCATGCTCAGGGTGTTCGCCGCAACGGCGATGTCCGCCGCCGACCAGGCCGTATGGAAATCCGACCTGTCGATTCTGGCGGATTCGATCGCCCGAAACCGCGAGATTGCCGGTGTGCATTATCCGAAAGATTCGGAAGCCGGCGCCAGAATTGCCGATTTGCTGGACACCGTCATCCTGACACCAAACGTCGTGCCGATGTTTGACAACGCAATCGCGGCGACCGCGGGCGAATGGCAATGAGCACCCGGGATGGGCGGAGCCCCGCATACGACACCGAAGGCCTCAAGCAGGCCATTGAGAATTCGACGACCAGCGCACTTCCCCCTACCGGATTTCGCGCCTTGGTGGCGTCGCAGGACGAGTTGAAGGCGCTCGGTTTTCCGAGACGCCCGGACCCGGTGCTTCAGCCGGCCGAGTATGCATTCTGGCAGAAGATGTTTAGCCCGACGGTGGCGTTCGAGGCGTTCGATATCCGGGTGCTTTCCCCGGTCACGGCGGGGCTGCGCCGATCATTCAACCAATCGCCGCGGCGGGAAAGCAGCCTCAACTGGTCCGGTGCCTACATCACACCGAGGGATGGCACCATCTTCTCGTCGGTCTGGGGGAAGTTTCAGGTGCCGACGCCAACTCAGCCGGCTGACGGCCGCGCCAGCGAGACATATCACAGTTCGACCTGGATCGGCTTTGACGGACAACGTCGGTATTACAGATCGACACTGCCGCAAATCGGCACCGCGCAGAACATCGACCCTGGCACGGGCGCGGGCAATCCGACGACGTCGTTCTTTGCGTGGTGGCAATGGTGGGTAAGGGGCGACCCGGCCCAGTCGCATCCCATCACGCTCGTGTCGCCGAAGATCCATGCCGGCGATCTGATCATGTGCCTCATGCAGGTCGCGCCGGATCGCACCGGCGTGTCGTTCGTGATCACGAACCTGACGACCAGTCGCTCCGTGCAGTTCTTTCAAACCGCACCCCTGACCGGTCTGGGGCAACCCTTCAACATTCCCGGCGCAACCGCGGAATGGGTGATGGAGAGGTCGGCCGCCCCGGGAAATCCAACCCCGCTGCAGCTCCCGGACTACGGTACGGTGGTCTTCCACGATTGCGGCGCGTCGGCAATCAACATGGATACGGGAGCGACGGTGGAGCGCAATCTCTCCGGCGCGAAACTCATCGACATGTACGTCGTGAAGAAGGAGACCCCGGAAAGGACCGAGAAGCCCTCCATTGCGAGGCCGATCGATTCGACCGAGTTCCTGACCTACTTCCGCTAGCCAGCGGAGTGCACTACGCGAGCGCGTGGCTTTCATGGCCGAAATAGGCGCGCTCGAGCCGGTGCGCGAGGTCGCTTTCTCCGGTCGACGCTTGAAGCGCGATCGCGCCCTGCACCAGCGCGTAGACACGATCGGCACACGCCAGTGCCTTCTCGAGCAGCTGTTCCACCAGCAGCACCGAGGTTCCCTGCTCACGCAGCCGGCCGATGACGTTGAGGACGCGATCGACCAGCACCGGCGACAGTCCCGCCGAGGGCTCGTCGAGCATCAACAGCCGCGGACGGCGGACCAGCCCCTGGGCCACCGTCAGCATCTGCTGCTGCCCGCCCGAGAGTGCGCCGCCGCGCTCATTCCGCTTCTCGGCGATCTCCGGGAAGAACGCCAACGCCTCCTCGATGCGCACCGCGCGTTCGGCGCGCGGCAGGTCGTAGCCGGCGAGCAGCAGATTGTCGGTGACCGAGATCTGCGTGAACACGCGATGTCCCTCGATCACATGCACGAGCCCGGCCCGCGCGGCATCGCGCGGCGTGGCGTTGGTCATGTCGCGGCCGCCGAACCGGACCTGCCCGGCATTGACGGGCAACAATCCCGACATCGCGCGCAGCAGCGTGGTCTTGCCGGCGCCGTTGGGGCCGAGCAACGCGACCACCTCGCCCGCAGCGATCGTGATGTCGATGCCGTGCAGCACGCGGATCTTGCCGTAGCCGGACTCCAGCGCGCTCACTTTGAGCAGAGGTTCAGCCGCCGAGGTAAGCACTGACGACCTCCTTGTGGACGCGGATCTCCGCCGGCGTTCCCGCCGCCAGCGTGCGGCCGAGATTGAGCACGGTGACCTGGTGGCAGATGTCGAAGATCAGATCGGCATGATGCTCGACCAGCAGCACACCGGTGCCGCGGCCGCAGATCGCCTTGATCAACGCGGCGAGCCGCTCGATCTCGTCATTGGAAAGACCTGCCGCGGGCTCATCGAGCAGCAGGAAGTCGGGATCGAGCATCAGCGCCCGCGCGACCTCGATGAAGCGCAGTTCACTGTGCTGCAGCCGATCGGCGCGCACATCGGCAAGCGCCTCGAGGCCGACGACGCCGAGCAGCGCGCGGGCCTTCGCGGCGAGCATGCGCTCGTCCGCACCGTTACGCGGCAATGCGAGCATCGCCTCGACGAAATTGGCCCTGCCCTCGATCGAGCCGCCGATCATGACATTTTCCAGCACCGAGGCTTCGCCGATCACGCGCGGCGTCTGGAAGGTGCGCGCGATGCCGCACGCCGCACGGCTGACTGGTTGGCCCGCGGGCAAGACTGCGTCGCCGAGCGTCATGCTGCCGGCCTTCGCGCCGTAATAGCCCGAGATCACGTTCAGCGTCGTGGTCTTGCCGCTGCCGTTCGGACCGATCAGGCCATGGATCCGGCCGGGTGCGACGTCGAGGTCGAGGCCGTCGATCGCCTTCACATTGCCGAAGCTGAGCGCGATGCCGCGCAGCTGCAGCGTCTTGCCGCCATCGCGCCGGCGCACGATGTCGGCGAGCGCGGCCGGGCGCGGAACGATGGCACGGTTGCTGGCAAGCGGACGGCGGTTGCGGAAATCGAGCAGCGCCGCGATGCCGCCGGGCATCACCAGCACGATCACAAGCAGCAGCACCGCGTAGAGAAAGGTCGACCAGGCCGCGAGCGGCGCGGCGATCTCCGGCAGGATGGTCAGAATGATGGTACCGAGCATCGGTCCGAGGATCGAGCCGCGGCCGCCGATCAGGATCGCGATGAAGAACAGCACCGAGAGATCGAAGGTGAAGGCATCGGGCGTGATGTAGGTCTGCAGCGTTGCGAACAACCCGCCGGCAATGGCCGCCAGCGCCCCGGCGAACAGGAAGATTGCGATCAGCATGTTCGGCTTGGAGATGCCGCTGGCCTCAGCGGCGACCTCGGCGTCGCGCACCGCGATCAGGGCGCGGCCGAACCGGCTGCGCGCGACGTTGGCGCTCATCCAGGTCGTCAACGCGGCGAAACCGACGCAGAGCCCATAAAATCCCCACGGCGTGTTGAACGGCGCCGGGAATTCCGGACCGGTAATGCCGATGCCGCCGCCGGTCACGCTCTGCCAGGCCAGCGCGATCTGGGTCACGATGGTCGCAAAGCCAAGCGTCGACATCGCGAAGTAGAAGGTGCGCAGGCGCAAGGCCGGCAGGCCGACGATCACGCCGAAGACCGCACCGATCAGGCCTGCGATCGGCAAGGCGGCGAACACCGGAACGGCCGGCATCACATTGCCGGCGACCAGCACGCTGGTGGTGTAGGCGCCGAGCGTCAGCAGCGCGACATATCCGATCGCGAGATGGCCGGCGAAGCCGACCACCAGATTGAGGCCGGACACCAGCACCCAGTAGATCGCGGCCCGCGTGCCGATTAGCACCCAGTAGTCGTTGCTGACGAACGGCAGCAGCACCGCCAGCACGAGAATGCCGAGGAACGGCAGGACGTGCGGTAGCGCGGCGCGCCATGCGCCGCTGTCGGTCCGGGGCGGCGCGGCTGCGACCGAGGTCATCACACCCTCCGCGCAGTGGAGCTGCCGAACAGCCCTTGCGGCGCCGCGAGCAGCACCACGATGAACAACGTGAACACCGCGACCGACGAGAAGATGCCGCCGACCAGGAAATTCGCCGCCTGCTGGAACAGGCCGAGCGCCAGCCCGCCGATGATCGCGCCTCTGTTGTTGCCGAGCCCGCCGAGCGCCACCGGCACGAAGCCGTAGAAATTCAGCAGCGCGCCGTTGGCAAAGAAGGCGAGCAGCAGCTGCCCGCCGGAGAATCCGGCGATGCCGCCGACCACGCCCGCGAGCGCGTAGCTCGCGACCCGCAGATTGCGCTCCGGCAGGCCGAGCGCGCGGGCCGCAAAATTGTCCTCCGCGATGGCCAGGAACGCGCGGCCGACCAGCGTGCGGCGGTAGAGATATTCAAGGCCGATGATGGTGACGGCGCAGGCGGCGACCGGCAGCCAGAATTTTTCGTCCAGCACGCCCTCACCTAGCCCTGCGATGCGCGGGAACGGCTGCGGCTCGGTGCCCCATTTGATCGCGGTGACCTGCTGGATCATCAGCGCGACCGCCAAGGTCGAGAGCACGTAGAGATGCTGATCGAGGCTCTTGAGCACCGGCCGCACCGCGACGAATTCGGTGATGATGCCGATCACCGCGCAACAGAGCAGTGTCAGCACGAAGCCTGCGGCAATCGGCAGACCGAGCTTCAGCGTGAACATCGAACCGAACACGCCGCCCAGCATCGCAAGCTGGCCGGCGGTGAAGCTCATCACCCGCGAGGTCGAGAACATCGTGTTGTAGGTGACGCCGACCAGCGCGTAGATCGCGCCCGCCGCGAGACCGGATGCAAGGATCGAGGCCAGCATCGGCTGCGCCCTCGCTCTTTATGTATACCCCGGCGCCAGCGCGAAGGTGCCGTCCTTGGCGGTAGAGGCTTCCGACATCACGATCTCTTCGGTCAGGTAACCGTTATGCTGGGTCGGCGAGAACCGGTAATTGCCGAAATAGCCGGGATAGGTCGACAGCGAATTCCAGTAGTTGATGATGCCGGCGCTGTCGGTCGAGCCGCTTTCCCCGACGGCCTTGGCGATCAGCTCGATGCAATCGATGCCGCCGGCGATCCACCACAGCAGCGTGTCGTTCAACGCGATATTGGCCTTGGTCAGGCGCGCGACCAGGTCCGCGCTCTTCGCCGGCAGCTTGCCGGCGCCGTCATAGCTGCAGCTCTTGTAGCCGATCGCATAGACCTTCTTCCAGTTCTCCGGTTTTGCAACAAGGCTCGCGAGCTCGCCCGAGGCCAGCGAGGGGTGCCCGACAAAGGGAATGTCCCAGTTCATCGCGGCGCGGGTGTTGAACATGCGCGCCTCCATGCCGGTCGAAACGCTCCACACCACGATCGCCTCGGCGCCGGCGTTCTTGGCGCGCAGCATGTCCGGCGTCATGTCGGGCTGTGTGGCGTCGACATTGGCCTGATAGACGACCTCGGCGCCATCCTTCTTGAACGCCGCAACGGAGGCGCCGACCGCGGTGACGCCATAGCCGGTGGTGTCGCCGATCACCGCGACCTTCTTCACCTTGAGGATCTTGAGGCAATAGTTGCGCACGGCGTCGTCCCATTGATTGTTCGACGGCGCGATGCGGAACGCGTTGGGGAACTTGACCGGATCGATCAGGGTCTCGACCACGCAGGGGTGCAAATCGGGCATCTTGGCGCGCGCCATGATCGGCGTCGTCGCCAGCGCCTCGCCCGAATTCAGCGGCCCCCAGATCGCGTGGACCTTGGCCTGGCTGATCAACTCCTGCGTGGCGTTGACAGCCTTGGTCGGATCGCCCTGGGTGTCGCGCATCACGAGCTCGATCTTGCGGCCCTTGACACCGCCGGCGCCGTTGATGGCATCGACCGCGAAATTGACGCCGCGGTTGAAGCCGACGGTGGGCGCCGAGCTCGGCCCGGTGATCGCCGCGAGACAGCCGATCTTGATCGGTTCGGATTGCGCGATGGCCGGGGCCGGGAAGGAGAATGATGCGGCGCCCAGTGCGCCGGCGCTGCCCAACAAAACGTCACGGCGTGAAATGGCCATGTGATGCACTCCCTGTTTCCCTCTCGGCGCCCGTCGTTTGTTGCGGGACGTCCGTTGATTGATTGTCCGCGCGCTCTTTGGCCGGGGTTTTACAGGTTCAAGTTTGAGCTGGATGTAAAGGTCTTGTCCAGCCCTTCCGATAGCATTGGGATCAGCCGAACTTTCATGGCCGAGGCCGCCGCGTCCAGTGCTCCGCGTTGACAGCTCCGACAGGTATTTCTCCGGCAACGATCTTCGCGACCTGGCGCACGGTCTCCGAGGATTGATGCTCGATGGCCTGCGGCGTCAGGCCGCCGACATGCGGCGTTGCGATTACATTGCCGAGCTTCGCAAGTTCCGGCGTCGGCATCTGGTCGGGCGCGCGGCCGACATCCAGCGCTGCGCCCGCAATGCGGCCATTGCGCAGCGCGGCCACCAGCGCCGCCTCGTCGACGAGATTGCCGCGCGACAGGTTGATGAAGAACGCGTGCTTCTGCATCCGCGCCAGCGCCGCCTCCCCGATCAGGTTCTCGGTCTGCGCGTTGGCGATGGCGAGGCAGACGACGTAATCGGCGCGCGCGAGCAGATCGTCGAGCGGCAGATGCGCGATCGCCGCATCGTCGATGGAGGCAAAGGGATCGGCGACCAGCACAGTCATGCCGAGCGCCTTGGCAAGGCCGGCAAGATAGCGCCCGATGCTGCCATAGCCGATGATGCCGATCGTGCTCCCCGCAAGCTGGCGGCCCATCACGACCTCGGGCGCCCTGCCCGCGTGATAGTCCGCAGTGGCCCGCGACACGCCGCGCGACAGATCGACCATGAAGCCCAGCGCGAGTTCGGCGACCGATTGCACGAAGCCGGCGCTCGCCTGCGTCACCAGCACACCGGCGGCGGATGCCGCGGCCACGTCGATATTGCGGATATCGACCGCGCAGCGCACGAAGGCGCGCAGCTTCGGCAGAACCGGAAAGATCGCGCCTGGCCCCTGGGTCATGCGATCGGCGACGATAATGTCGACGTCGGCCGCGGCCTCGACGAGCGTCGCGCCGTCGAGCGGCTCATCCCCTTCGTGCAGCTTGACGTCAGCGACCGCGCGCAGGCCGTTCAGGCTGCGCTCGCCGTAATAGTCGCGGCGCATTTGCGGGATATGGGCGAGCAGCACCTTCACGACAGCACTCCCCTAATAGCCGAGTGCATGCGGCAAGGCCGTGCTGATCGCCGGCACGAAGGCGATCACCAGCAGGCACAGCAGCAGCAGGCCGAGATAGCCCAAAATCGGCTTGATGGTCTGCTCGATCGGCACGTTGCCGATCAGGCAGGCGCCGTAGAGCCCGAGCCCGAGCGGCGGCGCAAACAGGCCGAGCCCCATCGCGATCACAAGCACGACGCCGAAATGCAGGGGATCGATGCCGAGCTTGACCGCCACCGGCAGCAGCAGCGGGCCGAAGATGATCAGCGCCGCGGCGCCTTCGAGCACCGAGCCCATCACCACCAGCACCAGGATCGACAGCAGCATGAACAGCCAGACGCCATGGCTGCCCGAGATCGCCAGCATGAGGTCGCCGACCGCGTGCGGCACCTGTTGCAAGGTCAGGATGAAGGCGAGCGATTGCGCCGCGGCGACGATGAACAGCACCAGTCCCGAGCGCGTTGCGGATTGCACGAAGCAGTGCGCCAGGCTTTTCACGCCGAGCTCGCGAAACAACAGGCTGCCGACTGCGATGGCATAGATCGCAGCAAATGCCGAGATCTCGGTCGCCGTGGCGAAGCCGCTCTTGAAGCCGAAGAAGATCATGAAGATCAGCCCGAACGAAGCGATCGCACCGGTCCAAAGTCCTGATACCGCCGCGCGCGGCTCGGCTTCCGCGTTCGCCGCCGGGCGCTTGCCGAAGATGATCGACACCACGATCAGCGCCAAGGCCATCAGCGCGGCCGGCAGCATGCCGGCGACGAACAGTCCGCCGATCGAGAGGTTGGCGACGAAGCCGAGGATGATCAGGTTGATACAGGGCGGAATGGTTTCCGCCATCACGGCGGAAGCCGCAAGCAGCGCCACTGCCCCGCCCGGGTTCTGCCGCGAGCGGCGCGCCGCCGGGATCAGCACCGAACCGACCGCCGCAACATCCGCCATTTTCGAGCCCGAGATGCCGGAGAACAGCACCATCGACATCACCATCACGACGTTGAGCCCGCCGCGCATCCGCCCGACCGCACGCTGCAGCAGCTCGATCAGCCGGACCGACATGCCGTTGGCTTCCATCAGATAGCCGACCAGGATGAAGAACGGGATCGCCAGCAGCACGAAATTGTCGATACCGCGCGCCATCTGCTGGGCGAAGATCACGCCAGGCAACGTGCCTTCCACCCAGATGAAGATCAGCGCCGCCAGTGCCAGCGCAAAGCCGATCGGCAGTCCGCCGAACAGCGTGAGGAAGAAGCCGATCAGCATCAACGTCTGCGACGACGGCACCGACGACGGTGCAAACGCGTCCCAGGCCAGATAGAGACCAACGATGACGGCGGTCGCGACGATGCCTACCGCCATGTCGCGCAGCGGCCGTCCAAGGAACGTCTCGAGCGCGAAGATCGTCATGAAGGCCGCGCCGACGCCCATCGGATAGAAAGTCCATTCCAGCGGCAGCCCCGAGCCCGAGGTCTGCCCCGTGGTCAGCCAGCCCATCTTGATGGCATTGAACGCGACGTAAGCCGCAATGATGGTGACGAGCAGCGCCCCGACCGCGTCGACGACCCGCCGCACGCCCGGCGCCAGCATGTCCACGAAGAAGGCGACACCGAGATTCTCGCTGCGCGCGAGCGCGCTCGCCGCACCGAAGAAGCTCGACCCGACCATCAGGCCGCGGGCGACGTCGTCGGACCACTCGACCGGCGCGTTGAACAGGAAGCGGGCCAGCACCGAGACGCTGACCACCACGAGATCGGCGGCGAGCAGGACCGCGGCGATCGCATCACTGAGCGCGAGCAACGGCGCCGTGATCCGGTCACCGCTGCTTCTCGTCGCGACTGCGGCGACTGACATGCGCCGACCTCAGGCCTGGGTGGCGCGGATCAGATCGACCACGGCCTTCGCCTCGGGCCGCGCCTTGATGAAATTGTCGGTCTGCGGCAGCACGCGCTTGCGGAACGCCTCCTTGTCGCATTCGACCACCGTGACGCCCTTTTCGGCCAGCGATGCGAGCGCTTCCTTCTCCACCGCGAGGCCGTGCGTACGGGTATCGGCCGCAGCCTGCTTCGCCGCATCGAGGAAGCCCTCGCGCAGCTTGGGAGCCATGCGGTTGAAGGTGGTGTCGCTGAAATAGACCGCGAGCGGCGAGAAGATGTGCTGGGTCAGCGCATAATGCTTCGCCGTCTCGTAGAACTTGCTGGCGAGGATGGTCGGCGGATCGTGCTCGAGGCCGTCGAGCACACCGGCCTGCAGCGCCGTATAAATCTCGCCGAACGCCAGCGGTGTCGCCGCGGCCCCCATCAGCCGCAGGCATTCGGTGATGATCGGGTTGGGCAGCGTGCGGATCTTGAGGCCGGCGAGATCTTCCGGCGTCTTCACCGGCTTCTTCGACAACACGCTGCGGGCGCCGAAATTGTAGGCCCAGGCGATGATGTGGATGCCGGCGCCCTTGAGCAGCGCGTCCTCGATCGGCTTCGCCGCGCCGGCGTCGAACGCCTTGGTCTGCTGCTGGAAGCTGGAGAAGAGGTAGCCGAGGTCGAAAGTGCCGACCAGCGGCACGAGGTTCGCCGAGATCGACGAGCCCGACACCATCAGGTCGACCACCCCGAGCTTCACCGAGTTGATGACGTCGATTTCCTGGCCGAGCTGGTTGTCAGGGAAGAAGGTGACCTCGATCTGCTCGCCGAGCCCATTCGCCTTCAGGCTCTTGACCAGGTTGTCGTAGTAGACCCGGCCATTGGCGTATTTGGGATCGTTCGGAAGCGACGACGAGCATCGCAGCTTCATGGCCGCGGCCTCTGCGCGGCCGATGATGGCGGGCGCGGCGGCGAGCCACGCCGCAGCAGTGACCGATGACCGCAACACGATACGGCGGCTCACGCGCGTCGACGTCATGATGATGCTCCTCCCCAGAAACCGATCGTTTTGTCTTGGCATTCTCTCGGCCGCCCGCCGGTTAGCCCGAGCTTGGCAGCGCTTTTGTCATAATGTATGACAAAAGCCATACGGTTGTGCAAGAGCGCCGCGCGGCGGCGGCGCAGGCCTCAACCGCAGCGAGGCTTTCGATGTTCCGGACATCCAACGCATTGCGTCGGAGCGTGCACAGCCAGGTCACCGACCGGGTCGGCAGCAGCATCGTGCGCGGCGAGATCGGCGTCGGCGAGACGCTGCCGCCGGAAATGCAGATCTGCGAGATGATGGATGTCAGCCGCACCGTGGTGCGCGAGGCAATCCGCACCCTGACCGGCAAGGGCCTGATCGAGTCGCGTCCCAAGAGCGGCACAAGGGTGCGGCCGCCCGAGCAATGGAATCAGCTAGATCCCGACGTGCTACGCTGGCACCTCGAGACCGCGGAGATCGATCGCTATCTCGCCAAACTGTTCCAGCTGCGCTCCGCGGTCGAACCGGCCGCGGCGGCACTTGCGGCCACCCATGCCCACGAAGACGATATCGCGCGGATCCGCGCCGGATGCGACGGGATGGACGCGGCGCAAACCAACGAGGCGTTCGTCGCTGCCGACATCAAGTTCCACCAGGCAATCTATTTCGCGACCCGCAACGAGTTCTTCTGGCCGATCGCGCAGATGTTCGAGATCACCTTGCGCCAGAGCTTTACGATCGCCGCAACCGGCGCGCACCGCCCCCGGGCGCTGATCGAGCACCGCGCGGTGCTGGACGCGATCGTGAGCGGCGACGCAGAGGCC
>NZ_JACMYK010000139.1 GCF_020889785.1 Bradyrhizobium acaciae
CGCCGGCATCGCCGGGCGTGCGTGGCTTCCGCGACATCACCGCCGATGCCGACGATCTCGGACGTGCCGCGGCGCAAGCCAGCCGCAACGCGCGCAAGACCTACGCTAACGTGCCGTCGCCCTCGCCGGAATTCGACCGGCTCGAGCCGAGCCTGGAGAACCGCGGCGGCGATCCCGAGGCTCCCTACTCCTACGACGAGTCGGTCGAGGAGGCGGAGCGCTACACGCCGCAGCCGCCCCAGGCTCCGCCGCCGCAACGGTCGCGGGTCGGCAATGCCGAGCGCGCGCCGAAGCAGCCGCGCGTCGGGTCGATGTTCCCGTTCAAGACGGCGATCGTGATCGGCATCCTGCTGATCCTGGTCGGCACTGGAATCCTGTTTCGGCAGCAGGCCACGACCCTTGTCAGCAGCCTGTTCAAATCCTCCGCCCCCGTCGAGGCGCCGAAGGATGCCGCGGCGACGCCTTCGAGCAAGAAGATCACCGACCGCGTCGGTCAGCCCTCGTCGTCGGGCGAGCCGGTCGCTCCGGTGGCGCAGCGCGTGGTGCTCTATGACGAGGACCCGTCGGATCCGAAGGGTAAGCAATATGTCGGTTCGGTGGTCTGGCGCACCGAGCAGGTCAAGGGCTCGGGCAACCAGAAGCCCGACATCGCCGTGCGCGCCGACATCGACATCCCCGATCGCAAGTTCAAGATGACGATGTCGTTCCGCCGCAACACCGACACGTCGCTGCCGGCGAGCCACACCGCGGAATTGACCTTCATCCTGCCGCAGGACTTCGCCAATGGCGGCGTCGGCAACGTACCGGGCATCCTGATGAAATCCAATGAGCAGGCGCGCGGCACCCCGCTGGCCGGCCTTGCGGTCAAGGTCACCGACGGCTTCTTCCTGGTCGGCCTCTCCAACGTCGATGCCGACCGCTCCCGCAATCTGCAGCTCCTGAAGGAGCGCTCCTGGTTCGACGTGCCGCTGGTCTATACCAACCAGCGCCGCGCCATCATCGCGATCGAAAAGGGCGCCCCCGGCGAGCGGGCCTTCAACGACGCGTTCGCCGCGTGGGGTGAGTAGCGAGCCTCGCCCTCATCTCCTGCACGATGTCGTCGCCGGCTCCGTCCGAGCGCTTCCGTATCGCAGCGACGTCAGCGGCATCGCGTTATTGCAGCGCATTCGACGCAGAGCCCCGGAACATTGCCGGGCGCTGTCGATTTTCCCTAGAACCGTCGCGTGACTGCGTTACACTTGGCCGACGTTGGGCAAGGGCACGCCATGAAGCGCTATCTGATCTTCGCAGCCATCGGGCCGTTCATCGGCGGCTTCCTGCTGTTGCTCATGACCACCTATCAGTCCGGCTACTGGACCGAGACCAATGGCGGCGAGGTGACGAAGCTGTTCGTCGTGTTCGCGAAGTCGCTGCAATACAATTATCTGTTCGGCATCGTGCCGTCGCTGATGTTCGCCGCCGTCGACGACATCCTGATGCATGTGCGGCGGATCTCGCCGACGCTGCGGATGCTGCTGGTCGGAGCGGTAGCGTTCGTCGGCGCGGCGCTGACCTACGCCTCGCACGGCTCCGAGAGCGGCGCGGTGCAGTTCATCCTGTACGGGCTGGTCGGTTTCATCCCGGGCGTCATCACGTCCTGGCTGGCTCACAAATATGCCGAAGAGCTGCATGCGCCGGCGGAGCCGGCGTCACAGCATTAGAGCCGTTACGCTAACTTTATCAACGCATTAGACGCTGGCCGCAAGCCGGCGCGCCGTCCTTCATGCAACTGTCATACAGACGTCATGCAAACGTAGTCCCAATGTCACATGGCCGCTTTTGTCCTCCCGCGGCTATGAGGGCATTTACATGAGCGATTTGGCGTTACCTGGTTCGATCGAGCCTGCGCGGCGTGGCGGGCCCGATCTCGAGAAGGGCTTTCATCCTCTCACCGGCATCATCTATCTGGGCATCATCGGCGCCGCGCTGCTGTTCGTGGCCTACAGCATTTATGCGGACGTCGGTGCGACGGGCCCCGGCAAGACCTCCTATGCCGCGTTCCTGCTGCTGTTCGTTGCGCTGCTGATCTCGCTCGGCTTCGAATTCGTCAACGGCTTTCACGACACGGCGAACGCCGTCGCAACCGTGATCTACACCCGTTCGATGCCGGCCCACATTGCCGTGGTCTGGTCAGGCCTGTTCAATCTGATCGGCGTCCTTCTATCCAGCGGCGCCGTTGCGTTCGGCATCGTCTCGCTGTTGCCGGTCGAGTTGATCCTCCAGGTCGGCAGCAGCGCCGGTTTCGCAATGGTGTTTGCGTTGCTGATCGCCGCGATCATCTGGAACGTGGGGACCTGGTATTTTGGACTGCCTGCCTCGAGCTCGCACACCCTGATCGGATCAATCATGGGCGTCGGCATTGCGAACGCCCTGATGCACGGACGGGAAGGGACCTCAGGCGTGGATTGGTCGCAGGCCGTCAACACCGGCAAGGCGCTGCTGCTGTCGCCGCTGTTCGGATTCATGCTGGCTGCGATCCTGCTCTACGGGCTGAAGCGCGCATTGTTGCGCGCAACGCCGGCGCTGTTCGGCGAGCCGAAAGGCGATCAGCCGCCGCCGTGGTGGATTCGAGGCATCCTGATCCTGACCTGTACCCTGGTCAGCTTCTTTCACGGATCGAACGACGGTCAAAAAGGCATGGGTCTCATCATGCTCATCCTGATCGGCGTGGTCCCGACCGCCTACGCACTCAACCGCGCGATGCCTGCGAGCCAGATCGATGCGTTCACCGCGAATTCGGTTGCGGCGAGCAAGGTCGTCGAGGACAAGGGCGCCGATCGCAAGATCACGGGCAATCCGCGTCCGGCGGTGACCAACTACATCGCGCTTCGGCAACTCACCGACGATACCTATCCCTCACTCGCCGTTCTCGTCCGCGAGATCAGCGACCAGGTCACCCAATACGGTTCGCTGGCAAAATTCCCGGCCGAGACCGTCGGCAACACGCGTAACGACATGTATCTGGTGTCGGAGGCGCTGCGCCTGCTGATGAAGAGCAGCGACAGCGGGCTGAACGATACCGATGTTGCGACACTCAATCGCTACAAGGGCTCGCTCGATGCCGCCACCAAATTCATTCCGTCATGGGTGAAGATTGCGGTCGCCATCGCGCTCGGCCTCGGCACCATGGTCGGCTGGAAGCGGATCGTCGTGACGGTGGGTGAGAAGATCGGCAAGACCCATCTGACCTACGCGCAGGGTGCCTGCGCCGAGATCACGGCGGCTGCGACCATCGCTGCTGCCGACGGATACGGCTTGCCGGTCTCGACGACGCATGTGTTGTCGTCCGGTATCGCAGGCACCATGACCGCGAACGGGTCCGGCCTGCAATGGTCGACAATCCGTAACATCGCCATGGCATGGGTCCTGACCTTGCCGGTGGCGATGCTGATCTCGGGTACGCTCTACTTTGTTTTCGCGCATTTATTCTAGCCGGCGCACGGACAGCCGAGACGTCTGCGTCCGGATTCGGGGAAAGGAATTCATAGTGGCCGATGCAAGCTTCAGCCTTCTGACGGGCAACGATATCGAAACGCGGCTGGTGCGGGCCGGTGGCGTCATTTTTCGCGAGGGCGAGCAGGCCAACGAGTTGTTCGTGATCAAGAGCGGCTATGTGCGCATCCAGGTCGGCAACAAGACCATGGCGGAGCTGGCGCCCGACACGATCTTCGGCGAAATGGCGTTGATCGACAACGAGCCGAGGAGCGCGACTGCGACAGCGCTGACCGATGTCGAACTGGTCCCGGTCTCGGAAAAGCAGTTTCTCTTCCTCGTCGGCCAGACGCCGCATTTTGCCCTGAAGGTGATGAGGACGCTGGCCCAGCGGCTCAGGACCATGAACAAGGGCGTGTACTAAAGCGCGATGAGATTGGGTTGGTGTGGAGCGGCGCCGATCCTTCACCTCTCCCTTGGGAGAGGTCGATTTGCGCAGCAAATCGGGTGAGGGGTTACGGTCTATCGAGGGAGCACGAGCCCTCACCCGGATTGCTCTGGACGATGCTTCGCATCGCCAAGCGCAATCCGACCTCTCTCCAACGGGGAGAGGTGAACCGCATCCGTGGCCAAACCGATTCAACTTAGCTTCATGACGCGCCAGACGAACGCGAAGGTAACGGACCTTCAACGTGACACAGTGGTAATGTGACGCAACTTGAACCGCCTGCCTGCGTTACCATGTGATGGCCATGCCCGAGGACGACATCTTCACCCCCCACGCCACGCGATCGCGGCCGCCCTTCGGCGGCGCGCAGGCGCGCAGCAAGGTCATCGATCAGGACGGGCGCGAGCTCCCCGATGGGCCGCTGCATCCGCAGTTCCAAGGCTTTCAGCAAGGCTTCCAGTTCGACTTCCGCAACTCGACCGCCAATCCGTTCGGCAATCTGACCCGCGAGCAGCGGCTTCAGCGGCTGGAGATGATCGCAAAGCTGCTCGACGTCGCCTTCGTCGTGCCGGGCACCAATGTCCGCTACGGCATCGACGGCCTGATCGGCCTGATCCCCGTGATCGGCGATATCATCACGACAGCGATCTCGCTGTGGCTGGTGCGCGAGGCCCGTCTGCTGGGCGCGCCTGGCACATCACCGCGCGGATGCTGGCCAATGTCGCCGTCGACGGCGTGGTCGGCATGGTGCCGGTGGCAGGCGATGCCTTCGACGTCATGTTCCGCGCCAATATCCGCAATGTGCGGATGCTGCGGCGCTGGCTCGACAAGCAGCCGAGGCGCGAATAATCCGGAAAAGCACGCAGCGGCTTTCCGATCGGATTGTTCGCGAAAGAGACTCCCCAAAACAAAAGCCCCCGGATCGGTCCGAGGGCTTTTCGTTAAGCGAGGGCTAGAAAAGCTTATGCGGCGTCGGCGTCGGTCTGGGCCGGCTCGGCGCGCGGACGGCGCGGCAGCGGGAAGCCTTCGCTCTCATACAGCGAGCGGATGCCGTTCTGGTCGAAACGGGCTTCCTCGACCTGGAGATAGGCCCCGTTCAGCGAGTCGGCCGGCAGCTCTTCCATCGCAAAGCGCACGGCTTCGGCGGCAGTGCCGAAACGGCGATAGGCGAAGCCAGCCCGCTTCTTCTTGCGGATCGCGGCAGGGAACAGTTCGGCGGACGTATTATAGTTGAACGGACGCAGGGGACGCATGGTCGACGACCTCTTGTGTTCTTGGCATAGAGCGGCGAAAGGGATTTTTGGGGACGGCGGCCTGTATTCGGCGGCGCACCGTACATGTCATTTCGATCCCTAATATAGGCCTCTTTGACAAAAATGCGACCCCAGAAGCGGCCCGGGCAGAGCACATGCTGAATCCGCGCATGGCACCGCGCGCGGTCAAATAAGTCTATTTATTTCAATAACTTATGACCGTCAAATCTTGTCGAGCCAGGCCAGGATCGCGACCACGATCAAAATCACCCCGAAAAGGCCCATTCCGGAGTGGCCGAGCCCATAGCCATAGCCGCGGATCCGGCCGCTATAGCCGCCCAGCAGGATAACCAGCAGAACGATGATGAGGATCAGTCCAAGCGACATGGCGCCCTCCTCAGAACAGGCGGCAGCCGCACGGCGAGACGCCTACGGCCCCGCAGGTTCCAAGCAAAGCATATTCCGGGGCGCGAGTCGTTAACTTCGTCGTCATTCCCGGACGATGCGCAGCATCGAACCCTCAGGTGCGCAATCGCGCACCGAGAATCTCGAGATCCCCCGATGCGCAATTGCGTATCTGAGGTTCAGTCCTGCGGACTGCTCCGGGATGACGGCTTCGCCGTCACTTCCTGCTTTCGTCGATCGGAAGCACCTTCAGCGGGGTCGGGTAGGGCTCGACCCGCAGCGAGTCGCTGGCGATCAGGCCGATCTTGTGCAGCGGTGCCTGTTCGAGATCGCCTGAGGCGGATTTGTGGACCGCGTACTGCCAGACGCTCATCGAGCCCTTGGCGACCAGCATCCTGGCGATGCCGCCGGCGTTCTGGCCCTCGACCTGCGCGAGGTCGGCATCGGTCAGGCCGATGACGATCTCGTCCTTCGCGGTAATCACCTTGAACAGCGAGATCTTGTCGGCGGCGGACGCAGGCCCGCTGACCGCGCTTGCCATGATGACGCTGGCAAGACCGAGACCGAACAAGAGCTTTCCAGAAATCGGTGACATCAAAATTTCCTTATGTTGAAGCGCGCGGAAGCACGGCCGCGCCAAAACAAAACCCCGCGCGACCGGTTCTTGGTCGCGCGGGGCGGAGCAAACGTTCGACGGATCGGGCCGATTATTCAGTTCGGCCGGTCACAGGCGGGTCGAGCCCCGCGTCTGGCGGTCGCTACTTCTTCTCGTCGAGCTTCAGCGCCGCCGAGTTGATGCAGTAGCGCAGGCCGGTCGGGCCGGGGCCGTCGTTGAAGACGTGGCCGAGATGGCCGTCGCATTTCGAGCACAGCACCTCGGTGCGGATCATGCCGTGGCTCATGTCACGCTCCTCGTCGACATGGCTCTCGACCGCGGGCTTGGAGAAGCTCGGCCAGCCGCAACCGGAATCGAACTTCTGGTCGGACTCGAACAGCGTCTGCCCGCAGCCGGCGCAGACATAGGTGCCCTTGCGGGGATCATGCTCGTATTCGCCGGTGAAGGGCCGCTCGGTCGCCTTTTCCCGCAGCACTGCATACTGCATCGGCGTCAATTCCTTGCGCCACTCGGCCTCGCTCTTGCGGACCTTGCCGTCGGTTTTGGTATCGGACATTCAACCTCCTTTGCGAGATGCTCAGTTGGTGACCTTGCTGCTGCTCACCAGCGTCGGCTTCTCGATGTAATTCTCCGCGAAGATCTTCTTCAGGTTCTCGACCTTCGGGATGTCGTTATACGCAATATAGGGCTGGTTCGGGTGCAGCGTCAGATAGTCCTGGTGGTAGCCCTCCGCCGGGTAGAACGCCTCCAGCGCGCCGACCTTGGTGACGATCGGCTTGTTGTAGACCTTGGCGGCGTTGAGCTGGGCGATATAGGCGTCCGCCACCTTCTTCTGCTCGTCGCTGGTGGTGAAGATCGCCGAGCGATATTGCGTGCCGGAGTCGGGGCCCTGGCGGTTCAGCTGGGTCGGGTCGTGCACGACGGAGAAGAAGATCTGCAGGATCTTGCCGTAGGAGATCTTCTGCGGATCGTACTTGATCTCGACCGACTCGGCGTGGCCGGTGGTGCCGGTCGACACCTTCTCGTAGTCGGCGTTCGCCTTGCTGCCGCCGGAGTAGCCCGACACCGCGCTGACCACACCGGCCGTGTGCTGGAACACGCCCTGCACACCCCAGAAGCAGCCGCCGGCGAGCACCGCGGTCTTGATGCCGGTCTCCGGTGCGCTTGCGGCAGGCGGCGGGATGATCACGGCGTCCTCGGCGGCAAGCGAGGGCGCAACGGCGAAAGCGGCAACGGCCAGCGCGCCGATCGCGGCGGCGCAGAGCGAGACGCGGCTGAGGGAGCTCTTGGGCATGGGTTCCTCGTGGGATCGCAATTGGGGGCCAGTCTAGAGTGGGAGCCGGCATTGGCAAATCGGGCCGGGCTGCTCCGACGCTTCAAAATACGGGTGAGGGGCCGTTTTGTTACGGCGCCGGCCACACGGTTTCGTGAGGGAAATGCCGGTTATTCAGGCGTGTAGGCCGTCATCCTGAGGTGCGAGCGGAGCGAGCCTCGAAGGATCGACGGCCACCGGCCGGGCCGTGCATCCTTCGAGACGCCGCTTTGCGGCTCCTCAGGATGACGGGTCTATCGAGGCGCGGGACCTCACACCACCACGCTGAGCCGCTTCGCCGCCCGCGTGATGCCCGTGTACAGCCACCGTGCCCGCGAGTCCTGGAACGCAAAGCTCTCGTCGAACAGCACGACGTCGTCCCATTGCGAGCCCTGCGATTTGTGCACGGTCAGCACATAGCCGTAGTCGAACTCGTCATAGGGCTTGCGCTGCTCCCACGGCACGCCCTCGACGCCGCCGTCGAAGCATTCGCCGCGCACCGAGACTTTTGTGACCTTGTAGCCGAAATCCTCGTCCGGCATCACGCGCATGGTGATGATCTTGGATTTCGACTGCGCGCGCGCCTTGACCCGCCACAGCCCGCCGTTGAACAGGCCCTTCTTGCGGTTGTTGCGCAGGCAGACCAGCTTGTCGCCGGCAACGGGAAGGGGATCCTCGAGGTTCAGCCGCTGCCGCACCCGCATGTTGTAGGCGCGGCGGGTGTTGTTGCGGCCGACCAGCACCTGGTCGGCGCTCATCACACGGTCCGGATCGAGCTCCTTGCGCGACACCACCTCGCTCTCGCCATGGCGGCCGATCTCGAGCTCGCGGCCTTCGCGGATATCCATCGACATCCGCACGATCGGATCGTCCTGCGCCTGGCGATGCACCTCGGTCAGCATCGCGTCCGGCTCGGCATCGGTGAAGAAGCCGCCGCCCTGGATCGGCGGCAATTGCGCGGGATCGCCGAGCACCAGCAGCGGGCAGTCGAACGACATCAGGTCGCGGCCGAGCTCGGCATCGACCATCGAGCATTCGTCGATCACGATCAGCTTGGCCTTCGAGGCCGGCGCGTCGTCCCAGAGTTCAAAGCTCGGCTGCTCGACGCCGGACTCGCGGGCGCGGTAGATCAGCGAGTGAATCGTCGACGCGCTGTCGCAGCCCTTGTTGCGCATCACCAGCGCCGCCTTGCCGGTGAAGGCTGCGAACTTCACCTCTCCGTCGACACCCTCGGCGATGTGCTGGGCGAGCGTGGTCTTGCCGGTTCCGGCATAGCCGAACAGGCGGAACACCGGCGGCGTGCCGTTCTTGCCCGGCTTGGCTTTCAGCCAATCGGCGACGGCTTTCAGCGCGGAATCCTGGTGCGGCGTAAAGGTGGTCATGAGGCTTTCGGAGGAAGGAGCGCGCGACCGATAGCGCCGCGACTCACACCAGCACAAGCTAAACATTCATGCGTTCCAGGCAAGCCGCCTCCCGCTGCACGGAATTGGAGTTTCGCCTCCGAGGCTGGACTTGGTCTGCCCCCTCACTAGACTGACCGAAAACAACAAATGGTCGGGGACGGACCTTGGGAGTGATGACGCCATGAAATTCGGCATCTTTTACGAGCTGCAACTGCCGCGCCCCTGGAACGACGGCGACGAGCTCCGCCTCTACCAGAACGCGCTGACCCAATTGGAGACCGCCGACCGGCTCAACTACGATTACGCCTGGGTCGTCGAGCATCACTTCCTCGAGGAATATTCGCACTCGCCGGCGCCGGAATCCTTCCTCGCCGCCGCGAGCCAGCGCACCAGGAACATCCGGCTCGGCCACGGCATCTTCCAGCTCACCACCAATCATCCCGCGCGCGTCGCCGAGCGGATCGCGGTGCTCGATCTGCTCAGCAACGGACGCTGCGAGTTCGGCATGGGCGAGAGCGCCTCGATCACCGAGCTGACGCCGTTCGGCCGCGACATGGAGACCAAGCGCGAGGTGTTCGAGGAGGCGGTCAGCGCGATCTTCCCGATGTTCACCAAGGTCGGCACCGAACATCATGGCAAGTATTTCGACATACCCTTGCGCAACGTCGTGCCGAAGCCGGTGCAGAAGCCGCATCCGCCGCTCTGGATGGCGTGCTCGCAACTGCCGACGATCGAACGCGCCGGGCAGAACGGTTTCGGCGCGCTTGGCTTCCAGTTCGTCAGCGCCGAAGCGGCCCATGCCTGGGTGCATGCCTACTACAACGCGATCACCAAGCGGCTGAACAAGCTCGCCGACTACGAGATCAATCCCAACATGGCGCTGGTCTCGTTCTTCATGTGCGCCGAGACCGATGAAGAGGCGCGCCGGCGCGCCGACGGCGCGACCTTCTTCCAGTTCGCGCTGCGCTATTACGGCCAGGCACAGAACCGGCAGCGCCCGGCACCCGGCACCGTCAACATGTGGGACGAGTACAACAAGTGGAAGCGCGAGAATCCGGAGGCGCAGGAAGCCGCGCTGCGCGGCGGCCTGATCGGCTCGCCGGAGACCTTGCGCAAGAAGCTGCGGCGCTTCCGCGCCTCGCATATCGACCAGGTGATCCTGCTCAACCAGGCCGGCAAGAACACCCATGAGCACATCTGTGAATCGCTCGAGTTGTTCGGGAAAGAGGTGATGCCCGAGTTCCAGCACGATCCCGAGCACGATGCCTGGAAGAAGGGGGTGCTTGACGGCTCGATCCAGCTCGAGGAGATCGACACCCAGGCGTTCTCGGACCGTTATGGTAAACTTGCGGTCAATGTCGGCCCGAAGACCGCAGCCGCAGGCTGATGAATTAATGTGCAGCGACCTCGCAATCGCGTGAAGAAAATAATTCGCTACGTGCGACCTGCGCCTTGAACGAAACGGCACGCGCGATGCCTGCACCGAAGGGCAGGCATCGCTATTTTTGTGCAGTGCTCGACAGCTTCATTCGCGCCCCCCATCATCCTGACAACGCATGATCGCGGGTTGAGAAACGCGCTTGATCGTCAGGAGAGTCTTGGAATGAAGCGTCGTGAGTTCCTCCAGCTGTCGCTCGTCACAGCCGCCGCCGCGGCGCTGTCACGGGGCGCGCAGGCCCAGGCGGACACGAAGGAAATTCGTATCGGCTACCAGAAGAACGGCGTGCTCGTTATCACGCGCCAGCGCGAAGCTTTGGAAAATCATTTCAGGCCGCAGGGCATCAGCGTGAAATGGGTCGAATTCTCCTCGGGCCCGCCGATGATGGAAGCGATGAATGTCGGCAGCGTCGACTACGGCGCGGTCGGCGATTCCCCGCCGATCTTCGCGCAGGCTGCAGGTGCCGCCATCGTCTACGCCGCCGCTCAGCCGATCATCAACGGGTCGGGCATCCTGGTGCCGCAGAATTCGGCAATCACTGATATCGCCGGTCTCAAGGGCAAGCGTGTCGGCTTCACCAAGGGATCCAGCGCACATAACGTCGTGATTCAGACGCTGGAGAAGGCCGGGCTGACCTATGACGACATCACGCCGGTCTATCTGACGCCGCCGGACGCCGGTCCCGCGTTTGCCAATGGCGGTATCGACGCCTGGGCGATCTGGGATCCGTACTTCGCGATCGCCGAGACCAAACAGAACGGCCGGATCCTGATCAACACCCGCGAGGTCACCAAGACCAACGCGTTTTACATCGCCAATCGCGACTTCGCGAACAAGCACAGCGCGCTTCTGCAGCAGATCGTCGATGTCACGACGTCGACGGCGAAATGGGCCGAGGCGCATCCCGATGACGTCGCGAAATCGTTGGCCGCCGTCACCGGCGTGCCGCTCGACATCCAGACCATTGCGGCGCGGCGGGCCGGCTTCTCGGTCGGTCCCGTCACCGATGACGTGATTGCAACCCAGCAGGGCGTCGCCGACCGCTTCTTCAAGCTCGGCCTGATCCCGAAGCAGATCGTGATCCGCGACATCGTCTGGCGCAACACCCAGACCTGATCGGCGCGCGTTTGGTCAATTCAATGCAGAGGATATTCCCATGACGCGTTTATTTCGACGGTGGATTGCCCGCGCAGTGCTGTCGGTCAGCATCGTCGCTGCGAGCGTCGGCGCATCCTATGGCCAGGACAAGGTGGTCCGCATCGGCTTCCAGAAATACGGCAAGCTGGTGCTGCTCAAGAGCAAGGGCTCGCTCGAGCAGAAGCTGAAATCGGTCGGCTACTCGGTGGTCTGGACCGAGTTTCCGTCCGGGCCGCCGCTGCTCGAAGCGCTCAATGTCGGTGCGATCGATTTCGGCAACACCGGCGAGGCGCCGCCGATCTTCGCGCAGGCCGCCGGCGCGCCGCTGCAGTATGTCGCCTATGAGCCGCCGGCGCCGAAAGGCGAGGCGATCCTGGTGCCGAAGGACAGCCCGATCAAGTCGGTCACCGACCTCAGGGGCAAGAAGGTCGCGCTCAACAAGGGCTCCAACGTTCATTATCTCCTGGTGAAGGCGCTGGAGAAAGCCGGCGTCAAATATTCCGAGATCGAGCCGGTGTTCCTGGCCCCGGCTGATGCGCGTGCGGCGTTCGAGCGCGGCGCGGTCGATGCCTGGGTGATCTGGGATCCGTTCCAGGCCGCGGCGGAGGCTGCGACCGGCGCACGCACCATCGCCGACGGCACCGGCGTCGTCGCCAACTATCAGTTCTATTTCGCCTCGAAGAAGTTCCTGCAGACCGATCCGAAGATCGTCGAGCTCGTGCTGGCGCAGCTCAGTGAAGTCGATGACTGGGCCAAGGGCGACATCCACGCCGTCGCCGAGCAGCTGGCGCCGAGCATCGGCCTCTCCGTGCCGGTGGTCGAGGTCGCGCTGAAGCGGCAGGCCTACGGCATCAAGCCGGTCACCGACAGCGTGATCGCGGATCAGCAGCAGGTCGCCGACACGTTCTTTGCGCTCGGCCTGATCCCCAAACAAATCAAGATTTCCGACGTCGCATGGAGGCCGGGCACGTGAGCACCCCAACCAACGCCAACATCCTCTGGTTCCTGCCGACCCACGGCGACAGCCGCTATCTCGGCACGTCGATCGGCGGCCGCGAGGTGAACTTCAATTATCTGCGCCAGATCGCGCAGGCTGCCGACCAGCTCGGCTATTACGGCGTGCTGCTGCCGACGGGACGGAGCTGCGAGGACTCCTGGGTGGTGGCATCGGCCGTCGCGCCCTGGACCGAGCGCCTGCGCTATCTCGTGGCGGTCAGGCCCGGCCTGCAATCGCCGAGCGTCGCCGCGCGCATGACCGCGACGCTGGACCGGCTGTCGAACGGCCGTCTCTTGATCAACGTCGTCACCGGCGGCGATCCGGTCGAGAACAAGGGCGACGGTATCTTCCTCGACCATGACGAGCGCTATGCGGTGACCCGCGAGTTCCTCAACGTCTACAGCGATCTCTTGGCCGGCAAGACGGTCAATGTCGAAGGCAAGCACATCCAGATCGAGGACGGCCGCCTGCTGTTCAATCCGGTGCAATCGCCGCGGCCGCCGCTGTATTTCGGCGGCTCGTCGGACGCCGGCATCGACGTCGCGGTCGACACCGTCGACAAATATCTGACCTGGGGCGAGCCGCCGGCGCAGGTCGCCGAGAAGATCGCCAAGGTCAAGGCCGTGGCCGCGCAGCGCGGCCGCAAGCTCTCGTTCGGCATCCGCCTGCATGTGATCGTGCGCGAGACCAACGCCGAGGCGTGGCGCGCCGCCGATGAGCTGATCCAGTACGTCACAGACGATACCATCGCTGCCGCGCAAAAGATCTTTTCGCGGATGGACTCGGTCGGCCAGCAGCGCATGGCGCAGCTGCATGGCGGCCGCCGCGACCAGCTCGAGATCAGCCCCAACCTCTGGGCCGGCGTCGGCCTGGTGCGCGGCGGCGCGGGCACCGCGCTGGTCGGCGATCCCCAGACGGTCGCGGCGCGGATCAAGGAGTACCAGGACGTCGGCGTCGATACCTTCATCATGTCGGGTTACCCGCATCTCGAGGAAGCCTACCGCTTCGCCGAGCTGGTGTTCCCGCTGCTGTCGCTGGCGCAGCCCGGCAACGTGGCGCCGATCCGCGTCAACACCGGGCCGTTCGGCGAAACCATCGGCAACGATTACCGTCCGCAGAAGCAGGCATCGCAATCATGAGCTTGATCGATTCACTCCCGCGGGTCGGTGCACCCAAATTGCCCAAGGTCGACGGCCTGATCCCCTGGATCGTGCCTTTGGCGATCGTGCTGATCTGGCAGCTTGCCTGCGTCACCGGCTACGTACCGTCTCGCGTCCTGCCGGCGCCGACCGACGTCGCGCTGGCGGGATGGAAACTGCTGCTGTCAGGCGAGCTGGTCCGCAACATCTGGGTCAGCTTCTGGCGTGCCTCGATCGGCTTTGTGATCGGCGGCGGCATCGGCTTTGCGTTCGGCCTTGCCAACGGTCTGTCGCAACTGTCGGCCAAGCTCACCGACACCACGCTGCAGATGGTGCGCAACATCCCGCATCTGGCGCTGATCCCGCTGGTCATCCTGTGGTTCGGCATCGACGAGTCGGCAAAGCTCTTTCTCGTCGCACTCGGCGTGTTCTTCCCGATCTATCTCAACACGCTGCACGGCATCCGCACGGTCGATCCGCAGCTGATCGAGATGGGCCGCATCTATGGGATGACCGACGGCGAGCTGTTCCGCCGGGTGATCTTCCCGGGTGCGCTGCCCTCGATCTTCGTCGGCCTGCGCTTTGCGCTCGGCATCATGTGGCTAACGCTGATTGTCGCCGAGACCATCGCAGCGTCGTCGGGCCTCGGCTACATGGCGATGCAGGCGCGCGAGTTCATGCTGATCGACGTCGTCGTGCTCTCGATCCTGATCTACGCCTTGCTCGGCAAGCTCGCCGACAGCGCCTCGCGGGCGCTGGAGCGATTGACCCTGTCGTGGCACCCGGCTTTCCAGAAGAAGTGAGAATGAGCATGCAAGAAGCGCTTCGTTTCCAGTCCGTTGACGCCGAGCCGATCGACCGCGCCGACATCGTCGTGCAGGCGCGGCAGTTGCGGCGGGGATCGGAGGGCGCGACCCGCGGGCTGTCGCTGACCATTCGCGGCTTGCGCAAGTCGTTCGGCGACAATGAGGTGCTGCGCGGCATCGACCTGCATATCCCCTCCGGCCAGTTCGTCGCGATCGTCGGCCGCAGCGGCTGCGGCAAGAGCACGCTGCTGCGGCTGGTCGCAGGGCTCGACGCGCCGACCGCAGGCAGCATCGCGTTCGGCGAACAGCCCCGGGCACAGGACGTCCGCGTCATGTTCCAGGAGCCGCGCCTGCTGCCCTGGGCGCGGGTGCTGTCCAATGTCGAGGTGGGGCTGGGCCGTGAGCGCTCGTCTGCCGACGCGCAGGCGCGTGCCGAGCGTGCGCTGGTCGAGGTCGGCCTTGGCGACAAGCGCGGCGAATGGCCGGCGGTGCTGTCGGGCGGCCAGAAGCAGCGCGTGGCGCTGGCGCGGGCGCTGGTCAGCCAGCCGCGCGTGCTGGCGTTCGACGAGCCGCTCGGCGCGCTTGATGCGCTGACTCGCATTTCGATGCAGCAATTGCTGGAGCGGGTCTGGCGCGACCAGGGCTTCACCGCGATCCTGGTGACGCACGACGTCGCCGAGGCGGTCGCGCTCGCCGACCGCGTGCTGGTGATCGAGGACGGCCGCATCGCGCAGGATGTCACGATCGATCTGCCGCGGCCGCGCCGGCGCGGCTCGGCCGAGCTTGCCGCGCTCGAAGGCGAGATCCTGAAGCATCTGCTCGAAGGCAGCGAAGATACCCAGTGAGGTCGCCATGAATTCCCTCGTCCGCAATGTTTCGATCGCATCAGCGGTTGCGGCTGCTGAGTTTCGCGGCGCGATGCGTCACCTCACCGGCGGCGTCAGCGTCATCACGGCCGGGCGTGGAAAGGACATCTCGGGCATGACGGTGACATCGGTGTCGTCGCTGTCGGTCGAGCCGCCGTCGCTGATCGTGAGTATCAACCGCGCGGCCTCGTCGTGGCCGCTGATCGCGCGCCATGGCGCGTTCGGTGTCAACATCCTGACTGCGGATCAGCTCGACATCGCCGAGCGCTTTACCGGCAAGGGCGGCCTGAAGGGCGCCGACCGGTTCGCTGGTGCCGAATGGACCACGCGCGCGTCAGGCGCGCCGTTGCTGGTCGGAGCGCTGGCTGCGATCGACTGTGAGGTCGAAGAGATCATCGAACGGCATTCGCACGCGATCGTCATCGGCCGCGTGCTCGACGTGATCGCATCGGAACGCACCGCTGCGCTCGCCTATTGGCACGGCGAATATGTCGCGATCGACCATGACGAAGACGCCGCGCGGCTGGCCGAGGTCAGCCTGCCGTCGCGTCACGTCCATCCCCGGGGCGTGCGCTAGGGCGGGACAGGATTAGGTCGGGTAGCGACCGCGGCGGCATTGCGCTCCCTCGCCCCGCTCTTGCGGGGAGAGGGTTGGTGAGGGGCTCTTTCCGCGCACCCGACGATGACCGCATTTGCGGAGGCTCCCCCTCACCCGGAATGCATCTGACGATGCATTCCGACCTCTCCCCGCACGCGGGGCGAGGTGAAGCGGAGTCCGACGCTCGAAGTCGAAGCCTAGCGCGGCGGTTGTCCGGATTCGGCCTCTAGAAGACTGCGCTCAGCGACGCCGGGCTGTCGATGATTACGTTGCTGCCGCGGACGCCGGCCCACACGGCCTGGATGGTCTGAGCCGCATTGCTGAGCGGAATGCCGACGACGAGCGTGGTCGGGATGCGGCCAAAGCTCGACGGGGTGTCGTTATAGGTGAAGCTCGCGACCACCGGCGAGACCTTGCCATTGATGGTGACGCCGAACATGCCGCCTGGGATATCGGTGCCGGTAGCGTAGGGATTCGGAACGTTGAGCGTAATGATTGCGGTGGTGCCGACGCCCTCCGGGATCGTCAGGCTGAGCCCTTGTATCGGCGTGAAAGTGCCGGAGTTGGTGGACAGGGTGCCGCTGGTCTGCGCGTAAAGGGCCATATCACTCTCCAGTTGTCGAAATATAAAAACGCAATATGAGATTGAATAAGGCAATTGGCTGCGAGATTCAAGCGATCAGCGGCGAAGGCGGCCGGCGCGGCATGTTGGCCGTGGCGCTGGCGCAGCAAGCGCACTAAAAGCCGCGGATGTATTGGAGACGTGACGGTTCGATGAAGCGCGTGGCAACCTGGCTGTTCTATCTCGTCGGTGCGGTCGCCGTCGCCTATCTCGCGCTTTATGCCTATGTGACGTTCACCGGCCGCGAGATCACACCGGGCGACCCGATCCGGATCTTCCGCAAGCCCGACGCACCCAGCTATTCGTAAGGCAGGGCTGGCGGCGGGATTGCTCCGCCGCCTCTTTTTCTCTCAGCCGGCGCTCGCCATGCGCTGGTAGTCGGGAGCGCCATTGCCGGCCGGGGTGATCGGGATGCCGCCGTCGGCATATTCGTTCAGCTTGTTGCGCAGCGTGCGGATCGAGATGCCGAGGATGTTGGCGGCATGGGTGCGGTTGCCGAGGCAGTGCTTCAGCGTTTCCAGGATCAGGTCGCGTTCGACGTCGGCAACGGTGCGGCCGACAAGCGCGCGGGTGACCTGTTCGGCGGCCAGCGTGGCGTGCGCCACCGCGGGGGCGGTCTTGGCGAGGTCGAGACGGTCGCCATCGGGGGTGAGGATCGCGTCGGGACCGATCTCGTCGCCCTGCGCCATCAGGACCGAGCGGTGGATGGTGTTCTCGAGCTCGCGGACGTTGCCCTGCCAGCGGTTCGCGGTCAGGACGCGGCGGGCATCCGTCGAGATCGGGCGGACCGGAAGGCCGTTGGCCTCGGCATATTTCTTGGCGAAATGCTGCGCCAGTTCGAGGATGTCGGCCGGACGATCGCGCAGCGGCGGGATCTTCAAATTGACGACGTTGAGGCGGAACAGCAGGTCCTCGCGGAACGTACCCTCGCGCACCGCCTCCGATAGATTGCGGTTCGAGGTCGCGATGATGCGGATGTCGACCGGGACCGGCTTGGTGCCGCCGACGCGGTCGATCACGCGCTCCTGGATCGCGCGCAGCAGTTTCGATTGAAGCCGCACGTCCATCTCGGAGATTTCGTCGAGCAGCAGCGTGCCGCCGGTCGCCTCCTCGAATTTGCCGATGCGGCGCGCCACCGCGCCGGTGAAGGCGCCCTTCTCATGGCCGAACAGTTCGGATTCCAGGAGGTGCTCCGGGATCGCCGCGCAGTTGATCGAGATGAACGGCCGCTTGGCGCGGGCCGAGCGGGAATGGACGTAGCGCGCCAGCACTTCCTTGCCGGTGCCGGACTCGCCGGTGATCATGACCGATGCGTCCGAGCCCGCGATCTGCTGCGCCAGCTTGATCACCCGGCCCATCGCCTCGTCGCGCCAGATCAGGTCGCGCGCGTCGTTGGCGACGGCTGCGAGCACCGCTGCGATCAGCTCGGGGTCGGGCGGCAGCGGGATGTATTCCTTGGCGCCGGCATGGATCGCGGCGACCGCGGCGCGGGCGTCGTTGGAGATGCCGCAGGCGACGATCGGAACGTGGATATGTTCGGCCTCGAGCCGCATCACGAGGTCGCGGATGTCGAGGTTGACATCGACCAGCAGCAGGTCGGCGCCCTTGCCGCCGCGCAGCACACCCATCGCCTGTTCGGCGGCCTCGGCGTGGGTTACCGAGGCGCCGTTATCCATCGCGATCTTGGTCGCGGTCGTGAGCTGGCCCTTCAGGGTGCCAACGATGAGAAGCCGCATGATGATCTCCTGTTCGTCTGGTCGCGCAGGTTCCGCGCGTTACCGCCAAATTCGTTTAAGAGCGTTCTGCCTTGATGATTTCGGTCATGGTCACGCCGAGCTTGTCTTCCACCAGCACCACTTCACCACGCGCAACCAGGCGGTTGTTGACGTAGATGTCGATCGCCTCGCCGACGCGGCGGTCGAGTTCGAGCACGGTGCCCGGTCCGAGCTTCAGGAGGTCGCCGACGTCCATCTTGGAGCGGCCGAGGACGGCCGAGACCTGCACCGGAACGTCGAACACGGCCTCGAGATCGGCCGCGATCCGCGCGGCATTTTCGTCCTCGTTGTAGCCGATGTCGTCGATGCTCGGCGCATCAGCGGCGTTGAGATCGGGAAGCGGGACTTGGGTGTCGGTGTCGCTCATGGTTCAGCCCTCAATGCCCTTCAGCCGGCCTGGCCGCGGGACGCCAGATAGCGCCCGACGAGTTCGTTGATCTTGCCTTCGATCGCAGCGCGCTCCAGCACGACGCCGCCATCGGCCCATTCGATCCGGCAGTCGCCCGTTGCAATGGTCGGCTCGGCCAGGATCACCAGCCGGCCCTGGAAGCCGGAATGCGCCGCCATCTGCTCGATATTGTGATGCGCCGCCTCGTAGAGCGCGTCGTTGATGCGGACCACCAGATGCGGGGTCGCCACCAGATGCGAGAAGCAGTCGGAGACCAGCGCGGTGATCTCGCCGAGCGGCTCGCGCGCCACCAGCTCGTTGCAGAGCTTGCGGGCTACCGCGACCGCGACATCCACCGCCTCGGTCTCCATCCGCGTCTCGATGCCGGCGAAGCGCGCCGCGATGCCCTTGATCGCGGTGCCGATCTCTTCCAGCGCCTGAGCCGCGCGGCGGTCGCTCTCGACCTTGGCTTCGCGCAGCGCGGCCTCATAGCCGGCGCGATAGGCCCGCGCCTCGGCGTCGGCGA
>NZ_JACMYK010000140.1 GCF_020889785.1 Bradyrhizobium acaciae
CCGCCACGATTCGCTGCAGCTGCGCGGTTGCCGGCACTGCCGCGATTGGCGGCCTTTGCGCGATCGCCACCGCCCTTGTTGCCGGCACCCGCGCGATCACCACCCTTGGCGCGATCGCCCGCACCAGCACGATCACCACCCTTGGCACGATCTCCGGCGCGGTCGCCTCCACGATTTCCAGCGCGATCACCCGCACGGTCTCCGGCGCGATCGCCCGCACGGTCACCGCCGCGGTCTCCTGCCCGGTCACCTCCGCGGTCTGCCCCCTGGCGATCGCCGGGATTGAGGACCTGCTGACCGTCGCGGCCGCGATAATTCATCCGGTCGCTGACGCCGGCCCGGTTGGTGTTGCCACCGAAGCGCTGCTGCACGTTGCTGTTGTTGTAGCGGACGCCCTGGCGATGCGACGGATTGTGCTGCCAGCCATTTGCGATGTTGGTGGTCCGGTGATTGACATAGACGTTGCGATTGCCCCAGTTGAAGCCACCGCCCCAGTAGTTGCCCCAGCGTCCGATCGCCCATCCGGCACCGAAGGCAAGACCTGCGGCGACGACCCCGGCGCCGATATAGGACGGATAGCCGAAATAGTACGGCGGATACGCCGCATAGGGCCACGCGCCGTAGACCGTGGTGGGATCGTAATACGGCACGTAGACCGTGTTCGGATCGGTCTGCTCGATGACGATGACCTGCTTGTTCTCCTCGGCCTGGACGCTGACCTTCTGTTGCTTGGTCGTCACCAGCTTGTTGTTCGCCTGCGCCTTGCTGCGCAGTCGCTGGATCGCATCCATGACGTCGGCCTGTTGGGCCAGCACGGCGTCGCCCAGATTTTTCGTCCAATCGATCTTGTCGCTCATCATCGCGAGCACGTCGGGCGTGCTCGCGAGCGCCTTCACGCTGTCGTCCCAGGCCTGCTTGTCGACCTCAGTCTTCAGCGCATCACCTTTCAAACTCTTGCGCTCTTTCATCCAACGATCGGCTTGCACGACTTCGAGCGGATAGGTCGAAGCGGCCAGCACATTGGCCAGCAGCGAGTCCGGATAGAGCGCGATGGGTGCGACCAGCGCTTCCAACTGTTCAGGCTTCAACAGTTGGTCGGCCGGTTGTGTCGCCGCCGCGGCCGGCTGGTTGGCCTGAACGGGCTGACTGGTTTGGGCTGGCGGTTTGTCAGCCGTCTGCGGGAATGCGGCGACTGACGTCATCGACACCAGCACAACCGCGAGCAGAGTCTTGCCCCAACGGACCATCGCGACCTCCATCGACACCAACGGTCGACAGCATCGGCCGAGGCAATGCGCCCTCTTTGATCGAGATCAAGGAAACTGTCGGTCCGCTCAGCTGCCGATCTGGCCCGGTTGCTGCGACGCGAGGTGGATGCGGCGATCATGGATCAAATTCTCGAGCCGATGAGCGGCAACGTTGACTGCCGTCACCGCGCGCTCAGCCTTGTCGTCCGCGACCGGCTGCTCGCGCTGCGTCCGCAGCACCTGGTCGATTTCGCGCTCGATCTCTTCCAGCTCCGCCTCGCGCCCCGCCAGCCGAATCCGGGCCGTCAGTGCATAAAGCGTGTCGAGCGCCTCCTTGCGGCCTGGCGGCTCGCTGGAGCGGAGGAATTTCCACGCCGCCGCAAGCACCGACGCAAGGGCGCCTGCGATCATCGGCGCCAGGAAGATCGCATTGCCCCATTGGTCGAGAAAGCTCTCCCTGGTCCCCTCATAGACCGCCGCCGCCCCGGGATGCACCGGGATGTAGGCGCCCGCGTCGGTATCGGGTGTCGCGATCTGGGAAAGCGCCGGCAGTTCGGCAAGCAAGTCCCGTCGTGCGTTCATGATCGACTGCGTCAGATCGCCGATCACGTCATTTCCGAGCTTCTTCTGCGCCACCAAATAGAACGACGTCCGCAGCGTGGTCAGATCATCGGCAGGAATCGGCGGCGAGCCGCGCAAGGTTCCCTTCGGTACGTCGAAGCTCTCATAGGCGCGCTCCTTTTCGGCGATCGCTCCGGCGGACTCGATCGCGATCAGCACCGGTCCGCTCCGCCCGGTGTGCGGGAAGACATTGCGCAGCAGCGCAAGATACTTCTCGGTGAGGGGTATCACGAGCAGGACCGCCCGAACTTCCTTGCTCTCAAGCGCGCGGCGCGCGTCCGCAGGCGCCAGCGGCTTGAACGTCACGCCCGCGCGCGCCAGGTCGTACTCGTCGGTCAGCACCTTGATGAGCTTCTGGTTGGCTTCGGCGCCGATCACACCGATCGTGGCACGTTTCAGCTCGGCAACATCCGATATCGTGACGCCGGGCGGCGCGACCATCAGCACCGTGGCGTGGGCCAGGAGTATGACGGCCTGAGCCTGCGAGAGATCACCGACATCCCCACGCACGACTGCCAGATCAACCTTTCCCGACGCGAATGCCTCGGCGGACTCGAGCGGTCCCGGCGTCTGGATCAGGCTGAGCCGGACAGGTGCTTTCGACTGAGCGAGCTTTCCGGCCACCGCCGAGACCAGCTTGCCGGCCTCGCCATCCAGCGAACCAACCGCGATCGTCAAGGTGGTCGGCCGCTCATACCAGCGGTAGGCAAACAGGCCGGCGCCGCCGACCAAAAGGACAAGTCCGACGACCAGGGCGATACGCAATGACCTCGGCAACCTGCTGGGGTCCACGGCGCGCTACTCGACCGGTTCGGCGTCAGCCAACGACGGCCTGACGGCGGTGAGCCCGCGCTGGAATCGGACGCTCCTAGATCTTGCAGCGATGATAGTTGACCTCCATCCCCTCGATGCCCGGGAACTGGCGCGTGATCGTATCGTCGTCGACAGCCTTCAGGAAGAACTGCACGTTCGATACCATGATTCCCGATGCGCAGCCGACGATGATGTTGATATTCTGGCCGTCGTCCTTGCGCGACTTGATCTTGCAGTTCTCGAACTTGCCCCTGAGGCGATCGGCTTCGGCGATGAATCCGCCGCCATAGACGCCCGAGAAATTCGAGAAGGTCAGCTGGTTCGCCCTGCCCTTGTGCGCGAACACTTTTCGGCATTGGTCAACACTCGTCGCCCAGGCGCCTGTGAGATCGAAAGCGAGCGCATGATCCGGCAATGCGAAGATCATGCCCGTCACCACGATTGCGCGAAGCTTGCCATCCGGCTTCATCTGCTGTCTCCCTGTTCGCGCCCGTCAGTGGCCACTGAGCACCAGCGTCTTGATCGGTAGCAGCAGAGCCTGGATCCGAAGCAGCAATGCATGAACGAGGGCCGTCGCATCGACGGCGTGCAGGGCGAAGCCCTTCAACGCGCCGGTTTTCGGATCGGCGATCTGGTCATGGTTGCTCGTGTAGGCATTGACGATGCAGGTGCTGCCTGGTGTCACGCCGTCAAGGCCGTTCTTATAGAGCGGCTCGAGGAACACGAGGATCGAACCTGGTTGTTGCAGGTTCTGCGGGTCGATCAACAGCTCGCTGGCGCGAAACTGGCCGGCGGCGATGAAATCCTGAACGCTGGTGACAACCAGAGGAATGATCACCCAGGGTTTCGACATGCAGGCGGCTTCCGCGATCATGCCGGGCTTCATCACCTGGGCCTCGATCTGCCCGAATCCTGCCTGTAACCTGTTGCGGCCCGCCTCGTTCGGTATCATGATTCCGGCCGGCCGCATGATCTGGGCAACGAGGTCGCCGGGGCGAACCAGGAATTGTTCGACGCGGCCATCGACGCCGGCACGGACGAAGGTCTTGTCGAGGTCCACTTGCGCCTGCGCGCGCGCGGCCTCGGCGCTCGCCTTCTCGGCCGGCAAGAGCGTGGAGACGCGCAGCGTCGCCGACTCCTTGACGGCGTTGGCGGCATCAACGCCGGACTGCCGCTGATCAACCAGCACCTGCAGCTTCTCGATGTCGCGTTGCGGTACAATGCCGGGATTCCGGCGCTGCAATTCGCTCTTCACATCGAGTTCGTCCTTGGCCTGCTGCAAGGATGCTTTCGCCTCCCCGATCTGGGCCTCCGCCTTAACGACATCGGCCTGCGCCGAGATCAGCGACGCATCCACCTCGGCGATTTTTCGCTTGGCGGTCTCGAGTGCTGCCTCTTGCCTCGAACTATCGAGCCGGAACAAAACGTCACCTTTCTTCACCGGCGCGGTGAAGTCGACATTCACCTCGACGACGCGGCCGGAGCCCTCGGGCAGGATCGGCACGGTCCTGAAGTAGATCGCCGCAGAGCTTGTCGCGGGATGGAAGTAGAAGATCATCGTGATCAGCGAGACCGTGAGCATCAGGCAGCCGGTGATGCCCCATCTCAGCTCGTACCAGACAGAGAAGAACGTGATCTCCTTGCCGAACCGCTTGCCTTGCCGATAGCGGCGGTAGAGGTAATCCGGCAGGATCGTCACCAGCGAGCAGATCATCAGCTCAAGCATGGTTGTGCACCTCCTGCTTCGCGGGCATCGGCGCGTGGGGACTGCCGTCAGCTACCGATTCGGCTTCCGGTTCGGCAGCGGGCGCGCCCGGCGTGGCGTCGGCTATACGCTCGACAGAACCGGCAATGCTGCGGATCGGCGTGCCGAAATCCGGCAGGTCGATGAGCGCCAGCAGCAGGCCGGCGATCCAGAAGATGTGCATGTGGGTGAAAAGCGATATCAGTCCGAGGACGGCGACGATCTCGAACTGAAGCTTCTGGGACTTGTGCGCCATGCGCTCCGGCAGGCTGTGCAGCTTCCAGTAGAGAGTGCCAACCCACAAGACCGTGGCCACCAGGAAAATACCCATCACCACCATCAGGGTGTCCGACCCGTCGGCGCCGGGAATGAAGAACGGCAAATGGTGCGGAGCCAGCGGATGCATCTGTTCGCTCAAGCCAAGCCTCCCTGCGGCGATCAAATCGCCGCGACCCCTGATCGACATTGCGTACCATCCTATCGCCTCGATTTGATCTGGATCAAGGATAGCGTTTGGCCGGTCCCTACCTTTTCCAGCGCAAGGTGGAAGATCGGGCTTAGGAGTCCCCAGCCATGCGAGACAAGATCGATGACCTGATCCCGAACGCGCACGAGATCCAGAAGCAGGCCGCGCTCAAGGAGGCCGAGAAGGCCGAGGAGCACGCCAAACGTGCGGCCATCATCGAAGCCGAGAAGCTCGCTCTGATCGAGCGGCTGAGCAAACCCTCCGGGCTCAGCGAGGACGAGAAAGTCAAGCTCGCCTCGACGGTGATTCAGCGCGCGGTGCGCAACGGCCTGAGCGAGGTGCAGGTCTATCGCTTCCCCAACACGCTGTGCACCGACAGAGGGCGGGCCATCAATCAGATGGAATCGGGCTGGGAGAAGACGCTGACGGGAATCCCCAAGGAAATCTACCAGCTCTGGGCGGACTACCTGCAGCCGCGCGGCTATCGCATCGCCTTCCAGGTCGTCGATTACCCCGGCGGCATGCCCGGCGACATCGGCATCGTCATCGCCTGGGGCGGCTAAGTTCAAACGATGGATGGGTATCCATGGCGAAAGACAAATCCACCGAGAAGATGAAGCGCAAGGACTACGAGGAGGAGCTGCAGAAGCTGCAAGTCCAGCTCTGCCAGCTCCAGGATTGGGTGCAGGCGAACAAGCTCAGGGTCATCATCCTGTTTGAGGGCCGCGATGCGGCCGGCAAGGGCGGAACGATCAAAGCCCTGACGGAGAAGGTCAGTCCGCGCGTGTTCCGTGTGGTCGCCCTGCCCGCGCCGTCCGATCGCGAGAAGTCCCAGCTCTTCATCCAGCGCTACATGCAGCAGTTTCCAGCTGCCGGTGAAATCGTGATCTTCGATCGCAGCTGGTACAATCGCGCCGGCGTGGAATATGTGATGGGGTTCTGCACACCCGCGGAGCACAAGCGATTCCTCGCGCTCTGCCCGCAGATGGAGCAATACATCATCGAGGGCGGCATCACCCTGATCAAGCTGTGGCTCGAGGTCGGGATGGACGAGCAGGAACGGCGCTTCAGGGCCCGGATCG
Source organism: Bradyrhizobium acaciae (assembly GCF_020889785.1). Classification (GTDB taxonomy): domain Bacteria; phylum Pseudomonadota; class Alphaproteobacteria; order Rhizobiales; family Xanthobacteraceae; genus Bradyrhizobium; species Bradyrhizobium acaciae. Next base: position 5,974 of record NZ_JACMYK010000140.1, read on the forward strand.
ACGATCCGATGCGACAGTGGAAACTGAGCCCGATGGATACGGAATCCTACCGCCGCTGGTACGACTACTCCCGCGCGCGCGACCTGATGTTCAAGGCGACGAGCTCGAAGCACTCACCGTGGAACGTGATCCGCTCCGACGACAAGCGACGGGCGCGGTTGAACTGCATCTCGTTCCTGCTGAAGACTATTCCCCACGGACGGATCAAACGCGACAAGGTCAAGCTGCCCAAGCGCTCAACCAAGGGGCGCTACAACGATCAGGCCGGTCTGCGCGGGATGAAGTTCGTCGAGGAACGCTACTGAGAAAGGCCAGGCCGCACAGGACGCGCGGCCTGGGTCCTTCCGAGCTATTTCAGGCGGATCGAAACGCCGCCCACGGCAGCCGAGACTTCGGCACCGACCTTCGGGCCGCTCAGTTGCAGGATCACGCCATTGGCGTTCTGCAATTGCACGCCTCCGGCGCCCGCTGCGATTGCCCCGCCGGCACCTGCGGCGCTGTAGGAGCCCTCGATGGAGGCCGGCCCTCTGAGATTGAAAGCGCGCCCGACGAGCTTGGTGGTCGAGGCGCCAATCGTGAAGCCGACGCTCATGCCCGACACCGTGAACGGATAGTGCTTGCCGCGCAGCGTCAAGACGCCCTCGCCGCCGCCGACACCAACGATGAATCCACCCTTGGTGAAGATCACGGCGACCGAGCCGGTTTCGGCCGCCGACGGCGTGCTGAACCCAGCCAATCCAATCGCCAGCGCTGCAAGAGCTCCGATCAAACCCACTTTCCTCATAATGTCCCTCCAGGACCGGTTGCGTTACGACCTGTTGCGCAAGGAACATCGTCGCAAGGATGCGACGACGCCTTGCGATAACTCACTTTCTTACGATGCAGCCTTGAGCTTCGGCGCAGCCGCTCGCGGTTTGCCCATCCTGGCCAGCGCCTCGGTCCTCACGAGCTTCAATCCCTCGCCCGCGTCGTAGCCATGGATCTCCTTCACATCCAGCTTGCGCATGAAATCGATGGTCTCCTGCGTGACGACCTGGCCGGGCACCATGATCGGGAAGCCCGGCGGATAAGGGATCACGAAGTTCGCGGAGACGAGATCGGGCCCGTTCTTCAGACGCCGGTCGATCTCGGGATCGTTCAGGCGAATATATTCGCATCCCGCGGCATCATAGGCCGAGTAGAACCCACCGCGGATGTCGCCCTCGTTCGTCCTGGTGCCGGCGTCACCGCGATAGGCATCGTGGAAATGTGAGAAGTTCGGCAGGTCGGGCACGTCCTTCATCAAGCTGTTGACCCGCATGTCGAAGTCGACCCTGGCGTTCGCGCCGCCGTTAGCAAGGGCGCGATCGATCTCACCGGAGATTTCGGCCAGCACCCGGACAAGATGCGCAACATCGCTCCGCGTATTGTTGATATTGGACTGGATCAGGACCGAGTTGCGCGAAGTCTTGTTGACCTGGATGTTGTAGCGACTGGCGAGCAGCCCCTTGAACGATGTTCCGTCGTAGCCGGCCGTGCCGCAGACCAGCGTCATGCGGGTCGGATCGAGGCAGAACTCGTCGTCGTTCAGGCTCTTCAGCGCGCTCGCCCAATTGGTGCCGGCCGCCAGATAGTCGGTGAACCCGCTCTGACGATATTCCTTTGGCACCATGGCATCCGCGCCGAGCACGCGGAAGTACCTGGAAATCAGCGGATTGGTGTTGACCGCATTGCGGATGGCGAACGCGATCTCCATGGCATTGGCCACCAATCCATATCCCTCGAGCTCCATCTGCCGCCGCGAGACATCGAGGCTCGCGATCAACTGCTGGTTCGGGCTGGTCGACGCGTGCGTGAACACGGCCTCCTTGAACTGCGCCTCGACGGTGTGGAATTCGATGTCCTTGACCGCCAGCATCGACCCCTGCCGGATCGCCGACATCGACTTGTGCGTCGAGTTGGTCTGGTAGACGCGCAACCGGATCTGGCGCGGATCGGGGATCAGCCTGGTCTTGAGCAGCACCTCGTCGGTCGGGCTTTTGCCGAGCTCGGCTTGTTGCTTTTCGTAAGCGGCAACCGATTTCGGATCGCGCATCCAGGCCTCGATCTCGTTCGCTGCCCCCATCGCGGTGCGCCGCCGCAGGAATGGCGAGAACTGCGCGAAGCCGAACCAGGCTTCGTCCCAAAGGAAGATCAGGTCAGGCTTGATCGCGAGGCATTCCTCCATCACCCGCCGCGTGTTGTAGATGTGACCATCGAAGGTGCAATTGGTCAGGTCGATCATCTTGACGCGGTCGAGCCGGCCATCGGCCTTGGCGTTCAGAAGCGCCTGCTTGATCGTTTTCAGCGGCACCGCGCCGTACATCGAGTATTCCGTCATCGGGAAGGCCTCGACATAGAGCGGCTGCGCGCCCGCCAGCACCATGCCGTAGTGGTGCGATTTGTGGCAATTGCGATCGACGATCGCGATGTCGCCGGGACCCAGCAGCGCCTGCACCGCCATCTTGTTGGACGTCGAGGTCCCGTTGGTCACGAAGTAGACGCGGTCGGCGCCGAGCGCGCGCGCGGCCTTCTCCTGCGCCTTCTTGATGTTGCCGGTCGGCTCCAGCATGCTGTCGAGGCCGCCGGTGGTGGCGCTGCTTTCGGCGAGGAACAGGTTCAGCCCATAGAACTCGCCCATGTCGCGGATCCAGTCCGACTTGAACACGGACTTGCCGCGCGCGATCGGCAGCGCGTGGAAGGTACCGATCGGCCGCTGCGCATATTTCTTCAGATTGTCGAAGAATGGCGTGTCGAAGCGGTCCTGCACGCCCTCAAGAATTGAGAGGTGCAGTTCGAGTATGTCCTCGACCGAATAGAACACCCGGCGCACCACATCGGCCTCGGGATTCCCGGCCAACTCCTCGACGTCGCGATTGGACATCAGGTAGAGATCGAGTTCAGGGCGGGTCCGCTTCAGGATATGGGCCAGCCGCAGCGCGGACGCATCGGACTCTTCCTTGAGCCCCATTGCCGACATCATGGCGCGAAGCACAGGTGCATCGTGTCGCGAACGCAAGCCAAAGCCCTCATTGATCACGACCGCCGCTATGTTGGGATTGAGCACGGCCGCACAGAAGGCGTCCTCGAGACTGCCTACCATGACGGGCTCATAGATAAAGGCGTCGACCGGACGCCGCAGCTTGCGCCACTCCGCCAGCAGTCCCGGCCAGTTGCTGGCCGGCACCCCGGTCACGATCAAGGTCTCGAAATACGGCCGTCTCCCCGCCGATTGTCCGAGCGTCGGCGGAAGCAGATCGGGAATGTCGCCATTGCCCTCGTCCTGCGTGCTCCAGTCACCGGCATGCTGGCGGAAGGATTTTGTCTGAAGTGCCTGCGCGATCCGCGTCGCAAGCATATATGAGGTGGCGGCGTCGCTCGCTGCCGCGGCTTCCTTCAGCGCCGCCATCAAACGAAGGCCCGGGTAGCCGTGGAACTCCTCGGTGACTGCAAGCGCCGACAGCGCCGCGTCATACGGCCTACGGTCGCCGCCCCTGCTCCACACCTTCGCCGCCTCGACCAGATCGCGCCAATTGTCGGCGCGTCCGCCGGGGCCGGAGAAGAACTGGTCGATGCGTTGCTGTGCCGGTTTCGCGTCGTTGGCCATCGATGTCTCCTGATCACGTGATCTCGGCGCTGGTTCGGGCCGATCGTAAGAACCGCGCCCATCGCTCCCTTTGATCCAAGTCAAACCGCAGCTGGATTGAGACGAACCTCATGGCTGCCGAACGACCGCGATATCCTGCGATGCAACCCGGCTGGAATTCCGCAAGCGATCCGCTCCGCCGCACACGCTAGTGGTTTGGCTGCGGCCTTCTACTGTTCAATACGCTGTCGAGCGTGCGCATCCAGTCGCCGCTATCGGTCTTGTCGGCAAGACCGTCCGCTCGCAGCAGATCCCGCAACTGCGCGTGCGCGCCGACGATGCAGAAGGTGATTCCGCGCGATGCGAGCTCCTGATGAAGGTCGTGCAGCATGCGCGACCCCGCCAAATCGATGAACGGCGAGGCCGACAGGTCGCAGGCCACCAGCTTGACGTCGGGCGACACCCGCAGTGCGGCGAGCACGGTTTCAAGGATCGTCTCGGCATTGACATAAAGCAGCGAGGTTTCCGGGCGGAACGCGATGATCCCGGTCAAGGGCTCCACGTCGTCATGTCGCGCCCGGTCGGAATAGCGGCCGCTGCCGGACTGACGGCCGAGAAACGCGATATTGGGCTGCGATGCACGCAACAGCAGCAGGAAGATCGAGGCGACGGCCGCCAGCAGCACGCCCTGCAGAATCCCGAGGAACAACACAGACACCAGCGCGATGACCGCCGCATAGAAGTCGATCCGGCTGATCCGCCACATTCTGGCGAGCGCCGGGATATCGACCAGCTTGTAGACGGCCGAAAAAACGATCGCGGCAAGCACGGTCTTCGGCAGATTGGTGAGGAGGCCCGCGAAGAACAGCAGGCAGAGCGCAAGCGTTGCAGAACAAAACACCAGCGCCAGCGGCGTCCGCGCGCCGGCTGCGTCATTCACAGCCGATTGCGACAAGCCGCCAGCGACGGGATAGCCGTGTCCAAAGGCTGCGGCGAGATTGGCCGCACCTAACCCCAGGAACTCCTGCCGGACGTCCAATGCGTAGCCGTGCTTTGCGGCAAAGCTCCGCGCGGCGGATACGCCCTCAACGTAAGCGAGGACGAGGCATCCGGCGGCGATAGGAAAGAGATCGTCGAATTCGAGCAAGCCAAGCGTCGGTAGCGAGATCGTCGGCAAGCCGGTCGGGATCTGTCCGGTCACCGGCAGCCCCATTTGCGCGAGCCCGAGTACCGAGACGATCAGAATCGAGAGCGCGACCACCACCAGCCCGATGGGTTTTCCGGGCAATCTCCGCTCGCCGAGCAGAAGCAGCACCGTCGCGGCCACCCCAAAACCCAGCACCAGCGGCCTGGTATCGCCGAGCTGGCCGGCAAGCTTGATCGCGCGATCGAAGAAGTTGTGACCGCCCCCGGCGACGCCGAACAGGCTCGGCAACTGGCTCATGATGATGGTGAGCCCCGCCCCGGCCTTGAAGCCCACCAGAATGCTGTCGCTGATCAACCGTACCAGCAGGCTGAGCTTGAACAGCCAGGCAATCAGGCAGAGCACCGCGACGCTGAAGGCAACGAGGCTGACGATCTGCCCATAACGCGTGGCATCGCCGCCGGCCAGGATGCCGACGGCGCCGGCGATCATCAGCGAGATCGCCGAGGTCGGTCCGACCGCGAGTTGCCGGGACGAGCCCAGCAGGGCGTAACCTACGCCGCCGAGCAGATAGCCGTAGACGCCGATCTGCGGCGGCAGGCCGGCCAGCCCCGCATAGGCCAGCGACACCGGGATCGCGTAGGCCGCCAGCGTGACCCCGGCGATTGCGTCGGCCCCAAGCCAGGAAGCCCGATAGTCCGCGAGCCAGCTCGCCGGCGGAAATCGGCGCATCCAACTCGCCTCTGCCTGGATTGACATCAAGTCCGCCCTGCGACGCCACAACGGTCGCATGTGGTCGCGCCGGCAGGACCGATGCTCGTTGATTCAAATCAAGCCTCGCACTCGGCAACGTGCTCCTTTTCGTGTTCGGCTCGATTGTCGCGACCTGCGCATTTGCCGGACGACCGCTGGAGCGCATGGCATGTGTCAGCACCGCTTACGGACCCTCGCAATCGCGGCGCTTCTCTTGCTTGGCTTGGTCGCCCCTGCATGCGCCGACGATCAAAAGTCCCCCCAGCGCATCCAGGAAGAGATCTGGGTGCTGCCTTTGCCGCTACCGATGTTTGCCTATCTGGTTCGTCCGGTCGGCGACGGCCCCTTCCCGCTGGTCATCATGAACCATGGCGTGTCGCTGAACGCCAGGGATCGGAGCTTTTTCCCGCTGGTCGAATTCCGCGATGCAGCAATGTGGTTCGCACGGCGTGGCTATCTCGTAGTGGCGCCGGTCGGGACCGGCTATGGCGCGGCGGCCATTGATATTCCCGAACGCGGTCTTTACGGCCCGTTCTTCTCCAAGATCGGGAAATGCACCAATCCGAATTTCCTCGATCCGGGCCTTGCCGTCGCGCAGGTCGATCTCTGGATCATCAACTACATGGCCGCCGAACAGCGCATCGTGCCGAAAGACGTCATCGTCGTCGGACAGTCGGCCGGCGGCTGGGCGGCGATCGCGCTGTCGAGCCTCAATCCCCCGCAGGTCAAGGCCATCATCACATTCGCGGCCGGGCGCGGCGGCCGCGTCGACGGCAAGCCGAACAACAATTGCAATCCCGACAGGCTGGTGGAAGCGACCGGTGTGTTCGGCCATACATCGCGGGTGCCGATGCTGTGGCTCTACATCGAAAACGACACGTTCTTCGGGCCGGCCCTGTCAAAGCGAATGCACGAGGCGTTCTCGCGCGCCGGCGGGCGAGCCGAATACCATCTATTGCCGCCGTTCGGCGACGAAGGGCATTTTCTGATCGGCTCTCCCGCTTCCATTCCCATATGGTCGCCATTGGTCGAACGATTTCTGGACAAGAATCGCTAGGCGGCCGAGCCCGCCGGAGGAGCATCCATGGTCCGATACGGTGGTTTGATGAAGTTGGCCCTGGTTGCGTTCAGCATCAGTGCTGCCCACGCCCAACAGACGCCTTCACCGCCAGCTGCGATCAAGGACGGCGGCGAAGTTGCTCCGCGGGGAACGCGCGCGGCGAGAGACATCAAATACGGCGAATGGCAAAAGCTCTGCTTCAACGCAGCCGGCGCGAAGACATTATGCCGGACGACCATCACCGGCACCTTCGCGACCGGCCAGACCGCCGTTCGCATCGACCTGGTCGAACGCGAGGACGGCACCGACCGGGTCCAGCTATTCCTGCCGGTCGGGATGTATCTGCAGGCCGGGGTCAAACTGTCGGTCGACCAGAAGCAGATCTATCGCCTGCCCTATACCTGGTGCGTAACCAACATGTGCATCGCAGCCGATGTTGCCGACCCCAGGCTTCTGGAGGAAATGGACGGCGGAAAGGCGCTCTCGATCGAGGTTGTCGACAGCAGCATTCTGACGGTGACGACGTCGGTGCCGCTCGACCGCTTTGCGACCGTGCGCAAGGGTGCCCCGGCGCTGACACTCGATCAAGCCATCGATGAATGATCGGGACCCGCAACCGCTAGACGACGCCCCGCCATCAGCCGCTCGATCGGCTGGATCAGCAAATTGGCGGTGAATGGCTTGGTCAGATAGGCCACGCATCCCGATGCCATCGCGGCCATGCGCGTCGCCGGGTTGTCGTTTCCGGTGATGTAGATGACGGGGATGTCGATGCCTTGATCCGCCAGGCGGTGACGCAGTTCGATCCCGGAGCCATCGCTGAGATTGACGTCAAGGATGAGACAAATCGCGCTATCGAAGCTGCCGTCCCTCAGCAGGGCGCTTCCGGTCTCGAACAGCCTGGATGCAAATCCATACTCCCGCAGAAGCCGTCCGATTCCACGGAGCATCGAGGGATTGTCATCCACAACGAAGACGAATTTCGCGGTCGGCAATTCCTGAAACCTCACTCCTATCGCTCAACGACCATACGTCTACCTTTGGACAAGGGCACGTCGAGCGGCTATCGGCACGCAACATTGTCGCGGCCAATATCGGAGATACGCTCCGTCACAGAGCTTTCATATTGTACCATGGGACAGGAGCGGAGCCACCTGTGGATCAAGCCTTGGCTTCACCAATGGAAGCGCGCGTGCCGAGCCGCTCCGCGATGGAGACCAGCTCTGCAAGTGACTGCACCTGCATCTTCTCCATGACCTGGTGGCGATGCGCCTTGATCGTGCGCTCCGTGGTGCCGAGCTCGTGCGCAATCTGCTTGTTGATCCGGCCGCACACGATCAGATCGAACACCTGCCGCTCGCGTGGTGTTAGTCTTGCCAGCAGCGCTCGAAGCGAGTCCAGCCTGGTTCGCTGGCCCCGCGCCAGTTCATGCCGCGCAACGGCGCGATCGATGGCCTTGATCAGCTGGTCCGACGCGATCGGCTTGGTCAGGAAATCTTCGGCACCAGCCTTGATTGCCTGGACGGTCGTCGCTGTGTCGGCGTGTCCGGTCAGGAATACGATCGGAAGCGTCGACTCCAGCTCGTTGAGCCGGCTCTGCAGCTCTGGGCCGCTCATTCCGGGAATGCGTACGTCGAGCACGATACAGCCGGCCTCTTCGTCGTCAGGCATTTGATCGAGCAATTCTCGGGCCGACGTATACGTGACAACGCGATAGCCGGCGAGCTTGAGCCGACGCTCGAGCGCTGTGCGAAACGAGGCATCGTCGTCGACTATGTGCACGTAAGCGTGCATTGTTGCTCCACCGTCGGCAGATCGCTGCTCTGGATAGAATGATCATCGGCGGCGATCTGAAAATACTGCGTTCGTCTTAACTCCAACCTCGCACCTCGGCAAACAAGACCCAAACGCGCTATGCTGCCAATGGCAGTGAAAGGTGGAATACAGCTCCTCCTCCGGACTGGTTCTCGGCCCAGAGCTGGCCGCTATGCGCCAGAACGATCGTGCGTGCGATGGACAGGCCGATGCCCATGCCCTGCTCCTTTGTGGTGAAAAACGGATCGAAGATATCGTTCAGCCTGTCCTGGGGAATTCCCGGACCGGAATCGCTGATGGAAATGACTGCCGATGCGTCCCCGTTGACTTCGGTACGACCGATGATCGTGCGCCCGTAGGGCATTTTGGCCATCGCGTCCATGCTGTTGACGACGAGGTTGAGAATGACCTGCTGCAACTGCACTGGGTCACCCTTCACGCGCAGGGTCTGCGGGGAGGTCTGCAAATAAACTGCGACGTTGCGCGCCGAGGCCTGAAGCCTGAGGAAATCGAATGCCTCTCGCATGGTCTGGTTGAGGTCGATCTCCTTCTTCTCAAATGGCGCACGCTTCAGCAAGCTGCGCATCCTGCGGATCACCTCGCTTGCACGCAGATCATCACGCTTGATGTCGGAAATGATCTCCCGCACCTCCTGAAGGTCGGGCGTCGGCGAATTGAGGATCAGCTCCGCGCTCTCGGCATTGGTCAGGATCGAGCCCAGCGGCTGGTTGAGCTCATGGGCGATCGAGGACGAGAGTTCTCCGGCAGTCGCCTGCCGATTGATATGGGCGAGGTCAGACAGGCGATCGCGGGATTCGACCTCGGCCTTCCGCCGCATGAACCGCTCGTGCAGCAGAAACGCGATCAGCATCGTTTGAAGCAATAGCGCCGCGGTCAGGGCGACCGCCCGCCAGCGGTATTTTTCCAGGAAGGTCGGCTCACGGAAGCGGATCTCGCTGCCTTTTGGCAAGCTCGCCTTGCTGACATTCCAGCGCTGCATCTGCCGCCAGTTGAAGATCGGCTTCACGGCATCGACGGCCGACGGGGGCAGGCTCTCCGGCGCCTCGCCATCCAGAATTCGCAGCGCCCTTTGCGCCGCCTCGGCGCCAATCGATGAGGGGACGATAACGAATCCGCCTATCCCGCCTGCATCGAGGAAAGTCTCCGCTGCGACGACAATGGGACGATTGGCACTTGCGGCGACAAATGCGAGGGCATCCGAGGGCGGATAGTAGTTGCCCTTACCATCGCTATAGAGGCCCGTGTAGATGATCGCGCTATGCTCGGGGAGCGTTGCGACCCGCTCGACGACCTCAGACATCGGCCGTCCAATGATCTCGATGATTTCGAGACCCGGAATGCCGGCCGCTGCCTGGTCTTTCCAGTTGCGAAACAGAACCTGCCGGTCCCAGTCCGCGCCAACAAGCACGATGGTCTTGAGGCCCGGCATCACGGCGCGGGCAGCCGTGACGGCATCCTTCAGTTTCAGGCTCACGATGCCGCCGGTGACATAGGCCGGCGGTTGCAGCCGCTTGAAATCGGCCTCTTCGACCAGCGAAAACACGATTGGCGTGTCGGGCCAAAGCTGCGGGCGCCAGCGCAGCGCAAGTTCTAGCGCAGCCGCTCCAACCGTGACCACGACACCGATCGGCCGATCGCGATACTTCGCCTCGAGAAATTGGCGAAAGCCCTCCTGATAGGCCTCGCCGCCGAAACGGTCGAGATCGAGGCTTTCCGTGTAAACGGTGGTCGGGGCGTGACTGTGGGCGCTCACCGCGTCCCTCAGCCCGACGGACACCTGGTAGTAGAAAGGGCCACGTCGATCAGACTGGTCCAGCACCAGTATGGAATGCGGGCGCATCTGTTGCGCCCGGAGGCCAACCGGCGACAACAAGGCAGCCAGCAGGATGATCAGTCCAGAGAGCCGAAATGCACTGCCCATGGCGTTCGGAGCCGGCGACCAACAGGTTGTGAAATCTAGCACCCGACTATCAGCATGAAAATTGAAAAGTAATCTAAGACTGTGCGCACCAATTACGAACAAATTGCCGCATTTCGCGCACCCTGTCCTTTAGGACAATGACCTCAAGACCAATAGTGGCCGGCGAGCCCTGGCGTAGTCATTGCGCGCGGACACGCATTTCGAACCGCTGCGGACGCCGCAACAGTCGTTACCCAAGAGAGTTGGTCCATGTTCGCTCGCGTCAACGTCAGACCGGCCACCATGCCGAGCATCCTCGGTGGGCTGACCGCCCGGCATGCCAACTGCATCACCAGCGAATTCCACTACAGGAAGGGCTCCGAGATCTACGGGGAGAAGGAGCCGGCGGAATACGTCTACCAGGTCGTCTCAGGGGCAGTCCGCAGCTACAAGCTCCTCTCCGACGGACGCCGCCAGATTGGCGCCTTCCACCTCGTCGGGGACATTTTCGGCCTCGAAAATGCCGAGACCCATCGCTTCACCGCCGAAGCCGTCGTCGACACCGACGTGCGCCTGATCAGGCGGATGAGCCTCGAACGGGTGGCCGATTCCGATTTCGCCCTGGCTCGCAACCTGCTGATCATGACCACCAGCAACCTGCAGCACGCCGAAGATCACATGCTGCTGCTCGGTCGCAAGACCGCGCTGGAGCGGGTTGCCGCCTTCCTGCTCGAAATGGATCGCCGGCTGACCGGGGTCGGCGTCGTCGCCCTGCCGATGTGCCGGCGCGATATCGCCGACTACCTCGGGCTCACCCTCGAGACGGTATCGCGTGCGCTGTCCAAGCTGCACGGCTATGGAGCACTCGACTTCCTCGGCTCGAACCAGCGCGAAATCATGCTGATCGACCGCGACCAGCTGTCCAGGCTGGATAACTGACCGCGACACACTACGGGGATTTCGCGAGCGCCGCCTGGCGCTCGATGGTCTTTTGCAGCACCTCGAACAGGACCGCGGTCGACCAGCCGAACATCAGAATACCGTTCATGGCAGCCATCGGTCCGACCAGCAGCCACTGCTTGACCGGGACCACGTCGCCATAGCCCAGCGTTGTGTAGTTCACGAACGCGAAATAGAGCAGATCGCTACCCGCGGGCGCTGCACCAATAGCCAGATAGGCCAGCGACCACACCACGATCTCCAGCGTGTGAGCCACCATCAGGATCAGCGCGGTCGCCACCATCATGCCGCTGAGCTGAAGCCCAAACCGGCCAGACGCGCTCAAGGCGACCTTCCGCACCAGCCCGATCACCGCGACGGTGAACAGCGAATGGATCACGATGTTGATCGCGCTGACCGCCAACCCCACGAGGAGCTGAACCAACATCATCGCTCTCCCGCCAGCCTGGCGCGGTCGTTCCGGATCCATGCCGAGATCAACTCCCAGGCGACCGCGAGAATGATTGGACCGATGAACAAGCCCACGATGCCGTGGGCAAGCGTGCCGCCGATCACCCCAACGAGGATGACGGGTGCCGGCGTGGTCAGGCCCCGCCCCATCACCAGCGGCTTCAGCACATTGTCGAGGACGCCGACGACGAGGAAGAAAAGCGTCAAGGCGAGCGCCGTCGTGAAGTCCTTGGCCGACCAGAGCCAGATGATGACCGGAAGGAGCACGATCGCCGCTCCGATCTGCACGATCGCCAGCAGCATCACGACAAACGCCAGCAGCCCGGCACTCGGAATTCCGGCCAGCTTGAAGCCAATGCCGGCCAGCAGCGATTGCAGAACGGCGATGCCGATGACGCCCCGGGAGACCGCCCGAATGGTTGTGCCCGCAAGGTCGAGGAAGTGCTCGCTCTGTTCGGGCACGATGCGGGACAGGAAGCTTCGGCACGCCGCAGCAAGCTGCAGGCCATAGGGAAACAGAAAGCCTGCCAGGACGACCGCCAGCAGGAACTTCAGCATCCCGACCCCGGCATTGCTGGCGAACGCAAACAGGATGCCGGCCAACGGCTTCAGATGCGGCACGACCTCACGCAGCACGGCGCGCAGATTGGTCGACGCCCGATCCCAGAAATCATAGAGCGGCGCGCCGATCAGCGGCCAATCCTTGACCTCCGCCGGCGGCGACGGCACGATAACGTGGCCGGCGCTCAATTGTTCGGCGAGGTCCCTCATCCCCTCGACCGCTCCGATCCCGAGCCAGGTCGCCGGTCCGATGACGACGCCCAGAGAGACCAGGGTCAGCACGAGGGCCGCGATGGCTGCGTGACCGCCAAGCATTCGTGCGAGCCAGGTGAAGACGGGATAGAGCGCGACCGCGAGCACTACGCTCCAGGCCAGGATCGGCACGAACGGGCGAACCAGCACGAACGACCAGTAGATCAGCAGCGCCAGCAATCCGAGACGAATTGCGAGCTGGATGAACTCGTCTCCGGCCACGATCTGGCGAAGGGTTTTCAAGAGCGTGCTTTCGATTGAACCTCGGCAGCTACGCGGGAAGCGGTGCCATCGCGCGACCGCACACGGCTTGATTCAGATCAAGCGCGACGCGTCCGGACGTTCACCAAAGAAGCGGCCCCGGTTCCCAAGGTGCAGCATCAATCGTCTGCACACCCCGTCGCGACTTTGATTCAAATCAAGCTTCGGCTCGCCGCGGCTGACAGGCTCGGCCGCGAATGATCGCGACGGCCGGCTTGATGTCGCTGCCTTTCGATCACGACCGCCTGTGTCACCCCGATGTGGAGGATGTCATGAAGAACACCAAGACCTTGCTGGCCTTGATCCTGCTCGCGAGCACGGTCGGCATTGACGCAGCCCAGGCGGCCCCGATGCCGACCAACGTCGCCGCGATGAAGGGCGCGGCAGACAATGCCGCCGTTCAGGTTCGCTGGGG
>NZ_JACMYK010000141.1 GCF_020889785.1 Bradyrhizobium acaciae
GCTCCTGCGCCAACGACTTCTGCAGGTCCGCGGCGCCGCTTTGCGAGGCCTGCTTCAGCTTCGCCGCTTCATCACTTGCCTTGGCCGCCAGCGCGGATTGCGTCTCGACGTCACGACGGGCCGTCGCCAGGTCCTTCTCCAGTTTCGCGGCCCGCTCATGCTCCTGCTCCAGCGACTTCTGCAGGTCCGCTGCGCCGCTTTGCGCGGCCTGCTTCAGCTTCGCCGCCTCATCATTTGCCTTGGCCGCCAGCGCCGATTGCGTCTCCACGTCACGGCGCGCCGTCGCGAGGTCCTTCTCCAGTTTGGCGGCCCGCTCGTGTTCCTGCTCCAGAGGCTTCCGCAGGTCCGTCTTGCCGTCTTGCGAAGCCTGCTTCAGCTTCGCCGTCTCGTCGTTGGCCTTGACCAACAGTACAGCCAGCTTGTCGACGTCGAGACGAGCCACCGCGAGGTCCTGTTCCAGCTGCGCGGTCCGCCCTCGCTCCTCTCGCAGCGCCCGCTGCAGCTCTCCAGCGCTGCCTTGCGGCACTTCCTTCAGTGATTTTCTCAGTTTCTCGGCTTCGCCCTGCAACGCATTCTCGACCTGAACCGAGTTTTCGCGTTCCTTGGTCAGCAGGCCCTGCAGCAATTCAATGTCTTGCCGCGCTTTCGCGAGTTCACGGGCGAGTGCGTCGGCGCTTTGCTCTTGTTGTGCAGCCGGACCAGTACCGCCCGCTGGGTTCGTATTTGCCTGTGCAAGCTGCTGGGAACTGCCGGCGATGCCGTTGGACTGCGCGTGCGCTGCGCCGCCGGAGCCCGGCGCGTCCAGGAGACACGTCACAACAAGGGTTGCTGCGAACCATAGGGGAGCCGCGGGACGCTTCGTCCTCGCATGGAACGGCACTTGACCTGATTTGACGCGCAAATCCGCAACCCGCGCGTCCAGTATCACCTGTCGCATGGTGATAACGCCCATTTCTGACGCGGCATCATAGGGCTCACTGGCTCGCGGATACTATGACCCGCAAGGATTACCCCTGTTCACCGCACAGCCTTGGGCCAGGCTGAAACTTGGAGCTCAGCCGCGCACTCACACCGGCCGTTCGCCCTTCACCGTGACGCGGGTGCCGGAGCGGGTGTGCGGCCAGTAATCCCACATCGCACGGTGCTGGGCACAGCGGTTATCCCAGAACGCGATGGCGTTCTCGGTCCAGCGGAAGCGGCACTGGAACAGCGGGTTCTCGGCATGCTGGTACAAATAGGCGAGCATGGCATCGCTCTCGTCGCGCGGGATGCCGACGATGAAGCGGGTGAAGCCGCGATTGACGTAGAGCGATTTCTTGCCCGTCACCGGATGGGTGCGCACGACCGGATGCTCGGCGCGCGGATACTCCCGCTTGTCGGCGACGCCGTAATTGGCATACAGGCCACGATAGGTCTGCTCGCCGTCATGCAGCGCGGTCAGCCCGTCGAGATAGGCCTTCATGCGGTCCGACAGCGCCTCATAGGCCGCATACATGTTGGCGAACAGCGTGTCGCCGCCGCGCGGCGGGCATTGCTTGATGTAGAGGATCGAGCCCATCGGCGGCTCAATATCGCAGGACACGTCGGTGTGCCAGCCTTCGCCATTGGCGCGCGGCGAATCCTTGTCGGCATAGATCTTCATCAGCGCCGGATCGCCCTCGTTCGGCGCGGCGGGATGCACATGCAGCTCGCCGAACTTGCGGCCGAAGGCGAGATGCTGCTCGGGGCTGATGTGCTGGTCGCGGAAGAAGATGACGAGATTTTCGGCGAGTGCGCGATGGATCTCGTCCATCTGGCGGTTGGAGCGCGCGTCGTCGCCGACCAGCTTGCCGATATCGACGCCGGAGATTTCCGCGCCGATGATCGGCGTCAGCTTCTCGACGCCAATGGTCTCATAGGGCTCGGATTGATCGGCGAGGTGGCGGTAGCGCGGACCCTGCTTGCCGGACAGCGAGCTCATGGGCGTTCTCCCGATGGTTCTTGATTGGGAGACATCGTAACGCGGGTCGCTGGAAGCGCAATCGGCGCCCCAAACATAGCTGTCGCCCCGGACAAGCGCAGCGAAGCGGAGCGCAGTTCCGGGACCCATGACGACAGGATTGGGTTTTGCGAAGACTGGTAAACCCACATCTCGCTCCACAACCACCGACTGTGGTCATGGGTCCCGGGCTTTCGCCGGGACGACAGCGGAGTGTGGGGGTACGCGGAGTGAAATTACTCCGCAGCGCCCGCCGTCTCCGGCAGCTTGGCGCCGTTGCCGTAGCGCTGGTCGATATAGTCGATCACCAGCGCCTTGAAGTCGGCGGCGATGCCCGGACCGCGCAGGGTGCGGAACTTCTTGCCGTCGACGAACACGGGCGCGGCCGGCGCTTCGCCGGTGCCGGGCAGCGAGATGCCGATATTGGCATGCTTGGATTCGCCGGGGCCGTTGACGATGCAGCCCATGACCGCAACGTTGAGCTCTTCGACACCCGGATACTTGGTCTTCCAGGCCGGCATCTCGTCGCGGATGAAATCCTGGATCGAGCGCGCCAGCTCCTGGAACGTGGTCGAGGTGGTGCGGCCGCAACCCGGGCAAGCCGCAACCAGCGGCACGAAGGTGCGGAAGCCCATGGTCTGCAGCAATTCCTGCGCGACCTGCACCTCCAGCGTCCGATCGCCGCCGGGCTCCGGCGTCAGCGAGATGCGGATGGTGTCGCCGATGCCCTGCTGCAACAGGATGCCGAGTGCGGCCGAGGACGCCACGATGCCCTTCGAGCCCATGCCGGCCTCGGTGAGGCCGAGATGGATCGCGTAGTCGGAGCGGCGCACGACTTCCTGATAGACCGCGATCAGGTCCTGCACGGCGGAAACCTTCGCCGACAGGATGATCTTGTTCTTGGGCATGCCGAGCTCTTGGGCGCGGGCCGCCGACAGCAGAGCCGACTGCACCATCGCCTCGCGCGTCACCGCGCGGGCATCGCGCGGATTCGCAGACGCCGTGTTCTCGTCCATCAGCTTGGTGAGCAGCTCCTGGTCGAGCGAGCCCCAATTGGCGCCGATGCGCACCGGCTTGTTGTTCTTGTTCGCGATCTCGATGATGTCGGCGAACTGGGTGTCGCGCTTGTTCTTGAAGCCGACATTGCCGGGATTGATGCGGTACTTGTCGAGCGCCTCGGCGCAGGCCGGATACTCGGCGAGCAGCTTGTGGCCGATGTAATGGAAGTCGCCGATCAGCGGCGTCGTGATGCCGCGCTTGCGCAGGCCGTCACGGATGTGCGGCACGGCGGCAGCAGCTTCCTCGCGGTCGACGGTGATGCGTACCATCTCGGAGCCGGCGCGGGAGAGCGCGGCAACCTGGGCGATGGTGCCATCGATGTCGGCGGTGTCGGTGTTGGTCATCGACTGCACGACGATCGGTGCGCCGCCGCCGACGGCGACGTTGCCGACCATGACCTGCGTGGTGTGGTGCCGCGGCGCGGGGCCGGCGACGTCGTCTTGCGGCAAGATCTCGGGCTTGTTCATGGCGTCTCGAATATCAGGTTTTGGTGACATTCACCAAGGGGACGATGGGCCACGCGCGGGGCGCGCCAAACGGCGATGTTTCGAAGTGAATTCAACAGCTTATGGCGCCGATTGAGGCCAAAGGCAAGCCATGCAGCGGCGTCCTGCATGGTCAGCTATATTGGGCCGAATTGGGGTGAATCAAAGGGCAAAGTGACAGCTTTTCATGTGACTCGGCGCATCTTAGCATCCTGTTAAACGCGCACCGGGAGGGACCAGAAATGGCCGGCCATAGCGAGCTGATCACCACGGCGGAACTCGCCGAGATCCTGACCCGGCCCGAGCTGCGCCTGTTCGACTGCACCACCTATCTGGAGCCGGCCCCCGGCGGCAGCAACATTCCCTATGTTGTCGTCTCGGGCCGCCAGACGTTCGAGGCCGGGCACATTCCGGGCGCGAATTTCCTCGACTTGCAGGCCGAATTCTCCGATCCCCGTACCGAACTGCGCTTCATGATGCCGCCGACAGCCCAGCTCGAGGCCGCGTTCGGCCGCCACGGCATCTCAGCCGGCAGCCGCGTGGTGCTCTATTCGATCGGGACCGCGATGTGGGCGACGCGGTTCTGGTGGATGCTGCGCTCGCTCGGCTTCGAGGGCGCCGCGGTGCTCGACGGCGGCATCGACAAATGGACCGCCGAGGGACGCGACATCGAGACCGGACTTGCCGGCGGCTATCCGCAGGCTGCGTTTCCGGCACGGCCGAAGGACGGCATGTTCGTCGGCAAGCATGACGTGCTCGCCGCGACCACGAAGGGCGACACCGTCATCGTCAACGCGCTCGGCCCGCAATTCTATAGGGGATTGGAGCCGAGCCGTTACGGCAGGCCCGGCCGCATCCCCGGCAGCGTCAGCGTGCCGGCGGCAAGCTTGATCGATCCGAAGGACAAGACGTTCTTGCCGCTCGAGGAGGCCGAAGCAACCTTCGCCGCCCAGGGCATCACCAAGGACAAGCGCGTCATCGCCTATTGCGGCGGCGGCATCTCCGCGACCATCGACCTGTTCCAGCTGCACCGGCTCGGCTTCGACAATCTCACGCTCTATGACGGCTCGATGGGAGAATGGGCGAAGGATGCGGAGCTGCCGATCGAGACGGGTTAGCGGGCGGCGCACCTCTCTCTCCACGTCGTCCTGGCGAAAGCCAGGACCCAAAACCACCATATTTGGTGATGAACCGGATTGCGGCCCAGCGGCGCGCGACAAGTGAGATTTGGGGTAATGGGTCCTGGCTTTCGCCGGGACGACACCGAATGTGAGGGGCTGCCAGAGTGAGCGCGTTCAGGCCGGCTTCTTGACGATCTCAAATCCTCGAGCCGCCAATTCCTTCAAGATGCTCCTTGCCAAATGGGAGCACTCATCCGGCTTGATCCAGCACGAGCTCCGCCAGTCCGGATCATCCTCTCTGGAGTATGCGGTGAATGCGGACCGGATTCCGGCTTCGATTGCATCGGTGGCATCGATTGGCATGAGTTGCCTCCACGGCATCCCTCGCATGGGAGGGTTCACGGAATATCGGTGCCAGTGTTGATGTAAGTCAATACCGGGGCAAGGAGCTTCGTCTTGCGACGGTCGACACCGGTGATGCGATCGCGCTGCGGCGCCGTCGCAGCAACCCTCACGCCGGAACGTTCGGGTCCGGCGTCACCTTCGGGTCGGGCTTGTTGACGAGATAGAGGCCTGCGATCACGAACAGCGCGGCGACGCCGAACACCGCCGTCAGCGTGTCGTGCATGATGAAATAGGCCGCGACCACGCCGAACAGCGGCGTGACGAAGGTGAAGGCCGACAGCTTGCTCGCCGAATAGGTCTTCACCATCGCAAACCAGATCACGAAGGTGCAACCGACCACCCAGACCGCCTGATAGGCGAGCAGCGAGATCGACAGCGCGCTCGGCATGTGCGTGATCTGCTCGCCCGCGATCCAGGAGGCGAAGCCGAGGATCGGGACCGACACCGCGGCCTGATAACCGAGCGCCTTTTCCGGCGCGGCCTTGCGCAGATTGGTGCCCTTGGCAACCAGCGTGGTTGCGGCCCACAGCACGCCGCCGCCGACCACCAGGAGATCGCCGAGCAGCACCTTGGCATCGACATTCGGCTGCGGCACGCCGATCGCGAGCGCAACGCCGGCAAAGCTCAGCGCGAGCCCGCTCCACTGCACGGTCGAGAGACGTTCGCCGAGGAACTGGTGCGAGCCGAGTGCGACGAAGAACGGCGCAGTGTAGAGGAAGACCGAGGCGCGCGAGGCCGAGGTGAAGACGAGCCCGGTGAAGATCAGCACGAACTCGACCCCGAACATCAATCCAGCGACGAGGCCGGGCACGAGCGTGCCGTCGCGTTCGAAGAATTTCACGCCGCGCGCCCAGCCGACGATCAGCATCACCGGCAGCGCGCCGGCGGAGCGGATCATCGCCTGCAACATCGGCGGCACGTCGGGCAGCGCGAGCTTCACCGCAAGCTGGTTGAAGCCCCAGCTCACG
Source organism: Bradyrhizobium acaciae (assembly GCF_020889785.1). Lineage (GTDB taxonomy): Bacteria > Pseudomonadota > Alphaproteobacteria > Rhizobiales > Xanthobacteraceae > Bradyrhizobium > Bradyrhizobium acaciae. The sequence goes on from NZ_JACMYK010000141.1 coordinate 6,017, forward strand.
CACAGCATCAGCATCACGGCAATGGCGCCGGGCGGCAGCCCGTGGCCGACGCTGACGGGCCTCGTGATGCTGGCGGAGATCGCTTGGGTCGGCATGTTTCCTCGCGGGCCGGCTTGGTGCCGTGTTGTTGTTAGTCGGACTGCGTCGTCCCTGCGAAAGCAGGGACGACACCGCGGTGAGGACTTTGGCCGCGCACAATCATTTCTGGCAATGCGCGCAGGTGCCGGCGATCTCGACCACGGATAGCTTCGGGATGAACCCCGAGGCCCGCGCCGCGGCGGTCAGGCTTTGCGCGACGGGTGCGGCGGGGATCTCGCCGACCGAGCCGCAATGATCGCAGATCAAAAACGCCACCATCGAGGTCTCGTCATGGTCGTGCGCGCAGGCCAGGAAGGCGTTGCGGCTCTCGATGCGGTGGACGAGGCCGTTCTCCATCAGGAAGTCGAGCGCGCGATAGACGGTAATCGGTGCCGGTCGCGGCATCGTCTTGGCCAGCTCGTCGATTACCTCATAGGCGCCGAGCGGGCGATGGCTCGACAGCAGCGCCTGCAGCACCTGACGGCGGATCGGGGTGAATTTCTGGCCACGGCGCGCGCAAACCTGCTCGGCGTGCGCCATCGCGTCCGCGGCACAGCGGCCGTGATCGTGGTCGGGGGCAGGAAATGTCGGCTTGGCCAGGCTCATTGCCTCGACATGTAGCATTTTCGCGCCCGTTCCCATAGCCCGGCCCAAATCCAATTACCGCGCGCGGGCGCTCGCCGCCTTACAGCCATGCCTTCAATGCGGGGCAGCCTCCCGTTAACCCGGCATGCAGAATTAATAAGCAAGCTTATTATATTCCAAGCTTATGGAGGCTGGATCGATGCGCGGTTCCGTGGACACGGATTTCTTGTTTACGCTGGGCGAAGTGTTCCGGCTGATCCGGGTCTATGCCGACAAGGAGGCCGCACGTTACGGCATCACCCGCGCGCAATGGGCCGTGCTGTCCAAGGTGGAACGTCAGGAAGGGCTGAAGCAGACCGAGCTCGCCGAGTTGCTCGAGGTGCAACCCATCACGCTGACGCGGCTGATCGACAAGCTCTGCGACAATGGCTGGATCGAACGCCGCAGCGACGAGAACGACCGCCGCGTCAACCGTCTTTACCTGAAGAAGGCCGCACGCCCGCTGCTCGGCAAGCTCGCCGGCCTTCGCTCCGAACTCACTGCGACCGCGCTCGAGGGCATCAGCCCCGCTGACGCACATCGCCTGCTCACTCAATTGGAATCGATCAAGGAAAACGTTCGCAATGCCATCCAAAGCCCAGCCGGCGAACCCTCCCGAAAGGAACAGCGCTATGGCTGAACCCGTCCTCAAGCTGGCTCCCGAGCAGAAGGGCAATCCGGGTGTATCAGCGCCGGCAGGCAAGGCGAGCCGCGCGCCGCGCCGTCGCCTGATGGCAGGCCTGCGGCGCTATCGCCGCACGCTGCTGCTCGTCGTGCTGCCGACCGTGGCTGCGATCGGCGGCATCGTGTTCTATCTCAATGGCGGCCGTTATGTCGGCACCGACGACGCCTATGTCGGCGCGCAGAAGGTGCTGATCACGCCGGAAATCTCCGGCAAGATCGACAAGATCGTCGTGAAGGAAGGCCAGCACGTCAGGAAGGGCGACGAGCTGTTCGAGATCGACCCGGTGCCGTTCCGCCTCGCGGTCGACCAGGCCAGGGCGGCGCTCGACCAGACCAGGACGGCCTATGACAATCTGGTCGACAACATCAAGATCAACACCAGGATGCTCGAATTCGCCCAGCAGAGTATCGAATTGAAGAAGCGCGACGTCGACCGCAAGTCGACGCTCGCCAAGCAGAATTTCGGCTCGCAGCTCGACCTCGACAACGCGGCGAACGCGCAGGTCACCGCCGAGAGCCTGGCGCAATACATCAAGCAGCAGATCTCCAAGGACAAGACGCAGCTGCTCGGCGATGTCGAGCTGCCGATCGAGCGGTTCCCGCCCTACGCCCAGGCCAAGGCCAAGCTCGACGACGCCCAGCGCAATCTCGATCACACCGTGCTGCGCGCGCCGATGGACGGCGTCGCGACCCAGGTCGACCAGATCCAGCTCGGCCGCTTCGTCACCGCGGGCGCGCCGGTGTTCTCGGTGATCGACGTCGACCACCCCTGGGTCGACGCCAATCCGAAGGAGAGCGACTTCACCTATGTCGCGGTCGGCCAGCCGGTCGAGCTCGACGTCGACGCGTTCCCGAACCATCAGTTCAAGGGCAAGATCGGCTCGCTGTCGCCCGGCACCGGCGCACAGTTCGCGATCCTGCCGCCGCAGAACGCCACCGGCAACTTCGTCAAGGTGGTGCAGCGCGTGCCGGTTCGCATCTACTTCGACGAGAACGACCCGTTCGTGAAGAAGCTGAAGGCCGGCATGAGTGTCTACGCGACGATCGACACCAACCACCGCCGCACGCTGGCCGGCCTGCTCGGGCTGGGCTCAGCCTCCGCGCATCCGGACCACCAGGACTGAGATGAAGCAAGATCGAAGCCCCGCGCGTCACCTCTCCCCTTGTGGGAGAGGTCGGATTGCATCGCTAGATGCAATCCGGGTGAGGGGTTCGGCTTTCTCCTGGGACCTGCCCCCCCTCACCCGGCGCTGCGCGCCGACCTCTCCCCGGTCGGGAGAGGTGGGTTACGCCCGCGGCTTGCGAACAGGACTGAACTGAATGAACGCACCGTCACCATCCGCCGTGCCCGGCATGCGCCGGAACATGGTGACGATCTGCGCGATGACCGCGACGATCATGCAAGCGCTCGACACCACGATCGCCAACGTCGCGCTGCCCTATATGCAGGGTTCGCTGTCGGCCTCGCAGGACCAGATCAACTGGGTGCTGACCTCCTACATCGTCGCCGCCGCGATCATGACCGCGCCGGTGGGCTGGATCGCCAACCGCTTCGGCCGCAAGCGCATCTTCATCATCTGCTCGGCCGGCTTCACCATCGCCTCGGTGTTCTGCGGCCTCGCGCAGGACATCAACCAGATGGTGTTGTTCCGCCTGTTGCAGGGCGTGTTCGGCGCCGCGCTGGTGCCGCTGTCGCAGGCCGTGATGCTCGACTCCTACGCGCTGCACGAGCGCGCCAAGGCGATGTCGATCTGGGGCATGGGCGTGATGATGGGTCCGATCATGGGACCATCATTGGGGGCCTGGCTGACCGAGACCTATTCCTGGCACTGGGTGTTCTTCGTCAATCTGCCATTCGGGTTCTTCACCGTGCTCGGCCTGATCATCTTCATGGACGAGACCAGGCAGGACCTCAATCTGCGCTTCGACTGGTTCGGCTTCGGCGCGCTCGCGATCGCGATCGGCTCGCTACAGCTCGCGCTCGACCGCGGCGAGCAGCTCGGCTGGCTGGAATCCAACGAGATCATGATCGAATTCATCGTCTCGGCCGTCGGCTTCTACTATTTCTTCGCCCATTCGCTGACCACCAGCCGGCCGTTCATCCAGTTCGCGCTGTTCAAGGACAGGAATTTCCTCGGCGGCTGCGTGTTCATGACCGTGATGGGCCTCGTGCTGTATTCGACCATGGCGCTGTCATCGCCCTACCTGCAAAACGTGGTCGGCTATCCGATCATTACCGCAGGCCTCCTGCTGGCGAGCCGCGGCTTCGGCACCTTCGTCGCGATGATGCTGGTCGGCCGCCTGATGCGCTATATCGAGGCGCGCACCCTGATCATCTCGGGCCTCGGGCTGACCGCGGCGTCGCTGTTCCGGATGACCGGCTGGACCGACATGACGCAGGCGAACGAGATCATCGTCGTCAGCGTGATCCAGGGCTTTGGCTTCGGCCTCGTGTTCGTGCCGCTGTCGACGGTGGCGTTCCTGACGCTACCCAACCATCTGCGCACCGACGGCACCTCGATGCTGACGCTGTTCCGCAACGTCGCAAGCTCGATCGGCATCTCGATCGTGATCGCGCAGCTCACCGAAGGCGGGCGGCGGATCTACGCAAAGCTGTCGGAGCAGATCAACCCGTTCAACCATGCGCTGCAAATGCCCGACGTATCCGGCATGATCAACCTCAACACCGACGCCGGCCGCGCCATGGCCGACCGGATGGTGGCGGCGCAGTCGCAGATCATCGCGTTCTCGCACGACTATCAGCTGGTGATGCTGTTCATCCTGGTCTCGATTCCGCTCGCGCTGATGATCGGCTCGACCAAGGCCGCACTTCGCGCCCAGTCGGCGCCGGCCGACCATGCCGCGGTGATGGAGTAGGTTTTCTCGTCGCTGCGCTTCGATCGCACTCCCTAACCGCGCTATTGGTGTCATCGCCCGGCTCGACCGGGCGATCCAGTACGCCGCGGCCTATCGGCTCGAGCACTGCTGCCTCTGGAATACTGGGTCGCCCGGTCGAGCCGGGCGACGACAGCGTTGATGTGGCCGACATCGACCAAAGCGCAAGACGCCGCACCCGCAAGCCGCGTTGACATTCCGTCGCCTGCTCCCAATACTCCGCGAAAAGCAAGAAATACCCGTCACACAACTGACGGTCTCAGGGGAGGACGCGATGCCGACTTCACGCAGGACGCTGCTGAAGACTTCAGCGGCTGCCGCCGCTGCTTTCAGCTTCGATTGGACACGCGCGCAGGCGCAGGCCGAGACGGTCCGGATCGGTGTGATCTACGACCTGACCGGACCGTTTGCCGCCGGCGGCTCGGTCGCCTCCTCGATCGGTACCCAGATCGCGATCGATCTCGTCAACGAGAAGGGCGGCGTCGGCGGCAAATACAAGATCGCGCCCGTCAATGTCGATTCCCAGAGCAAGCCTGACGTCGCGATCAACGAGGCCAATCGCCTGATCGACCAGGAGAAGGTCGACATCCTCAACGGCGTGTTCGCAAGCTCGCATGCGGTGCCGCTCGCCGCCAAGGTCGAGCAGCAGAAGCGGATCCTGTGGATCACGACCGCGGTCTCGACCGCCGTGTTCAAGGACAAGAACCTGCAATACGTGTTCCGTGCGCAGATCCATTCCGATCAATACGGCCAGGCCTTCGGCGGCTTCCTCGGCGAGCACGCCAAGGCCAGGCTCGGCATGGAGCCGAAGGACGTCAAGGTCGCGCTGATCCATGAGGACGGCCCCTACGGCGTCGGCGTCGCCGCCGCCGACGAGATGTTCGCGAGGGAAGCCGGGTTGCAGGTCGTGCTCAAGGAAGGCTATTCGGCCTCCGCGCCCGACCTCTCGGTGCTGGTGACCAAGCTGAAGCGCGCCAAGGCCGACATCATCTCGCATGCCGGCTACAATCCGGACATCACGCTGTTCCTGCGCCAGGCGCGCGAGAGCGGACTGAAGTTCAAGATGCTGTTCGGCGCCGGCGCCGGCTACAGCCAGCTCGACAAGCTGCGCACGACGTTCGGCGCCGACATCGACAATTTCTGCAACATCGACCCGGTGCCGGCGCAGCTGCTCGATCCCGCCAAGCTGGCGCCGGGGGTCGGCGACCTCACCAAGACCATGGTTGCGCGCTATCGCGAGAAGACCAGCGCAACCGAGGTGCCGCCGCACTGCTCGATGGGCTTCAACCAGACCTGGGTGCTGCTCAACAATGTGCTGCCGGTCGCCAAGGAGAAATATGGCGGCTTCGATCCCGAAGCGATCCGCAAGGCCGCGCTCGACGTCGACATCCCGCCGGGCGGCACCATCCAGGGCTACGGCGTGAAATTCTATCCGCCGGGCACACCGATGTCCGGCCAGAACGAACGCTCGACGCCGGTGGTGATGCAGAACGCCGGCGAGCGCATCACCGTGGTGTGGCCGACGAATATACGTACCCAAGACCCGGTGTTCCCGCTGCCGAAAGGATCGGTGTACGGGGCTTAGCCGATGATCGCTTGCTACGGCTGATCGGGAACCATCCCCGTCATCCTGAGGTGCGAGCGGAGCGAGCCTCGAAGGATGCGCGGCCCGGCCGGTGGCCGTACATCCTTCGAGGCTCGCAAGTGCTCGCACCTCAGGATGACGGGTCCCGCATACGCACACATGGGACGAGAGCGGTCACGCGGCTCTTCGCCAAGAGCTACAGCACCACCCGCCGCCCCTCATCCGCGGCCCAATAGCCGGCGTAGTTCACCCTGGTCGTCTCATACGCCAGCGCGAGATCGGCGAGCGGCTGCCGGCCGGTTGCAGCGCATTCCATGAAATCCTGGATCTCCTGCAGATAACCGCGGGTCCACTCCTCCTCGAGGCAGACATACTGCCAGCCGGTTTTGCGATCGACCTTCTCGGTGATGTAGACGCTCGCGAGCTTCTCCTCGGATGTCTGGTAACTCGTCAGATGCGTGTTCGGCGTGATGTTGGCGAACAATGAGCCGCCACTCGTGTATGTCTCGATCAAATTCCGCACGCCGCCCATGATCATGTCGCCGGAAAACACCGTGGCCTTGGTGCCGTCGGAGAAGGTCGCGGTCAGCGTGCCCCAGTCCTCGACATCGACCGGATTGGCCTTGATGTAGCCGCGCTCCTCCGGCTTGAGACCGGCGGTGACATTGCCGACGTCGCAGGTGACGCTCGCGACCTTGATGGTCTCACCACGCGCGCGGGCCTCGACCTGCTTGAGATAGAGCACGGCCGACAGCGGATGGCAGCCCATCCGGATCAACGAGCCGCCGCCGGTCATCGCCCATTGCGCGGCGTGCGCGGCATGCGAGCCGGAATGGCTCTCCTCGCCCTTCATGAACAGGATCTTGTCGCCTGTCGCGCGGATGATCTCCGCAGTCTTGGTCACCGCCGGCGCATAGATCCAATCCTCGGCATACATGAAGAGTTTGCCGGTCTCCGCGATCGCGGCGCGGGTCGTCTCCATCTCCTCCATCACGCGCTGGTACATCAGCGCTTTCGGGACGTGCCTGCCGATCGGCGCCTTGTCGCCGGGCTGCCCGAAATAGCCGCTGAACGGCTTCTCGCAGATCACATGCTTGCCGGCCTGCATGGCCTCGACGATCATCGCGGCGTGCAGGTTCGGCGGCGTGCAGATGTCGATGACGTCGAGCTCGCGGTCGGCCACCAGATCGGCAAAGCTGCGATAGGCGTTCGGGATCTGATGCTTGCGCGCGAACTCGACCACATGATCGCCGCGCGCCGCGACCGCCCTCACCTCGACATCGACGCCGTAGACCCGCCGGTAGGCAACCATATGCAGCTCGGACACGAAGCCACAGCCGGCCAGACCGATCCTGATTTTCGCCATTTACTGTCTCCGCCCTTCAGGGCGCAGAGTAGCGCGCGGCCATCGCGGCGTCGAACGCATTTGCCATCGCGGCATCTGGCGGCGCCAATCCCGTGAACAGCTTGAATGCATCGGCCGACGCGTTGATTGCGAGGTCGCGTCCGGTCAGCACGTTTGCCCCCTTGGCCTTGGCTGTGGTTAGCAGCGGCGTCCATAGCGGGGTGTAGACGGCGTCGGCGATCCACATCGAGGAATGCAGCAGCGCGTCCGGCACCGGCGTGTCGCGGCTCGGCAGCATGCCGACCGGCGTTGCGTTGACGAGGCCTGCGGCGCCGTCCACCGCGATCTCGACGCTGGCGGCGTGAACCGCGTGGCGGTCCTGCAACTGACCGGCAAGTTGCGCGGCCTTTGCCGCATCTGCATCGAAGATGCGCAATTCGCCGACGCCGAAACCGGCCAGCGCGAAGGCGATCGCCTTGCCGACACCGCCGGCCCCGATCAGCGCGATCGGGCCGCGCGGCGAAGCGGCAAGCAGCGGTTCGATCGCGCGCGCAAAACCGGTCGCATCGGTGTTGTGCCCGACCAGCCGCGCGCCGTCGACGACGATGGTATTGATGGCGCCGATTGCACGCGCATCCGGCGCGAGGTCATTGATCAGATCGATGACCGCTTCCTTGTAGGGAAAGGTGACGTTGACGCCGGCAAAGCCGAGCCGCCTGACGCCGTCCAGCATTGTGCGCAGGTCGTCGCGCCCGGCACCCTTAACTTCGATGAGCTGGTAGTGACAATGGACGCCGAGCGCAGCTGCGGCCCGCTCGTGCATCGCAGGCGCCGCCGAATGCGCGATCGGATAGCCAATCAGACCGGTCAGGAAACGGTCGCGCATTGTCCCTCACATCGGCAGTGCTCAGCTCATGCGGTCGAGCCGAGCATAGCTGTCTTCCATGCCGTGCTCCATGCCGGTCGCGAGCATCGCGGCGCGCGTCTCCGCATTCGGCAGCGTCATCCGCATGGTCATCAATGTGCCGCTGCCGTCGGGCGCGAAACGCGTCTCGACATGGTTGTCCGGCGTCGGATCTGGCAGATGCATGCGCTCGACATGCACGATGCGGCTGAACGGTTCGAGCTCGACATATTCGCCGGTCAGATGAAAGCCGCCGCCCTTGCCGTCAGTCCATTCGTAACGGATCTTGCCGCCGGGCCTGAGCTCGCTGATGCAGACCGGCATGGTCCAGCCTTGGGGCCCTAGCAGCCACTTTTGCAGCAGCTCCGGCTCGGTATGCGCGCGATACACCGCTTCGGGCGGCGCGACGAAGCGCCTGGTGACGACGATGGTGCGGTCGCCTTCGGTCTTCAGCGTCAACTTGCTCATGGGGATACCCTTCACTTCTCAGGCTTCATGGCGGCCAGCACTCCGTCCAGCCGGTCGTAATTGGTTTCAAGCGCGCGGCGCAACATGCCGAGCCACTGATCGATCTCGGCGACCGCCGACGGTGCGAGCCGGCACGGCCGCTTGGTTCCCTCGCTCCGCCGCACGATCAGGCCGGCACCCTCGAGCACCTTGAGGTGGCGGGAGATCGCGGGCTGGGTCATCTCGAACGGCTCGACCAGCTCCATCACGGTCGCCTCGCCCAAAGCGAGACGCGCAAGGATCGCCCGACGGGTCGGGTCGGCGAGCGCGGAGAAGGCAGCATCGAGGTTGGCCATACTTGATCTCATATCGGTTATATAACGTATAAGTTATATAATCGACTAAGCATGGTCAAGCAAAATCCGCTGCGGCGAAGGCGCGCAGCGGATTTCGGTGGTCCCCCGATGCTGGATTTGCGCGCGGCTTACGGCGCGCGGCGGCTAGACGTCGAAGAACACCGTCTCGTTGTCGCCCTGCAGATGGACGTCGAACGTGTAGGCGTTGCCCGAGCCAGCCTTCTTCGCGATCAACGTGGCGCGACGATCGGCCGGTACCAGCGCGAGCACGGAATCGTTGGCGTTGCCGGCTTCGTTGTCGAAATAGATCCGGGTGTAGAGATGCAGCAGCATGCCGCGCGCGAACACCGCGAGCACGATGTGCGGCGCCTGCGGCTTGCCGTCGGCATCAGGCACCACGCCGGGCTTGATGGTGTCGAAGGCGTAAGCGCCGCTCTTGTCGGTGCCGCAGCGGCCAAAACCCTTGAACGAAGAGTTCGGCAACGCGCGCTGGTCCTGCGGATCGGAGAAACGCCCCTGGCTATCGGCCTGCCAAATCTCCAGCATGCAGTCCGGGATCACGGCGCCATCGCCGTCGTAGACCTTGCCCTCGACGCGGATGCGTTCACCGGATGTATCCGGTGTCAGCAGATTGCTGGTGAAGGCGTCGTTCCATTCATACTCGCCGTTCGGCGTCAGGCCGTACTTGAAATAGGGGCCGACGGTCTGCGACGGCGTGATTCCATCAGGACGCGGGTTCGACACTTACTTGGTCTCCATCGGCGTGGCATTGCGCCCGCGCAGCACGATATCGAAGCGATAGCACAGCGCCCATTCCGGCTTGGTGTTGTCGAGATCGAACGACGAGATCATCCGCGCCCGCGCTTTCTCGTCGGTCACCGAATTGAAGATCGGATCGAACGGAAACAGGGGATCGCCGGGGAAATACATCTGCGTCACCAGACGAGAGATGAAGGAATGCCCGAACACCGAGAAGTGGATGTGTGCGGGCCGCCAGGCATTGTGGTGATTGCCCCAGGGATAGGCGCCGGGCTTGATGGTGGTGAATTTGTAGTAGCCTTGGGCATCGGTCTGCGCCCGACCGGCGCCGGTGAAGTTCGGATCGAGCGGCGCCGGATGCTGGTCGACGACATGGATGTAGCGGCCGCAGGCATTGGCCTGCCACAGTTCGACCAGCGTGTTCGGCACGCCGCGGCCGTCCTCGTCGAGCACATGGCCATGCACGATGATGCGTTCGCCGAGCGGCTCGCCCTTGGCCTGGATGGTGAGATCGTTGTCGTGCGCGCGCACGGTCTCATGACCATAGACCGGCCCGGTCAATTCCGAGAGCGTGTGCCGCATCGGGATCAGCGGCTTTTGCGGCGAGCGCTTCACGGTGGAGCGATAGTCCGGCGACAGCCGCGCCGGATGAGCCGCAAGCGATTGCAGCGGGTACAACAAGGTCATGGCGAATTCCTCCGCGGCCCACGCGCCCGGCGGGCTCACATCAGATCATTATAGCGCATAACCAAATTGGGGAAGGGCTGTTTTCAGCCCTTCCAAGCCATTGTATTAATTCAGTTTTTCGATCGCGACCGCAACACCCTGACCGACGCCGACGCACATAGTTGCCAAGGCAAGCTTCCCGCCCCGCTTCTCCATGCCGTGCACGGCGGTCAGAACCAGCCGCGCGCCGCTCATGCCGAGCGGATGGCCGAGCGCAATCGCGCCGCCATGCGGATTGACGAAATCGGCGTCTTCCTTGACGCCGAGCTGGCGCAGGCAGGCGATGCCCTGCGAGGCGAAGGCCTCGTTGAGCTCGATCAGGTCGAAGTCCGACACCTTGATGCCGAGGCGCTCGACCAGCTTCCTGGTCGCCGGCACCGGGCCGATGCCCATGATGCGCGGCGGCACCGCGGCCGAGGCGAGGCCGAGGATTTTTGCACGCGGAGTCAGGCCGTGCCTCTTCACCGCGGCTTCCGAGGCCAGGATCATCGCTGCGGCGCCGTCATTGACACCGGACGCATTACCCGCGGTGACCGTGCCGGGATTGCGCACGATCGGCTTCAGCTTGGCGAGACCTTCCAGCGTGGTCTCCGGCCGCGGATGCTCGTCCTTGTCGACGGTAACAGGGCCGGCCTTGCCGCCGGGCACCTGGATCGGGATGATCTCCTCGGCGAAGTAGCCCGATGCGATCGCCGCACCCGCGCGCTGCTGCGAGCGGATCGCCATCGCGTCCTGATCGGCGCGCGACACCTGGAATTCCTCGGCGACGTTCTCGCCGGTCTCCGGCATCGCATCGACGCCGTACTGCGCCTTCATCAGCGGATTGACGAAGCGCCAACCGATCGTGGTGTCGTAGATCTCGGACGAGCGCGAGAAGGCTTCGGCGGCCTTGCCCATCACGAACGGCGCACGCGTCATCGACTCGACGCCGCCTGCGATCGCGAAATCGATCTCGCCGGCGCGGATGGCGCGGCCCGCGGCGCCGACCGCATCGAGGCCGGAGGCGCAGAGCCGGTTCAGGGTCTGGCCGGGAACCGACTCCGGCATGCCGGCGAGCAGCAGCGCCATGCGCGCGACGTTGCGGTTGTCTTCGCCGGCCTGGTTGGCGCAGCCGAAATAGACCTCGTCGACCTCGTTCCAGTTGATCGTCGGGTGCTTGGCCATCAGCGCCTTGATCGGGGCGGCGGCGAGATCGTCGGCGCGCACCTTGGCGAGCGAACCGCCGAAACGGCCGATCGGGGTCCGGACGGCATCGCAAATGAACACATCACGCATTGAATCTCTCCCTGAATGCCGCGGCTTAGGCGCTGGATCGGCTGGAACTTGAGGGGAGTTTTAGGAGCGTGCCCGCAGCAGGTCAATTGACGCCGCTGCGCGCCCCGCACGCATTACCGTGAGGGCTGACATAATGGCACCGTGGACAGGGTGGAAAACCCCGCCTTCGCGGATAGGACCGCACGACGAAATTTTGTAGTTTCCCGGCCCTCATGACCATTCAGCAGCCCATCCCCGTTCCGCCCGAGTCCGTTCCCGCCGCCGAGGCGCCGTCGCGCGTCACGCCGATGATGGAACAGTATCTGGAGATCAAGGCCGCCCATCCCGGGCTGTTGCTGTTCTACCGGATGGGCGACTTCTACGAGTTGTTCTTCGAGGACGCCGAGATCGCCTCGAAGACGCTCGGCATCGTGTTGACCAAGCGCGGCAAGCACCAGGGCATGGACATCCCGATGTGCGGCGTGCCGGTCGAGCGCTCCGAGGATTACCTGCATCGCCTGATCGGCGCGGGGCACCGCGTCGCGGTGTGCGAGCAGACCGAGAATCCCGCCGAGGCAAAGGCCCGCGGCAACAAGAGCGTGGTCCGCCGCGGCGTGGTGCGGCTGGTGACGCCGGGCACGCTGACCGAAGACACGCTGCTCGACGCCCGCACCAACAATTATTTGATCGCGATCGCGCGCGCACGCGGCTCGGCCGGCGCCGATCGGCTCGGGCTCGCTTGGATCGACATCTCGACCTCCGAATTCATGGTGACGGAATGCGCGACCACAGAGCTTGCGGCGACGCTGGCGCGCATCAATCCGAACGAGGCCATCGTCACCGACGCGCTCTATAGCGACCACGAGCTGGCGCCGACCTTGCGCGAGCTGCCGTCAGTGACGCCGCTGACCCGCGACGTGTTCGACAGCGCCACCGCCGAGCGGCGGCTGTGCGACTACTTTGCCGTCGCGACGATGGACGGTCTCTCCGCGATGTCACGGCTGGAGGCGACTGCCGCAGCCGCCGCCGTCACCTATATCGACCGCACTCAAGTGGGCAAACGTCCGCCGCTGTCGCCGCCGGCGCGCGAGGCCGCCGGCACCACGATGGCGATCGATCCGGCGACCCGCGCCAATCTCGAATTGACGCGCACGCTCGCCGGCGAGCGCCGCGGCTCGCTGCTCGACGCGATCGACTGCACCGTCACCGCGGCAGGCTCGCGCCTTCTGGCGCAGCGGCTTGCCGCGCCGCTGACCGATGTCGCTGTGATCGCGCGGCGGCTCGATGCGGTCTCGGCTTTCGTTGCGGACTCCGCGGCACGCGAGGACGTCAGGACCGTGCTGCGGGCGG
>NZ_JACMYK010000142.1 GCF_020889785.1 Bradyrhizobium acaciae
CCGCCACCACCGAGTACGCGCGGAGCGCCCGGAGCATTCGGGTTCTGGTTCGGATCGAAAGCATCGCCGCGACCGCGGCGGCCGGGAGCTGCCGTCTGCGCCTGCTCCTGCACGATCGGCGCGGGCGCAGGGATCTGTTGCTGATCATAGCCGCCCTGCGGCTGCCGGCCGTATCCCTGCTGTGGCTGGGGGTAGCCCGGCTGGGCTTGCGGGTAGCCCTGCGGCTGCTGCGCCGGCGGCACGGCCGCGACATTGGGTTGACCTGCCGGAGCCTGTCCGGGAGCGCCGGGCGGCTGGCCGCCAAGCTGGCGCAGCCGCTCCTCGAGCTGGCGGTTGCGGTACTGCAGCTCCTCGTTCTGGCCGGTCAGCTGCCGCAGTTGGTTTTCGAGCCGCTCGATCCGCATTTCGGCATCGGAATCGTCGGATTGAGCAAAAGCCGGAACAGAAACCGCGAACAACGCCGCGATCGCCGCGGCGGAGGAAAGAAAATGAAGCCTGGATGACATTTTGCCCTGACGACGAGATCGACGTGAAAAGCGAGCGACATTGAGGGACGGAGTACGCCGGAATTGTGACTGGCGCTTCAAATCCGGGACAGCGTCGCGGATACCGGTTTAGTACGGACGGTGGAACAAGCAAGCAGCCAATTGCGCGCAGCTTCGTTCATCTTGATGAAGGCGGGCCATGCTTCACGCAGCCAAAACAAAACCGGCGCCCGAAGGCGCCGGCTTCAAAAAATCCATCGGGGATCGTGTCAGGAGCTGGCGTTCAGCACGGTGACGGCGCGACGGTTCTGCGACCAGCAGGAGATGTCGTTACAAACCGCGACCGGGCGCTCCTTGCCGTACGAGATGGTGCGCATGCGGCTCGGATCGATGCCGCGCGAGGCCAGATAGGCGCGAACCGACTGGGCACGGCGAGCACCGAGCGCGATGTTGTATTCGCGCGTGCCGCGCTCGTCGGCATGACCTTCGATGGTGAAGGAATAACGGCCATAGGTCTGCAGCCACTGCGCCTGCTTGTCGAGGGTCGCTGTCGCCTGCGGGCTGAGATCGGTCTGATCGCTCTCAAAGAACACGCGGTCGCCGACATTGACCACGAAATCCTGCTGGCTGCCCGGGGTCGCGGCGCCCCCGATCGCGCCATTGGCGTCCAACGGGTTCTTGTTGGCGCAGGCGCCCATCGACAGCGCCACCGCCAGAACCGCAACCAGCTTCATACCCTGGAGATATTTCATTCCCGGAGCCTCCACGCTCACGCTCTTCGTACTGTCCATTGGGTCTACAGGGCGATGGTTAAGCGAACGTTCCGTCAACCTTGACGAGACCTTGCTGAACCTCATCAAATGCCAGGCAATGGCGAAAAGCGCCCCCGATGGTTAATGGGTAGCAAATGTGGCGCGACGGTGAAGGGAAGGCAAGCTTCGCGGGAACCGGGCGCTTTTGCAGGACAATTTGGCCTGCGCGCAACAGGTGGTCGACGTCAAACCGATCGAGACGCCGGTTTTCTCAGGGATTCGGCACGATCGAGGCGCGTTCGAACGGCCGGACAAACCCGTCGGGCTGCAACTGGCCCTCCCGGTCGAACAGCATCCGCCGCTCGAAGGCGCTGGAACGCAGGAACGGATAGCGCGCGAGCACGCGCTCCCGCACCGTCGGCAGATGCGAGGCCATCAGCCCGACCGGCTTCACAAGGCCGGGATAGAGCCGCGGCTCCGACCAGGTCTCGTGCAGGAACACGCGCCGGTAGAACGCCATGTGCTCGGGCCGGACCGGCGCCAGGCCGTAATCGGCATTGAAATGCACGCCCGCGGTCGAGCCGAGGCGCACGGTCACATAGGGCAGTTCCGGATTGTTCCGCGCCTTTTCGGGATCGGCGACGAAACGCGTCGAATCGATGAACACCAGACCCTGATCGAGTTTCGGCAGCAGCACATCGCCGAACACATCGAGCGTCGGCGAGGAGCGCCACTCCGGCGTCGCCACGGTGATGCGGATCGAACTGCAGAGCTCGCCGTGCAGATAGACGCCGAACACCCACGCATTCGGCGCATCATCGAACTGATCGACGACGCGCTCATCGGCCGAGGGCCGGATCGCTCCCTCGCGCAGATAGGCGCGATAGCGAAGCCGGTAGATTTCGTCCTTCTGTTCGGGGGTCTCAGCGAGGCGGTAGTCGACTTGATCGAGAGGGTCCGCAAGCCTTCCTGTCGCGGGCTTGATGGCTTCGGCCGCGGACCTCATGCAGTACTCCCCTAACAACCCAACAACTTCAACGCGCGTGCCAAAAGATTAACAGCTTCTTAATTTTCGTCAAAGCAATCGCAGCAATACAGTTAACCACAGAACGCAAGGGTGCGCTTCAAATCGAGCAGCCGGACGTTCTCACAACTGTCGATTGAGCTTATTGCGCCAGATCAAGCAATCGAGCGCGAGGGAACCACGTGCAGCTGCTCGTCGGGCCGCCGGCCGTGCGAGGCATTGAGCAGCTGGCGGATGCGGACCGCTGGAACCGGCCGGCTGAACAGGTACCCCTGTGCTTCGGTCACCGCGCCGTCGGCACTGATCAGTTCGAGCTGTTCATTGGTCTCGATGCCCTCGACCACGACCGACATGCCGAGATCCGCTGACAGCCGCGCCACGCCGCGCAGCAGGGTGAGCGGACGATCGCTGTCGATGCCTTCGAGGAAGGAGCGGTCGATCTTGACCTTCTGCAGCGGGAAATTGTGCAGGTAGCTGAGCGACGAGTAGCCGGTGCCGAAATCATCCAGCGAGATCCGCACGCCGAGCGAGCGCAGCTGCGACAGCACGTCGTGGGTCAGCTCGGTGTTGTGCAGCAGCGAGGATTCGGTGATCTCGATCTCCAGCCGGTGTGCCGGCAGGCCGGAGACCTCTAGCGCGTAGCGGACCTCGCTCAGCACGTCGCGCTGATGGAACTGCTGCGGCGAGAAGTTGACGGCGACGCTGACCGCCTCGGGCCACTTCATGCATTCCATGCAGGCCTTGCGCAGGATCCAGCGGCCGAGGTCGACGATCAGGCCCATGTCCTCGGCGACCGGAATGATGTCGACTGGAGAGACGGTGCCGCGCGCCGGATGGTTCCAGCGCAGCAGCGCCTCGCAGGTCGATACCTTGCCGGACTTCAGGTTGATCAGGGGCTGGTAGAACAGCTCGAATTCCTCGTTGGCCAGCGCCTTGCGCAGGTCGAGCTCGAGGATGCGGCGGGCCTCGACGGTTTGCGCCATCTCGTCGCGGAAGAAGCAGAAGGTGCCGCGGCCATCGGCCTTGGCGCGGTAGAGCGCCATGTCGGCGTTCTTCAATAGCGTATCTGCACCGACGCCCGGCGCGGTCATCGCGATGCCGACGCTGGCGCCGATCTCGACCAGGTGGTTGTCGATCTTGTAGCGCTCGCTGAGGCGGTCGACGATGCGCCGCGCCAGTGCTGCGGCATCCTCATGCGAGTTGATGTTCTGCTGGAACACGACGAATTCGTCGCCGCCGAACCGCGCCACGAAGTCCTCCGGCCGCAGCATCTCGCGCAGCCGCTCGGCGACCGCGCAAAGCAGCTGGTCGCCGCAGGGATGGCCGAGCGTGTCGTTGACCTGCTTGAACTGGTCGAGGTCGACGAACAACAATGCGGAGCGATGGTCGCCGTGCTGCATCGCGAGCAGCCGGCCGATCTCGTCGCGGAAATTGACGCGGTTGGGGAGCGCGGTCAGCTCGTCGTAGCGCGCGAGGTGGCTGATCCTGGCCTCGGCGTCCTTGCGCTCGGTGATATCCTCGACCAGCACGACGGTGCCGCCGCCGGCCATCGGCTGGAAGGTCCAGTCGAGCGAACGGTTCTGCGCCGGATCGGGATCGCTGGTGACGATGTCGCCGCGCTGCGAGCTCTCGATCTCGTAGAGAATCTGCTGCGCGGCCGCGGCCGAGATCGCGCCGGACAGAACGCAGGCATTGCAGATATCGGTCGCGCTGGCGCCGCGCTGCACGAAATCCTCCGACAGCTCCATCATCTCGATGAAGCGGTGGTTCATCACCGCAAGGCGGCCGTCGGCGGAGAACATGCAGAGGCCGTGCGGCATGTTGTTCAGCGCGGTATCGAACTGGCCCGCCAGCGCCGCCTCGCGCTCCTTGGCGATCCAGGCATTGACGTAGATGCGCTGCAGGCTCGTGGTGAGGTGGCGGATGGCGCTGAAGAACACCAGGCTGAGCAGCGCCAACGCGACGTGATAGGGACCACCGACATACATCAGTGCGGCGATCAGGGGACCGATCGACATCAACAGATGCAGGTGGAAGATCTGCGGCCGGCCGAAGGTCCGTCCAACCCCTGCCGAGGTGTAGGCGACCACCGTGGTGACGCAGAGCATATGCGCGGCGGCGTCGCTGGTCGTGAGCAGGACGGCGGCGCCCCACAGGCCGAGCGCAATGCCGTAGGCGAGGCTGCCGATCCGGTAGCGCTTCTCCCAGGCCACGGACTCTTCGACGGTGAGGCGGGAATTGCGCTGCTGGTAGCGGTACATCTGCAGCGCGCGCGCCAGACCCACCACGATGAACAGCGGCACGCACAGCCAGGACAGAAGATTGCCGGTGACGAACGCAATCACGGCGCCCGCAATGGCGGGGCCGAAGGCGCCGAAGATCATGGGCGCGGGGTTCATGAACAGGGAATCGACCAGCGCCGCGGAGATCGTCGGCGACATCGACTGGTCCGGTTCTCCCGTCTGACTTGCAAACTGCATTGTGAGAGCGCGCGTCCTTTTCAGCTCGCACTCTTACTGGTCGCAGGTGAAGTCTTTCTGAGGGAACATCGTTAGCGAGTCCTTGCCACGGCCCGCTGGCGACCGAAATTCACCATCAAATTCAGTGCGCTAGGTAGGAACTGCCGACCGGCACCGGGGTTCCCCGGAGCAGGTCTGCGCGAGCTTACGACAACAGCGGCGACCAGGCCGGATCGGAAGCAAATCCGGGGGTCGGGACCCGCAACTCATTGCGCCCGGAGACGTCGATGGTGAACAGCGACGGACCGCTGTTGCCGCCGGGATCGCGGAAGAACATCACGACGCGCCCATTCGGCGCGAAGGTCGGCCCCTCATTGTGGAATCCCGAGGTCAGGATGCGCTCGCCCGAACCGTCCGGCTTCATGATGCCGATCGCGAACTGCCCGCCGCCCTGCTTGGTGAACGCGATGTAGTCGCCGCGCGGCGACCACACCGGCGTCGAGTAAGTGCCGTCGCCGAACGAGATGCGCTGGGCGCCGCCGCCGGTTGCCGGCATCACGTAGATCTGCGGCTTGCCGCCGCGATCGGATTCGAAGCAGAGCCGCGAGCCGTCGGGCGCGTAGGACGGCGAGGTGTCGATCGCCGGCGTGTCGGTCAGCCGCGTCATCGACTTCGAGCGCAGATCCATCACGAACAGATTGGAGTTGCCGCCCTGCTGCAAGCTCATGATGACGCGCTGGCCGTCGGGCGAGAAGCGCGGCGAGAACGACATGCCCGGGAAGTTGCCGACGATCTCGCGCTGGCCGGTCTCGATGTTGAGCAGATAGACCCGCGGGTCGCCCTGCCCGAACTCCATGTAGGTGATTTCCTGGGTCGACGGCGAGAAGCGCGGCGTCAGCACGAGATCCGAGCCGCGGGTCAGATAGCGCACATTGGCGCCGTCCTGGTCCATCAGCGCGAGCCGCTTGACGCGGCGATCCGCCGAGCCGCTCTCGTCGACGAACACGACGCGGGTGTCGAAGTAGCCCTTCTCGCCGGTCATGCGCTCGTAGATCTGGTCGGAGATGATGTGCGCGATGCGCCGCCAGTATTCGGCCGAGGTGTCGTACTGCTGGCCCGCAAGCTGCTGGCCGGTGTTGACGTCCCAGAGCCGGAATTCCGCCTTCACGCGCCCGTTGCCCTGGCGCGTCATGCGGCCGGTCACCAGCGCCTGCGCGTTGATGCTCTTCCAGTTATTGAAGTTCGGCGCCGCGTCGATGTTGATCTGCTTCTCGAGATAGGCAGCCTGATCGATCGGCGCGAACAAGCCGCTGCGCTTCAGGTTGTTGGTGATCACCTGCGTGACACCGACACCGACTTCGGCGTCGCCGGGCGTGCCCGCGGCGAAGTTCGGGATTGCGATCGGCACCGGAGCGAACTCGCCCTCGGTGATGGTGATCCGCTTCTGAGCGAACGCGGGACCGGCGAGTCCGCTCAGCACCGCGCCAGCGGACGCCATTCCGGCCAGGATATGCCGGCGGCTCGGACGGAATAGCGTTTCAGGCAATCGGGTCTTGTCAATCATCGCTCGAACTCATGCTCGTAAACAGTGGCGCGCATTTTCAGCTCTGCCTCTCGGTAAAGGCCGGCTCAAAGAACTGCCACTCCTCAAAGAAACCTGGAGGCAATCGATAGGGCTGGCACTCGATGATCGCGCGCAAGCCACTCTCCTGATACACCCGAAGATAGGGCGTCTTCGCCGTTCCCACCACGACCGGCATGCCTTCCAGCGTGCCGTCGCGCTTCAAATGGATGGAGAACACGGCCTCCGCCATCTGCGCCTCTATTCCACCGTAAGGCTTCTTCCAGCAGCGCTCTACCTGCTGCCGGAACATCGCGCCCCAGGTCGCGGAATTGTCGGCGGCCTTGCCCTTCGCCGTCCCGAGCGCCGCATTGGCATTGAGCGTATCGCCGGTCGCCGCGGCGCGCGTCGGGTCACGCTTGTCGAGCAGCGCTGCGATCTTGCTCTGGTCGAACACGCGATCCTTCGGCTTCTGCTCCGGCGGCGGCTTGGCGGCCTGCTGAACCGGCTTCGGCGGCGGCTTCTTCTCTTCCTTCTTGATCGCTTCCGCGATCGGGTCGGGCTTCACCGGATCGGGCTTCTTCTCGACCGGCTTCGGCTCTTCCTTTGGCTTGTTCTCGACCTTCTTCGGCGGATCCGGCTTCTTGTCTTCCGGCTTCTCCACCTTCGGCGCCGGCTGCGGCGCGGTATCGGTCACCACGGGCGGTTTCTTTTCCTCGACCTTGCCGACGGTGTCGTCGACCGGCTTGGCTTCGGCGACCTTGTCGACCAGCGGCTTGGGATTTTCCTTCTTGCCGTCCTTCTGGCCGGCCATGACATGCGAGAGCTGGTCGGGCGAGATCACATCGACGGCAACGGATTCCTCTTCGGGCATCACGTACGCCCTGGTCGAAAACGACACGAGGCCCCACCCGATCACGAGGACGTGCAGGACAATCGATGCCGCCAGAGTCTTGTCGACCTTGACCTTCAAATCAGGCTTCCCCGTGCCTTGGCATGGTGGTTATCCGCCTTCCGGGATGATGACGATATTCGCCTTGAATCCCGCGGCCCGGACTTCCCCGAGCAATTTCATCATATCCGTGTAACAGACGTCCTTGTCGCCACGCAGATAGACCACTTTTTCGGCATCGGACCGGGCGTCTCCGATCGCCTTGATCTTGGCCGGGAAATCGGCGGCCGTGACCGGCGCGTCGCCCAGATAGAGCTCGACATTCGAGTTGCAGCCGCCGCCGGTGCGCTTGACCGACAGTGTCAGCGGCGGCTGGTTCGACGAGATCGACTTGCCGCCGCTTGCGACCGGCAGGTCGATGTCGATGTTCGACGTCATCAGCGGCGCCGCCACCATGAAGATGATGAGCAGCACCAGCATCACGTCGACCATCGGCGTGACGTTGATCTCGGCCATGACCGGCTTGCGCCCGCGGCGGCGTCTTCCACCACCGCCGGACCCTGCCATGCTCATCGCCATGATCGTGCGCTCGCAAAACTGACCATCACGCCTCTCAGCCCCGCTCGTCGATCTGACGCGACAGGATGGCGGAGAATTCGTCGGCGAACCCCTCCAGGCGCGCGGCCTGCCGGTTCACCTCCGAAGTGAACTTATTGTAGAAAATAGTCGCCGGAATTGCGGCAATCAGGCCGATTGCGGTGGCAAATAGCGCTTCCGCGATACCGGGCGCCACCACCGCCAGGGAGGTGTTTTTCGAGGCCGCGATCGACTGGAAGCTCGACATGATGCCCCAGACGGTGCCGAACAGGCCGACAAAGGGGCCGGCCGAGCCCACGGTGGCCAGCACCAGCAGCCGCCGTTCCAGCCGCTCCACCTCTCGGGCGATCGAGACGTTCATGACCTTCTCGATCCGGGCCTGCAGGCCGGCAAAGGATCGCGACTGGCTCTCGAACGAGCGCTTCCACTCCCGCATCGCCGCCACGAAGCAGGCCGCCATCGACTGGGTCGGCTTGGCCGAGAGCGCCCGGTAGAGTTCCTCGATCGACTGGCCGGACCAGAATGCCTGCTCGAACTTGTCCATCGCGCGCTTGGTGCGGGCGTAGAGCAGGATCTTGTCGATCGCGATCGCCCAGACCCACACCGAGCAGGACAGAAGTCCCAACATCACGCATTTGACGACCCAATGGGCCTGCCAAAACAATGCGATCAGCGACACATCGCTCGATGCCAGTGGCAGAGTTGACTGAGCCACGTCGGCGGGATTCATCGGCAATATCCTCTCAACGCAAGTGTCCCAATTAGGCGGGCTGCCAATCGGCAGCGGTTCGACGGCCGCGCGCCCGGCGCGGCAAAAACTGCGCGAGAGCCTCTTACATCTGTCGCATGGGGGGCCCGTCCAAAGCCGGGCCCTGATTCCCCTGCCAACATGTCAAAACGAGGGCTTTTCACGCGGCATTCCGACCCTAACCAAACGCTAATCATGGTTAAGGCGAGGTTACCAAAGGGAAATTTGGAGGCGGGAATTGCCGCCGGGCGAACCGGTTGGCGAGTTCCGAAGATGAACGGGATGCCGGCGGAGGGGATAGCAGACGGCTCCTCCCGCGCGTCTCCTGGCGAAAGCCAGGACCCATAACCACCGGATTCGGTGATGAACCGGATCGTGGCCCCAGCGTCGCGCAACAATTGAGATTTGGGGTAATGGGTCCTGGCTTTCGCCAGGACGACAATGAGGATGGGATGCAGCTTCGCGTTCTCGCGACACGTTTTGTCCGAGCTTTGGATTTCGTTTCCGCCCTCCTCAAAGAGGGCGCAGGGAAAGCCGGGTGCCGATCGCACCCATGGGCCCCGAGCATAAGGGTAGAAAGCTCGGGGGTAGGACCACAGGTGTAACCGGAAACAACCCGGCTTTCCCTGCGCGATGGGTTACGGCTTATACGTGCTCTCCCCGGCGAGACTGGGTTTTGTTGTCACCGTCTTCGCAACGCGCATTGCGCAATCGGAAAAGACACCTACCACTAGGGCGTCAGGCCTGCACGATTTCGCCGTCCGCGTCATACGCATTCGTCGACTGCGCAATCAGCGTCCACCGCATCTCGACCCGCGTTCGTGACGACCGCGAAGCGCCCCTCGTGTCGGGCGAGACGGGGAATTCATACACCGGGTTGCGCTTCGGATAAAGCGAAATATTTCTTTCGCGGGGGCTTGCGCCGTCGGGCAACTCAGTGGCACGCGCGCGCGGGGTGAGCACTGGCGGCAGGGCTTCCTCCCCCTGCAACGGCCCGCAACGGGGGAGGGAGCCCGAGAAGCGTGCTCACCTCACGCAATTCGCGGGCAGGGCCTCTTATGCGGGTCTACTCACGCGAACCGCGGAATAACGACGGGAGAGTGGTCACCTGGCGAATGTATCTCACGTCAAATGCCTGATGATCGCGAGCCCGGCAAACAATCCCGCGATCGACAACACCACCGAACCCGCGACATACAGCGCCGCCAGCCCAAGCTCGCCGCGCTCATAGAGCAGCGCGGCGTCGAGCGAGAACGCGGAGAAGGTGGTGTAGCCGCCGAGGATGCCGGTCATCAGGAACAGCCGCCAGGGCTGCGAGGCCTCGCCCTTGAAGGCGAGGTAGCCGGCGATCAGGCCCATCACGGTCGAGCCCGTGATGTTGATGATGAAGGTGCCCCAGGGAAACGCGATGCCGATGCAGCGTGCGCAGGTGACGTTGATCAGGTGGCGCAGCGTCGCACCGAGACCGCCGCCGAAGAAGACGAGGAGATAGCTTGTCAGTTGCCCCATGGGGGCTTTGTGCCGCATGGCGGATGATGTCGCAAGAAAACAAAAAGGGCGGCATCGATGCTGCCGCCCTTCCAAAAAACTCTCGTCGTCATTCCGGGGCGGTCCGCAGGCCGAACCCGGAATCCATTCATCCATCAAGCGTTCGGCCCGAGGGATTCCGGGGACGATGCTTCTCTTCGCCCTCAGGTGCGCAATTGCGCGCCGGGGAATGACATCGCGTGCGCTTAGCCGGCCTTGCCGAACAGTTCGTCGACATAGTCCCAGTTGACGAGGCTGTCGACGAACGCCTTCAGATAGTCCGGACGGCGGTTGCGGTAGTCGATGTAGTAGGAGTGCTCCCAGACGTCGACGCCGAGGATCGGCACGGCGCCGTGGACCAGCGGGTTCTCGCCGTTCGGGGTCTTGGCGATCTCGAGCTTGCCGCCCTTGACCTGAAGCCAGGCCCAGCCGGAGCCGAACTGGCCAACGCCGGCGGCAGCGAAATCGGCCTTGAACTTCTCGAAGCCGCCGAGGTCCTCGTTGATCTTCTTTTCCAGGCGACCGGGCAGCTTGCTGCCACCGCCATTCGGCTTCATCCACTTCCAGAAGTGGATGTGGTTGTAGTGCTGGCCGGCATTGTTGAAGACGGCCGCGTTCTTGCCGAACGAACCCTTCACGATCTCTTCGAGGGACTTGCCTTCGAATTCGGTCCCCTTGATCGCGTTGTTGCCGTTGGTGACGTAGGCCTGGTGATGCTTGTCGTGGTGAAACTCCAGCGTTTCCTTGGACATGTAGGGCGCAAGGGCGTCGTGGGCGTAGGGCAGATCGGGTAGCGTGAAGGTCATGGGGTAATGTCCAACAGAGGGTGGGAGACTACACTTAACGGGTCCCCCTTATAGAAGGTTCCACGGCGGAGAAACACCGCATTTTCAGACCGTGTATGACGGATCGGCACAGCCCAAAGCAGACCCAGGACGGCGACGATGAGCATCGAAATCGACATTCTCAACGGGGATGCGTCATGGCGGCGCGCCGAGCCGCTGCTTCGGACGGTCTGGAGCCCGGATGTCATGCAGAACAAGAGCTGGGCCCATATCAAATGGGCTCACGCGGATTTGCGCGTGCTGCTCGACGCGCCCGATAACAGCGGGCTGGCCTGCCATGTCGGTATCTATTTCCGGACCATCACTTGGAATGGCCACAAGGTGCATGTCGGCGGCATCGGCGGAGTCTCGACCCGCGAGGACTGCCGGGGCCGCGGCTATGCGTCGCTCGCGCTCGACGCCGCCGTGCACACCATTCGTGCCAACGATGCGGTCAAATTTGCAATCTTATTCTGCGAGCCGCACAATTTCGCGTTCTACCAGGCGCGCGGCTGGCATCCCTTCACCGGCGAAGTCGTTTGCGAACAGCCCTCGGGGCAGATCCGCTTCGAGGCGATGGCGCCGTTCGTCAACGACATCGTCCGCGCGCCGCGCCAGGGCAAGATCGACCTATGCGGCCTGCCGTGGTGACCCCTGCATCGGCGGCGGTGGCCTGAACAAGCCGTGCACCGTAACATGTCGTTCATCATCTATTGATTGCGAGCCCGGTCCACTGGCGTCGAATTGCAGTGCGCCCCTCTCCCGCTTGCGAAGTGAGCTGTGACGCATGACTGTTGAGGCCTCGATCGACGACATCAGCCCCGCCACGGTCGCACCCGCGGTACCTGTCGATCATCTGTTGACGGCACCGATCCTGCCGACGCTGCTCAAGCTCGCAGTCCCCAACACCATCGCCATGTTCGGCTCGACATTGGTTGCGGTCGCCGAGACCTCCTATATCGGCCGGCTCGGCACCGAGCCGCTGGCGGGCATCGCGCTGGTGTTTCCGTTCGCGATGCTGACGCAGATGATGTCGGCAGGCGCGATGGGCGGCGGCGTTTCGTCGGCGATCAGCCGCGCGATCGGCGCCGGCGACCGCGACCGCGCCGCGGATCTCGCGCTGCATGCGGCGATCATCGGGGCCTGCGCCGGATTGTTCTTCACCGTGATGATGCTCGGCTTCGGCCGCAACTTCTATGCACTGCTCGGCGGCCGCGGCGGCGTGCTCGAGCAATCGATGCACTATTCGCAGGTGCTGTTCTCCGGCGCGATCTCGATCTGGCTGGTCAACACGCTTGCCTCCGTCGTGCGCGGCACCGGCGACATGCGAATCCCCTCGATGACGCTGATCACCACGTCGATGATCCAGATCGCGGTCGGCGGCGTGCTGGGTCTCGGGCTGTTCGGCGTGCCGAGCCTTGGCATGCGCGGCGTCGCCGCGGGCCAGCTCACGGCCTTCACGTGTGGTGCGATCTTCCTCGCCTGGTATCTCGCATCCGGCCGCAGCCGGTTGAAGCTCGACTTCAAGGCCTTCAGCTTCCAGCGCGCGATGTTTTTGGACATCCTCAAGGTCGGCGCGATCTCCTGCCTGTCGCCGTTGCAGAGCGTGCTGACCATCCTGATCTTCACCAAGATCCTGGCAGGGTTCGGCACCGAGACGCTGGCCGGGTACGGCATGGGCTCGCGGCTGGAATTCCTGCTGATCCCGATCGCATTCGCGGTCGGCGTCGCCTCCGTGCCGATGGTCGGCATGGCGATCGGCGCCGGACTTGTCACGCGGGCCCGCAAGGTGGCGTGGACGGCCGGCACGGTCGCCGGACTTGTCGTCGGGCTGGTCGGACTTGTGGTCGCACTGAAGCCGACGCTGTGGATTGCGCTGTTCACCAGCGATCCCGGCGTCACCGCGGCCGCCTCGTCCTATTTCGCGCTGGCGGGTCCGGCCTTCGGCTTCTTCGGCGTCGGCGTCTGCCTTTATTTCTCTTCGCAAGGCGCGGCCAAGGTCGGTGGACCGGTGCTGGCCGGCACCATCCGCCTGCTGCTGGTCGGCATCGGCGGCTGGTGGCTTGCTACCGTGAGCGCCCCGGCCTGGACGCTGTTTGCACTGGTCGGGGCTGCGATGGTCGCATTCGGCCTCGCCACCATCATATCGATTCGGCTGACTCGCTGGGGATAGCATCGCCAACAGCCTTGCCTGAGTATGACCATCGCCGGAATACACAACAAAATTTTCCGGGCCACACGCGCCTGGCCGGGCGAATATGACATTGCAGAAATCTTTCGACTTGTTATGCAGGCCGACCTCTTGGGGAACAGCCATGGTCTGCAAATTCGGATTCGTGATCGCAATCATCGCGACGGCGCTCGCCGCGCCTGCTGCGCATGCGGAGGGCGCGCCTGAGCCTTTCGGCGTCTGGCAGACCCAGGCTGGCGATGCCCGCGTCAAGATCAGCAAATGCGGTGGCGGCATCTGCGGCGTGGTGGTGAGCCTGCGCGACCCGATCGATCCGATGACCGGCAAGCCGCAGGTCGACAACAAGAATTCCAATCCGTCGCTGGCCAACCGGCCGATCATCGGGCTGCCGCTGTTCTCCGGCATGCAGCCGGTCGCCGTAGGCAAATGGTCGGGCCAGATCTACAATGCCGACGACGGCGGCACCTATGCGAGCAGCATCTCGGTCACCGGCGAGAGCACGCTGCGCGTCGAAGGCTGCGTCGGCGCCCTGTGCGGCGGCGAAACCTGGACGCGCGTCGGACGGTAAGCCGCGGGGGGACTGCGTGCCCCTCGCCCCGAATCTACGCCGCGCGCGTCTTCAGCACGGTGGCGGCCGAGGCGTAACCGCCGCGGGCGCCGTCGATGAAGTGGACGTGGTCGGCGCGCATCACCGATGGGGTGAAGCAGGTCATCATCGCAGCGTCCTGTTCATGCAGGCCGTAGCGCACGACGCCTTGCGCGGCTGCCGCGACCAGGCGCTGCTCGAGCTCGGCGGCGAGCTCCGGCGTGCAGTCCAGGATCATGCGCAGGCCGTCGTCGAACTTGCGGAAGTCGGAGTTTTCGACAAGCTGCCGCACATAATTTTTCGGCACGAACTTGCCGACCGGGATATTGAACCGCATCAACGTGTAGGCCCATAGCGTGAACGCGAGCACCGTGGCACGGCGCACTGCGAGCGAGCCGCCGCGTCGCGCCCGCGCCTCGTACTCCATCCCCTGCGGCGGCCAGCGCAGCGGCGGGCCGTCTGCAGGCACCGGCCGTCCGGCATCGGGGCTTTTCTCGATGCGGACGACAATGTCCTCGATCACCTTGCGGAAGGAAGCGGGATCGGCGTCCTTTGCCGGCAGCACCAGTACCGAGAGGATGACGCCGCGCGCGGACGGCATCACCTCGAAGCGGCAGGACAGGCCGGACAGATCGGGCTGGGTGCCCGGCGGCGCCGGATCGACCGCGAATTCGCCGCGCTTCATCGCGGCATCGGCGTAAGCGAGACCACCACCGGAAAACATCGCGTAAGAGAGATTGGCCGACGGCCCGAAGCGCGCGACGCGAACGTCGGCGCCCGCCGCGCGGATCGCCGACACCGGCATCAAGGCTACGCGCAGCACGAGATCGAGATCGTCGCGCACCCAGCGCGCGGTCGCAGCCAGCGCCTCGCGCGCTTTGTCGAGATCGGCGGGGGAGACAGCGAAGCTCGCGCCATCGCCGCCGAACACGAAGGGAAATTCACGGCCGTCCAGCGCATTGGTGACCGAGGCGACCACTGCGGCGCCGGCCATGTTGACCGCCTTGTACCGCTGCGCCGCAATCGCCTTGGTCGATTCCACGATATCGGCGACGCCGACGGTCCAGTCATCAGGCAACGGCGCATACAGCGCGGGATCCATCAGCCGCGCGAAGCCGCGAAACACCGGAATGCCGCCGTAGAAGATCTCGCTGCCGCCAGCCATCGCAACGCCGTGCCGTTTCCGCCCTGTTACGGAACTCTCTAGCAGATACGGCGCGGGTTGGGGCGAGGTTTTGAAAGCGCAGCCCGAGTGGAGCTAGGTCCAGTCACCCTGAGGAGCCGCGAAGCGGCGTCTCGAAGGGTCGACGGCCACCAGCGGGGCCGTGCATCCTTCGAGACGCGCTATGCGCTCCTCAGGATGACGGGGACGGCATCACGCGCCGGATCAAAATGCTCTTACGCCGAGAATGCGAGATGAACTGCCGTCTACCGTCTGGCTCGTAGTCCCGTCATGCTGAGGAGGCCGCGCAGCGGCCGTCTCGAAGCACGACGGCCCTGCTGCCACAGCTCGGCCGTGCATCCTTCAAGGCTCGCGAGAGCTCGCTCCTCAGCGATGACGGGGATGGAGGGCGACCAGTGTGCCGCCCCTACTTCCCAAGTCCGCGCAGCACGAGCTGGTTCAAGCGGCTCGCGAATGCGGCGGGGTCGTCGGGCATCTCGCCGTCGAGGATCTGCGCCTGCTCGAACAGCAGCAGCGAGAGGTCCTTGCCCTGCGCGGTGTCGGTCGCGAGTGCGGCGACCAGCGGGTGGCGCAGATTGACCTCGAGGATCGGCTTGGTGATCTCGCCGCGGTTCTGCTGGGCGAGCAGCCGCTCCAGCGCGCGGTCGCGCGCGTCGCCGCCGGCAACGAGGCAGGACGCACTCGACGTCAGCCGCTGCGAGGCGCGGACATCGGAGACACGCTCGCCGAGCGCATCCTTGATCACGGCGATCGTGGTCGCGGCATCGGCCTCGGGCTTGTCCGCCTTGTCTTCGGCCTTGTCGTCGACGAGCGGGATCAGGCCGAAATCGACGTCGCCCTGACTCAGCGACTTCAGCGGCTTGCCGCCGAAATCAATTGGCGCCGAGGTCCAGAACGCATCGACGGGATCGGTCAAGAGCAGCACCTCGATGCCGCGGGCGCGCGCTGATTCCAGCTTCGGGTTCGACTTCAGCCGCTCGACGCTGTCACCGACCAGATAATAGATCTCGGTCTGGTTCGGCTTGAAGTCGTCGACATATTGCTTCAACGAGCGGTTCTCGCCCGACGTCGTGGTGAAACGCGCCAGCGCCAAGAGCTTCTCACGGCGTTCGAAGTCTTCCCACAGGCCCTCCTTGATGACCGGGCCGAACGCGTCCCAGATCTTTGCAAAGGTCTCCGGCTCCTTCTCCCCGAGCGTTTCCAACTCGCTGACGACGCGGCTGGTGACGGCCTTGCGGATCTGGGCGAGTTGGGGATTGTTCTGCAGCATCTCGCGCGAGATGTTGAGCGGCAGGTCCTCGCTGTCGATCACGCCGCGGATGAAGCGCAAGTAAGCCGGCAACAGCTCGGCGTCGTCGGCGATGAAGACGCGGCGGACGTAGAGCTTGACCTTGCCCTTGCGCTCGACCTGGAACAGGTCGAACGGCTTTTGCGACGGCGCGAACAGCAGCACGGCGTAGGACTGCCGGCCCTCGGCGCGGTAGTGCAGCGTCATCGCCGGCTCGTCGAACGCGCCCGCGATCTGCTTGTAGGCCTGGGCATAGTCTTCCGGCTTGAGCTCGGATTTCGAACGCTGCCACAGCGCGCTGGCCGAATTGATCTGGCGCGGCTCGCCCTCCTCCGGCACCAGCAGAATCGGAAACTGGATGTTGTCGGAATATTCGCGGACGATGCGTTCGATCTCGTAGGTTTCGAGATATTTGGCGGCGTCCTTTTTCAGATGCAGCACGATCTCGGTGCCGCGCGCGACGCGGCTCGCTGCCTCCTCGCTGGCCGGCGCGATCTCGAAACCGCTGCCGCCCTCCGACGTCCACACCCACACCTCGTCCGAGCCGGCGCGGCGGCTGGTGACGACGATCTTCTCGGCAACCATGAAGGCGGCATAGAAGCCGACGCCGAACTGGCCGATCAGATTGGCGCCGTCCTTGGCTTCGGTCAGCTTCGACAGGAACGATTTGGTGCCGGAGCGCGCGATGGTGCCGAGATTGTCGATCAGCTCCTGCCGCTCCATGCCGATGCCGGTGTCGACCACGGCAAGCGTGTTGGCCGTCTTGTTCGGGACGATCCTGATTTCCGGCGGTGTGCCGTCGGTGATCAGGCCGGGATCGGCGATCGCCTCGTAGCGGAGCTTGTCGCAGGCATCCGACGCGTTCGAGATCAGCTCGCGCAGGAAGATATCGGTCTCGGAATAGACCGAATGCACCATCAGGTGCAGCAATTCGGCAACCTCGGCCTGGAACGGCTGGGATTCGGCGGCGGCAGTTGTGGTCATGCGGAAACTCGGACAAACCTTAGGTGGCGGGAAAGCCCTGATATAGCGCGATCGCGCCGGCTGGCAAGCCAAGCGGCGGGAACCGTCAGCCGGAGATCGCCGCGATATAGCGC
This sequence comes from Bradyrhizobium acaciae, assembly GCF_020889785.1. Classification (GTDB taxonomy): domain Bacteria; phylum Pseudomonadota; class Alphaproteobacteria; order Rhizobiales; family Xanthobacteraceae; genus Bradyrhizobium; species Bradyrhizobium acaciae. The sequence goes on from NZ_JACMYK010000142.1 coordinate 17,215, forward strand.
TGCACCGACCGGTCGAACGCCGCCTTGGCATCGCTGGCGATGTTCTTGCCCCACCACGCGCCGTAGATCCGATCATACGCCAGCGGCGCGACCGCGCCCGCGACGCGGCGGACCGCGGCAGCGTTGAGCGGGATGTAGTTCGGATAGGAGTACATGAAGCTCACCGAGCGGCGATCCATCGCCACCATCGCGATGTCCCCGGTCAAGAGCGCGCCGCGCCCGTCGGCGCCCTTGCTCCAATGCAGCATCGTGGCGCCGGCGAAATGTCCGCCGCCGCGCACCAGCAGGATGTCGTCGGAAATGCGGTGGCTGTCACCCTGCCACGGCACGATCGACGGACAGGGCCGCGTCACCCATTGCGCGTCGTCGCCGTGCAGATAGACCGGCGCGTCGTCGAACGCCGCGCTCCAGTCGGCGACCGCGCCATAGTAATGCGGATGCGAGATCGCGATCGCCTTCAGCCCGCCGAGCGATCTGACATGCGCGATCGCCTCCATTGTTGCGAGCGGCACGCAGTCCCACATCACGCAGCCGCCGCGATCCGGCACCAGCAGCGCGCGTTGCCCGATCGCGAATGACGGCTCGAGCGCGATCCCGACCAGGCCGAGATCGTCGCGCCAGACCAGTTGGTGACGTTGCGCGAGCTCCTCGCGCGTCAGCCAGGCCTGCCCCTTCCAGTTCACATATTGCCGCTCGTCCTCGCAGATCGGGCAAGCCGCCGGCGCGCCGCAGTTTCAGGAAATTGCGCGCCGCATTGTTCGCAGGTCCAGAGAGGCATGGAGACACACATGTTGGGATGGAGCCAGACCCCTGCTCTACGTCAGCAGCGGGACGCGTTCAATGCCGGCGCCCCAGTTCCATCTGCATCTCCGCCGGCGCGATACCGAACTTCCGGCGGAACGAGCGGTGAAAATAGGACAGATCGTTGAAGCCGACCGTATAGGCGATGTCGCTGACCTTGCGGCCGCTGCCCTGCTCGTGCAGCAGCAGCCGGCGCGCCATCAGCAGGCGCTGCTCCAGCACGAATTCCGAGAACGTGGTGCCTTCGGACGCGAACAGGCGTTGCGCCTGCCGCGTGCTCAGCGCGTTAGCTTTTGCGATGGCCTCGATCGTCAGCTTGCCGTTGTCGAGATTCTTCAGGACATCGGCCTTCATCAGCTCGAGCCGCGCCTTCGCGATGCCATCCCGTGCAACCAACTCCTTCGTCTCGGCATTGCTGCCGAGCACGAGACCGACCAGATCGGCGAGGTGATGCGCCGCCGCCTGCTGGCCCGGCAGGTCCAGGTCGCCGGCGAGATCGGTGCAGAGCGCCGAATAGCGCGCGATCATCGCACTCAAGGCAAGGTCGCGGCCGAGCGCTCGCGCCAGTTGCGTCTCCGCTGATGGTGCGACCTGAAGCAGGAGGCGTCGCGGAAACCGCGCGGTCGTAAAGCTGCCGGACTGGGTGAGGTCGGCAGTGCCGACGATGTTCATCTCGGTGAGACACATCTGGCCGCGCGTAATCTCGATCGCCTTGCTGCCTTGCGTGACCTGCACCGCGCCGCGGGTCGCAGAGATCAGCACCAGGTCGTCGCAGCCGTCGTTCAGAAGGGGTCGGGTGCGGGCGAAGCGGGCCGAGCCG
>NZ_JACMYK010000143.1 GCF_020889785.1 Bradyrhizobium acaciae
AGGCCTCGCCCATTGCCGCGCCGGGCATGTCTCGGCCGAGCTCGGCCACCGCGAACTGCTGCGCGAACTCGCGCTCGCCCCATTGCTCGATCTCGAGATGCGGCTCGGCGAAGCCTCCGGCGCAGGGATTGCGATCCTGCTGCTGCGCGCGGCGCTCGCCTGTCACGGCGGCATGGCGACCTTTGCCGAGGCCGGCGTCTCCGGCGCAGGCTGACAAACTCTCGCCGCATGCGCTAGCGTAACTGAGCCGGAGCGACGTCAACGGAAGGAACCGCCGCATGCGGATCGGGGCGATCTGGACGATCTCGACGATGCTGGGGATGGCAGCGCTGCTTGCCGGCATCTGCGGCGCAGAAGCCGACGTCCGCATCCTCGCCAGTCCCGGCGGGCAGGTCGGTCCATTCATCGAATTGTTCGACAAGGTGCGCGAGTCCGGCGAGCGCGTGGTGATCGACGGGCCATGCCTGTCGGCCTGCACGCTGGTGCTCTCGATGGTGCCGGGCGACCGCATCTGCGTAACGCGGCGCGCCGTGCTCGGCTTCCATGCCGCGCGCTCGATCGACCGGCGCGGCCGAACCTATGCGGAGCCGGAAGCCTCCGAGGCGGTGCTGGAAGCCTACCCGGCGCCGGTGCGCGGCTGGATCGTGCGCCGCGGCGGCCTGACCTCGCGCCTGCTGCTGCTGCGCGGCCGCGAGCTCGCTGCGATCTATCCGCGGTGCAGGTGAGACAATTTACGCCGCCGTCATTGCGAGGAGCAAGGCGACGAAGCAATCCATTTCTCCGCTTGGAGAGTGATGGATTGCTTCGCTTCGCTCGCAATGACGAGGATGGAGCTGTGCGCGCGACCTCTTCAGTTGCGAGCGAACGGAGGGGCTCCGCCTACATCCCCTGCGGGCAGTTCACCATCCAGGGTATGCCGAACTGATCGACGCACATGCCGAAGCCGTTGGAGAAGAAGGTCTTGCCGAACGGCATGGTGACGGTGCCGCCGTCGGCCAGCGCCTTGAAGCGGCGTTCGGCCTCTGCGGGATCCTCGACCTGCAGCGACACATGGAAGCCCTGCGGCTTCTGGAAGTGGCCGGGCGGGGCGTCGGAGGCCATGATGACCTCGCCGTCGATCGTGAGGCGGGCGTGCATGATCTTGTCCTTCCAGCCGGGCGGCGTCTGCATCTCCGGATTGCCCTCGCCATAGGGATAGGATTCCTCGATCCGCGCACCGAGAACCTTCTGGTAGAAGTTCAGCGCGGCGCCGCAATTGCCGTCGTAGGAGAGATAGGGGTTGACCTGCATCACATGCTCCCTGGGGTAGATTCTCGTTTTGACGCGTTTTCTTCACGCGAACCGGTAACCACTTCGCTCGAAAACGCTCGCTATTTTTCAGTCAGCTTCTTCAGATTGGCGAGACCGGCCTCGAAATCCTTGCCGATCATGTGATCCAGGTTGATGAACACCTGCATCACCTTCGACATGAAGACGGCCGGACCATACATGGTCCATGTGACGCTGGTCGCATCCCCCTGCGGCAGCATTGTGAACTCGGCGGTGTTGTGGCCCTCGAACGGTTTGAAGAAGTCGAGCTTGATGACGATCTTCGACGGCGCGGCGGACTGCAGGATCTCCATGCGGCCGGACCCGACATTCTTGTTGCCGTCCCAGGCATAGGCCGCGCCCTGCCCGCGCTCGGCGCCGCTATAGACGCGCTTCATGTCGGCATCCCGGTTTTCATAAGGCGACCAGACCGTCCACTTACGGAAATCGTTGATCAGCGGAAAGACCCGATCGGCCGGCGCATTGATGCTGACCGCACGCGTGACCCGAAGCGTGCCCGGCTTGGTCGCCGCGATGACGAGGATGACGGCGATCGCGACGGCGAGGACAATCGCGATGATGGCAATGGTCTCGAACATAACTGTCTCCACAGGGTGAATTGAGCAATAGCTTAACGACGGAACGGCAGCAGCGCACGCAGATTGCCGTCGCGCAGATAGAGCCCGCCCCACACCATCAGGCCGAGATAGACCCCGAACAGCGTGTGGGTGAACAGCGGGCTGCCGATCCGTACATGGGATGCGATCGCGCCGCCGAGATAGCCGGTGAGCAGGATGGCGCCGAGGATCGAGGTCGGCGGCACCGAGTACAACAGCGTGCAGACGATGGTGATGATACCGAGGCTGCGCGCCAGGGTATCGCTCGCGCCCCAGCCCATCTTGTCCATGGTCTCGGTGACGATCGGCAACGGCACCAGCTTGATGGCGCCATCGAACAGCAGGAAAAGAACAACCACGCCGCTCATGACGCGGCCGGTGATGCGGGCGGGCTTTGAGACTTCGGTCTCGACGATCGTCGACATGACGGGCTCCGTAACGCTTGGTGATGCTCTCTGCCTTCATGACGAACGGCGGGGCGCGGGGCCGACACTGCACGGGAAGAATTTTTCGGAAGCGCAACCGTGGTTGCGGGAGCGATGCACAAATTGATCAGCTCGCCCGGGGCTTACCCCTCTCCCCACCCTCCCCCGCGAGGGGGGAGGGAGCCTGACCGTTGTGCTCACCTCACGTGATTGTTGGCGATAGTCGACGAAGGGAATTTGCACGCCGCTCACGTGATCCGTTGCACGCAATCTCTGCGTTCGTGTGAGGGAAGCACCGGCGGAAGGGTTCCCTCCCCCCTTGCGGGGGAGGGTCAGGGAGAGGGGTACCGCGCGGGAAGCTTCTCAACTTGCACTCGGACGAGTGCGCAACCAGGCGAGCCGACTACTTCGCCTTCGCATTGCGCGGCTGGCTGTCGCGCATCAGGCGGTCGATATGCATGCGGATGTGGGCGGCCTCAGCCGTGGTGTTGGCGAGCGCGATGGCGCGGTCGAAGGCGATTCGGGCCTCCTCGTTGCGGCCGAGCTGCATCAGGAAGGCGCCGCGCACGCCGAAATAATGGAAGTAATTGGCAAGCCGCGGCGCGAGCGGCTCGATCATCTCGAGCGCAGCTTCCGGTCCCTTCACCTTGGAGACCGCAACAGCGCGATTGAGCGTGATCACCGGCGACGGCTGCATGACCTCGAGCGCGCCGTAGAGCAGGTCGATCTGCGTCCAGTCGGTATCCTCGGGCTTTTCCGCACGGGCGTGAAGGGCGGCGATTGCCGCCTGCACCTGATAGGGCCCGCTGCGGCGGTGACGCATCGCCTTGTCGATCAGCGCGGCGCCCTCGGCGATCAGCTTCTGGTTCCACAGGCTGCGGTCCTGGTCGTCGAGCAGGATCACCTGGCCATCGGCATCGAAGCGCGCTTCGGCGCGGGCGTGCTGCAGCAACAGCAGCGCGGTGAGCCCCATGATCTCAGGCTCGCTCTGGAACAGCCGCAGCAGCAGGCGGGCGAGCCTGATCGCCTCCTCGCACAGCGGCGAGCGGATTTCGGCGGTGTCGCCGCTCGCCGAATAGCCCTCGTTGAAGATCAGATAGATCATCGCCGCGACCGAGGCGAGCCGCTCGCTGCGCTCCACCGCGCCCGGCGTCTCGAACGGCACGTTGGCGTCGGCGACGCGCGCCTTGGCCCGCGTGATGCGCTGCTCCATCGCGGCTTCAGAGACCAGGAAGGCGCGCGCGATCTGCTTCACCGTCAGGCCGGAGACGATGCGAAGCGCGAGCGCGATCTGCTGGGTCGCCGGCAGATCCTTGTGACAGCAGATGAACAGCAGCCGCAGGATGTCGTCGCGGTAGTGCGAGCCGTCGAGCCGCTCGGCAAGCTCGTCCTCGGCGTCGTCGAGGTCGGAGATCGCCTGGTCGTCGTCGGGCAGCGGTTGCTGTTTCTTGTTGCGGCGGACCTCATCGATCGCGACGTTGCGGCCGACCATGATCAGCCACGCCGCGGGATCGCGCGGCGGGCCGTTCTGCGGCCAGCTCTTGAGCGCCCGCAAGCAGGCGTTCTGGAAGGCTTCCTCGGCGGTGTCGAGATTGCGGAAGTAGCGCAGCAACGCGCCAACCGCCTGGGGACGCGCCGATGTCAGCGTGGCATCGATCCAGGCGGTGTCGGTCACGCTCACGTCTTTGCGCTCCCCGGAGTGAAGTAGCCGACCGGGCGAATCTCATAGGTGCCGCCGGGATTGGCCTCGCCGAGGTCGCGCGCGATGTCGAGCACCTCGTCGAGGTTCTTGCCCTCGACCAGATAGAAACCAAGCAGCTGCTCCTTGGTCTCGGCAAACGGGCCGTCCAGCACCAGCGGCGGGTTTTCCTTGCGCAGCGTGGTCGCAGCCGTGGTCGGCAGCAGCCGGGCCACCGGACCGAGCTTGCCCTGCTTGGCGAGCTTGTCCTGCACGACGGACAGTTTCTGCATGACCGAGGCGTCGTGTTCCTTGCTCCAGGAACCGACCATGTCTTCGTCATGATAGCAGAGGATGGCGTACAGCATCGAAAAGGCATCTCCGTTCATTGCAAGAACGAACGATTATGCCCGCTGCCGACAGTGCGAGCGAAAGAAATTTAGGTTCCTGATGCCCGCACTGGATTTCGATCGAAGCCTCGTGGCGAGCCTCGACAGACCGGACGCTGGACCGCGGGCGCTGGCGCATGTCCAGCACCGCGACGATCCTCGTGTGGCGATCCGGCGCGCCTTTGGTCGCATCGCTCTTCCGTTGACGAATATGGCTCTTCGTCACCAGGCGAGATGCGTGCTGCCTTCAGGGCTCCGGAAGCCGCAGGCCGAGCGAGAGCAACGGCCGGTTGTGCCTGAGCGGACGTGTCGGCATTTGCGAGCACGAGGCTGCGGCGATCGCCTGCGCAAGATGTGACAACGGCGACGATGAAAGCTGAGGCCCGGATCAGTTTGTGCATGGAAGTTCTCCCCTGTTGATGGCAGGAGGCTCGGGACGGGCATGACCCGTTATGTGACACTCGTCACATTGACTTCGGAGGTATCTGGATGGGCAAGGGCGCACTCGCGCTACTGATCAACGGCGGCTCGGAAAACTGGTCGTCGACGCGCTGGAAGGCGCGGTTCGACGCGGTCTGCCCCGACCGCTCTGTGGTGCTGCTTCCGGACGGCGCGCTCGACCCCGCCGAGGTGCACTATGCCGCGGTGTGGAAGCCGAAGCCGGGCGAGCTCGCGGCGTTCAAGAACCTGCGCGTCATTTTCAATCTCGGAGCCGGGGTCGATGCGCTGATGGCCGACCGCTCGCTGCCCGACGTGCCGCTGGTGCGGGTTTCGGTCGGCGACCTCACCGACCGCATGACCGAATATGTCGTGCTGCATGTCCTGATGCATCATCGCCAGGAGCTTTATCTGCGGGAGTCGCAGCGGGCAAAACGCTGGGCGCCGGACTACCAATGGGCGGCAAGTGCGATCACCGTCGGCGTGATGGGGCTCGGCACCCTCGGCGCGGCCTCGGCGCATGCGCTCCGCGCGCTCGGCTTCCGGGTCGTCGGCTGGAGCCGCAGCGAGAAGCGGATCGACGGCATCGCCTGCTATCACGGCACCAACGGGCTCGATGCATTCCTGCGCGCAACCAACATCCTGGTCTGCCTGCTGCCGCTGACGCCGGATACGCGGCATGTGCTCAACCGCGATGCGTTCGCCAAGCTGAACCGCAACAGCCCGCTCGGCGCGCCCGTCATCATCAATGCCGGCCGCGGCGGCTTGCAGGACGAAGCGGACATTTTGCGCGCGCTCGACGACGGCACGCTGGGCGCCGCCTCGCTCGACGTCTTCGAGACCGAGCCGCTGCCCGAGGCGAGCCCGTTCTGGAGCCACCCGAAAGTGGTGCTGACCCCACACAACGCCGCCGACACCGACGCCGACGAGATCTCGAAATACGTCGCGCAGCAGATCGCGCGCTTCGAGGCGGGCGGCGCGCTGGAAAACATGGTCGATCGCAAGCGGGGGTATTGAGTCGGTGTCGTCCCTGCGAAAGCAGGGACCCATAATCACAGATGCCAATTGATGAGCGATGCTGGAACGACGAGTGCATTTCACTGCGCCGGCCGCGGGGTATGGGTCCCTGCTTTCGCAGGGACGACGAGGTTGATGGGGCAGCGCTTCACCGACGAAGCGCTGTCCTGCCGCTTCTCACCCCATTCCGGCAACGACCTCAGCGAGCCGGTCGTAGGCCGGCTCGACGCCCTTCTCGATGCCGGAATTGAGATGACCGTCGCGCGCCTCCTTGGTGGGGTGGCGGATCGTGGTCGTCAGCGTGGTGGTGCCGCCGGCCTCGACGAACGTCGACGTCACCAGATATTCGTCGCTGGTGAAACCCGGCATCGAGAAGGTTTCGCCGAATGCCAACCGCTCCGGGCGCACCACTTCGCGATAGGTGCCGGTGAGTTCATGCTCGATGCCCTCGGACGAGCGGAATACGAAGCGATAGCGGCCGCCGACGCGCAGGTCGACCTCGCAGACCGGCATCGCCATCGCGTCGCAGCCAAGCCAGCGAACCAGAAATTCCGGCTTGGTCATCGCGTCGAACACGAAGCGCCGCGGCGCGTCGAACTGGCGCGTCATGGCGAATTCGAAATCCGACGGGGTCGTGATCTTCAGCGTCTTATCCACGCGTGCGTCCACGTTGCTTCTCCTTCTTTACTCTGACTTTACGGTTGCTGCGCGGCGGGGCCTTTGCAGCCTCCTCCGCCTTCATCTCCTCGAGCAGGCCGTCGAGGCGGTTGAAGCTCTCGTCCCAGAAGCGGCGGAAATTCCCGAGCCAGCCGTCGGCCTGCTTGAACGAGGCGGGCGCGATGCGGCACGGCCGCCACTGCGCCTCGCGCCCGCGCGAGATCAGGCCTGCATGCTCCAAAACCTTCAGGTGCTTGGAGATCGCCGGCAGGCTCATGTCGAACGGCTTCGCCAGCTCCATCACCGAGGTCTCGCCGAGCGCAAGCCGCGCCAGGATCGCGCGCCGGGTCGGATCGGCCAGCGCCGCGAAGGTCGAACTGAGGGGGTCCAGCGGCATGTACTTAGCTCATCGGTTAAATAACCTTTGGGTTAAGTACGCCGGAACGACGCCCGCGTCAACGACCGATTTTGGCAACTGACGCAGACGACGGCAGTACTCTCCCTCTCACCGTTCTTACGGGGAGCGGGTTGGGGTGAGAGGCTGTCTCCGCGTATTCGGAGACAGCTGCATTTGCGGAGACTCCTCCTCACCCGGAATGCATCTCCCGATGCATTCCGACCTCTCCCCGCAAGCGGGGCGAGGTGAAGCGGAATCTGTCGCTCTACGATTTGCGCGCGAAGGTGACGTGCGTGGCGTTCGGGCTCGCGACCTGTGAAACGACGGCGTAGCCGAGCGCGGGCAGATCGATGCCGGCGAACAGATTCTCGCCGGCGCCGAGCAGCACCGGCGACAGCGCCAGTTGCACCTCGTCGAGCAGCCGCGCCTCGAGGAATTGGCGCACCAGCGACACGCCGCCGCCGACCCGGATGTCCTTGTCTCCGGCAACAGCGCGCGCTCGCTCGAGCGCGGCGTGAATGCCGTCGGTCACGAAATGAAACGTGGTGCCGCCTTCCATCACCAGGTCGGGCCGGGCGTGATGGGTCAGCACATAGGTCGGCGTGTGATAGGGCGGATTGGGGCCCCACCAGCCTTTCCAGGCATCATCGGGCCAGGGCCCGCGGATCGGGCCGAACATGTTGCGCCCGAGGATCCAGGCGCCGATATTTTCCATCGATTTGCGCGCGATCTCGTCGTCGAGCCCGGTGCTGCCGCCATCCTGGCCGAAGGTCTGGCGGAACGTCCGCGTCTGGAGGAACCAGCCGGGCAGCACCATGCCGCCTTCGCCGAATGGATTTTCGAGGCTCTGACGCGGCGCCGCGCCAAATCCGTCGATCGAGACCGAGAATGCTGAAGTCCTGACTTTTCCCATGAGATTTCGCTTCCGTGAGGGGGGAGACCTTACGGAAGACGGGCGAGAAAACCAGCGCCCGACATTTGATCGGCAAGAAATTTGTGATCAGCAAAAAATTTGCCGCTTCTATTTGGCCCGGCACATCACGTCGACGGCGCCCTTCACGATCGCCTCGAGTTCCCCGCGCGGCACACGTGCTCGGGCGCGGATGGCGATGGTGTGGATGGTGGCCGACGCAAGATGCGCCAGCGACGCCGGATCGGCGCCGTCAGGCAACTCGCCGCGCTCCTTGGCATGGCGGAAGCAGATGCCGAACGCCTTGTCGAGCTCGGTCAGGCCCTCCAGCACCATGGCGCGGATATCCGGATCCGACACCGCCTCGGACGCAGCCGTCATCACGGTGAAGCAGCCGCGCGGGCCGGACTCGCCGGACAGATAGATGTCGAGCGCGATCCGATAGATGCGCTCCAGCCGCTCGCGCAGCGGCGCATCGGCGCGGAAGATGTCGACCATCGCGGCGCGCGCGTCGTCGCGATAGCGCTGGTAGCTCTTGATGTAGAGCTCGCGCTTGTCGCCGAACGCACCATAGAGGCTCGGCCGATTCATGCCGGTCGCGGCACTGAGATCATCGAGCGAAGTCGCGGCAAAGCCGTCGCGCCGGAATAGATCGAGAGCCTTGCCGAGCGCCACTTCAGGCTCGTAGGCGCGCGGCCGCCCGCGGCGCTTCGGTGCGACCGGCGCCTCGATTTTGGCAGCAGATGGCGGCTTCTTAGTTTTTTGTACCATTTCGCATTAAATTCCTTGACCAGACAAATATTATCCATGACAGTACAAAAATCAATAACGGCCGGCACGCCGCGCCAGACACCGCCAAGGAGGCACCCCATGGACCTTTATTTCTCGCCCCTCGCCTGCTCGATGGCGACCCGCGTCGCGCTCTATGAAGCGGGCCAGCCGGCCAATTATCTCGAGGTCGATCCGAAGACCAAGCAGGTGCGCAACGACGGCTCCGACTTCAACAAGGTCAATCCGCTCGGCCTGGTGCCGACGCTGCGCACCGACGACGGCGTGGTGCTGACCGAAAACGCCGCGATCCTGCAATACGTCGCCGACCAATTCCCGCGGGCCGGCCTCGGCACCGCGTCGAACGCCGAGCGTTCAAAGCTGCATCAATGGCTGTGCTTCATCGGCACCGAGCTGCACAAGGGCCTGTTCCTGCCGCTGCTCGACAGGAAGGCACCGCCGGAGGCCAAGGCCTATGCGCTGGAGAAATACGTCTCGCGGCTCGATTATGTCGAGGACCATCTGAAGGGCCGCGACTATCTGCTCGATCATTTCAGCGTCGCCGACGCCTATCTCGTCACCGTCATCAACTGGACCATGGCAACGCCGCCGATCGAGCTCGCGAAATGGCCGGCGCTGAAGGCCTATTACGAACGCCTGCGCGCCCGGCCATCGGTTGCGAAGGCGGTCGCCGAGGAGTTCGAGCTCTACAAGGCCGAGATCGCACGGCACAAGGCGGCCGCGTAAATTGATGCACAAGGTGTGGCGGCCCCCGAACGGGGCCGTTCACCCTTCGAGGCTCGCTGCGCTCGCACCTCAGGATGACGGGGCGGAGTTGCGCGAGCGGCTTGAAGGAAGCCGCGGGCTCACCCCTATCACCGTCGTGCTGAGGAGCGTGGAACGCGCGTCTCGAAGCACGACGGCCCAGCTCTCACTGTCAGAACGGCTCCTGCCCCAACCCCGGCACATCGGCCGGACGCGGGCCCGGCGCGGGCCAATGGAAGCGGCGGTCCTTCTCTGCAATCGCGATGTCGTTGATCGAGGCTTCGCGGCGGCGCATCAGGCCGTGCTCGTCGAACTCCCACTGCTCGTTGCCGTAGGAGCGAAACCAGTTACCGGCCGCATCGTGCCATTCGTACTGGAAGCGCACCGCGATGCGGTTCTCGTCGAACGCCCAGAGATCCTTGATCAGGCGATACTCGAGCTCCTTTTCCCATTTGCGGGTCAGGAAGGCCACGATCGCCTCGCGGCCTTGAAACACCTCGGCGCGATTGCGCCAGCGGCTGTCCTCGGTATAGGCGCCGGCAACCCGAACGGGGTCGCGCGAATTCCAGGCATCCTCGGCCATGCGCGCCTTCTGCGCGGCGGTCTCGCGGGTGAAGGGCGGCAGCGGCGGACGTGACATCGGCGATCCCTCGTTGTTGGCGGCGCAAATCTATCGCCGTACTGCGCAGAGTCGATGGGGCGTTTCCTATCAGCCTATAGCTAGACCATATCGGCCTTCATCAGCGCGCGGATGGACTTCGGAATCGGCTGCGCACGGCCGCCGCTGACGAAGGCAACGCGCACCTGCGCCTTCACAAGCACGTCATCGCCGCGCCTGACCTCCTGCGCGAGCATGATGGAAGCCCCCTTCACCGCGATCGGCCAGGTCACGACGTCGAGCATGTCGTCCATCCGCGCAGGCTTGAGGAAATCGAGCGTCATCGAGCGCACGACAAAGGCGAAGCCGCCGGTCTCCTCCTGCGCCTCCTCGAACAGCGCGTTCTGTTCGGCGCCCATCAGACGGAGATGATTGGTGCGTCCACGCTCCATGAACCGCAGATAGTTGGCGTGGTAGACGATGCCGGAAAAGTCGGTGTCCTCGTAATAGACGCGGACCTGCATATGGTGGCGGCCATCGCGGATCGCGCCGTCGATATGGGGTAAGGTCAATTGCGGCCCCTCGATTGCCTTCGGAACGGGAACGACAATCGTGTTGCGCAAATTGCTCGATCACGCAAGCGCGGTCAGGACACCACCGGCCCTTTTGCGCCGAGCGTGACCTGCACGATCTCGGGCGGCACGCCGAGGCGGAACGGCATGATGCTGCAGCCGAGGCCGCCGGAGACGACGACGTCGCATTTCAGCTTGATATGGCCATAGGCGAGCCGCATGCCGTGCTTGACCGGCACCGCCGGCGACCAGCCGAGCAGCCGGATCTGGCCGCCATGGGTGTGGCCGGAGAGTTGCAGCGCGACGCGCGAGGGCACGCGGAGCGCAACATCGGGCTCATGTGCGAGCAGGATCACCGGCGCGTCGTCGGTGACCTTTGCGAGAGTCCCGTTGAGATCGTCGACGCCGATGCGCCTGATCTCGCGATAGCGCCGCGCCGCCATGAAGGCGAGCTGGTCGCCGAGACCGGCCAGCCAGAACGGACGGCCGTCCTTGACGAGCCGCACCGCGTCGTTCTCGTAGACCGGGATGCCGGCCCGCTCCAGCGCGCGGCGTGCAACCGGCATGCCCTGCCCCTGACGTTGCACCGTCTTGTCGTCCCAATAATCGTGATTGCCGAGCACCGCATGCACGCCGAGCGGCGCCTTCAGGGCCCTCAGCACCGCAGCCCATTCTGCTGCCGGAATGAAGCGGGTGACGTGGCGCAGCCCGGCGACATAATCACCGAGCAGCACGATGATGTCGGCATTCAGCGCATTGGTCCGCTCGACGATCTCTGCGATGCGATCGAGCGACATCCAGGGATCGCAGGCGTGAATGTCGGCGATCGCGGCGATCTTGAGCGGAAAGTCCGCCGGCCATTGTCGCGGCGACAGATCGTAGCGCGTCAGCGTGAGGCGGACGACCGGCTCGCCCAGGCCATAGGCCGCGGTCGAGGCCGTGGCGGTCAATCCGCCGGCGGTGCGCAGAAAATTTCGGCGTGAAATCATGGACGTTTGATCGGTGATGCCTGAGCGATCATAGGCCGTTTATTGAAGCGAAATTGGGCCGTGTTTGTGCAGGCGGCCAGCAGACGCTTCGCAATGGTTAGCGCGCACGGTTACCGGCAGCGGAATGCGCTGCACCAACACGTCTGTTCACGTCTTCGAGAGCGAGGCTCAGTCCTCGTCGCCATTACCGCTGAACAGGCCGAACTGCGAGGGATCGCGGTTCGGCTCGGCGAGGCCGAGATGGCGGAAGGCGTGCGAGGTCAGCAGCCGGCCGCGCGGGGTGCGCTGCAAATAGCCGCACTGGATCAGATAGGGCTCGATGATGTCCTCGATCGCATCGCGCGGCTCCGACAGCGCCGCCGCCATGGTCTCGACGCCGACCGGCCCACCGCCGTAGTTCAACGCGATGGTGGTGAGATAGCGCCGGTCCATCGCATCGAGCCCGGCGCTGTCGACCTCGAGCGCGCTCAGCGCACGGTCGGCGATGCCGCGATCGACGGAATCGGCGTCCGCGGCTGAGGCAAAGTCGCGCACCCGGCGCAGCAGGCGGCCGGCAATGCGCGGTGTGCCGCGGGCGCGGCGCGCGATCTCGTTGGCGCCATCAGCGCTCATGCCGATGTTGAGCACGCGGGCGCCGCGGGTGACGATCTTCTCCAGCTCCTCGACCGTGTAGAAATTGAGCCGGATCGGAATGCCGAAGCGGTCGCGCAAGGGATTGGTGAGCAGCCCTGCGCGCGTCGTCGCGCCGACGAGGGTGAATTTCGACAGCTCGATCTTCACCGAGCGCGCCGCCGGACCTTCGCCGATGATCAAATCGAGCTGGAAATCCTCCATCGCGGGATAGAGCACCTCTTCCACCGCCGGGCTGAGGCGATGGATCTCGTCGATGAACAACACGTCGCGCTCTTCGAGATTGGTCAGCAGCGCCGCGAGATCGCCGGCCTTGGCAATCACGGGGCCGGAGGTGGCACGAAAGCCGACGCCGAGCTCGCGCGCCACGATCTGCGCCAGCGTGGTCTTGCCAAGACCGGGAGGACCGACGAACAGCACGTGATCGAGCGCCTCGCCGCGCTTCTTCGCCGCCTCGATGAAGATCGAGAGATTCTTGCGCGCCTGCGCTTGGCCGACGAACTCGGTCAGTGACTGCGGACGTAGCGCGGTATCGCCGACATCGTCGGAGCGGCGTTCGGGCGTCACCATACGGGGCGGCGTGTTCACTTCGACAGTTCCTTAAGCCCCAGCCGGATCAGCTGCGCGGTCTCGGCCTTCTCACCGGCACTGCGCGAGGCGGCGGCGATGGCGGCGGCAGCCTGCGGCTGGCCGTAGCCGAGGTTGACCAGCGCGGAGATCGCGTCCGTCACCGGGCGCGGCGCGCGGTTGTTATCGATCGCGCCCGAGAGCTGCACGACCGCCGGATCGACATCGGCAAAGCCCGGCGCCTTGTCCTTCAATTCGCTGACGATGCGCTCGGCGACCTTCGGCCCAACTCCCGGGGTCCGTGCCACCGCCGCCTTGTCGCGCAGCGCGACGGCATTGGCGAGGTCGGTCGGCGGCAGCGTGCCGAGCACCGCGAGCGCGACCTTGGCGCCGACGCCCTGCACGGTTTGCAGCAGGCGAAACCATTCGCGCTCATGATCTGAGCGGAAGCCGAACAGCTTGATCGCGTCCTCGCGGACATAGGTCTCGATCGAGAGCACCGCGGCGCCGCCCGGCGACGGCAGCGCCTGCAACGTGCGGCTCGCGCAATGCACCTGATAGCCGACGCCGCCGACGTCGAGGATCACGTAGTCCTCGCCGTAGGAATCGATCAGGCCCTTCAGCTTGCCGATCATCGTGTGACCCCGCGCTCGGTGCTCACGAGTCCTTCGGTACGGGACGCACCGGCGGAAGGGTTCCCTCCCCCCTTGCGGGGGAGGGTTAGGGAGAGGGGTACCACACGACGCGCTCTCGCAATCTCCACTTCGACGACGAGCGACTGGTCTTGCGAGAGCGATGTCCTCATCGATCGTCTCGCCCGCGGATCACCCCTCTCCCCAACCCTCCCCCGCAAGGGGGGAGGGAGCCCGACGAGCGTGCTCTCCTCACGTCGTGCTGAGCAGAAATAGCCCCTCATAGGCTTGCCACCCTGAGCCGCAGCGCGGCGCTCTGGCGGTGATGCGCATGGGTGATCGCGACCGCGAGCGCGTCCGCGGCATCGGCGGACGGCGGCTCGGCCTTCGGCAGCAGGATCTTCAGCATCACCTGGATCTGGTTCTTCTCGGCATGACCGGCGCCGACCACAGTCTTCTTGACCTGGTTCGGCGCGTATTCGGCGACCGAGATACCGAACATTGCGGGCGCCAGCATGGCGACGCCGCGCGCCTGGCCGAGCTTCAGCGTGGCGACGCCGTCCTTGTTGACGAAGGTCTGCTCGACCGCCGCCTCCGCCGGCCTGTAGTCGCCGAGCACGGCGGCCAGCCCCTCATGGATTGCGAGCAGCCGGCTCGCCAGCGGCAGATCGTCGGGCGGCTCGACCGAACCGCAGCCGATATAGACCAGACGGTTGCCTTCGGTCTCGATCACGCCCCAGCCGGTGCGGCGGAGACCCGGATCGATACCGATGATACGGACGGGAGAGCGAATCGGCTGGGATGTCATGGGGTAGTGATACCGCCTGCGCCGGGAGAACGAAACACAAACGGAAGTTCGTCCCCTGCTCCGCTGATCATCGCACCGTGCTGGTCATCCAGCCCTACTCGTCATCCCCCGCGAAAGCGGGGGATCCAGTACGCCGCGGCTTCTCCAATTTAACGCCGGCCTCTGGAATACTGGATCGGCCGGGCGATGACAGCGGAGCAAATGGATCAGCCGCCGATCTTGGCGATCAGCGCGTCGGACACCTCGAAATTGGCGAACACGTTCTGGACGTCGTCGTGCTCGTTGAGCAGGTCCATCAGCTTCAACAGCTTTTCGCCGGTCTCGTCGTCGACCAAGACCGTGTTCTGCGGCTTCCAGGTCAGTGCCGCCTTGCGCGGCTCGCCGAACTTCGCTTCCAGCGCTTTTGCGACCTCGCGGAAGGTGTCCTGCGAGGCGTAGACCTCGTGGCCGCCCTCGCTCGAGACGACGTCGTCGGCGCCGGCCTCGATCGCGGCATCCAGCATCGCGTCGTCGGAGGCGACCTTGGCGTCGTATTCGATGATGCCGGTGTGGTCGAACATGAAGGCGACCGAGCCGGTTTCGCCGAGATTGCCGCCTGATTTCGTGAAGAAGGAACGGATGTCGGAGGCGGCGCGGTTGCGATTGTCGGTCAGCGCTTCGACGATCACGGCGACGCCACCGGGACCGTAGCCCTCATAGCGGATCTCGTCATAGTTCTCGCCATCGCTGCCCGAGGCCTTCTTGATGGCGCGCTCGATATTGTCCTTGGGCATGTTCTCGACACGCGCCGCGACCACGGCTGCGCGCAGCCGCGCGTTCATCGCAGGATCCGGGGTGCCGAGCTTGGCCGCCACGGTGATTTCGCGGGCCAGCTTGCCGAAAAGCTTCGACTTCTGGGCATCCTGCCGGCCCTTGCGGTGCATGATGTTCTTGAATTGGGAATGGCCGGCCATGCGACGTCTCTTCGGAGCTTAGGGTCTGAACACGGGTGGAAAACGCGGCCTTATAGGCCCCTGGCGGCCAAAATCAAAGGTCGGCAGCGACCGTCCGGCAGAGCAATACTACCGCAAGCCGGAATATGAGGCACTTGTTAACCATGACTTCATGCCCGGATGCGAGGATCGCCCCGGTCCCGCCGTAACTCTCCAAGAACCCCCAAAGAGCTCCCATGGCGTTCGGTTTGTTTCGAAAGCAAGTGCCGGAGCAGGCTGCGCCTGCGGTCGCGCCGCAGGTTCCGACCGCGGCTGCGCCCGAAGTCGCAACCGAGACTGATTCGACCAATGATTCGTCCAGGGAGATCCTGGAACTGCTGGAACTCGAGCTCGGCGCGATGATCCGCCAGCTCGAGCGCGCCGCGGGCTCGGTCGCCGACGGCGCCGAAGCGACGGCAGCCAAGCTCGCGACCATCCGCGCCCGCACCGACGCCCTCACCGGACGCAGCAGCGATGCACAAAGCACCGCAACGACGTTCTCCGAGGCCGCCGACCGCTTCACCCATTCCGCCGAAGGCATCGGGGCGCAGGTGCGAAGCGCGAGCCAGCTCGCCGACGACGCCGCCGCCGCGGCGCGCGAGGCCACCGCCAACGTCGATCGCTTGCGGGAATCCTCGGCCGCGATCGGCAATGTCGTCAATCTGATCGCGCAGATCGCTCGGCAGACCACGCTCCTGGCGCTCAACTCGACCATCGAAGCGGCGCGCGCCGGCGCCGCCGGCAAGGGCTTTGCGGTGGTCGCAACCGAGGTCAAGGCGCTTGCGGTGCAGACCCAGAGCGCGACCGAAGAGATCACGCGGAAGATCGAGGCGTTGCAGAAGGACGCCACCGGATCGGCGGACGCCGTGCACCGCATCTCGGAGGCGATCGAAAAAATCCGCCCGGTATTCGACAACGTCAACGGCGCGGTCGCCGAGCAGAACCAGATCACCGGCGAGATGGGCCAGAATGCGGCCTCCGCCTCCCACTTCATCGCCTCGGTCGGCACCAGCGCCGGCGAGATCGACTCGGCAACTCAGGAAGCCGCCGCGCATGGCGACAATGTCGCCAAGGCCGGCAAGGCGGTGACCGCCTTCGCCCAGAAGCTGAAGGCGCGCTGCGCGGTGCTGCTGCGCCAGGACGAGCGCGGCGATCCGCGCAAGAACGAGCGGCTGCCCTGCAGCCTCACCATCGAGGTCACGACTGCGCGGGGCGTCGTCACCGCGCCGGTCTACGAGATCGCGATGGACGGCATCCTGATCGGCGGGCCTGACGCCGGGAAGTTATCGGCCCACGAGACCCTGAGCGCGACCCTGCAGGACGTCGGCGCGTGCCGGATCAGGATCGCCGACCGCGCCAAGGCAGGTAGCCGGGCGCGGTTCGAGGCGGCGACATCAGAGCTGCGTGAGAAGATCGAAGACCGGATGTGGGCGATCCACGAGGAAAACGCCGAACTGGTCACCCGCGCCATGGAAGCCGGCAGCGCGCTGAGCAAAATCTTCGAGAACGGGCTCGACAGCGGCGCGATCGCGATCGCCGACATGTTCGACACCGACTATGTCGAGATCGCAGGCACCAACCCGGTGCAGTACCGCACCAGGATGCTGGACTGGGCGGATCGTTCGCTGCCCGCGCTGCTCGAGGCGTTCCTCGCCAGGGACAAGCGCCTGGCGTTCTGCGCAACCGTCGACCGCAACGGCTACCTGCCGGTCCACAACAAGATCTACTCACAGCCGCAGCGGCCGGGCGATGTCGCCTACAACACCGCCAATTGCCGCAATCGCCGCATCTTCAACGATGCCGCAGGCCTTGCCGCCGCGCAAAACCAGCGCGCCTATCTGGAGCAGAGCTATGCGCGCGACATGGGCAACGGCACCACCGTGATGATGCGCGAGATCGACGTCCCGATTCGCGTCCGTGGCCGGCACTGGGGCGCCTTCCGCACCGCCTACAAGCTTTGATCGGAATTCTCGTAGCCCGGATCGAGCGAAGCGTAATCCGGGACACGCAGTGCACGCTCAGGCAAGACCGGCGACGCGAATCACGCTCTAGATCGGAATGGGGAATGCTGCGGCGGCTCGACAGGCCGCTGTGACGGGAGGACGTGCTGACATGTCGGCTGCGCAGCTTGCAGTGCTGGATATCTCATCGGACCGGACGCTGGCCGAACGGCTGGTCGACCAGCTTGCCGACCGCATCGGCGGCCTCGGGGTCGAGCTTGCCGACATCGCCGGCAACGTCCAGGAGGTCGCGAACCGCGTCAGCAGCCAGTCGGAGCGGTTCCATCATCTGCAGGAGACCGCCGAGATCATGGTCTCGGCCAATCACGACATCGCCAATGCCTCGCAGGCGGTGCAGGCGACTGCATCCGCCGCGGCCGGCCAGATCGCGGAATCGCGCAACGCCGTCGAGACGGCGGTCAGCCACATCGCTGAGCTCGTCGCCGCCGTCGGGCGGATCGAGGCGCGGCTCGCCGCGGTCGGCTCCGCGCTGAGCCAGGTCGCCAAGGTCTCCGGGTCGATCGAGGCCATCGCCAAGCAGACCAATCTTTTGGCGCTCAACGCCACGATCGAGGCGGCGCGCGCCGGCAACGCCGGCCGCGGCTTTGCCGTGGTCGCGAGCGAGGTGAAGAACCTTGCGGAAGCAACGCGCCAGGCGACGCACCAGATCTCCGACACCGTGCGCGATCTCGACGGCCAGATCGGCAGCCTGATCGGCGAGAGCAGCGATGCCTCGCTGCGCGCCAAGAGCGCCGGCGAAGGCGCCCAGCAGATCTCGGGCATCATCACGCGCGTCCAGGAAGGCTTCTCATCCGTCGGCGCCGAGATCGGCAGCGTTGCGCGCGCCGCGACCTCCAATCTCGGTCATTGCGACACGGTGATCACGGAGCTGAACGAGCTTGCCAAAGGCGTCGATCTCTCCTCGCGCGACCTCAAGCACGCCGACGGCCGCGTAGCGAAGCTGCTCGAGCTTTCCGAGAGCCTGATCGTGACGATCGCCGACAGCGGCGTGGAGACCTCGGATGTGCCGCTGATCCGCGTCGTGATCGAGACCGCAAAGCGGATCTCCGAGCTGTTCGAGGGAGCCGTCGCACGCGGCGAGATCACGCTGGCGCAATTGATGGACGAGAAGTATCGCGAGATCGCAGGCACCAATCCGAAGCAGTATCTGACCGACTATGTCAGCTTCACCGACCGCGTGCTGCCCGCGATTCAGGATCCGATCCAGAAGACCGATCCGCGCATCGTGTTCTGCGTCGCCTGGGCGCGCAGCGGCTATCTGCCGACCCACAATCCGAACTACCGGCTGCCGCAGGGGCCGGACCCGGTGTGGAACAACGCCAATTGCCGCAACCGCCGTTTGTTCAACGACCGCGCGGTCAGCAAGGTCGCAGCCAATACCAAACCGTTCCTGCTGCAGACCTACCGCCGCGACATGGGCGGCGGCAATTTCGTGCTGATGAAGGACCTGTCGTCGCCGATCGTCGTGAACGGCCGCCACTGGGGCGCGTTCCGGATGGGTTTTCGGCAGGGCTAGCCGGGATGGGTTTTGGTTGAATCGGCC
>NZ_JACMYK010000144.1 GCF_020889785.1 Bradyrhizobium acaciae
CGCGGCGCGCAGGTGATCGTCTCGCAGGCGACGGCCGCGACCGGCTGCCCTTACGCGCCGCGCTGCCCTCTGGCCGATCGGCATTGTCGCGAGACCGCGCCTGCGCTACGCAGCGTAGGAGGCGCCCATCTGGCGGCCTGCCATCACGCCGAAGCCGTGATGGCGCTGCCGCCCGTGGTCGCCGAGGCCGGTTAGTCCTGTGTGCGGGATGACCTGGGTTGATCAAAGAACACCTCCGGGGAGCAGACCAATGTTGAGGAAATTGTGCGTCATTGCGGCGGTTGCCGCGCTCGTCGCAGCGCCGCTGCCGAGCCTCGCGCAGGGCAAGAAAGACAGCGTCGTGATGGGCATGACGCTGGAGCCGCCGGGGCTCGATCCCACCAACGCTGCGGCCGCGGCAATCGCCGAAGTCACGCTCTACAACGTCTACGAGACGCTGACCAAGATCAACGAGGACGGTTCGGTGTCGCCGCTGCTCGCCGAGAGCTGGCAGGCCTCGCCGGACCTCAAGACCTACACTTTCAAGCTGCGGAAGGGCGTCAAATTCCACAATGGCGAGCCGTTCGATTCCGCCGCCGTGAAGTTCACCTACGAACGCGCCGCGGCGCCGACCTCGACCAACAAAGACAGGAGCCTGTACCAGGCCTTCACATCGGTGACGGCGCCCGACGCGGAGACCATCGTTATCGCGTTGAAATATTCCGAGCCGAACCTGCCGTTCCTGCTCGGCCAGGCGTCAGGCTCGATCGTCGAGCCGAAGAGCGCGCCGACCGATGCGACGCAGCCGGTCGGCACCGGGCCCTACACGCTCGGCAACTGGGCCAAGGGTTCGTCGATCACGCTGGTCAAATGGCCGGAGTATCGCAATGCGGCCGCGATCAAGCTTGCCAAGGTGACGATCCGATTCATCGGTGATCCCGCCGCGCAGGTCGCGGCGCTGCTGTCAGGCGATGTCGACGCGTTTCCACGGGTCGCGGCGGCACGCAGCCTGGCGCAGTTCAAGGCCGATCCGCGCTTCAGCGTCCTGATCGGCGGCTCCCGGACCAAGACCATCGTCGGCATCAACGAGCGCAAGAAGCCGCTCGACGACGTCCGCGTTCGTCGCGCCATCCTGGCTGCGATCGACCGCAAGGCGATGATCGACGGCGCGGTCGACGGCTTCGGCACGCCGATCGGCAGCTTCTACACCCCGAGTTCGCTCGGCTATGTCGATACCACCGGCATCAATCCCTACGATCCCGAACTGGCCAAGAAGCTGCTGGCAGAGGCCGGCGTCACGACGCCGCTCGAGCTCAGCCTCAAGCTGCCGCCGCCGTCCTACGCGCGGCAGGGCGGCGAGATCCTTGCAGCGCAGCTCGCCAAGGTCGGCATCATAGCCAAGATCGAGAATGTCGAATGGGCGCAGTGGCTCTCGCAGGTCTTCACCGGTCCGCACAATTACGACCTCACTATCGTTGCCCATGTCGAGCCGTTCGATCTCGTGAAGCTGACCGAACCGGACTACTATCTCGCCTACAAGTCCGAGGCGTTCAATGCACTCTACCTGCAGATCATGGCATCGCCGGCCGAGGCCGACCGCGCCAAGCTGCTGGGCGACGCGCAACGCATGCTGGCGACCGACGCGGTGGCCGGCTTCCTGTTTCAGCCGCAATTGATCACGATCGCCAGCAAGAAGCTGAAGGGTGTGTGGAAGGAAGTCCCGCAGTTCGAGAATGATTTCTCGACCTGGTCCTGGGAGTAGTTGATCGCGTGCGGCGGAGGTCAACGGCCCCCGCCGGCGCTGCTCCTCGCCTGATGGCGTCGCTTGACGCCTAGTCTCATTTTGCTTGCTGCGATTGCGAAGGCACTTTCGGCCGGCAATGCGCGAAGGCGCTGGAAACCCCCGATATCACTTGGATTGCTGCCCGCCCGCGATCGCCGAATTTCGGATGCGCGAACCCATCCAGTTCCGGCTTCGCATTGAGCGCATCGATTGTTTTTGTGAAAGACGGCGCTAACATGGAACCCGTCCATTGATGCCTGCCGTTTATCTTTTTCCAATCATGTATTGCAGCGCAACCAACTCATGCAACGGTACGCGCTCGCTGCGGCGGCCAGGCCTCGAGGGGGAAGTAGCAAACACCATCCCTGATATTGCAACCAAGAAACAACGGGGGAAGACATGTATGTGAAAGGGCTTGCGGCATTTGCCGCCGCGGTCGGCGTTGGCCTGTTGTCGGGCGCGGCCATCGCACAGGAAGTCAAGCAGGAGAAGCAGTCGGTCCTGGGTAACGCCAATGTTTCGCCGGTGACCCAGGAGCAGCTCAACGCCGCCGACAAGAATGCGAAGGACTTCCTGCTCACCAACGGCAACTACGCCCAGACGCGGTTTTATCCGGGCAAGCAGATCGGCCGGGACAATGTGAAGAACCTGCACGTCGCCTGGATTTTCCAGACCGACGTCAAGGAATCGCTCGAGACATCGCCGATCGTCGTCGACGGCGTGATGTATGTCACGACGTCGTTCAGCCATGTCTATGCGCTCGACGCCAAGACCGGCCAGCAGCTCTGGCACTACGCCCACAAGATGGGCCCGATCACCGTCTATTGCTGCGGTCCCAACAATCGCGGCGTGCAGGTGCTCGGCGACCGGGTCTATCTGGCGACGCTGGATTCCAAGCTGCTGGCGCTCAATGCCAAGACCGGCGAGGTGGTCTGGACCACCAATATCGCCGATCCCGAGCTCGGTTACAGCGAGACGATGGCGCCGACCGTGGTGAAGGACAAGGTGCTGATCGGCACCAATGGCGGCGAGTACGGCATCCGCGGCTTCGTGCGCGCCTATGATGCCAAGACCGGCAAGCAGCTCTGGAATTTCAATACAATTCCGGAGAACTCGGTCGGCGTCTGGGCGACCAAGGACGCCACCGGCCGCGACATGCATCGCAATATCCAGGCCGAGAAGGACATGCTCGGCAAGATCGGCGATCCCTACGCCAAGCTCGGCGGCGGCGTGTGGCAGAACCCTTCGGTCGATCTCGCGACCAACCGGATCTACTTCGTCGTCGGCAATCCGTCGCCCGACCTCGACGGCTCGAACCGGCCCGGCGACAACCTCTACACCAACTCGCTGGTCTCGCTCGATCTCGACACCGGCAAGTATGTCTGCCACTTCCAGTACATCGCCCACGACGTCTGGGACCTCGACGCGGTCAGCCCGACGGTGCTGGTCGACGTCAAGGACAAGGGCGGCAAGTCCATTCCCGGCGTCATCCATGCCGGCAAGACCGGGCACATCTATGTGCACGATCGCAAGGACTGCAGCCTGATCCGCTTCTCCGAGGCGATGGTGCCGCAGGAGAACATGTGGGTGCTGCCGACCAAGGAAGGCGCGCGCATGCTGCCCGGCGCCAATGGCGGCGTCGAATGGTCGCCGATCGCGACCGATCCGGGACAGGAGCTGGCCTACGCCATCAACCTGCACCAGCCGATGACCTACCACGTCGAGAGCTCGGCCTATCCGAACGGCAAGCTGTGGCTGGGCGGCGCCTTCAAGGTGATCCCGAGCGAGAAGCAGTCGGGCAACATCACGGCGGTGAACTACAACACCGGCAAGATCAAGTGGCAGGTCAACACGCCCGAGCCGATGATCGGCGGCATCCTCGCCACCGCCGGCGGCCTGGTGTTCACCGGCGAAGGCAACGGCAAGTTCGCGGCCTATAACTCGTCGAACGGCAAGGAGCTGTGGAGCTTCCGCGCCGGCGCCGGCGTCAACGCGCCGCCGTCGAGCTACATGGTCGGCGGCAAGCAATATGTCGTGGTCGGCGCAGGCGGTAACACCCAGCTCGACTACAAGCGTGGCAACAACATCATCGCCTTCACGCTCGACTGAGCCGAAGCGGGATGCATCATCACGCGTGCAAGCATTGACGGCGAGGCGGGACCGGTTCGGTCCCGCCTCTGTTTGTTCGGATGAGCCAATGTTCGGTAAATTGATGATAGGCGGCGCCGCCCTGCTGCTGTTTGCGGCCGAGGTGCGCGCGGAGACGATCGAGGACAAGGTACAGGTCTGCACCGGTTGCCACGGCGAGAATGGCAAGCCGGTCGACAAGACCATTCCGACGATCTGGGGCCAGCAGGCCGGCTATCTCTATATCCAGCTGCGCGACTTCAAGCGCGGCGATCGCAAGAGCGAGATCATGCAGCCGATCGCGACACAGTTCGAGCGCGACGACATGCTGGCGATCGCGGAATACTTCTCGCAGAAGCCGTGGCCCGATCTCGGCCAGCCGCACGCGCCAAAGGATGTCGCGGCGAAGGCGGTCGCAGCCAGCGCATCGGTCGGCTGCCCGGCCTGCCATCTCGATCGCTTCCAGGGCGACGGTACGGTGCCGCGGCTTGCCGGGATGGGGCGGGATTATCTTGCCAAGACCATCGCCGATTTCCGCACCCGTGCGCGCGGCAACAATCCCGGCATGTCGGACCTGATGCTGGCGACCTCGCCCGATGACCTTGCCGCGCTGGTGGAGTATCTGGCGGGGCTGTGAGCGGCGCGGGCAAGTTCACCTCTCCCGCTTGCGGGCAGGGCAATCGCATATGGGCTCGATAGCTCTACAAACTCGTCATGCCCGGCCTTGTGCCGGGCATCCACGTCTTGGTTTCCGCGACAGAAAGACGTGGATGGCCGGGACAAGCCCGGCCATGACGGCGCGGAAAACACCGGTGCTAGAGCCATATGCGATAGCCTTGCCGCTTGCGGGGGAGGGGGCGCGCTGTCTTGGCGATTGCTAGCGCGGCGTCAGCTCCTCGCGCAGGGCCGACAGGATGGTGAGATCGGCGGCGTGCTTGCCGGCCTTGTCCGCCAGCGCAGCGTCGGCGCCGTGGGCCAGTAGAGCTTTCGCGATCGCCGGATGATTGCCTTCGGCGGCGATCATCAGCGCGGTGCGGCCGCGTGCATCGCGCTCGTCGACCTTGGCGCCGGCGTCGAGCAGATACGAGACGACCTCGAGCGCCTGAGCTTCCGGCACGGTCTCATCCGGGCCGGCGGCCCACATCAAGAGCGTCAGATCGTTGGCGTAGCGCGCGTTGATGTCGATATCGCGCGCCAGCAGCTGCTTGACGATGCCGAGCTGACCGCCGGCCGCGGCATACACGACCGGCGGCTTGCCGGTATCGTCGGCCTTGCGGCCGTCGGCGCCGTGCGCCAGCAGCATGCGCACCACCATGTCCCGGCCGGCATAGGCGGCGGCCGCAACCGGCGAGCCGCCGCTGCGTCCGGCGAGATTGACGTCGGCGCCGCGGTCGATCAGGCGCTGCACGATCGCGACATGGCCGCGCTCGGCGGCAAAATACAGCGCGGTCGATCCCGCGAGGTTGCGGGCATCGACCGGCGCACCGCGCGCCAGCAGCAGGTCGACCATGTCGAGATGGCCGGAGCGGGCCGCGTGGCTCAGCGGCCTGGCGCCGAGCCGGTCCCGCGCATCGACCGAGGCGCCGTGATCGAGCAGATCGGTGGCGAGGTTGATGCAATCGGCGTTGGCGGCCGCGAACAAAGTCAGGGAGATCTCGACCGCACTGAGCTGGACCTTGTCGGTCTCGTATTTGCGGATCAGCTCGCGGCACCGTGCCGGGTCGGCCGCAGCAAAGCTGCCGTGGATGTGGCCTGCAACAAACAGCGCGGCGAGGGCGATGCGGCGAACCAAGACGTGCTCCTCCGGATGGCCTGCCGAACGCATCGCCATTCGGATCGAGCGTCGCATGATCCTTTGGTGCTGCCAAGTCATGCGGTCACGCCGCGCGGCGATCTTGTGCCGCGCGGCGTTGTCGCCGCGGCTAGCCGGTCTGCCCGGTGCTCGCATTGGCAACGGCGCGCGCGACATTGGCGATCACCTCGTTGCATTTCTCCATGGGTGCGCTTGCCCCGGTCAGGTAGACCGTCACCACGATCGGCTTGCGGCCGGGCGGCCAGAACACGCCGATATCGTTATAGGTGCCACGCTCGCCGCTGCCGGTCTTGTCGCCGACCCGCCAGTCGCGCGGCACGCCGGCGCGCAGTCTTGCGTCGCCGGTCTTGTTGGCGACCATCCAGTCGGTCAGCTTCTGGCGCGACATGGGCTGCAAGACATCGCCGAGCACCACGCGTTGCAGATTCTTCAGCATCGCCACAGGGCTCGTCGTGTCGCGCGGATCGCCGGGCACGGCCTCGTTCAGCTCGACCTCCCAGCGGTCGAGCCGGCTGACATTGTCGCCAATGGTGCGGAAGAAGCCGGTGAAGCCGGCAGGCCCGCCGATCTCGCGCAGCAGCAGGTTAGCGGCTGTATTGTCGCTCAGCGTGATGGCGGCCTCGCAGAGCTCGGACAGCGTCATGCTCGATCCGACATGTTGCTTGGCCACGGGCGCGTAGGCCAAGATATCCTTGGCCTCAACCTGCACGCGCTGGTCGAGGCTGGATTCACCGCGGTCGACCCGGTGCAGCACGGCGGCCGAGGCCATCGCCTTGAATGTGCTGCACATCGGGAACCGTTCGTCGCCGCGCCGGCTGGCGCGCAATCCCGTCTCCGTGTCGAGCGCGGCGACGCCGAGCCGGCCGGTGGTCGCCAACTCGATGCGCGCAAACTCCTGCTGCAGGCGTTGCGCGGCCTCGCTTGCTCCCGCCGCAGCGCTCTGTCCCGCCGCGGCGCTCGGTCCTGCCGCGGCGCTTGGTCCTGCCGCGGCGCTTGGCCGCGGCAGGGTGCAGGAAGCCGCAAGGCCCAGTGCGCGCAATCCGAAAGTCCGTCTCGTCAGCATGTCTCGTCTCCGTTGGCGGCGCGAACCTGCCGGGCGGCGTGACGGCGCACAAACTATCATTTATACAGTGAGGCATGAGAAAAACTTGGTCATGACGCCGTGCGCCGGCATCTTCCGCTGAACGCACTACGCGCCTTCGAGGCTTCCGCGCGGCTGTTGAGCTTCACGCGCGCGGGGATGGAACTGCGCGTGACGCAGACCGCGATCAGCCATCAGGTGAAGCAGCTCGAGGATACGCTCGGTGCGAGCCTGTTCCGCCGTCTGCCGCGCGGGCTCGTGCTCACCGACGAGGGGCTGGCGCTGCTACCGGTGCTGTCAGATGCGCTCGACCGGATCGGGGCCGCGATCGACCGCATTGAGGCCAAGGGCACGCGCGAGGTCGTCACCGTCGGCTGCGTCACGACCTTTGCAACCGGATGGCTGCTGCAACGGGTCGACCGTTTCAAGCGCGCGCATCCCTATATCGACCTGCGTCTGCTCACCAACAACAACCGTGTCGACATCGCGGGCGACGGACTCGATCTGGCGCTGCGCTTCGGCGACGGCTCGTGGCACGGCACCGAGGCGATCCATCTGTTGTCCGCGCCGCTCTCGCCGGTGTGCTGTCCCGATGTGGCGGCCCGGCTGCGCAAGCCGTCCGATCTCGCGCAGGAATTCTTACTGCGCTCCTACCGCGCCGAGGAATGGCCGCTGTGGTTTGCGGTAGCCGGCGCGCCGTGTCCTAAGATCCAGGGGCCGATCTTCGACAGTTCGGTCGCGATGGCCGAGGCCGCCGCGCGCGGTGTCGGCGTCGGGCTGGTGCCGATTGCGATGTTCAACAACGAGCTGACGTCAAGCCGGCTGGTCCGGCCATTCGCGGCCGAGGTCCCGGCGGGATCCTATTGGCTGACCTGGCTGAATTCGCGGGAAGTGACGCCCGGTATGCGCGCGTTCCGTGACTGGCTGCTTGCGACGTTGCGGGCGGAGGTGAGTGAGAGCGAGGCGGGGACGGTGGAGGACGCGCCGATTGTGCGGCGCAAGCCGACAGCTAAAGCAAATGCCAAGATGAAGATTGTGAAGAGGCGCCGGCGCTAGCCGAAGCTTTATCGAGCAAGGCGCTTTGTCCCGTCATCCTGAGGTGCGAGCGGAGCGAGCCTCGAAGGATGCACGGCCCCCAAGCCGGGCCGTCGACCCTTCGAGGGCCGCTGAAGAAGCGACCACCTCCAGCGACAACGGCGAAGCCGTTGCGCGGGGGTGACGGCGAGGGAGCAGAGCGCGCCGTAGGTCGATACAATGCTCCGCCCTATCGTGCGACGCGATCCATCCTACGCCAGATGACACGCCACCGAGTGCCCGTTGCTGCCTTCCCGCAGCTCCGGCGCGGTTTGCCGGCAGCGCTCCTCGGCGATCGGACATCTCGTGTGGAAGTGGCAGCCCTGCGGCGGATTCATCGGGCTCGGCACGTCGCCCTTCAGGCGGATGCGGTCGCGCTTGGCCTTGGGATCGGCCACCGGCACCGCCGAGAGCAGCGCCTTGGTGTAGGGGTGCTGCGGATTGCGATAGAGGTCGCTGGCCTTGGCGAGCTCGACGATGCGGCCGAGATACATCACGGCGACGCGATCGGAGATGTGCTCCACGACCGACAGGTCGTGGGCGACGAACAGATAGGTCAGGTTCAGCTCGGCCTGCAGATCCTCCAGCAGGTTGATGACCTGGGCCTGGATCGAGACGTCGAGCGCCGAGACCGGCTCGTCGCACACGATCAGCTTCGGCTCCAGCGTCAGCGCGCGGGCGATCGCGATGCGCTGGCGCTGGCCGCCGGAGAATTCATGCGGGTAGCGCCGCATGTGCTCGGCTTTCAGCCCGACCTTGACCAGGAGATTGGCGACGCGGTCCTCGCGCTCGCCGGCTGAGCTCACGAGGTTGTGGATGATGAAGGGCTCGGCGAGGATCGCGCCGACCGTCATGCGCGGATTGAGCGAGGCGAACGGGTCTTGGAACACCAGCTGCATGTTGCGCCGCATGGCACGCAGGTCACCGCCACCGAGACCCGTGACGCTCTGGCCGTCGAACACGACTTCGCCCGAGGTCGGCTCGATCAGGCGCAGCACGCAGCGGCCGGTGGTCGACTTGCCGCAGCCGGATTCGCCGACCAGTCCCAGCGTCTCGCCGCGGTCGACCGAGAACGACACGCCGTCGACCGCATAGACCTGCCCGACCTCGCGCGAGAGCAGGCCGCCCAGCACCGGAAAGTGCTTCTTCAGATTGGAAACGCGCAGCAGCGGCTCGCTCATGACGCGTCTCCGAGGTGGCAGGCCATGCGATGGCCGGGTGCGATCTCGCGCAGGCGCGGCTCCTTTTGGGTGCAGATGCTCATGGCGTGCTTGCAGCGGGGCGCAAACCGGCATCCGACCGGCGGATTGATCAGGATCGGCACCGAGCCGCCGATCGCCTCCAGCCGGGTCTTGTGCTCGGCGTCGAGATCGATGCGCGGGATCGAGCGGATCAGGCCCTGGGTGTAGGGATGGCGCGGATTGCCGAACAACTCGTCGACCGGGGCCTCTTCCACCACCTTGCCGGCATACATCACGACGACGCGCTGCGCGGTCTCGGCGACCACGCCCATCGCGTGCGTGATCAGCATTACCGCCATGCCGAAGCGTTCCTTCATGTCCTGCAAGAGGTCGAGGATCTGCGCCTGGATGGTGACGTCGAGCGCAGTGGTCGGCTCGTCGGCGATCACGAGCTTGGGCCGGCAGGCCAGCGCCATCGCGATCATCACGCGCTGGCGCATGCCGCCGGAGAACTGGTGCGGGTAATGATGCACGCGACCCGCGGCATTGGGGATCTGCACCAGCTTCAGCATCTCGATGGTGCGCTCGAGCGCCTGCTTCTTGGTCACCGGCTCGTGGCGGCGCAGGCTTTCGGCGATCTGCTCGCCGATCGTCAGCACCGGGTTGAGCGAGGTCATCGGCTCCTGGAAGATGAAGCCGATCTCCTTGGCCCTGATATCGTCGAGCTCGCGGCTGGTCAACGGCACGAGATCGCGGCCCTCGAACATGATCTCGCCTTCGACGATCCTGCCCGGCGGCATCGCGATCAGCTTCAGGATCGACATCGCGGTGACGGTCTTGCCGCAGCCGGATTCGCCGACCACGCACAGCGTCTCGCCCCGGTTGATGCTGATGTCGACGCCGTCGACGGCCTGGAGAATGCCGGCGTCGGTGCTGAAATGGGTTTTCAGGCCCTTGATGTCGAGCAGCGCCATCAGATCACCTTGCGGGCGTCGAGCGCGTCGCGCAGCCCGTCGCCGATGAAGTTGATGGCGACCACCGCGATGAAGATCGCGCCGCCGGGAAACAGCGCCCAATGCGGCCCGATGTCGAGAAAGTCCTTGGCGTCATAGAGGATGCGGCCCCAGGTCGGCGTATCCGGCGGGAAGCCGAGGCCGAGGAACGAGAGCGTCGATTCGGCGATGATCGCGGCGGCGACGTCGATCGTGCCGGCGATGATCACGGGACCAAGTGCATTGGGCAGGATGTGGCGCACGACCTGGCGCACCGGGCTCGCGCCGAGCGCACGCGCCGCCTCGACGAATTCCTTCTCGCGCAGCGACAGGAACTGGGCGCGCACCAGGCGGGCGACCGGCATCCAGCGCAAGCCGCCGATCACAAGCACGATCAGGATGAAGATGCCGCCCTCCGGGCCGAACACGGCCTTCAGCCCGTCGCGGAACAGATAGATCAGCATCAACAGCAGCGGCAGTTGGGGCAGCGACAGGAACAGGTCGGTGAGCCACATCAGCGCATAGCCGAGCGCGCCGCGCGACATGCCGGCGAGTGCGCCGATCAGCGTGCCGACGAACACCGAGACCAGCATCGCGGCGAGGCCGACCGCAAGCGAGATGCGGCCGCCATAGATCATACGGGCGAGCAGGTCCTGGCCGAGATCGTCGGTGCCGAACGGATGCGCCAGCGACGGGCCTTGCAGGCCCGCCACCACGTCGATGTCGCTGATGGAGACGCGCCAGATGAATGGACCGATCACGACGGCCGCGATCAGCAGCAGCAGCAGCACGGCGCTGATCACCGCCGGCCTGTGCCGGCGGTAGCGGCGCCAGGTTTCGCGCCAGGGCGAATAATCGCGCCGTTCAGCGGAAGGAGATGCGAGGGTCAAGCCAGCCATAGAGGACATCTGCGATCAGGTTGAACAGCACCACGAGACACGCGAAGACGAAGGTCACGGCCATCACGACCGGCGTATCATTGGCGAGGATGGAGGAGATCAGGAGCGACCCGATACCGGGAATCCGGAAAATCTGCTCGGTGACGATGGCGCCGCCGAACACGGCGGGCATTTGCAGCGCAATGAGCGTGACGACCGGGATCATCGCATTGCGCATCACGTGCTTGACGATCACCTTGGCCTGCCCGAGCCCCTTGGCACGCGCGGTGGTGACGTAGTCGAGCCGGATCACGTCGAGCATTGCCGAGCGCACGAAACGGGTCATCGAGGCCGCCTGGAACAGGCCGAGCACCATCACCGGCATGATGGCCTGCCGGATCATCTCCAGCAGCCAGGGGATGCCGCTTCCCGGCACGCTGGAGTAGACGAAGGGCAGCCAGTCCAGCTTCACCGAGAAGATCAGGATGAACAGGATGCCGGTGAAGAAGGTCGGCAGCGAGAAGCCGATGAAGGCGAAGGTGTTGGCGAGCTGGTCGAACAGCGAATAGGGCCGGGTGGCGGCATAGACGCCCACCGGGATCGCGATCAGGAGCGCCAGCAGCTGCGACGAGCCGACCACGTAGAGTGTGGTCGGCAGCCGCTGCAGGATCAGCGTGTCGACATCGACCCTGCTGACGAACGAGAAGCCCCAGTCACCCTGCGCCATCGCTGCGAGCCAGTGCAGGTAGCGGAGATAGATCGGGTCATCGAGGCCGAACTTGGCGCGCAGTGCGGCCTGCACCTCGGGCGGCACGTTCGGATTGGTCGCGAGCTCGCTGAACGGATCGCCCGGCGCGAGCGCCAGCACGAAGAACAGGACGAGCGAGATTCCGAGCAGGCTCGGAATCGCGATCATCAGACGACGCAAGATATACTGACTCATGAACGGATCATCTGACTTACGCTTGCACCTTGAGCACGATTGATTTCGCTTCCCGCCGAAAAGCCGAACCTCACCGCGCCCGGCGTGCGGAGAGAGGTCGGAATTCAAGCCAACGGGTCGGCATGAAGCGCCACCCGATGACAGGCTCCACTTGAAGTCCGGGTGAGGGACTCTCCGCGAACTCAACTTTCAGCGCGCTCGCGGATAGAGCCCCTCACGGCTCAGCTTTCACGATACCAGTCTTGCAGATTGTCGGTTTGGTTGGCCCAGCCCGAGAGCGCCGGCCGCAGCGTGTTGGAGGAGGCCTCCACCGCGAGCCGATGCATCACGGGGATCATCACATTGTCCTGCCACATCAGGTCATTGCCCTTGATGTAGAGGTCGGCCCGCTTGATCGGATCGGTTTCGGTATCGGCCGCGTCGATCGCGGCATCGAATTCCTTGTTGGCCCAGCGCGGGAAGTTCGGCCCCTGCCACTTGTTCTCCTTGGTGGCGATGTTGCGCGAGTGGTAGCGGCGCATGTGCAAAGCAGGATCGGGCTGGGTCATCGGGATCTGGAACATCTCGATGTCGGCGTAGAAGTGGGCGTAGGTGTCGGGGTTGGCGACGTCCGAGGAGAAGAACACCGAGGCCACCACCGATTTCAGTTCGACGTCGATCCCGGCCTTCTGGCAGGCCTGCTTGACGATCGCCTGGGTCTTCTGCCGCGGCCCGTTGATCGATGTCTGATACAACAGCTTGAGCTTCTTGCCGTCCTTCTCGCGGATGCCGTCGGAGCCCAGCTTCCAGCCCGCCTGCTCGAGCAGCGCGCTCGCCTTCTCGACCGAGAACTCCCACTTGGTGTTCTTGGAGACGAACTCCTCGGGGCCGTTGAGATAGTTGGCGGTGGTGCGGCCGGCACGGCCGTAGATCGCCTTCTTGACGGAGTCGCGGTCGACCAGCAGCGCCAGCGCCTGGCGTACCTTCGGATCGGACAGGATCGGATGCTTGGTCTTGATCGACGAGCGTTCGCCATCGACCTCGGTGTTGGGGTCGGTGAAGTTGATCGCAATGAACTCGATATCGCCGCCGACCGCGAACAAGGCCTTGCCCTTGCCGCCCTTTTCGAGCCGCAGCAGCACTTCGTCTTCGACCTGGATGTTCCAGGCGAAATCATATTCGCCGGTCTGGATCACCGCGCGTGCCGCCGAGACGGCATCGCCGCCCCCCTTCATCTCGATCGTGTCGAAGGATGGACGGTTGGCCATATGGTAGTCGGGGTTGATCTCGCCGCGGATCAGATCGCCCGGCTTGAACTCGACGAACTTGTACGGGCCGGTGCCGACGGGTTTCAGATTGTTGGGCGCCTCGCGGGACTTGCCCCCCTTGTAATCCGCGAACAGATGCTTCGGGATGATGCAGCCATAGGCCCCGACAAAGGCATTGGCCCAGAACGGCGTCGGCTTCTTGAAAGTGATGCGGATCGTGAGATCGTCGATCTTTTCGACGGTCAGGCCGCTGTAGGTCTCAATCGAGACGGCCGCGGTCGCGGGGTCGCTGGCATATTCCCAGTTGAACACGAGATCGTCGGCCGTTAACGGCTTGCCGTCGTGCCATTTGACGCCCGGTTTGAGTTTCCAGGTTACGGTCTTGGCGTCGGCGGAAAGTCCGCCATTCTGGATCGACGGGATCTCGGCGGCGAGGATCGGGTTGAGATGACCGTCGACGTCCCAGCTTGCCAGCGGCTCGTAGAAGATGCGCGAGCCGTCCTGGTCCTTGGTGCCGGTGGCGAAGTGCGGATTGAGCAGGGTCGGGCCCTGCCACCACAGCAGCTTCAGCGGACCGCCGCCGCCGCGCTTGGTCGGCTTGTAGGGGTTCGGGCTCTGCGCCATCGCGACGCCGCCGATTGCCAGAATCTGGTTCGCCATCGGCGCGGTGAGGCCGACGGCAATCATTCGCTTGACGAAGGCGCGGCGGTCCATCCGGCCGTCCTTCACGTCGTCGATCATGCCTCTCAGATTCTTGTCGAACATAGTCCCCTCGGTCCGGCTCACGTGTGATTGCGGCGGGCCTTGGAACCGGCCGCCGTTCTGGCGGCAGATGGCACACCGAATGACCGCGAAGGTCAACGTCTCCAACGCCACAGGGCCTAGGTCTTTTGGCTATCGCTTGTGCAGAACCGCGTCGGGACGCACATCGGTTCGGCATTTCGGCGCGAAAGCTACGCTTACAGTACCTCGCAGTGCGGAAAATTTGTTCGTTATCCTTTGTTCTGAGATGCTTTTATGTCACGGCACCGCGTTTTCGCGTGAACCGGCTGTCGGCTCGCGCAAAGAAACCGCGCCAAAACAAGAAACCAGGGCCCCGCTCCGATTGATCGGAGCGGGTCCCTGGCCGGACTTCGTTTCAAGGTGGCGGCTTCGGCCCTCAGGCGATCGACATGTCCAACGGCGGTGCAACATTCGCCGGCAGCGGACTGACATAGGGCGTCCGGGTGGTGCGGTTCTTGAGGTCGGCCTTGGCGGCGGCAATCAGCTCCGGCTCGATCAGCGCCTTGACGCCCAGTCCAGCCATCGCCTTGGCGGCCTGCACCATTGCCTTGTGCGCGGCCGGCGTCTTGCCCTGCGCCACCACCTGCCATGTGTGGAAGGGCGTGCCGATCGCAACCGTCGGTGCATGGACCTGCACGGTCGGTACCACCCAGCTGACGTCGCCGACATCGGTCGAGCCGATCAGCGGGTTGCGCTTGGCGTCGATCGGCACCAGGAAATCGGCCAGCGGGCGGTCGGTCGGTTCCATGCCGATCGCGTAATAGACCGAGGCGATGTCCTTGTCGGTCAGGGTCGCGCGGATCTTGCCGGCAAAGTCCTTGTCGGCATCGTCGAAATGCGGCGGGCCGAGATCTTCCATGATCCGGTGCAGCGTCTGCTCCAGCGGGGTGTTGGGCAGGATGTTGGACACCGCGGAGATGATCTTCATCTCGACCTTGGTCTCGGTCATCAGCGCCGCGCCCTGCGCGATCTTGTGCACCCGCTCGACCAGCTCGTTCATGCCGGGCAGATCGCGGGCGCGGATCGAATAGCGCACGCGGGCATGGGCCTGCACCACGTTGGGCGCGATGCCGCCGGTGTCGAGCAGTGCGTAATGCACGCGCGCATCGCTCGGCATGTGCTCGCGCATGTAGTTGACGCCGACATTCATCAATTCCACCGCGTCGAGTGCGCTGCGGCCGAGATGCGGCGAGGCCGCGGCATGCGAGGTCCGCCCGCTGAAGACGAAATCAGCGCGGGTGTTGGCGAGCGACGGGGTCACCGCCACCTCCCAGAAACTGTGGGGATGCCAGGTGATGGCGATGTCGGCATCCTCGAAGGCGCCACAGCGCACCATGAACGCCTTTGCCGCGCCGCCTTCCTCGGCGGGACAGCCGTAATAGCGCACCCGGCCCGGCACCTTGTTGGCGGCGAGCCAGTCCTTCACTGCGGTGGCGGCGAGCAGCGCAGAGGAGCCGAGCAGATTGTGACCGCAGCCATGGCCATGGCCGCCGCTCTCGACCGGACGATGTTCGGCGATGCCGGCCTCCTGGCTGAGGCCGGGCAGGGCGTCATATTCGCCGAGGAAGGCGATTACGGGTCCGCCTTCGCCCCATTCGCCCATCACCGCGGTCGGAATATCGGCGAGGTTCTCGGTGATGCGGAAACCCTGGTGGCGCAGCTCGGCCAGATGTTCGGCGGATGAGCGCGCCTCGGTGTAGCAGACCTCGGGCATTGCCCAGACCCGGTCGCTCAATTCGATGAAACGCGGCTTGATCGCGTCGACGCCGCGCCAAACATCACTACGGTTGTCCATTTGCTCCGATCCTCGAGTAAGGCAATCTGAAGCGCAAAAGGCTAGCAGCTTGGCATGCCGCCGCCTAGCACGTGCCGGCAGACCAGCGTTTCCGAAAGTCACGTCTTGGTGTGGTTTGCACGCGATTGTGGCATGGTCATCGCATGACGCGCCCCCGCACGATACGATCCGGCCATGGATGATCGAATCCCGTCCCTGCTGCCGGCGAACCCTGGCCATCAGTTCGTGATCTATGCCGACGCCTGTTCGGGCGTGCCCGACGCGCTGCATGAGCGCACCTTCGCCTCGGTGAACAATGTGGTGCGCCGGCTGCATCCTGCGCCCGAATTCATCCTCTTCCCCGGCGACGAGATCATCGGCCTCACCACCGACGCGGACGCGCTGCGCGCCCAGTGGCGGCATTGGTTCGAGGTCGAGATGGCCTGGCTCGACCGGCGCGCGGTGCCGCTGTGGCACACGACCGGCAACCACACCACCTATGACGAGATGAGCGAGGCGGTGTTTCGCGAGGTGCTGAAGCTGCCGCACAACGGGCCGCCCGGCCAGCAAGGCCTGTCCTACTGGGTTCGCCGCGACAATCTCGTGATGGTGTTCGTGCACACGCTGTGGACCGGCCTCGGCGGCGAGGGGCATGTCGAGACCGACTGGCTGCAAGCGGTCCTCGAACAGCACAAGGACGCCAGGCACAAGCTCGTGCTCGGCCATCATCCCGTCTACCCCATCAACGGCTTCAGCGGCATCTATCAGCGCGAGATCGGCCATGAATACAGCGCGCGGTTCTGGGATATCCTGGTCCGTGCCGATGTCACCGCCTATCTGTGCAGCCACATCCTCGCCTTCGACGTTCAGGTCCATCGCGGCGTGCTGCAGATCTGCACCGCGGGCGCGGGCACCGCGCATCGGATGCCCGACGGCGTCGAGTATCTGCATTGCGTGCAGGCAGCGCTCGATCAGCACGGTCTTCGCTATCAGGTGCTCGATACCGAAGGCGTCGTGCGCGAGCAACTGGCATGGCCGTTGCCGGCCCTCGACCTCACCGCGTGGACGCCATTGCCGCGTGGGATCAGCCTTGCGCCATTGTCGGGGACGCCGGCATCCGGGACGGTCGTCGCCCTGAAATTGTCGGGCCGGACGGCTGCGGGAACCGCCGCGCCGCAAACCCTGCTCTGCACGCCAGCGCCTGACGTGATCGCACCGCTCTGGCTCGGACTGCGCGGGCCGAACCAGACGCTCACCTTGATCCTCGGGCGTGAGCGCGGGCGCAGCCCGCATTACTGGGTCGGTCCCGATCTCGGCGCCGGCAGCGATTTCGACCTCGACGTCGCGCTCTATCCGGACATGGGACCGGGCGGCGTGCTGTGGCGACGCAGCGGTGAGACGCGCTGGACTTCGTTCACGGCGATATCGGCGACCGGGCTCGAGCGATTGTCATGGCCTGCCAATTGGTGCGTCGGCCACGGCGAGGGCGGGCCGGAGGACAAGCGCTATGCCGGGCCACGGCTCGACGTCGCCGCGTCGGTCATCGCTCCGGCTTGAATGAAGGCGGCGACGAAACCCTAGTCAGGATCTTGCGGCTTCGTCCGCTCGGCACTCTTCAACTCGCGATCGATCAGCGTACAGACCCGCCGCTGCGCCAGCAGGCCGAGCCGGGCGCGTGTGGTACCGCGCTTGACGTTTCCGTTAATTTCGAATGACCAGCTCCAGAGGTCGGGTTCGGTGTTGGTGAGCGTGTATTGAATATTCCGATGACGATCGATCAGCTTCTTCATGCCGTTTCTTTTTGGTGGCTGACGATTGCATAGCCAGATCGAAGCGGCGTCTGTATCCGGACGATTACTTACGCATTTGGTCTAACACCGGTTCGTATGGCGGAATTCTCGCAAAGCCCAGGCAGATCATGCCGCGAAAATGCGAGCTGTGACTCACAGATGGCAAAACACTCACTGTCGTCCCGGGCAAGCCAACGGGTCGGCGCGAAGCGCCGCCCGATGACAGGCTCCGCGCGACCCGGGACCCAACCACAGGGTGCGGTTGTTGCGCAACGCTGTGGCCCCAGCGAGTTCCGTTACACAAGGCGGTGGTTATGGGTCACTGCTTTCGCAGGGACGACGCGAGGAGAAACCTCGACGGCCGGCAGCCCACCCCTCACAAATTGATCACCCCGCGTCGCGCCGCATGTGCGACGGCGTCGGTGCGGCCGGTGGCGTCGAGCTTGTCGAGCAGGGAGCCGACATGAAACTTGGCGGTGTGGACGGAAATTCCGAGCCGCTGTGCGATCATCTTGTTGGATGCGCCCTCGGCGAGCAGCGCCAGCACGTCGAGCTCGCGCGGCGTCAGCTCGAAGTCGCCGGCAGCTGCGGCCTCCCGGTTGCGTGCGACGATCGCAGCCGCCGCCTGCTCGCCCGGCGCGGCAAGCCGCAGGCCGGCGACGCTGCCAAGCAACGTCGCCAGCCGGTCGGCGAGCACGGGATCGTCGATCTCGAGTGCGATGACGATGTCGGGGGCAGGCTCATCACTCACGTTTCAGGCCTCTCGCCGACTGTCACCTTGAAGCTCAACGGCTCGCCGCCGCGATGGACCGTGAGGTCGACGACGCTGCCGACGCTCTGCGGTCCGAGGCCGCGCGACAGCGCCCGCACACCCGACAGTTTCTCGCCGTTGACCGCAACGATCACGTCGCCCTGGCGGATGCCGGCGGCGGCCGATGGGCCGGCCTTGTCGATGTTCATCACCATCGCGCCGATGCCGTCGTCGAGACGGACCGGCTGCAGCCCGACGCCGAGATATCCGCGCGCGATGCGGCCGCTCTTCTCGAGCTGGGCTGCGACCCGCTCGATCGTGGCGGCAGGAATTGTCAGCACGCGGCGCGGGCCGAGCACGGCCATGCCGAACGCTTCGCCCGCGGCGTTCAGCGCCAGCCCGCCTTGCTGGCTGTGCCGCAGCCGGATGTCGAGC
>NZ_JACMYK010000145.1 GCF_020889785.1 Bradyrhizobium acaciae
GCCCAGGCAGCGGCGCCACAGGCCGTTCGGCAGGCGGAGGTCCCGACCGTCGGTCAGGCGGCCGCATCGCCGGCAGCGCCCCCGCCCGCGATCCTGCCGACCCAGGAGATGCCGAAGGTGCAGGGGTTGGAATAGCGGCAACCGGCAACAAAAAACGCCCCGGTTTCCCGGGGCGTTTTCGCGTCCAGCCAATATCTGCTGACGCGGGAGGTGTTTGCTTAGGCCGCGACCTTCGCCGAGCCGTCAACGACCTGCGGGGCCTTCTCGCCGCCGCCGATCGGAATGCTGCGGGGCTTCTTGGCTTCGGGAATCTCGCGGACGAGATCGACGTGGAGCAGGCCGTTCTCGAGCGAAGCGTTCTTCACCTGCACGAAGTCGGCAAGCTGGAAGACGCGCTCGAAGGCGCGGGAGGCGATGCCGCGATAGAGCACTTCGGAGCTGTTGCCGGAATTCTCGTTGGCGGTTTTCTCGCCCTTGATCGTCAGCGTGTTCTCCTTCGCGACGATCGAAAGCTCGGCCTGCGAGAAGCCGGAGACCGCAACGCTGATCCGGTAAGCATTCTCGCCGGTGCGCTCGATGTTGTAGGGGGGATAGCCGGGGCTGCCGTCCGAGGTCACCTGATCGAGCAGGTTGAAGAGGCGGTCGAAGCCGAC
Organism: Bradyrhizobium acaciae; assembly: GCF_020889785.1. Taxonomy (GTDB): domain Bacteria; phylum Pseudomonadota; class Alphaproteobacteria; order Rhizobiales; family Xanthobacteraceae; genus Bradyrhizobium; species Bradyrhizobium acaciae. The sequence continues at coordinate 654 of NZ_JACMYK010000145.1, forward strand.
GGTGGAACGATAGAACGGAGTCAGGTCGTAGCTACGCATAGGGTAGTCCTCCATTGAGCGACTGTTTCAGTTACCCGCCCGCCAATCGGGCCGGGCTTAGATGTGTGCAGCCTGATGTTCCGGTTCCGAAACACTGGTAGCGGCCTGCACTAGGATGATATGGGAGAGGTCACGTCGCGTTCAAGAGGCGGAAACCGCATCGCTTTTTTGGCGCTGGCGCCCTTGACCTCCACCCTGTCCCTTCACGCCCGGTCTCCCGCATGACGCTCGTCTCGATTCCCGCCAACCCGGTTCCGGACGACGTTGTCAGTGGCACCATCAAGACATCAGACGGAGCCGAATTGCGCTTCGCGCGCTGGGCGCCGCCGCCCGGACGCAAGGGCACGGTCTGCTTGTTCGGCGGACGCGGCGAGATGATCGAAAAATATTTCGAGACCGTGCGCGACCTGCGTGACCGCGGCTTTGCGGTGGCGATGATCGACTGGCGCGGGCAGGGCCACTCGTCGCGGCGGCTGCGCGATCCGCGCAAGGGCTACGTGCGCGACTTCGCCGACTACGAGGTCGACGTCGAGGCCTTCGTGCAGCAGGTGGTGCTGCCGGATTGCCCGCCGCCCTATTTCGCGCTGGCGCATTCGATGGGCGGCGCGGTGATGCTGCGGGTTGCGCATGCCGGCAAGCGCTGGTTCGACCGCATGGTGCTGTCGGCGCCGATGATCGACCTGCCGCGCGGCCGCGTCTCTTTCTTTCCGAGCGCGCTGCTCAGGATCATGCGCTTGACCGGGCAGGGCGGCAATTATGTGCCGGGCGGCAGCAGCGAACTGGTCGGGCTCGCGCCCTTCATCGGCAATCCCGTGACCAGCGATCCGGTGCGTCACGCCCGCAACGCGGCGATCCTGGAAGAAGACCCGACGCTCGGGATTGCGGCGCCGACGATCGCCTGGGCCGACACCGCCTTCACCGCGATGCGCACCTTCCGCGGCATGTCGTATCCGTCCGAAATCCGCCAGCCGATCCTGATGCTGGCGGCGAGCAATGACGAGGTGGTGTCGACGGCCGCGATCGAGGAGTTCGCCTATCATCTGCGCGCCGGCTCGCACCTCGTGATCGCCGGCTCCAAGCACGAGATCCTTCAGGAGCAGGATCGCTATCGCGGGCAATTCTGGGCGGCATTCGATGCCTTCGTGCCGGGCACGCCGCTGTTCAAATAATCGGCATTTGATCCTGACGCGTTTACTTGACGCCGGCCGGTGTCCACTTCGCTTTGGTGCGAAGCCCATTCCCTGAACGCATTCGGGATCAGCCGTTGAGCAGCGCGACGATCCGGTCGGGAAAGCGTTCTTCCACGAACAGGGTCCTGACCTCGGCGACGCTGAGATAGCGGTCCTCGCCTTCGCCCTTGCCCATGATGTCGAGCAGCACCGGCCACTCGCCGAGCATCAAGAGCGGATAGTAGCAGTGCAGGATGCCGTAGGACGGCGGATGCTCGTCCTTGGCGCGCTGGAAGTTTGCCGCCATGAAGATCTTGATCTCGGCGGCCGACAGCCCGCGTTCGATGCTGCCGTCGGGCGCCTTGTGGTCCGAGCCGAAGGTGGCGAGCCGCGCGATCTCGTCCTCATGCACCACGGCATGCTGGTCGAGGATGCGCGAGCCGGCGCCGTGCTTGTCGAGCGGGCCGTTGCGCAACGCGTCGAGGATTGCGCCCTGCAACAGGCTGCGGATCTGGCTGAAGGGGCCGATGCCGTTGGCCATCTGCGCGACCATGAAGATCTTCGCGCCGGCATTGAGCGCCGCAAGGCCGGTCTTGCCGGTGGCGCGGTCGATGGTTTCGGTCAGCTTCGGCAGCGGTACGACATGGCCGCCGACATAGCCGCCGGCGACCAGCGCGCGCAGGAATGGGCAGGGATTGTCAGGGGAAACCCGCGGGGCGGGCGCCTCGCCTGCAGCCGTATCGGACATCAAACCACATCCTGAAAAGCGTCAGCTTAAAAAGCATCCGTTACCGGTGGATGAATTCGCTCAGGAATCGACGGCGAATTTCGATGTGGATGCAACCAGAGCGAGTTTGCCGAAGGGGAGGCCGGCTTTCAAGAGGCCGTCGCGATAATGGGCAATGTCCGCCGGGTTCTTCCAGTGGAAATTGCGCAAATGACGCTCCACCGTCAGATCGGGATGGTCGGCGAGCAGCGCCTCCGCTGCCTGCGCGGCCTCGTCGGCACGGCCGAGCTGGGCGAGTGCCGCGGTGCGTACCGCAAGGCACTGCAGGTGGTTCGGATTGAGATACAGCCCTTCGCGCGACCACGACAGCGATGCGTCATATTGCCCGAGCAGATAATGGCTGAACGCGTTCAACGCGGCCCATTGGTAGCGCGGATCGCTGTTGCCGCGCTGGACTGCCGTCGAGAACAGCTCGACCGCCTGGCGATGGTCGCCGATCACCATGTGGCAAATGCCGAGCACGCCGCGCGCGCCCATGTCGTAGGGATTGAGCTCGATCGCCCGCTTGATGGCGTCCATCGCGGCTTCGTAGTGGCCCTGCATCGCGTGCAGATAGGCCAGCAGCGAAAACGCGAACGAGGAGCGCGGGTCGAGCCGGACGCTGCTCTCGGCCAGACTGACCGACGTCGCCCACAATTCGCGCGTGCTCGGAATCCAGCCGAACTGGATGCTCTGGATCTGGATCAGTGCGAGATAGGCGCGCGCGATCGCCAGCGCGGGGTCGAGCTCGATCGCCTCCTTGAACAGCGCGATCGCGGTATCGCAATCGTCCTTGGTCTGGTGATAGTAGTGCGACAGGCCCTTCAGGAAGCGATCCCACGCCGTCAGCTCGGAGTTCGGCGAGCGCGCCGGTGCCGATGCCTCGGCGCGGTAGATCTCCTGCGCGACCGCGGCGGACAGGTTCGCGGTGATCTCGTCCTGCATCGCGAACAGGTCGCCCATGTCGCGGTCGTAGCGGCCGGTCCACAATTGTTCGCCTTTTTCGGGCGCGATCAACTCGGCGGTGACGCGGATCTTGTTGCCGGCGCGACGCACCGAGCCCTGGATCAGATAGGTCGCGTCGATCTCGCGCGCGATCAGGCGGGTCGAGACGTTCTTGCCCTTGTAGGCGAAGGTCGAGTTGCGGCTCAGCACGCGATAGAAGGATTGCAGCGACAGCGCGTGGATCAGATCCTCGGTCAGGCCGTCCGAAAAATATTCGTCGGCGCTGCCGCTCAGATTGTCGAACGGCAGCACGCCGACGATCGCGGTCCGGTATTGCCCGGGCAGATGCGGCCCGTCGTCCGGAGCCTGTTCCTTGGTATCGGATCCGGCCGGTGCCCAAGTCCAGACATTGACCGGTTCGGCGATGTTCTTGAAGCGGTGCGGGCCGGCGTCGATGAGCGTGACGGCAAGCCGCCGCCCGGCCTCGGTCCTGGCCTTCTCCGATACCGCGATGCCGCCGGGCACGGCGACCGTCTCGAGACGGACGGCGATGTTGACGTCGTCGCCGAACACCTCGTCCTCGTCGGCCATGACGTCGCCCATGTGGACGCCCATCCGGAAGTGCATGGCGCGGTCGGCCGGCAAATGTTCGTTGCGCTCGGCCATCAGCGTCTGCATGGCAACGGCGGCTTCGATCGCGCCGATGATGCTCGGAAATTCCAGCAGGAAGCCGTCGCCGGTGTTTTTGACGATTCGGCCACCATGGTTGAGGATGATGGGGTAGATCGCGCTGCGATGCGCCTTGAACGAGGCATGCGTCCCCGCCTCGTCGACTCCCATCATGCGGGAATAGCCGGCGATATCAGCGCAAAGAATGGCAGCGAGCCGTCTTTCCATGTCTCCTGTGCCCTGGGATGGCCACTTAGCCGAGGTGACCGAATCCGATACTTACAAGACAGGCCGGGTCCGGCGGAAGCTCGGTTTACGTGCACCTATAATGCATAGTAGCAGGAATTGGCATGCGACCAACGGATCGTACAGTCCGTTTCCCTACTGAATTCGTGTGTCGCCGGGATGGCAGGGTTTGGCTGATCGTCCTTTCGGGTTCGTTACTTACATGGGTTAATGTGGCCGCGATGCTGGGAATTCACGAGCTTTGGCTGTTTGTCCTGTCCGGGCTGCTGCTCAACGTCACGCCGGGGCCGGATACCGCTTATATCATAGGGCGCACGATTCAGCTCGGATGGCGCGGCGGAGCCGCTGCGGCGATCGGTATCAGCTGCGGCTGCCTGGTCCATGTGCTGGGCGCGGCGATCGGGCTGTCGGCGCTGCTGATGGCCTCGTCAACGGCCTTCCTCGCCGTCAAGCTGATCGGCGCGGCCTATCTGGTGCTGACCGGCCTGCAGATGCTGTTGTCGCGCGCCAGGCCGATCGCCGAGATCGCGGGGCAAGGCGACGAGACCTCGATCTCGCGTGTGTTCTGGCAGGGGGCGCTGACCAACATCCTCAATCCTAAGGTGGCGCTGTTCTTCCTGGCCTTCCTGCCGCAATTCGTGGCGGCGGACTCAGCCCACAAGACGCTCGCCTTCCTGGTGCTCGGGCTGATCTTCATCACCGGCGGCACGCTGTGGTGCTTCGGCCTCGCGGCCTTTGCGGCGCGGGCCGCCGGTCGCATCCGGCAATCGGCCGGCATGATCGCCTGGATCAACCGTTCGCTCGGCGCGCTTTTCATCTATCTCGGTGTCCGCGTCGCCATGCTGGAGGCGCGCTAGCCGTCGCCGAAGCGTTTTCGAGCGAAGCCTGTCCCGCACTTGATGCGGGATGGCTTACCGGCTCGCACGAAGAAAACGCGTCAAACAAGAATCTAGCCGTGGATCTTGAGCAGCGCGCTGCCGGCGAGATAGATGCCGAGCAGAATCATCGAGATCAGGAACCAGCGGCGGAAGACTTCGGGATGCATCCGTGTGCGGACGGCCTGGCCGATGAACATGCCGGTGAACGAGGCCACCATCGCGACCGCACCCGGTAGCGCGGTGGCCGCCGTCAGCAGGCCCGAGGCCGTGAGGTTGAAGGCGAGTGCCACAGTCGCCGTCGTGAAGAAGACGCCGAGCGCCTGCACCAACTCGTCCTTCTCCATGCCGATCGCCTGCATGAAGGGCATCGAAGGGATGACCTGAACGCCGGTTGCCGCCGAGATCAACCCGGTGATGACGCCGACGATGCCGCCGACCCATTTCTCGTCGCGCCGCCTGACCTTGAAGTTGAACCTGCTCAGGCCGACGATCGCGTAGATTACCAGCAGCGCGCCGAGCACGACGGTGCCGTAGGCCGCATAAGGCCCGGTCAACAGCCCGGCATTGATCCAGATACCGACGACGGTGCCGAGCATCAGCGGCCAAAGCCGCTTGATGATGTCGCGCAGATAGGGGCCGACAAAGGTCTGCCAGATATTGGTGACGACCGCCGGCACGATCACGATCGCAATCGCCTGGCCCGGAGCCATCGTGGTTGCCAGCAACCCCATCGCGACGGTCGGCAGACCGAGACCGAGAGTGCCCTTGACGAAGCCGGCGAGCAGGAAGGCGAAAGCGATGAAGATCAGGAGATGGTCGACCATGGCTGCACGTTGACCGATCGATGCGATCGGCACAATCTGGAGGTTACGGAGATAGCCTTCGGGCAGTCCGAAGGGCGGGGGTGGGTAACGTCATGCGGTTCGACCTGATCGACTTGCAATTGTTCATCGCGGTGGCGGATGCGCGCAGCATTACCCAGGGCGCGGTGCGCGCCAACCTTGCGCTAGCCTCGGCCAGCGAGCGAATCAAGGGCCTCGAGGAAGCGCTTGGTGTCGCGCTGCTCAAGCGCGGCCGGCGAGGCGTCGAACTGACCGCAGCGGGCGAGAGCCTGCTCGGCCATGCCCGAATCGTACTCCACAATGTCGAGGCCCTGCAGAGTGATCTCGCCGCCTATGCCAGCGGTGTCCGCGCCAACGTGCTGCTGCTCGCCAACACCTCGGGCCTGTCGGAGCATCTGCCGCGGGCGCTGGCGGCATTCCTGCACCAGCATCCCGATATCAGCGTCGACGTCGAGGAGCGCGAGAGCACCGATATCGCGACCGCGATCGCCAGCGGGGCTGCCGACCTCGGTTTCGCCGCCGAACATGCGCTCCCCGACAGCGTCGAGCGCTTCCTGTTCAGCGAGGACCGGCTGATGCTGGTGGCCCCGCGGCGCAGCGATCTCGGCGGCCGCCGCCAGATCGATTTCCAGGAAGTCGTCGGCCGCGATTTCGTCGGCCTGACGGCGACGTCCGCGCTGCAGGTCCATATTTCCCGGCATGCTGCAAAGCTCGGTGCGCGGCTGCGCTTCCGTGCCCGCCTGCGCGGCTTCGACGCCATCTGCCAGATGGTCGCCGCCGATGTCGGCATCGCTGTGGTTCCGGAAACCGCGGCGCGGCGGTGCGCTGCGGCGATGCCGATCACAACCATCCGGATCCGCGATGCCTGGGCCAACCGCCGGTTGACGATCTGCGCCCGCAGCTTCAAGGCGCTGCCGCGGGCGGCCAAGCAGCTGGTGGAATATCTGCGGGCCGAAGCGCAGCGCTGACGGCATCCTACTTCGCCGTCACCACGCCGGCGTCCTGGATCACCTTGGCCCATTTCCTGATGTCGGCTGCGACGAAGTCGCGGAAATGCTCCGGCGTGTCGCCGACCAGCGTCAGGCCTTGCTCGGCGAGTTTCGCTTTGACCGCCGGATCAGCCATCGCATCGGTGGCGAGCTTGTTCAGTCTTGCGACGATCGCCGGCGGCGTACCCGCGGGCGCGACCATGCCGTACCAGTTCTCGATGATTAGGTCGGGCATGCCGGCTTCCGCCATGGTCGGCACATCGGGCGCGGTCGGGGCGCGCTCGCGCCCACCGAGCGCAATCGGGCGCAGCGAGCCCGCCTTGATCTGCGGCAGAATCACCGGCAGGTCCAGAAAAGTCATCTGCACCTGCTGACCCAGCAGATCGTTCACCGCGGGGGCCGCGCCGCGATAGGGCACGTGCACGATGTCGATCTTCGTCGTCAGCTTGAACAATTCGCAGGCCAGATGCGGCAGGCTGCCGGGGCCGGAGGAGGCGAAGTTGAGCTTGCCCGGCTGTGCCCGGGCGAGCGCAACGAGCTCGCTCATGTTGCTCGCCGGCACGTCGGTGGCGACCACCAGCATCTCCGGCACGGTGGCGACCAGCGTCACCGGCGCGAGATCCTTCAGCGTGTCGTAGGCGACCTTTTCCATGCTCGGGCTGATTGCGAGCGCCCCGGCGCTGGCAATCGCGACCGTGTAGCCGTCGGGCGCAGCCTTCGCGACCGCATCGGTGCCGAGCACGCCGCCCTGGCCGGCGCGGTTGTCGACGATGATCGGCTGCTTCACCAGCTCCGACATCTTCTGCCCGATCACCCGCGCGATGATGTCGTTCGGACCGCCGGGCGGGAACGGCACGATCATTCGGATCGGCTTGCTCGGGAACTCCTGGGCCGAGGCCGTGATGGGTGCGACAAGCAGGAGAAAGACTGCCAGCAGCCTGCTGCAAATCGTCATGTGCGCCCATCCCTGACTTTTCTCGTTGCCGTCAGGATGGGCGCAGTTCAATCGCGCGGCAACTCACGAATCACGCTGAGACGAATCAGGCCAGGAAAATCAGGCGTTGAGCAGCTTCATCGCGGCTTCATGCACGCGCGGGTCGCCGGCGGCGATGATGCGGCCGCCGCCTTGCGCCGGCTTGCCGTCCCAGGTGGTGACGACGCCGCCGGCGCCGGTGACGATCGGGATCAGGCCGGCGATGTCGTAGGGTTTCAGCTCGGTCTCGATCACGAGGTCGAGGTGGCCGGCTGCGAGCATGCAATAGGAGTAGCAGTCGCCGCCGTAGCGCGACAGCCGCGCCGCATTCTCGACGCGGCCAAAGCGTTCGCGGTGATCCGGATTCATCAGCAGCGGGCTGGTGGTGAAGACGGTTGCTTCCTTCAGCGTGGCGCAGCGCCGTACCGAGAGCCGCCGCTCGCCGGACGGCCCGGAGTAGTTCGCCGAGCCGTTGTCGCCGGAGAATCGCTCGCCGATATAGGGCTGGTGCATCATACCGAATACCGGCGTACCTTTGTGCAGCAGCGCGATCAGCGTGCCCCAGATCGGGAAGCCGGCGATGAAGGACTTCGTGCCGTCGATCGGATCGAGCACCCAGACATAGTCGGCGTCCTCGCGCTCATTGCCGAACTCCTCGCCGACGATGCCGTGCTGGGGGAAGTTCGCCTTGATCAGCCGCCGCATCACGGCTTCCGCGGCCCGGTCGGCCTCGGTGACCGGATCGAAATCGTTCGAGCTCTTGTTGTCGACCGAGAGCGAGGTGCGGAAGAACGGCAGGATGGTTTCGCCGGATGCGGTCGCGAGGCGGCCGATGAAGGCGGTAAAGTCGATGACCGTCACGGCATGTCCCTGAAATGCGCAAACGGCGCGGTAGAAACCGGATCTGCTCTTGCCTAGCTCAATCCGATGCGGCGCGCACGATTAACGGAGCGTTATCCCAGCCCGATGATCCGGTTCCAGGCTTTCGATTTGGTTCGGATTCGAAAGTCTCGAGCGCTCCGGAGCGGATCACGAAGTTGCGAGTTCTGGTATACAAGCTATGCGCAGAGCGCCGACTGATCTGGTCTTTCTCCGTAAACATTTGATATTTAACGGATTAATTCGGTGCCGCGGCCGTGTTGCAGATTCGCCAGACTTACCAACATTGCGCGAGAAATGTTTCGAAAGTTCTTGCGTTTTGTGCAGCGCGGTCGCATATTGTTGCGGTGCGGTAGCGCCTCGCGCTATCGCTGCCCTCCTTGGGCGTTTCCTCCCTAGACTTGGGCCGCTTGTTCATTCAAGCGGCCCTTTTTTCTTGGGCCGTCTCTTTATCTCTTCGGACTTCTCGGCTTCGCATTGAACGCGAAGCGGGATTCCACTTCTCCGCTCAGGCTACGCCAGCAACCTGAATTCCAAGTTCACGACTTCGTCGTGCCTCGGATCAAAGTCTACTCCGCCGCCGCCTGGAACGGGCCGAGATCCCCGAACGGAATTTTCGCAAGCGCATCCCCCAGGGTCGCGAAGTCGGCCGCCACCTGCGCGAAGCGCGGCCCGCGCTCGCGGCGGCGCTCATCCATATAGACCGCGCGGTTGAGCTCGATCTGCACGGTGTGCAGGCCGCTCGCCGGATTGCCGTAATGCTCGGTGATGAAGCCGCCGGCATAGGGCTTGTTGCGACCGATCGAATAGCCGAGCGAGCCCATGATCTCCTCGACCAGATCCGGCAGCAGCGGCGCGCAGCTCGTGCCATAGCGGTCGCCGATCACGACGTCGGGCCGGCGCGGCTCGTCGCGCGATACGCCGACCGACGGCATCGAGTGGCAGTCGACCAGGATCACGGCGCCGAACGCCTGGTGCGCCTTGTTGATCAGCCGGCGCAGCGCGCGGTGATAGGGCTTGTAGAGGACCTCGATCCGCCGCAGCGCTTCGTCGACCTCGAGCCGCTCGCGGTAGATCTCCTGGCCGTCGCCGACCACCCGCGGGATGGTGCCGAGGCCGCCGGCCACCCGCATCGAGCGGGTGTTGGCAAAGCTCGGCAGCCGCCCGGTGAACATCCGCGGGTCGAGCTCATAGGGTTCGCGGTTCACGTCGACATAGGAGCGCGGGAAGTTGACCCGGACGATCGGAAAGCCGCGATGGCTCAGGCCCGCGATCAACTCGTCCATGAAGCTGTCTTCGGAGCGGCGCAGCGACGTCACGTCGATTCGCGACGCCTCGACGAATTCGGCCGGGTAGACCGAACCCGAATGCGGGGAATTGAAGATGATCGGCGCGCGCCAGGCCTGCGGCTCAACGATCTCGAACGGGGGCGACAACTCGCCAGCAAATTCGGTCATTCCCTTGGCGCCGTCCCTTGCGTCCGCCTTGCCCCGCAACAACTGGTTCTGCCGGAAAAGCGGAGATTTATGGGCGGGCATTGTCTGTAATCGCGATCATTCTGCCAAGTGAAAAGAGTGCCGTATCGGCTGGAACGCGCCTTAAAGGCAGGAAATGCCGCACGAGGTTGCTTCGACCCATGGTTCAGTCCACAAATAGGCCGTGCCCGACGCCTCAGGCTTGACGTAAATTTCACCCGAAATTTACCGACTGTCGGGCTTACTGTTCGGACTGATCCTCAAGCCGGATTCGACGATTCCTGCCATGCCGAAAATTCTTCTCGCCGAAGACGACACCGATATGCGCCGCTTCCTGGTCAAGGCGCTCGAAAATGCGGGCTTCAAGGTCTCGCCGCACGATAACGGCATGTCGGCCTACCAGCGGCTTCGCGAGGAGCCGTTCGAAATGCTGCTCACCGACATCGTGATGCCCGAGATGGACGGCATCGAACTGGCGCGCCGCGCCTCGGAACTCGATCCTGATATCAAGATCATGTTCATCACCGGCTTCGCCGCGGTGGCCCTCAATTCCGATTCGGAGGCGCCGAAAAACGCCAAGGTATTGGCCAAGCCCGTGCACCTGAGGGAATTGGTTAGCGAAGTGAATAAGTTGCTGGCGGCCTGATTCGCCAAAAAACCTTCACTTTGTATCCTTGCCTGCCCCGCCGGCGTCCGTTATAGGGACCCGATCCAAACATGGCTTTGGGTGCGTAGCTCAGCGGGAGAGCACTACCTTGACATGGTAGGGGTCACAGGTTCGATCCCTGTCGCACCCACCATCCTTTGCTCGCGCAGCGAGAGAAGGATGCCACGCCGAAGTCCAAAGGGCGAAGGCGGGCCTTTGGCCACGAGCTTCGGCTCGGCAAGCCGCGCTTCGGAATGAAGCGGCAGCAATCTGATTCAACCTGTCGAACAGCCAAGCTCCCGGTCTCATCACCCGCGCAGGCCCGGCGGTTGCCGCCGGGCTCGGCTCAGCGGGCAAAACGGCTCGCGATCATCACACTGCCGCGCCCTCGGTCTGTCCGATCTCACCAATGATGCCAGCGATGATGCCAACGCGGGTAGCCGCCGCGATAGTAGGCGTAAGAAGCGTATGCCGGCCGCACCACGTGACGATAGCGGTAGCCGTAATAGGCCGGCCTGTACCCGCTGTAATATGTCGTGGTGTATCCGCCGCCCCAACGATATGGCGCGTAGCCGTAATCGTCATCATAGGCATAGGCGCCGTAACCGGGCGCGTAGTAGGCGGGTGCGTAGCCGTAGCCGGGATAGCCGTAGCCATATCCGTAACCGGGGCCCCAGCCGTAGGCCGATGAGGCGATGCCACCGACCACTGCGCCCGCGATCAAGCCACCTGCGAGCGCCGGGCCGAATCCTCCGCGCGCTTCGGCGGGTGCCGGGGCCGCGATGGCGCTGATGCCAAGTCCACCGACGGTTGCGAGAACGAGTGCTGTCTTCCGCATGAGATCCTCCTCCAATGTGACTGCCCTGCCTACAACCGGGCGAGGTGGCATTGGTTGCTGACGGCCCCAGCTGCAAAGAAGATGGCAACCAGTTCCCCGAGCGAGATCGGGCGCCAGCCCACCGGGGACAAGGTGATCCTGCCGCAGTTCCCGCGGTCGAAACGTCGCGTCGTGCTCATGTTTAGGAACAGGGCGGATAGCGGCTTCGTTTTCCTGCAAGGCAGGTTCACCGGTGGGTCGCACGCACGCCCGTGCCGCGTATCTCGTCGGCTTGTTGGAAAGCGGCTGCGGCGAAGCGAGCGCCAGTTATTATTGGTGCCAGCTTTCGCAACCGAATAGCCGCCAAACTCCAGGAGGAATCGGCAATGCAGAGCAAGATCATCAAGAGCAAGTTTCTGCTGACGACGGCCGTGCTGTTGGCCGGCGTCAGTCTCGCATCGGCGCAAGGCATGCGCGAAGGCGGCGGTGGCGGGGGTAGCATCGGCGGCGGCGGGAGCGCCGGCGCCAGCGAACACGGGCCGTCCGCAGGCGCATCAGCGGGACATGCGGGCGGCGGAATGCAGGGAAGTGCCGGAGCTTCGCACAGCGGCGGCATGACGGTCGGCCAAGGCCAGGGCCCGCGAGAAAGCCAGGGTGCACGCGCCAGTGGCCGCGCTGAAGGTCAGATCGGCGGTAGCGCAGCCGCGCGCAGCGAACGCGTGCAGGGCCAGACCACAGGGCAAGCCCGCGCCAGCGGCCGCGTGGAGGAGAAAGGCGTTGGACAGAACGAGCGTGCTCAGGGCCGGCACGAGCAGGCCGTCGGCCAGAGTCAAAACGGGCGCGAGCAAGTCGGCCGGTCCGAATCGCGTGACCGCAACAGCGCCACAACGCGGCAAAGCCAGCGGCAGCAGGAGAACCGCGCCAAGACCGCCAACCGCAGTCAGGGCGCCACAATTGGTCAGAGCGCCGAGCAGCGCAAGGGTGCGAGCACGACGAATGGCGAGAGCACAAGCGCGAGACAGAACCAGAGCCCAACAACGGGCCAGAATGCGAGGACCGGCCAGACCACCGGTGCGGCCTCCCAGCAGCCCGGCACGACGCAGGGCCAAGTCAACTCCAGCGCCAAGTCCGGGCAGACCACTGGACAGGCCAACACAACGGCCCAGACCCAATCGAACGCAGCAATCCAAACCGAGGCCGGCCGTACCGTGACGGCGCAACAGCAAAGCACGATCCAGCGCTCCGTGCTGTCCGCACGCAACGCGCCGCGCATCAACGCCAATGCGATCAACTTCGCGGTCAATCCGGGCGTGGTGGTGCCGCGGAGGTTTGACGCTGTGTCGGTCTCCGCCTACCCGGCACTGATCGATGCGTTCCCGTATTATCGCGATGACAGCTTCTTCATCGTCGAGGACGAAGTCGTCTTCCTCGATCGCGATCGCCGGGTTGTCGATGTGGTCCCGGTCGGGCCACGAACGCGATTCAGCCACCGTCGCGGCAGCAGCGACAGCTATGCGATGATGGACCTGAGCCCGATGCAGATCCGCGAGGTGCAGCAGGTGCTGATCGATCGCGGCCTGCTGGTCGGCGAGGCCGACGGCGTGCTCGGATCCCGGACCCGCGAGGCGCTGATCACGTTTCAGCGTCGAGAGGGTATCTCGACGAGCGGCAGTGTCGACTCGCGCACGGTCGCGGCGCTGGGTCTGTCGGACCGGATCGGCGAGGGCGCGGGTCGAGGGCCGTCGACGGTCGGTCAGGGCGGCGCAAGGCAGCAGCCTGCCGAGCAGAACACGACCGGCGAGGCGAACCCGCCACTAAACCGGTCGACATCCAGCCACCCCGGAGATCAGCCGTCCACTGAGCAGCCGGCGCCGCAGCACAATACGACGGGCCAGGCCGCGCCGCAGAACCAGTCGACCGTTGGACAGGGCAGCGGCAACCAGCCGGGTGCTGGTCGGGACACGCCGTCCAGCCGGCCCAACCAGAACAACAACCCGCCATCGTCAGGCTCCGGCCAGAGCCCGCAGATGCCGGCGCAAAGCCCCGATCGGAAGTAGCGACGGCGTTTCGAAGGCGTCCCACTTCTCCTTCCCCCTGAAAGGGGGGAAGGTCGGGATGCGGGGCGGCACGACCCATCATGCCATGCCGCCCACGCGCGCGGCTGCATACGCAAATCTCACTTCGATGAGCGGCAAGTGAGGTGAGCACGTCTGCCGGGCCTTATCCTCCCCCTGGAGGGCGCTTGCGCGGGAGGCGCGCTTCCAAAATATCGAAAACAACCCCATGCACAGTAGCCGGCGGTGGCCGGGGCGCTTGACCAGGCTACGACCAGGCTACCGCTCGATGAGGCCGCTGTCCGTAGCGCGTGAAGATGTCGTGTTTTTGTAGCTCGTGCCCCCTTTGCTCGGGGCATCAAAAACACGACACTTCACGAGCTACAAACAGGCGACAGATCACGAGCTACTGACAGGCGCTCGAACAATGACTTGACACGTCGGGCAACTCAGGGGCACACTTCCAATATTCCGAAATCGCGCAGACGCACGCCCTGCCCCTTCCGCAGGTGCGTCCATATGCGCGTTGAAGCGCGTGCAGTGAGGTGAGCACGTCTGCCAGGCTCCCTCTCCCCTTGCGGGAGAGGGTGGGGAGAGGGGTGGCCCCGGGCGAGATGATCGAGCTGCGACGCGCTCTCGCAATCTCGATCATGTGGCGTTGCTGGATTGGATGGAGAGAGCACGCCAGTGGCTACCCCTCTCCCCAGCCCTCCCCCGCAAGGGGGGAGGGAGCCCTTCCGCCGGTGCGTCCCTTACGTATGCGCGTTGAAGCGCGCGAAGCCCGGATGGAAGCGAGGCGTTCCTGGCTGGCGCCGTCGCGTGCGAGCAGACATTGCAAGGACGTCAGGACGACGCGACTTCATGCTCGTCGTCGGGCGCGATCAAGAATTCGATGCGCCGTTGTGACGTTCGTCATCTCGACGTTGACGTGAGAATGCCGCAGCGTATGACAACATGGGCGCCTCGTGCAGCGCGCTCCGTTCGTACGGTTTGCATTCGCATCGCACGTGGTGGATTGCCACATGAATAGGCAGGCGTTGTCAGGCGCGGTCGGCGAGAATCCCGTGCGCGGGGCTCTCGATGTGTCATGTACCGTGCTTAGATCGCTTGTCTCTCGCGACATACGTTTCGTCTCAGCGCGAAGATCGAGAAAATTTTCTGATGACTCTGCGACGATTCGTTGCCCGATCGCATCGCACCGAAGCAATTCCGGATTTCTTCACGGCGTCGCGTTGCCGCCCCTCTGGTTCTCGCGCGGACTGTTCTCTAGATCAGTCAGGCCGACTTGGTGACGGAGCTTCCGCGCCCGAATGCGGCAATGACGCGACAATGAAGAATGCCATGTGTGAGCACGACTGCCACAGGAACCTGCATCGGCCCTATCAGGAGCGGCCGGCATAGGCGGGTGATGTCCGCATCCAAAATGCAGCCTCCTTGTCCGCCTGAAATTCGCCTGCCTGTCAGCGGCCGGTGACGCAACCTTGGGAATGCGCCTCCGTTGAGACGACGTTCGTCGCTTGCGACAACGGGGCACGAAAGTACATGCAACAAGACGACAACGCGCCAGTGAGCGCAGCGCAGCTCCTGGAACAGGTTCCCTTGCCGCGCGAGCCGCGCAACATCAAGGATATCGCGCCGGCGCCGCCGCGGCTGTTCTCGACCCGGCCCTATCCGCCGCCGGAACAGTTCGAGGTCTGGAAGACGCGGATGGCCTCGCTGGTCGACGTCGCGCCGGCGGAAGATCACAGCCCCGCGCAGGGGTTCGAGGTCGAGTACCTGACCTGCAACATGGCCGATGTCGTTTTCACATCCGGCCGCTTTGCCGCGCAAACAATCGCGCGCGCCGCCAAGCCGTCGCAGGGCGCGCCGGTCGATACCTGGTGGTTGTTCCGGGTGCGCGCCGGCGAAGCCCGCTTCGAAACCAGGGAGCGGCGGATGCACGCCGAGCAGGGCGCGGTGTTCCTGATCTCGCTCGACGATGATTTCCGCGGCAGCATCACCAACTATGACGGCCTGGTGCTGGCGTTGCCGCGCCGGTCATTCGCTGATGTGGCCGACCAGCTCGACGGCGTCTGCAATATTCTCCTGTCTGGCAATTTGATAGAATTGCTTGCCGATTATCTCGACAGACTCGAAGCGCGCATCATCCTGATGTCACCGGAGGAGTTGAGGCAGGCTGGGCGGGCGACCGCGCAGATGATCGCCGCATGCATTCAACTGTCCTCGGATCGGCTGGAGCAGGCGAGTGGCACGATCGAATCGATGCTGTTCGAGCGCGCGCGTCTCTATATAGAGACGCACCTCGGCGACTTCGATCTCACGCCGGATCGCGTTGCCCGGCAATTGCGCATCTCGCGCTCCGCCCTCTACCGTGCGTTCGAGAGCGTCGGCGGCGTCGCCGGCTACATCCTGCGCAAGCGGCTGCGCGCAGCGCATGCAGAGCTCGTCGGGTCCACCGACAGGCAGGTGCAGGAGATCGCGTACCGCCACGGCTTCAAGCTCGCGTCGGATTTCACGCGCGCCTTCCGCCGCGAGTTCGGCGTCAGTCCGCGCGAGATGCGCGAACGCGCGCGCCGCAGATCAACTGCCGGTTGAAGATTCGCGGGATACCTGTCGGTGTGTCGGGCAAATCATTCAACTTGTGAGACGATCTGCGCGCTATTTGGACGGCCTGCTGAGTGACGTTGTCAAATATGTGTCTATCATTTTTGTTTATGACGACTCGGGGCATATTGATGGGGCGGTCGAGCGAGCGCTGGGTGGCAAGATGCGCTCCTTGAGTTCGACACACCGTTGGCCAGGACCGGAAGAACATCGCGTGTCATGCGATTGTCTTCATCTCTGCATGTGTGCGGCCAAAGGGCCCGCGCGTCGGCCTGGTCCATGGCGCGTCTCCTCCGGCGTCTGGGCAAGATGTCGCGAAAGGGGCGCACCATGGCTGTCGCACGCAACTCAACCGAATCGCTGAAGCGTCAAGGCCGCACCGGCTTCGTCCGGAGCTGGGTGGCTGCGGGTGATGCGGGCAGCAGGTCGCTGAGGCGCCGGCTGCTGGCGGTGTTGCGTGAGGCGCATCGGACGCTCGGGGTAACGCGCGACCGACTGGGGCTCGGGTCGCTGGGTGCCGGCGGAGCGGTCGGTGCGCTGCTCGTTGTCATGGGGCTCATGAGCTCGCAGGCTGCGTTCGCGCAGGTCGCCATCGGCAATGGGGTCTTGAGCAATCCCGCGAACTGCACCAATCCCACCGCTGCAACTGCAGGGAGCACTGCCATAGGTTGCGGCGCCCACGCTGCCGGTGCAACCTCCACCGCAATCGGCGCCAATACCAACGCGAATGGCCAGAACTCCTTGGCAATTGGCGATTCGAACACTGCGACCGGCGATGGTTCGATCATCGTGGGCTATTCCAACTCCGTGAACGGCCTGAATGCGATCGGCATGGGTGTGTTTGCGAACGCGACCGGCACCAACGCCCTCGCCATAGGCGGAAACGCGCATTCCACCGGGGATGGATCCTCATCCTTCGGCGTCAACACCACTGCAAATGGCGTGGGTGCCTTGGCGCTGGGCTCGACGGCCAGCGCCTCCGGTGGTGCCTCGATCGCGATTGGATTATCCTCTGCGGCTTCATCTTCAAACGGTTCGGGCACCGCCATCGGCGTCAGCGCCAAAGCAAACGCCGGAGCCGGCGGCGGGTCTCCGATCGCGATCGGCGTGAATGCCAATGCCAGCGGGACCGCGCCGGCCGGCTTCACATTCGAGGCCGTTGCTCTCGGCAGCGGTTCCACCGCCACTGGGGCTTGGTCGACCAGCGTCGGGCCGAGCGCTTTGGCGACAGGCACGGGCTCCAGCGCTTTAGGCACGTCGGCCACGGCGTCGGCAAACCAGGCGACCGCAGTTGGTAACGGGGCGACCTCTTCCGCGGTAGGGACCGCAGCTGTGGGATACCTCGCCAATGCCAGCGGCTCCAACGCCGCCGCCTTCGGCACCCAGTCGGCCGCGTCGGGCATCAGTTCGCTGGCGGCCGGCAATCTCGCAACAGCGTCCGGAAATTTCGGCGTCGCCCTGGGCAATCAGGCACAGGCGCTCGCTGCCGGCGGCGCGGTCGCAGTCGGATCTGGCGCAATCGTCAGCAACACGGCGACCGGCGGCATCGCGGTCGGCAACAATGCGAGCTCGAGCAACGTCTCGGCGGCCGCCATCGGTGTCGGGGCTACCGCATCCGGCGGCAACGCCACGGCCATTGGCAACCTGGCGCAGGCAACCGGCACGTATGCGACCGCACTTGGGTCCGGCGGGACCACGCTCGCGACGCGGGTAACCGCCTCGGG
>NZ_JACMYK010000146.1 GCF_020889785.1 Bradyrhizobium acaciae
CGAGCCGCGCCGGCACCTGCCGTGGCAGCTCCGGCACCGACGGCGAATGAGGCATCCCTGGCTGCACCCGCGGGCGGCGACGCCAAATCGCTGAAGTCGACCTCGACCGGTCTGCACGAATTGTCGCCGTGGAACATGTTCCTGAATGCCGACATCATCGTGAAGGCGGTGATGCTCGGTCTCGCCTTTGCCTCGCTCGTGACCTGGACGGTCTTCATCGCCAAGATGGTCGAGCTGACCGTGGCGCAGCGCAAGCTGCGTGGCGCGCTCGCCAGGATCGCTGAATCGCGGTCGCTGGCCGAAGCGCAGTTCGCGCTCGGCGCCAAGGGCAGCGTGCTGTCGTCGTTCATTGCGGCTGCGATGCGCGAGGGACGTCTGTCGGCGGGCATCTCGAGCGACAGCGGCATCAAGGAGCGCGCGGCCTCGAGCTTCGCCGAGATCATGCGCGCCGAAGCCCGCAAGATCCGCGTCGGTACGGGCCTGCTCGCGACCATCGGCGCGACGTCGCCCTTCGTCGGCCTGTTCGGCACCGTGTGGGGCATCATGAACAGCTTCATCGGCATCTCGAAGTCGCAGACCACGAACCTTGCCGTGGTGGCGCCGGGCATCGCGGAAGCGCTGCTCGCAACCGCGATCGGTCTCGTCGCGGCCATCCCCGCCGTGATCATCTACAACCATTTCTCGCGCGTCACGAAGGTTTACCTCGAGCTCGTCAGCCGCGCCTCGGGTGCCGCGGGACGGCTGCTGTCGCGCGACCTCGATCGCACCCATGGCAGCATTCCCGGCGACGTTCCGCGCGCTCCCCATGCGCGTGCCGCGGCGGAGTAGGCGATGGCCGTCTCGATCTCCGAGAACGATGGCGACGACGATTTCGAGGAATCGCACGAGATCAACGTCACACCGTTCATCGACGTGATGCTGGTGCTGCTGATCATCTTCATGGTGGCGGCGCCGCTCTCGACCGTCGACTTGCCGATCGATCTGCCGACCTCGAGCGCAACGCCGCAGAAGAAGCCGGACAAGCCGACCTATGTCAGCATCAAGCCGGACCTGACGCTGGCCATCGGGGAGAATGCTGTGAAGCGGACCGATCTGGTCAATTCGCTCGATGCGGTGCCCGATATGAGCAGAGACAAATATGTCTTCCTGCGGGCCGATCGCATGGTCCCCTATGGCGAGCTGATGGGCGTGATGGAGTTGCTGCGCACCGGTGGCTACACGCATGTGAAGCTGGTCACGCTCGAGGGCGTGCCGGGAGCGCCCGCGGCCCTGCAGACCGAGCCGGCCAAACCCTGACGGCGAACAGCGATGTCCACCAACCCCGAACTCGACCTGCGGACGTCCAAGCGGCTCTGGGTGATCGCTGCCGTGACGGCGGTCGGGCTGCATCTGGGCGGCGCGGCGCTGGCGCTGACCAATTTGCGCGGCGACGACGGCGACGAGGGGCTCGGCGCTGCCGGCGCGGAATACGCCGTCGAGCTTGCCACCGCAAGCGAGGAGGATGACCCAGCGCCACCCGGGCCGCCGGACCGTGCACAGGAAGCTGCGCCGGAAATGGTGCAGCAGAAGGCCGAGGTGAAGGATACCGATCTTCCCCAGGCTCAACCGACTGAGGCCGAGGATCCCGATCGCATCGTCACGGAAGACAACAGCAAGAAGCCGAAGGAGGAGGATGCTCAGGTCGCCAAGGTTCAAACCGAGACCAGCGAAGCCTCCGAGAAGCACGAAGACCGCTCGCCGACCAAGCTTGAAGACGCGACGCGCCAGTCGGAGACCACCAAGGCACCCAACCCCGGCATCGGCAAGGACAAGTTCGCGCTGACCGCCAAATGGGGCAAGAAGATCAGCGCCTATCTCGACCTGCACAAGAAATACCCCGAGAAGGGCAAGACCAAGTCGGCTAACGTGAAGCTTGCCTTGGTGCTCAATCGTCTCGGCAAGGTGTTGTCGGTCGCCGTGACGGAATCGTCTGGCGATGCCGCCTTCGACGACGCGGCGATCTCGATGGTTCACCGCTCCGATCCGGTGCCGGCGCCGCCGGCCGGACTGACCGAGGACCAGTTCTCGTTCACGCTCCCCGTTACGTTCAATCAGCCGAAGAAGTAGCTGTGTCATTCCGGGCCGCGCCCTGCGCGGACGCCGTCGGCGGGCCCGGAATGACGTTATCTCAGCTTTTAATCTCAGCTCTTCTTCACCAGCGGGCAGACGCTCTTCTCGAGCGGCAGCCAGGCTTCATCCGCCGGGATGGTGGCGACCAGCTTGTAATAGTCCCACGGATATTTTGACTCCGACGGCTTCTTCACCTCGAACAGATAGGCGGGGTGGATCTTGCGGCCGTCGACGCGGATCGAGCCCTTGCCGAACAGGGGATCGTCGGTCGGCAATTCCTTCATCTTGGCGACCACGGCGCGGCCGTCATGCGGATTGCCGCCGAGCGCTTCCAGCGCCTTGAAGTAGTGGATCAGCGACGAATAGACGCCGGCCTGCACCATGGTCGGCGGGTTCTTCTTGAAGCGCTCCATGAAGCGCTTGGTGAAGGCCCGGGTCTGGTCGTTCATGTCCCAGTAGAACGTCTCGGTGAAGTTCAGGCCCTGCGCGACGTTGAGACCGAGCGCGTTGATGTCGGTGATGAACAGCAGCATGCCGGCAAGCCGCTGGCCGCCCGAGACGATACCGAACTCGGCGGCCTGCTTGATCGCGTTGGTGGTGTCGCCGCCGGCATTGGCAAGACCGACGATCTTGGCCTTAGAGCTTTGCGCCTGGAGCAGGAACGACGAGAAGTCCGCATTGTTGAGCGGATGCTTGACGCTGCCGAGCACCTTGCCGCCATTCGCGGTGACGACCGCCGAGGTGTCGCGCTCGAGCGCCTGGCCGAACGCATAATCCGCGGTGAGGAAGAACCAGGTATCGCCGCCGGATTTGACCAGCGCCTTGCCGGTGCCGTTCGCGAGCATGTAGGTGTCGTAGACCCAATGCACCGTGTTCGGCGAGCATTGCGCGCCGGTGAGGTCGGACGAGGCGGAGCCCGAGTTCAAATTGACGACGTTCTTCTCCTTGGAGAGGTTCGCGATCGCAAGCCCGACATTGGAGGCCGCGAGATCGACGAACACGTCGACCTTCTCGACATCGATCCATTGCTTGCCGATGTTGACCGCGACATCCGGCTTGTTCTGGTGATCGGCCGAGATCAGGTCGATCTTCCAGCCCTTTGCCAGCAGCCCGGAATCCTCGATCGCCATCTGCGCCGCCACCGTCGAGCCGGGACCGCCGATATCCTGATAGAGACCGGACTGATCGCCGAGGGCGCCGACCTTGGCGACCTTGTCCATCGTCTGCGCCGATGCGCCGCCGGCGAACGCGAGGCTCGTGGTCATGACCAGGGCTGCTGCAATGGAACGCTTCATCTTTCCTCCAGTATGATTTTTGCTTTTGAGTTCCTCATTATGCCCGGCATCGGGCGTATCGCCTAGGGCGCCGGCGCGAGCGATCGCGCGCGATATTCCACGCTGCGGCGATTGAGCGACCGCTGACGCGCGACCGGATGCCGCGGCGTCGGTCGTAGATCATCAATGTCGGAGATGACGGGAAGCCCGAGCGCGCTATTTCCAGTAGTAGCGGATCGCGACGTAGACCACGACGAGGCACGCGAAGATCAGCGCCACCGGCATCGGACGCTTGGCGTTCGGATCGGATGCAGTCGTCTTCTTGGCGGGCAGGCGGCGGAATGCGGTGACGTTGCCGGTGTCGGCGACCGGTTCGCGTGTGCGCGCCGGAACCTCCGGTGCCTTGCCGGCGCCGCCCATCTCCGCATAGTAGGTGCGATACATCTCCTGGATGGTCGCCTCGCCGGCCTCGGCGTCGCTCATCTGTTCCGTGAGCTTCTTGTAGATGGCGAGGAAATTCTGCGCCTCCGGCGGCAGAGCGGAGGCGCCGTTCAGCTTGGCCATCATCTTCCAGGTGGCAAAGTCAGCCCGCGCGCGAGTGTCGGCGCGTCGTGCAATCAGCATATCGGCAGCTTTGATCACCATGGCCTCGAAGCGTTCCCGTCCTTGCGAATGAGCCGGAAAGTGGCACGGATTTCCGATCAGATCATGCGCCAGATCAAAGGCTATGTGTTTCCGGTAATGAGGAGAAGGGCATTGATTACATAGCCGGTCAGAGTTCGCAGTATCATTGAAATAACATCAAGATTTAGGCCGACCTGCCTGCCGATCACGGGCAGCAGGATCAATAGCCCGATCAGGATCAGCATGCCGTAGGGCTCGAGCCGGGCGAGCGGGATCGCCAGCGGCCGCGGCAACAGCCCGACCGCGACCCTTCCGCCGTCCAGCGGCGGGATCGGCATCATGTTGAAGATCGCGAGCACGATGTTGATCAGGAACGCGTTTTTCAGATTGTCCGCGGCCCATTTTGCCGCATCGGCCGGAACCAATGGCAGTGCGTGGAATGCCAGCGCCGCCGCGGTCGCCAGGATGATGTTGGTGATCGGGCCGGCCAGCGCCACCCAGACCATATCGAGCTTGGGATGGTTCAGCTTGCGGAAGTTCACCGGAACCGGCTTGGCGTAGCCGAACAGGAACGGTGAATGCGCAAACAGCAGCATCGCAGGCAGGACCAGCGTGCCGAACGGATCGATGTGCTTCAGCGGGTTGAAGCTGACGCGGCCGAGCTGCCAGGCGGTGTCGTCGCCGAGCCGATGCGCGACGAAGCCGTGCGCGGCCTCGTGGAAGGTGATCGCAATGACCAGCGGCAGCACCCAGACGGAGACGTCGTAGAGGGAAATATTCAACTGCGTGCCGCCTCCGCCTGGACCGGACCTCAGGCTAGCACGGATTCGCTGACGGCCTTGCGGGCGGGCCGCGGCTCATTGTGTATCCGGCGCGACCACGCGGGCCTGTTGCGGCTGGGTGGTCGCGATCCAGATCCCGGCAAGGACGGTGACGATGCCGGCCATCAGATTCCAGCTCAGCGGCTCGCCGAGCAGCGCAGCACCGACCAGCGATGCCGCGATCGGGTTGACGGTGACTGAGATCGCCACCCGGGTCGGCGTCGTCCGCTCCAGCGCGAAAGCCCAGAGATAGAAGGTGAGCGCTGCGCCGAAGGCGCCGAGATAGGTCGCGCCGAACCATTGCGGCGCACCGAAGTCGGCGACCGGCGCAAAACTGCCGCGCAACAACGAGGCTGCAATGAGGACCGCAGCTCCGGCCGCCATGGCGAGCGTGGTGAAGGGGATCGGACCGGAGCGGCGGATATAGGGTTTCGACCAGATGCTGTAGAGCGCCATGCACAGCGCGGCTGCGACCATCAACAGGTCGCCGCGCCAGGCGCTCGGTGGCGCCGTGGCGAGGCCGGAGAGCAGCGCCACCGAGACACCGAGGATCGTGACCAAGACGCCGATGGTCTTGCGCGCGGTCAGCGGCTCGGCGCCGAGTGCTGCGCCGACCAGCATGGTCAGCAGCGGCAATGTCGAGAGCGCGAGTGCGCCGCGCGCCGCCGTGGTGAAGATCAGCGAGGCGTTGAACAGGATCGGAAACGCCGCAAAGAACAGCAGGCCGAGCCCGGCGGTGCCGAGCCAGTCGCTCCGCTGCGGCCAGCTGCCGCGTTGCAGCAGTGCCAGCGGCAGCAGCAACAAGACTCCGATGCCGAAGCGGAACGCGCCGATCGCCAGCGGATCGATCGCGCCGACCAGAAACCGGGTCGCCCCGATCGAGGTTCCGCCGAGCGCGCTCGACAGCACCGCGGCCAACACCCCCCCAGATTTCGCCCATCCGTTTTCGATCCCGCTGTTCCGCTTGCGCAATCTAGGGAAGAGGCCATAATCAGGAAATCGCATAAATCTGATCAATTTAATCACAGGTCGTTATGAGCGCGCCCGTCCTGGACCCTGATCTCCTGCAGGCTTTTGTGGCGGTAGCCGACCACCGCTCCTTCACCCGTGCCGCGTCGGCGCTGAACCGGACCCAATCGGCCGTCAGCATGCAGGTGAAGCGGCTGGAGGAGCGGCTGCAGGCCGAGCTGTTTCACCGCAGCACGACCAGTGTCGATCTGAGCGCGGCCGGCGAAGGGCTGCTCGGCTACGCCCGACGCATTCTGAGCCTCAACGTGGAGGCGGTCGGCCGGGTGCGTGCGCACGGCACCGACGGGCGGGTTCGTCTCGGCGTGATGGACGACTACGGGACGTTGATCGTCCCGCCGCTGCTCAGGGATTTCATCGCCAACTATCCGCTGATCCATGTCGAGATGGAGACCGGGCTGACGTCGTCGATGACGGACCGGCTCGGCGAAGCCTATGACCTCGTGATCGCGATGCACCCCGAGGGGCGCGGCGAGGGCGAGCTGCTGCGCACCGAGCAGGCGGTGTGGGCCGCGAGCGCCGCGCATCGTGTCGAAGAGCTCGATCCGCTGCCGGTCGCGCTCTATCCGCAGGGCTGTCTGTTCCGGAGCTGGGCGATGCAGGCGCTGGACGAAGCCAACCGGCCGTGGCGGCTCGCCTTCGTCAGCCACAGCCTGTCGGCGGTCGAGGCGATCGCCGCGCAGGGCCTCGCCGTGACCGTGGTGAAGTCGGGCACCTTTCCGCCGACGCTGCGCCGCCTGGCCACGCGCGACGGCATGCCGCGACTGCCGCGGGCCGAGATCCGGCTGCACCGCGCGCAAAATCTTTCGCGCGCGGCATCACTGCTTGCCGATCATCTCGTCGCCGCGCTGCGGCAACCGGCGAAGCGAGCGAGCTAGTACGTCGCCCGTCCGCCGGAGATGTCGAACACCGCGCCGGTCGAGAATGCGCAATCTTCCGACGCCAGCCACGCCACCATCGCGGCAAGCTCCTCGACCAGCACGAAGCGGGCCTTCGGAATCTTCGACAGCATGAAGTCGATGTGCGCTTGCGTCATCTGATCGAAGATCGCGGTCTTCGCCGCGGCCGGCGTCACCGCATTGACCAGGATGTCGTGCTGCGCGAGCTCCTTGCCGAGCGATTTGGTCAGCGCGATCAGGCCGGCCTTCGACGATGAATAATGTGCGGCGTTCGGATTGCCTTCCTTGCCAGCGATCGAGGCGATGTTGATGATGCGGCCGTATTTCTGGCCGATCATGGTCGGCACAATCGCCTTGCAGCAGATGAAGGGACCCTCGAGATTGAGGCGCATCACCCTCCGCCAGTCGTCGAGATCGGTTTCCCACACCGGCTTGTTGGCTCCGGTGATGCCGGCGTTGTTGACGAGAATGTCGATCTTGCCGAACGCCCGCAGGGTCTGATCGCGCGCGGCGTCGACCGCATCGGGATCGGTGACGTCGGTCTTGATTGCGATCACGTTCTCGCCGATCGCCCGCGCGGTCTTCTCGGCCAGCGGCTGGTCGAAATCCCAGATCGCGACCTTGGCGCCCGAAGCGACAAAGCGCTCGGTGATGGCACGGCCGAACCCTTGCGCGCCGCCGGTGACGACGGCACAGCGGCCGTTGAGATCGATCTTGTTCATTGGTGTTGTCCTTTGATTTCCTCGGTGCGGCCGCACGGACGTTCTGCTCCCTCGCCCCGCGCTTGCGGGGAGAGGGTTGGGGTGAGGGGTTGTCTCCGCATATTGGTGCGGAGGTATTGTGCCTCGCCCCTCACCCGGAAGCTTCGCTTCCGACCTCTCCCCGCAAAGAGCGGGGAGAGGTTCGAAGATCAGAGCATGAAGCCGCCGTCGACGACCATGTCGACGCCGGTGGTGAATGCGGCTTCGTCGCTCGCAAGATAGACCGCCATGGCGGCGATCTCCTCCGCGGTGCCGAGCCGGCCCATCTTCTGACGGGCGACGAACTTCTCGCGTCCGTCCGGGCCTGCCGCGGCCGCGCGCTCGAGCATCGAGGGCGTCTCGACGGTGCCGGGGCAAATGCTGTTGCAGCGGATGCCCTGGGTGATGAAGTCGAGCGCAACCGCGCGCGTCAGCAGCGAAACCGCCGCCTTCGACGCGCTGTAGACGTAGCGGTTGGCCGGCGGCCGCAACGCCGCACAGGACGAGATGTTGACGATGCTGCCGCCGCCGCCCGCCAGCATCGCAGGCAGAAACGCCTTGATGGTCCGGTGCATGGATTTGACGTTGAGATCGAACGAGAAGTCGAAGTCCTCGTCCGAGCACTCCAGAATGGTGCCGTGATGCACGAAGCCTGCCGCGTTGAGCAGGATGTCGATCTTGCCGACGCGCTTGGCGAAGCTGTTGACGTCAGCCGTGCTGCGCACGTCGAGCCGCGCTGTCTCGGCGATGCCGTCCTTGCCGAGCGTGGCGATGCCGCTCTCGTTGATGTCGGTGGCGATCACGGTGGCGCCTTCACGCGCGAATGCGATCGCGCATGCACGCCCGATGCCCGCCGCCGCGGCGGTGACGACGGCGCGCTTTCCCTTCAGTCTGTCTGACATGGAAGTCTCCTCGAAATCCTGATCGGATTTGTTGCCGCCGTCATTGCGAGAAGCGAAGCGACGAAGCAATCCATACTTCCGCGGGGGCGATATGGATTGCTTCGCTTCGCTCGCAATGACGATGCGGAGCTAGTGATTATCGCGCGCCACGCCGACCTTGCCCGCGATGTCGTGATAGCGCGTCGCGAGCTCGAGGCAGGCGCCGGTCGCGTGCTGGCCGACGGTCTGGCGGTAGAGCTCCTGCCACGGCGTCTGGTTGGCCGGGTGCGGGAAGCCGCCCTTGGCCTTCAGCTCGGCGCGGCGGGTGCGCAGTTCGTCCTCCGAGATCATGATGTTGGCGCTGCCCTTGTTGAGGTCGATGCGCACCTTGTCGCCGGTCTTCAGGATCGCGAGACCGCCATCGGCGGCGGCTTCCGGCGAGGCGTTGAGGATCGAGGGCGAGCCCGAGGTCCCGGACTGGCGGCCGTCGCCGATGCAGGGCAGGGACAGGATGCCGCGTTTGATCAGCGCTGCCGGCGGCTGCATGTTCACGACCTCGGCGCCGCCGGGATAGCCGATCGGGCCGGTGCCGCGAACGAACAGCACGCAATGCTCGTCGATGTCGAGCGCGGGATCCTCGATCCGTGCGTGATAATCCTCCGGGCCCTCGAACACGATGGCGCGGCCCTCGAAAGCGTTGAGGTCCTTCGGGTTGGACAGATAGCGGTCGCGGAATTCCTTCGAGATCACGCTGGTCTTCATGATCGCGGAATCAAACAGATTGCCGCGCAATACCAGGAAGCCGGCGTCCTTCACCAGTGGCTTGTCGAAGCTCCAGATCACGTCGCCGTCGGGCTTCGGTGCTTCCTTGCAATTCTCGCCCATGGTCCGGCCATTGACGGTGAGCGCGCCTTCATGGATGCGCTTGTGCTTCATCAGCTCGCGCACCACCGAGGGCACGCCGCCGGCGCGGTGATATTCCTCGCCGAGATAGAAGCCGGCCGGCTGCATGTTCACCAGCAGCGGTATGTCATGTCCGTATTTCTGCCAGTCGTCGATCGACAGCTCGACGCCGACATGGCGCGCCAGCGCATTGATGTGGATCGGCGCGTTGGTCGAGCCGCCGATCGCGGAGTTGACCACGATGCAGTTCTCGAACGCCTCGCGGGTCAGGAAGTCCGACGGCTTCAGATCTTCCCAGACCATGTCGACGATGCGTTTCCCGGTCTCGTAGGCGATCTGGCCGCGCTCGCGATAGGGCGCCGGGATCGCCGCGCAGCCCGGCAGCGAGAAGCCGAGCGCTTCCGCGAGCGAGTTCATGGTCGAGGCGGTGCCCATCGTGTTGCAATGGCCGACCGAGGGCGCCGAGGAGGCGACGATTTCGAGGAACTGCTCATAGTCGATCTCGCCCGCGGCGAGCCGCTCGCGCGCCTTCCACACCACGGTGCCGGAGCCGGTGCGCTGGCCCTCGTGCCAGCCGTTCAGCATCGGCCCGCCGGACAGCACGATCGCCGGCAGATTGACCGTTGCCGCCGCCATCATGCAGGCCGGCGTGGTCTTGTCGCAGCCGGTGGTCAGCACTACGCCATCGAGCGGATAGCCGAACAGCACCTCGACCAGGCCGAGATAGGCGAGGTTGCGGTCGAGCGCCGCGGTCGGGCGCTTGCCGGTCTCCTGGATCGGATGGGTCGGAAACTCCATCGCGATGCCGCCGGCGGCACGGATGCCCTCGCGGACGCGGTGCGCAAGCTCGAGGTGATGCCGGTTGCAGGGCGACAGATCGTTGCCGGTCTGCGCGATGCCGATGATCGGCTTGCCCGACTGTAATTCCTCGCGCGTCAGGCCGTAATTGAGGTAGCGCTCGAGATAGAGCGCGGTCATGCCCGGATTGTGCGGGTTGTCGAACCATTCCTGGGAGCGGAGCCTGCGGCCCTTGCCCTTAGTGGTCTCGCCTGCGGCGCCGTGCCCGTTGGTGTGGGGTTTTGTCATCTGTTTCTCCCGCAATGCAAACTCTTGATGGGCCCATTCAAGGGCTCTGGTTCAGCGTTGTTCTACCTCGCGCAAATCATCGCGCATTACAAACCTCGACGATCACGCAGGGGTGTTTCGCTGGATGGATTGGACCTTAGTTGAAGGGACTTGGTTGCGCTACCATTTTGTCATTTTTCGCTTCCCTTGTGACAGACAGGTGTCGGGCCGATGTCAGCCGCGTCGCGCCGAGCTTTGCCGCTCCATGACGCTGAAGCCGAGATCGACAACGGGCTCGGTGGGTCGGCGGCCCTCCAGCGTCTCGATCACCATCGCGGCAGCGTTCTTGCCCATTTCGTAGCGGTTGGTGCGCACGCTGCTCAGCGTCGGCTCGCTCGACGCCATGAATTCGAGGTCGTTGAAGCCGACGATGGCCATCTGCTCCGGCACCGCCATGTGCCGGCGCTTGCATTCGAACAGCGCGCCGAGCGCAAGGTCGTCATTGACGCAGAATACTGCGTCGATGTCAGGCGCCTTGGAGAGCAGGTCGGCAAACAACGTCCCGCCTAATGTCACCGAGGTCGGAATTGCCGTGGTGACAATGTTCTGCGGATCGAACAGTGCAGCGTCGGTCATCGCGGCGCGATAGCCGTCGAGCCGGCGCTGCACCCGTGGATCCATCCGCGCGCCGAGGAAGCCGATCCGGCGGTAACCCTGTGCAAGCAGATGGCCGATGGCCGCTTTTGCGGCGTCAAAATGCGAGAATCCGATCATCATGTCGATCGGGGTGGGCCGAGCTCCATGATCTGGACGATCGGGCAATCGACCGTCTCCATGATGGCCCGAGAATCGGCGGTCTGGTTGATCCCGGTGACAATGAGGCCGGCCGGCTTCTGCGCCAGAAAGAGACGCAGCAGGCGCTCTTCCTGCAGGATGCTGTAGCGCGTGTTGGCAAGCTGGATGCTGTAGCGGCTGCCGTCGAGCGTGTCGTAGATGCCGCGCAGCACGTCGGAGAACACGTTGTTGGTCAGCGACGGGATCAGGACACCGATCACCTCGGTGCGCTGCGACGCCAGCGCGCGTGCCGCGAGATTGGGCACGTAGCCGAGCTCTTTTGCCGCACTTTCGACCCGTGCGCGTTTGCCGGCCGAGAGCGCGTCCGGATTCCTGAAGAAGCGTGAGGCCGTAATCGGGCTGACACCGGCGAGCTTCGCAACTTCGGCGAGCCGGATCTTGCCTGGCGTGATGCGCTTTCGGGCCATCCGCCGCTCATATCACGACGTTCGTCGCAGACAAACCGATATTGACAGCGCTACCAAGCGATTGCTAATCGAACGATTGCCAAAACCGGATAAACTGCGGACAATAAACTCAGTCCAACAGTGCCGCGCACCCAGCGCGGTCGGAACAAAACAGAGCGGTGGCGGCACTCGTCGTATGCCGTCGGGAATTTGAGGAGGGAAGTGGATGTCGTCGGTCCAGATTCGCGACGTGCGGAAATCGTTCGGTAATTTTGAAGTCCTGCACGGCGTGTCGATCCCGATCGAGGACGGCGAATTCGTCGTTCTGGTCGGCCCCTCCGGCTGCGGCAAGTCGACCCTGCTGCGCATGCTGGCGGGGCTCGAGAACATCACCTCGGGCACGATCTCGATCGGCGACCGCGTCGTCAACAATGTCCAGCCGAAAGAGCGCGACATTGCGATGGTGTTCCAGAATTACGCGCTCTATCCGCACATGACCGTCGCCGACAACATGGGCTTCTCGCTCAAGCTGCGCGGCGCCAAGCCCGAGGAAATCTCGACCGGCGTCAAGCGCGCCGCCGAAATCCTCGCGCTGACCCCATTGCTCGACCGCTATCCCCGCCAGCTCTCCGGCGGCCAGCGCCAGCGCGTCGCCATGGGCCGCGCCATCGTGCGCGATCCCCAGGTGTTCCTGTTCGACGAGCCGCTCTCGAACCTCGATGCCAAGCTGCGCGTGGCGATGCGTACCGAGATCAAGGAGCTGCACCAGCGGCTGCGCACCACGACCGTCTACGTGACCCACGACCAGATCGAGGCCATGACCATGGCCGACAAGATCGTGGTGATGCATGACGGCATCGTCGAGCAGATGGGCTCTCCGCTCGAGCTCTACGACACGCCGGCCAACCAGTTCGTCGCCGGCTTCATCGGCTCGCCCGCGATGAATTTCCTCAAGGGCAGCGTCAAGGTCAACGGCGCGGCCTATTTCGAAGGGCCGAACGGCGTCAAGCTGCCGCTGAAATCGGCACCGGCGAATTCCGACGGCAAGCCTGCCGTCTACGGCGTGCGGCCCGAGCATTTCACCATCGCCGATGACGGCGCCGAGGCCGAGATCGTGGTGGTCGAGCCGACCGGCTCCGAGACCCAGGTGTTCGCCAAGCTAGGCGGCGAGCAGGTCGTCGCCGTGTTCCGGGAGCGCCATCTGTTCAACCCGGGCGACAAGGTTCGGCTCAAGCCGGATCCCGCGCTGGTTCATCTGTTCGACGATTCGACGGGGAAGCGACTGGATAGCTGAAACCAGCGCCCGCACGTCTCGTCAGTGCATCATTTCGACCGGGGTTTCGGCCGTCACGCAAACGGCGGGGATCATTTCTAAGCAACAACCAAAAATCGGGAGAGAATTGCCAATGTCCATGTTCAACACCGACCGCCGTTCGCTGCTCAAGGGCGGCGCCGCGATGCTGGCCGCCGCGGCGACGATGTCGAGCGATCAACTGCTCGGCTATGCCAAGGCCTGGGCCCAGACCTCGCAATGGAAGCCGGAGCCTGGCGCCAAGATCAATCTGCTGCGCTGGAAGCGCTTCGTGGAAGCCGAAGACGTGGCCTTCATGAAGATCGTCGATGCCTTCCAGAAGGCCAACAACGTCACGATCAACGTCTCCAACGAATCCTACGACGATATTCAGCCGAAGGCGTCGGTCGCGGCCAATACGGGGCAGGGCCTCGACATGGTCTGGGGCCTCTATTCGCTGCCGTTCCTGTTCCCGAGCAAGTGCGTCGACGTCACCGATGTTGCCGATTATCTCGGCAAGAAGTGCGGTGGCTGGGCCGATTCCGGCAAGGCATACGGCATGCTGAACGGGAAGTGGATCGGAATTCCGGTCGCCGCTACCGGCGGCCTCGTCAACTATCGTGTCGCGGCCATGGAAAAGGCCGGCCACAAGGAGTTCCCGAAGGATCTCGCCGGCTTCGCTGATCTGGTGAAGGGCATGAACAAGAACGGCACCCCGGCCGGCATGGCGCTCGGCCACGCCTCGGGCGACGCCAACGGCTGGCTGCATTGGGCGCTGTGGGCGCATGGCGGCAAGTTGATCGACAAGGACAACAAGGTCGTCGTCAATTCGCCGGAAACCGCGAAGTCGCTCGAGTACGTCAAGGGCCTCTACGACAATTTCGTGCCGGGCACCGCGTCGTGGAACGACAGCTCCAACAACAAGGCGTTCCTGGCGGGGCAGCTGCATCTCACCGTCAACGGCATTTCGATCTACGTCACGGCGAAGAAGGAAAATCCGCAGATCGCCGAGGACATGAATCACGCCCACTTGCCGGCCGGTCTCGACGGCAAGACGCGGGAGCTGCATCTCGGCTTCCCGATCCTGATCTTCAGCTTCTCGAAATATCCGCAGACCTGCAAGGCGTTCACGGCCTTCATGCTGGAGCCGGATCAGTTCAATCCGTGGATCGAGGCGGCGCAGGGCTACCTGTCGCACTTCCTGCTCGACTACGACAAGAACCCGGTCTGGACGGCTGACCCGAAGACGACGCCGTATCGGAGCGTGGCCCAGACCGCGTCGACCCCGGCGGGCGAAGCGCAGATGAGCGAAAACGCCGCGGCCGCGATCGCCGACTTTGTCGTCGTCGACATGTATGCGAACTACTGCACCGGACGTGAAGATGTGAAGACCGCGATGGCTTCGGCCGAACGCGCGGCCAAGCGCATCTTCCGCTAGGTGACGGCCGGCGCGGCAAGCCGCGCCGGCTCCAGTCCATAGGCGATCCGAGGTGACGCACGATCCAAAACCGGTCGCGCGTCACCATCCGATTCGGAGTTGAGAGCGAATGAGCACTGTCCAGACATCGATGCCGGCGCAGGCTGCCGCGGCAGGCGAGCCGTCATTTTGGTCCCGGCTCAGCGGAAACCGCAATTGGGCAGCGTTCTGGTTCATGTTGCCGACGGCGGCGTTCCTGATCCTGTTCCTGGCCTATCCGCTCGGCCTCGGCGTCTGGATGAGCTTCACCGACGAGCGCATCGGGCGCGCCGGAGCCTTTGTCGGTATCGAGAACTACCAATGGCTATGGGATGACTCGATCTTCTGGCTGTCGGTGTTCAATACCTTGTTCTACACGCTGATCGCCAGCGCCATCAAATTCGCGATCGGGCTCTATCTCGCGCTGCTGCTGAACAGGCACATGCCGTTCAAGGCGATCATCCGGTCGATCGTGCTGATCCCGTTCATCGTGCCGACCGTGCTGTCGGCGATCGCGTTCTGGTGGATCTACGATTCGCAATTCTCGATCATCTCCTGGTCGCTGATCAAGCTCGGTCTGATTCACAGCAACATCAACTTCCTCGGCGACACCGAGTGGGCGCGGGCGAGCGTGATCTTCGCCAACGTCTGGCGCGGCGTTCCGTTCGTGGCGATCACGCTGCTGGCGGGCCTGCAGACGGTCTCGCCATCGCTCTATGAGGCCGCCACGCTCGACGGTGCGACCAGCTGGCAGCGCTTTCGCTTCATCACCTATCCGTTGCTGACCCCGATCATCGCCGTCGTGATGACCTTCTCGGTGCTGTTCACCTTTACCGACTTCCAGTTGATCTGGGCGCTGACCCGCGGCGGCCCGGTCAACGCAACCCACCTGATGGCGACGTTGAGCTATCAGCGCGGCATCATCAGCGGGCGGCTCGGCGAGGGCGCCGCGATCGCCACCGCGATGATTCCTTTCCTGGTGGCGGCCATCGCCATTTCCTGGTTCGGAATGCAGCGCCGCAAATGGCAGCAAGGATCGAACAATGACTGATTCAACCTTGCAATCGAAGGCTGCGGCCACCGCCGCCGGCGACGACACCGAGGGCATGAGCTATCTGGAGTCGCTGCCGCGGCGCCTGGTGACGCTTTATCTGCCGCTGTTCGTCATCCTGGTGGTGCTGTTATTCCCGTTCTATTGGATGGTGCTGACGTCCATCAAGCCGGACGAGCAGCTCATCGACATGGAGAAGTTCAACCCGTTCTGGGTGATTCATCCGACCTTCAAGCACATCAGCAAGCTGCTGTTCGAGACCCAGTATCCGCGCTGGCTCTGGAACACGATGTATGTCGCGGTCGGCGCGACGTTCTTGTCGATCGTCGCCAGCGTGCTGTCGGCCTATGCGATCACACGGCTGCGCTTCAAGGGCGCGGAGGCCGTCGGCGTCCTGATCTTCTTCGCTTATCTGGTGCCGCCGTCGATCCTGTTCATCCCGCTGGCTTCGGTGATCCAGGCCTACGGGCTGTTCGATTCACCGCTTTCGCTGATCCTGGTCTATCCGACGCTGCTGATCCCGTTCTCGACGTGGCTCTTGATGGGCTATTTCAAGACCATCCCCTATGAGCTCGAGGAGTGCGCCCTGATCGACGGCGCTTCGCGCTGGCAGATCCTCGTCAAGATCATCGTGCCGCTGGCGGTGCCCGGCCTGATCTCCGCCTTTATCTTCTCGTTCACTCTGTGCTGGAACGAGTTCATCTATGCGCTGACCTTCCTGCAATCGACACCGAACAAGACGGTGCCGGTTGCCATCGTCAATGAATTCGTCGACGGCGATATCTACAAATGGGGATCGCTGATGGCGGGGGCGCTGGTCGGCTCGCTGCCGCTGGTCATCCTTTACGCCTTCTTCGTTGAGCACTATGTCTCGGCGATGACGGGCGCCGTGAAGGAATGAGCGCGCAAGGCCCGCGGCGGAATTCGAAGAACAAGACAAGAAAAGGAGCACGGTCGTGCACATTCTGATTTTGGGCGCCGCCGGCATGGTCGGCCGCAAGCTGACCGAACGTCTGTTGCGCGAGGGTCGCCTCGGCAAGCAGGACATCAGCAAGATGACCCTGCAGGACGTGGTCGCACCGCAGAAGCCCGCGAACGCCTCGATCCCGGTCAATGTCGTCGCATCCGATTTTGCCGATGCCGGCGCCGCCGCGCCGCTGATCGCCGAGCGCCCGGACGTGATCTTCCATCTCGCCGCGATCGTCTCGGGTGAGGCGGAGGCCGAGTTCGACAAGGGTTACCGGATCAATCTCGACGGCACGCGCTATCTGATCGACGCGATCCGCGCCATCGGCGGCGGCTACAAGCCGCGGCTGGTGTTCACCTCTTCGATCGCGGTGTTCGGCGCGCCGTTCCCCGAGAAGATCGGCGACGAGTTCTTCCATACGCCGCTGACCAGCTACGGCACGCAGAAGTCGATCTGCGAGCTCCTGATCAACGACTATACCCGCAAGGGCCTGCTCGACGGGATCTCGATCCGCCTGCCGACGATCTGCGTGCGACCGGGCAAGCCGAACAAGGCGGCGTCCGGCTTCTTCTCCAACATCATCCGCGAGCCGCTGGCGGGCGAGGAGGCGGTCCTGCCGGTCTCCGAGGACGTGCGGCACTGGCATGCCTCGCCGAAATCGGCGGTCGGCTTCCTGGTCCATGCCGGCACCATGGACCTCAACGCGATGGGGCCGCGGCGCAATCTCAGCATGCCCGGGATGTGCGTCTCCGTCGGCGAGCAGATCGCATCGCTGGAGCGGGTTGCCGGCAAGAACGTGACCGCGCGGATCAAGCGGGTGCCCGATCCGACCATCATCAGCATCGTCTCGGGCTGGCCGCGCGACTTCGCCACCGATCGCGCGTTGAAGCTCGGCTTCACCACGGCCGAGAAGACCTTCGACGACATCATCCGCATCCACATCGAGGACGAACTCGGCGGCAAGTTCGCCGCCTGAGTAAATCCGGCTAAAGCATGATCCGGAAAAGTGTGAAGCGGTTTTCCGAAAAGATCATGCTCAAACAAGGAGCCGAAGTGCGATGACGACTCATCGCACTTCGGCGCGGCTCATGAGATGACCAGGGTTGCCAGCATCGGCGAATGCATGATCGAGCTGCGCCAGGCCCCCGGCGGGCAGGTCGGCGGACTGTATTCGCGCTTCTATGGCGGCGACACGCTCAACACCGCGGTCTATCTGTCCCGGCTCGGCGTCCACATCGACTACATCACGGCGCTCGGCGACGATGCGCTGAGCGATGAGATGATCGCGGGCTGGGCGAGCGAAGGCATCGGCACCAAGCATGTCGCGCGATTGCCGGGCAAGCTGCCGGGACTCTATCTGATCCAGACCGACGACAGGGGCGAGCGGCGCTTCTTCCATTGGCGCGACAGCGCCGCAGCGCGTGAGCTGATGGATCTGCCTGATACGGAAGATCTCCTGAACTCGCTCGCGACGTACGACCTCGTCTATGTCTCGGCGATCACGCTTTCGATCCTGCGCGAGGACGGTAGGGAACGGCTCATGGCGGCACTGAAGCGGGCGCGGCTGCTCGGAACGCGCTTTGCCTTCGACACCAATTTCCGCACCCGCGGCTGGCCGGACCTGACCGTCGCACGGAAGGTCTTCAGCGGCGCGTTCGAGGCGGCCGATATCGTGCTTGCCTCGACCGAGGATCTGGCGCCGCTCTATCCCGGCGAGAACAACGCGGCGCTGCTGGCGGGTATCTCGAGCCCCGAGGTGGTGCTGAAGCTCGCCGAGCCCGCCTGCATCGTGCGCTCGTCCGGCGGAACGCGCGAGGTGAGGGCGGAGCCGTTGCCCAAGCCGGTGGTCGATACCACGGCCGCCGGCGACAGTTTTGCT
>NZ_JACMYK010000147.1 GCF_020889785.1 Bradyrhizobium acaciae
CGCTGCTCCAGCGCCTGCCGCCGCTGCTCCTGCGGCCGCCGCAGTGCCGCCGAAGCAAGCGCCGCAGCCGGCCCGCGCTGCCTGCAACAATCCGAATGCGCTTGGCGTCGCCCGCACTGTCGAGATCGACACCACAGGCGGTCCCGGTTTCGGCTTCGAGCACTTCAAGCAGCTGGACTTCCTGCGCGACCACGAGGTGGTGCTGACCTTCGACGACGGTCCGTGGCCCGGCAACACGCCGGCGGTGCTGAAGGCGCTCGCCGATGAATGCACCACGGGCATCTTCTTCCCGATCGGCAAGCACGCCACCTACCATCCGGAAATCCTGCGGCAGGTCTATGCTGCCGGCCATACCGTCGGCTCGCACACCTGGTCGCACGAGAACCTGAACAACAAGAAGCTGACCGAAGACCAGAAGAAGGACGAGATCGAACGCGGCCTGGCCGCAGTCAAGTGGGCGCTCGAGACCTCACCCTCGCCGTTCTTCCGCTTCCCGGCGCTGCAGCATCCGCCGGAGATGGTCACCTATCTCGGCAACCGCAACATCGCGATCTTCTCCTGCGACCTCGACTCCTTCGACTTCAAGTCGAAGAACTCGCAACAGGTGATCGACACCGTGATGAAGAAGCTCGCCAAGCTCGGCAAGGGCATCATCCTGATGCACGACTTCCAGAAGCACACGGCGGAAGCCCTGCCCACGCTGCTGACGCAGCTCAAGGCCGGCGGCTACAAGGTGGTCGCGATGCGCGCGAAATTCCCGGCGACGGTGCTGCCGCAATACGAGCAGGAGCTCGCCAAGGACGTCAAGCTGCCGACCGTGAGCTCGCGGCCGGTGAACAGCGTCGTCACCACGGTCGATCAGTAGACCGCCGGTCATCGTCCTGGTGTCTGCGTTGCGTATCGAGGGTTTCGTCATCGTCTCTGCCGACGGCCGGCTGGCGAATGCGCGGAATGTGATGCCCGACGATCTCAAGATCGAGGGCGACAAGCGGTTCTTCACCGCAGCCCTCGACCGTGCCGACCTCGTTGTGCATGGCCGTCACTCCCAGGAAGAGCAGCCGAACGCCCCGAAGCGGCCTCGCCTGATCCTGACAACCAAGGTCGCGACTACAGCGCCCGACCCTGACAATCCGAAGGCGATACTGTGGAATCCGGCAGGCTGCCCGTTCGAGACGGCGAGCCGCCGGGCCGGCGTGACCTCCGGCATGGTCGCCGTCATCGGCGGCCCCGGCGTGTTCGGCATGTTCATGGACCGCTACAACACGTTCTGGCTCTCGGTCGCATCGAAGGTGCGCATCCCCGACGGCGAGCCGTGCTTTCCCGGCGTCCCTGCCCGCACCCCGCAGCAGGTGCTCGCTGGGCACGGCCTGCACGCCGGCGCGCCGCAGCTGATCGACCAGGAGCACGACGTCAGCGTGACGCCGTGGCGGCGGGTGGGATGAGAGATTGATGGGCGGGTAACGCCCTACACGTCCCCATACGCGGGGTCGTCGCGGCGCGGGCCGCGGCCGTAGCCGGCGATGATGAACAGCGCGCCGATCAGCGACAGGTTCTTCAGCGCATCGATCAGGGTTCTGAAGTTGTCAGGCGCCGGCTGGTTCCAGAAATCATGAAAGTAGAAGGTCACGACGCACACGTAGATGATCAAAAGGAGCGCGAAGAACCGCGCCAGCAGGTTCACCGCGATCATCAGCCCGGCGAGAATCTCGAAGCCCCCGATAGTGATCGCGAGCAACTGCATGAACGGCATGCCGACGAAGGTTTCGATCTGCTGCGTGTAGGGCGCGGCGATGGCCGGGATCGTCAGCTTCGCCGCGATCACATCCGCCGTTGCCTGGATCCCGAACAGCTTGCTCGCGCCTGAATAGAGGAACAGCACGGCGAACAGAATCCGTCCGAAGGTGATGAACGATGGCATGGGTCGGCCTCACTGGATGGCGGAAATCGGACGAAGCAGGCGGAACGATTATGGCCGCCCCGCCTGTTTCGATCAAATCGAATCCATCCCGGCTCAAGCACGATCCGGAAAACAGCGCTGCGGTTTTCCGGACATAACGTGCTCAAACAACCCCGTCAGCCGAACAGCGTCGGCTGCGCGCGACCGGCCCGCTCCTGTGCCTCGACCGCGGCAACCGCGGTCATGTTGAGGATGCCGCGCGCCGTCACGCCGGGGGTGAGGATGTGCGCCGGACGCGCCGGACCGATCAGGATCGGTCCGACCGGCAGCGCGTTGGCCAGCGATTTGATCATCTGGTAGGCGATGTTGGCGGCGTCGAGGTTCGGCATGATCAGGATATTGGCCTCGCCTTCGAGCCGCGATTGCGGCAGCACCAACCGCCGCGCCACGGCCGACAGCGCGGTGTCGCCCTGCATTTCGCCGTCCGCCTCGATCTCCGGATGCTTGTCCTTGAGCAGCTGGGTAGCCCGCCGCATCTTGCGCGAGGAATCCGTGTCATAGCTGCCGAAGTCGGAATGTGACACGAATGCGACCTTCGGCTTGAAGGCGAAGCGCTGGACGTGGATCGCCGCGAGCGATGCCACTTCCGCGAGTTCCTCCGCACTCGGGTTCGGCCTCACCTGGGTGTCGGCGAGGAAATGGGCGCCGGTGGAGGTGATCATCAGCGCCAACGCGGCATAGTCGCTGACACCCGGCAGGAAGCCGATGATCTCGCGGACGTGGCGCAGGTGGCTCATGTAGCGGCCCTCGACGCCGCACAGCATCGCATCGGCCTCGCCGCGCGACACCGCAAGTGCTGCGATCACCGTGTTGTTGGTGCGGACCACGGTGCGCGCACCCTCGGGCGTCACCCCGCGCCGGCCCGCGACGTCGATATAGGACTGCACATAGGAGCGGTAGCGCGGATCGTCCTCGGGATTGACGAGGTCGAAATCGCGGCCGGCCTTGATCGACAGCCCGAAGCGCTTGATCCGCGTCTCGACCACCGACGGACGACCGACCAGGATCGGCCGCGCCAGCTTCTCCTCGAGCACCACCTGCGTCGCGCGCAGCACGCGCTCGTCCTCGCCTTCGGCGTAGATCACGCGCACCGGCTGTGTCTTCGCCTTGGCAAACACCGGCTTCATGGTGAGGCCGGAGCGGAACGCAAAGCGTTCGAGGTTGGCGGCGTATTCGTCAAAGTTCGTGATCGGCCGGGTCGCGACGCCGGACTCGATCGCGGCCTTGGCGACAGCCGGCGCGATGCGCAGGATCAGGCGCGGATCGAACGGGCTCGGGATCAGCGAGCCTGGACCGAATCCCTGGGTCTCGCCGGTCTCGAAACCATGCGCCACCGCATCCGACGGCGGATCGCGCGCGAGCTGCGCGATCGCATCCACCGCGGCATGCTTCATCGCCTCGTTGATCGCGGTGGCGCCGACGTCGAGCGCGCCGCGGAAGATAAAGGGGAAGCACAACACATTGTTGACCTGGTTCGGGAAGTCCGACCGTCCGGTGCAGATCATCGCATCGGGCCGCGCCAGGCGCGCCTCGTCCGGCATGATCTCCGGCACCGGATTGGCAAGCGCCATCACCAGCGGCTTGTCGGCCATCTGCTTGACCATTTCGGGCTTCAGCACGCCCGGCGCCGACAGCCCGATGAAGATGTCCGCGCCCGGAATGACGTCGGCCATCACGCGCGCGTCGGTCTTCTGGGTATAGACCGCCTTCCAGCGATCCATCGTGGTGTTGCGGCCATCATAGACCACGCCGTCGATGTCGCAGACCCAGATGTTCTTGCGCTGCGCCCCCATCGAGACCAGCAGATTGAGGGTCGCGATCGCAGCGGCGCCCGCGCCGGAGCAGACGATCTTCACATCGGACAGTTGCTTGCCGTTCAGAAGCAGCCCATTGACGATCGCGGCGGCGACGATGATGGCGGTGCCATGCTGGTCGTCGTGGAACACCGGAATCTTCATGCGCTCCTTGAGCTGCGTCTCGATCTCGAAGCACTCCGGCCCGCGGATGTCCTCCAGATTGATGCCACCGAAGGTCGGCTCCAGCGCGGCGACGGTCTCGACCACGCGCTCGATCGTGTTGGCATTGATCTCGATATCGAAGACGTCGATGCCGGCGAATTTCTTGAACAGCACCGCCTTGCCTTCCATGACGGGCTTGGAGGCCAGTGGGCCGATATTGCCGAGACCGAGCACCGCGGTGCCGTTCGAGACCACGGCTACCAGATTGGCGCGGGCGGTAAGCGTTGCCGCCTCGGCCGGGTTCTTGGCGATCTCGGTGCAGGCGGCGGCTACGCCGGGCGAATAGGCCAGCGCCAAGTCGCGCTGGTTGGCGAGCGGCTTGATCGCCTGGATCTCGAGCTTGCCCGGCCGCGGCAGCCGGTGATAGGCGAGCGCGGCGTTATGGAGTTCTTCAGACGATGACGACATACGTGCTCCCCGCGTTTCCGGCCCAAATTTCTTGTTTCTGTGCTAATCCAGGCAAAAGTCGGTTGTCCGGCAAATCGAGCTGGATGTGAAGCATGTCCAGCCGCTTGGATGCAACATCCGATAATGTCCCCGTCAACAGGCCCGGGCGGGCCCATTCATCGATGCTGCACCTTCCGACCGCCGCTTGGCAATTTTTTTCCCTTGATGATCCGGAGTTGACCGAATGAAGAAAATTCTGCTCGGCCTGGTCGCCGTCGCAGTGATCGCGGCCGGCGGCTACTTCGGTCTCGACTTCTATGCCCAGCGCCGGGTCACGCGCGACGTCGAGGCCGCATTCGAACAGATCCGTGCCGGCGGCGCCAAGGCGAGCCACGGCAAGATCGCCTTCGACACCAAGAGCCGCACCCTGACGATTTCAGACATCGCCACCGAGTTGGGCGCGCAATCCCCTGTCAACGTCAAGATTGCCAGCCTCACGATGACGGGCCTCGGTCAGCCGGACGCGGCACGGGTCTCCGCCGACAACGTCGCATTCAATGATGTCGAGATCGGCGTGACGGGGGGACCGACCGCAACGACCGCCTCCCTGATCTACAAAATGCCGCGGATCACGGTGAAGGAATATTCCGGTCCCGCCGGACTGCCTCAGCTTCCGGCCTCGTCGTCGATCTTCGAGCTGTACCGGTTCGCATTGGCCCAGCTCGCGAGCATCAACGCCTCATCGGTGACCGCGCCCACATTGACGGGAACGATGACCTTCGGCGCCGCAGCACATGCCGGTGACGGCGCCGGCGGCACGTTCGACTATTCGGGCCTTGCCATCGAAGGTATGAAGGACGGAAAGATCGCCTCCAGCAAGACCGACAGGGTTACGTTCACGATCAACTCGCAGGTAGCGGGCAAGGCGCTCAAGACGACCGGCGATCTTGCGAATATGGTCGCGACCGATATCGACGTCGGCGCGATGGCGGCGATATTCGATCCGGCCAAGGCCAACGACGACAGGGACTATCGGGTTCAGGGGCGCGTTTCAGCTGGTCCCTATGTGATAACAGCAAAGACTGATGACGTCGCCGCCATGCCTGGCATGAACATGCGGATCGAGGGCGTCACCGTCGACGACGTCAGGATCAATCCGTCGCGGATGCAACTGCCGGCGCTGTTGGCGATGATCCCGCCGCAGGGGGCCGCACCGCCGAGCCCGGCGCAGGCGCGCGAGCTGTTGGAAAAAGTAGCTGGCCTCTATTCGGGTGCCGGCATCGGAAATGCCGAGATGCACGGGTTCTCGATCGAGACGCCGAAGGGCCCGCTCAAGCTTGCCTCGATGCGCTTCAATTTCGAACACGGCAAGATCGGCGAGCTTGCGGTCGAGGGATTTGACGGCAATGCCCAGAACGGCCCTTTCAAGGTCGGACGTTTCGCGCTGAAGTCGCTCGATGTCGCGAGCCTCATGCGGCTCTCGGCGCAGTTCGCTGGACAGAAGCCGTCGCCTGAACAGGCGCTGGCGCTGCTCCCGCTGATCGAGGGCGTCGAGGTTAAGGCTGTCACCTCGCCCTACAAGGCGACCGGCAAGCCGGTCAACATCGATGTCCTCAGTCTCGACTGGGGTCAGTTCGTCGGACCGATCCCGAGCAAGCTGCGGCTGGTTGCGAAGATGGCGGCGCCCCTGGATGCGGCCGATCCACGGCAACAGGCGCTGGTCGCAGCCGGGATCGACCGGATGGCCGTCGATGCCGATCTCGGCGCGGCCTGGACCGAGACGTCGCGCTCGTTCGCGCTCGAGCCGGTCAAGCTCGACATGGCGGGCCTGTTGAATGCGTCGGCGAAGCTCGCCCTCGCCAACGTTCCGCGCGAGGCGTTTTCGACCAGTGCCGCGGAGTCCATGGGCGCGGCCGCGCAGATCGAGGCCGGCACGATCGAGCTTGTCGTCCACGACCTCGGCGTCATCGACCTCGCGGTCGCCCAGTTCGCCCGCACCCAGAACGTCGGCCGCGACGAGGCGCGCAAGGCCATCCTCGACAGCATCAAGGCGCAGAGCGACGCGATCGGCGCAGCCAATCCGGATGCCACCGCCCTCGTCACGGCCATCAGCCAGTTCATCGAGACGCCGGGACAGACGCTCGTCATCAAGCTGACCCCGCGCGCCAAGGCGCCGGCGCTTCAATTGATGCAGTTGCTCAAGATCGATCCGCAATCGGCGCTGGCGCAATTCAAGATCGAGGCGTCGACGGGGTTGTGAACTCCTGCGGCCCGTTAGCTCGATCCGGGCTACGCACTGCTCTCCTCCCTCGCCCCGTTCTTACGGGGAGAGGGTTGGGGTGAGGGGCTGCTTCTGCAAAATTGCTGCCGGACGGACTCGTGGAGACTCCCCCTCACCCGAATCGCATCTGCGATGCGATCCGACCTCTCCCCGCAAGCGGGGCGAGGCAAAGGCCGCTACCCCTTTGCCGGCAGGTTGGTCCGGATGTGCAGCTCCTTGAGCTGCTTCGGGGTTGCTTCCGACGGCGCACCCATCAGCAAGTCCATCG
Source organism: Bradyrhizobium acaciae (assembly GCF_020889785.1). GTDB lineage: Bacteria > Pseudomonadota > Alphaproteobacteria > Rhizobiales > Xanthobacteraceae > Bradyrhizobium > Bradyrhizobium acaciae. Next base: position 6,912 of record NZ_JACMYK010000147.1, read on the forward strand.
CCTGCTGGTTCATCGGGAACAGCGAGATCTCGCGCAGATTGTTGGTGCCGCACAACAGCATCACGATGCGATCGAGGCCAGCCGCCATGCCGCCATGCGGCGGCGCGCCGTACTGGAACGCACGGTACATGCCGCCGAAGCGGTCGACGACTTCCTGCTCGCCATATCCCGCGATCTCGAACGCCTTCACCATCGCTTCCGGCTTGTGGTTGCGGATGCCGCCGGAGGCGATCTCGTAGCCGTTGCAGGCGATGTCGTACTGGAACGCCTTGATCGTCAGCGGATCCTGCGACTTCAGCGCATCGAGGCCGCCCTGCGGCATCGAGAACGGGTTGTGCGAGAAGTCGACCTTCTTGTTCTCTTCGTCATACTCGTACATCGGGAAGTCGACGATCCAGGCCAGCTCGAAGCGGTCCTTGTCGATCAGGTTCAGCTCCTCGCCGAGCTTGGTGCGCGCAAGGCCTGCGAACTTCCAGAACTTCTCGGGATCGCCGGCGACGAAGAACGCCGCGTCGCCTTCCTTCAGGCCGAGCTGGTCGCGGATCGCAGCGGTTCGCTCCGGGCCGATGTTGTTCGCAAGCGGACCCGCGCCCTCGCCGCCTTCGCGCCACATGATGTAGCCGAGGCCGGGCTGACCTTCGCCCTGTGCCCACGAGTTCATGCGGTCGCAGAACGCGCGGCTGCCGCCGCCGGTGCCCGGGATGGCCCAAACCTGATTCTTCGGGTCTTCCAGCATCCGCGCGAACACCTTGAAGCCGGAGCCGCGGAAGTGTTCGGAGACCTCCTGCATCACGATCTTGTTGCGCAAATCGGGCTTGTCGGAGCCGTATTTGCGCACGGCTTCCGCGAACGGGATCCGCGGCCAGTTCCTGGTGACCGGCTTGCCCTTGGCAAAGTCCTCGAACACGCCGGTGATCACCGGCTCCATCGCCGCGAACACGTCGTCCTGAGTCACAAAGCTCATCTCGACGTCGAGCTGATAGAACTCGCCCGGCAGGCGGTCGGCGCGCGGGTCCTCGTCGCGGAAGCACGGCGCGATCTGGAAGTAGCGGTCGAAGCCCGACATCATCAGCAGCTGCTTGTACTGCTGCGGCGCCTGCGGCAGCGCGTAGAACTTGCCGGGATGGATCCGCGACGGCACCAGGAAGTCGCGCGCGCCTTCCGGCGAGGACGCCGTCAGGATCGGGGTCTGGAATTCGAAGAAGCCCTGCTCCTTCATCCGCTTGCGCATGGAATCGACCACCGCGCCGCGGGTCATGATGTTCTGGTGCAGCTTCTCGCGACGCAGGTCGAGGAAGCGGTACTTCAGCCTGATGTCCTCAGGATATTCCTGCTCGCCGAACACCGGCAGCGGCAGCTCGGCCGCCGGGCCCAGCACCTCGATTTCCTTGATGTAGATCTCGATCAGGCCGGTCGGCAGTTCGGGATTGTCGGTGCCGGCGGGACGGCGGCGGACCTTGCCGTCGATCCGCACCACCCACTCCGAGCGGAACTTCTCAACCTCGGCGAACGCCGGCGAGTCCGGATCGGCCACGCATTGGGTGATGCCGTAATGGTCGCGCAGATCGACGAACAGCACGCCGCCATGGTCGCGGACCCGGTGGACCCAGCCTGACAGCCTGGCCGTCTGGTCGATATCGCTCTCACGGAGCGCGCCGCATGTGTGTGACCGGTAGCGATGCATATTCGTTCCAAAACTGATGTCGGAGGGTCGAATCGCGACAGGGCCAAAATGCCCCGTCCGAAGTTGCCGAGGGTTTACCCGACGAGGCCGGGTGCGGCAACCAATGGAACGGCCGGTTTCGCCCCGAAACTGCAGATTCTGCGGCGGTCCGGCGCGCCAATCGTTTGCCTATTCGGCCCGCAGGCCTATCTTCCGGATATGACCATCCATTTCCCGTTCCAGAACACCTATTCGGCGCTGCCGGCGAACTTTTTCGCCCGCGTCGCGCCGACCCCGGTGGCCGCCCCCCGGCTGATCAAGCTGAACCGGCCGCTCGCGGTCCAGCTCGGGCTGGATCCGGACCTGCTCTCGACGCCGGAGGGCGCCGAAATCCTCGCCGGCAAGCGGCTGCCTGACGGCGCCGACCCGATCGCCATGGCCTATGCGGGCCACCAGTTCGGGCACTTCGTGCCGCAGCTCGGCGACGGTCGTGCCATCCTGCTCGGCGAGGTCATCGACAGAGACGGCGTCCGCCGCGACATCCAGCTCAAGGGATCCGGCCCGACCCCGTTCTCCCGCCGCGGCGACGGCCGTGCCGCGCTGGGTCCGGTGCTGCGCGAATACATCGTCAGCGAGGCGATGTTCGCCCTAGGCATCCCGACCACCCGCTCGCTGGCCGCGGTCGTCACCGGCGAGCCCGTGATGCGCGAGACCGCGCTGCCGGGCGCGGTGCTGACCCGCGTCGCCTCGAGCCACATCCGCGTCGGCACCTTCCAGTTCTTCGCCGCCCGCGGCGACACCGACGGCGTGCGGGCGCTGGCCGACCATGTCATCGCCAGGCACTATCCCGAGCTGAAAGATGCCGCGGAGCCCTATCACGCCCTGCTCGCCGGCGTCGTGGCGCGGCAGGCTGCGCTGGTCGCGCGCTGGCTGCTGGTCGGCTTCATCCACGGCGTGATGAACACCGACAACACCTCGATCTCGGGCGAGACCATCGACTACGGCCCCTGCGCCTTCCTCGATGCCTACAATCCGGCGCAGGTGTTCTCCTCGATCGACGAGATGGGCCGCTACGCCTACGCTAACCAGCCGCGCATCGCGCTGTGGAATCTGACCCGGCTCGCCGAATGCCTGCTGCCGCTGTTCGCCGACGAGCAGGAGAAGGCCATCGAGCAGGCACAGACGATCCTCGGCGAATTCCCCGAAAAATTCACCGCGGCCTATCAAGCCGGGCTGCGCGCCAAGGTCGGCCTGTTCACCGCGCGCGACGGCGACGAGGCGCTGATCCAGGATCTGCTCGATGCGATGGCGAAGAACGCCGCCGACTTCACGCTGACCTTCCGTCATCTCGGTGCGGCCGCAGCCGATGATGCCGCCGACGTCCGCGCGCAGTTCACCGATCCCGCAGCGTTCGACGAATGGGCCGCCCGCTGGGGCACGCGCCTTGCTCTCGAACCGCAGAGCGCGGCCGAGCGCAAGGCCGCAATGAATGCCGTCAACCCGGCCTTCATCCCGCGCAATCATCGGATCGAGGCGGTGATTGCGGCCGCCGTCACCAGCGACGACTACGCGCCGTTCGAGGAACTGCTGACGGTGCTGGCAAAGCCGTACGAGGACCAGCCCAGGTACGCCGCCTACGCCGAGCCGCCGCTCCCCGAGCAGCTGGTGACGCAGACGTTCTGCGGGACGTAACGTCCCGGCGCTCGTGGCGTAGCGCCGCGCCCCTGATTTGTTTGCAACAATTTCGCGCGCTCATCGTTGGCCGGGCAGTGTGAACGTGCAGCCTCGTGCCATCGAGAGGTTCCGTTCCGCAACGATCATTCCGCAACGATTCTGGAGTGCCAACATGAACGAGCGCGACGACCTGCAAACCGCGATCAAGCGCAGCAATCCCAACGGCGTCGAGCCGCCATTTTCCGAGGACGATCTGCAGCGCCAGCAGCTCGGGCCGCGCGGCGTGCCCGGCAAACCCGATCCGGCGAAGATGACGCCCCAACGCGCCAAGAAGACGCCCGTCGATTCAGGCTCCGGCGGCCACACCGCCTGAGCGCCGAGAGCCGAGACAAGAAAGGGTTTCATGATGAAGATCACCAACTTCAAGGACATGTATGTCGCCGAGCTTCAGGAACTCGCAAGCGTCGAGGACCAGCTCGCTATCGCGCTGGCGCGGATGGCGGAGATCGCCTCGCATCCGTCGCTCAAGGATGCGTTCAACCGCCATCACCGTGAGACCATCGTGCAGGGCGAGCGGCTGAAAACGCTGCTGCGCATGCACAGCGCCGATCCGCTGGAGCACACCGACCAGGCCATGCAGGCGCTGATCCACGAGACCGCCAAGATGGTCTCGTTGCTGCCTGACGATAATCTCCGCGATGCCGGCCTCCTCGCCTCGGCGCAGAAGCTCGAGCACTACGAGATCGCCGCCTATGGCAGCGCAGCCGCCCTCGCCGGGCAGCTCAATCTGCGCGACGACCAACGGCTGCTGCACGACAGTCTCGAGGAAGAGCGTCACGCCGACATGTTGCTGACGGCGCTCGCCAAGGGCGAGATCAACCAGGATGCCGTCGCTGCGTAATCGCACGCCAAGACCACGATCCAAGGCCACGATCAATGGCGCTGCGGCCCATGTGGCCGGCGGCGTCATGATCGATTCCACCTGCGCGCCCGCACACGTCGGAAAAATGCTGCTGCGACTGACGCGGTTCGCATCACGTCTGTCGTTTTTATTCGCGCGCACTTGCCTGTGCCACGCGCTTCGATCAGCCTTGGTCTGCAGTTGTCGGAGTCATGGGGAGACGAACGATGGGATTCAAATTCAAGCAGGTATTCGCAGACACCCAACAGGCGCTCGGCGCCGACCCTACACAGGCGCAGGCCGTATTCCAGGCGAGTTCGCAACTCGGCGACGGCGTCAACAGCAGCGTCACGATCCGGCAATTCAACGTCAGTGTCGACGAGCCTCCCGCGCTGGGCGGCCAGGATACCGCACCGAACCCGGTCGAATACATCCTCGCCGCGCTCGGCTCATGCCAGGAGATCACATATCGGCTCTATGCCGACGCACTCGGCATTCCCCTCAAGGGTGTGTCCGTCAAGCTGTCCGGTGCGGTCGATCTGCGCGGCTTCTTCAGCGTCGATCCGAACGTACGGGCCGGCTTTCAACGGATCGGGGCCGAGGTCGTGATCGACAGTCCGGCCTCCGCGGCCGAGATCGCGCGCTTGAAGGAAGCCGTCGACCGTCACTGCCCGGTGCTAGATATTCTGCGCAACCCGACGCCGGTGGACCTGAAGCTGCGTACGGGGCCGTTGAGCACAGCGGCCTAGCTGCGCGCCTCGTGAGCGTTAACTCACCCTCCACCATGCCGGGAGGCCGGCGGCGGTAACCATAAGGCTTAACAGCGCGTCAACGCTCCCCCAACAAGTCTAACTGTTTCTAATGGGGGAGAATGGGTCGTGGACGCATTTGCATTTGAGTTCATGGGACTGGCGATGATCGCGCTGTGCCTGGTCGTGCTGGCGATGCCCGCGGCGCGCCGGCCGTCGAAGAACATGCGCTACGAGTGAGCTGAGCAGTTGGGACCAGCCCCTTCATGCTGGCGGGCGTGAGGCCCCACGACGCCGAACGTCATCCTCGCTTCCGCTGTCATTTCGGCTCTCCCCTTCAGCGCTTATCTCGCGATCGCAGTTAATACCGCGCTCGCACGTCATCGAATGACGATATGCTCGCCCTGATGAGTCCCGACCTGGGACGCAAGTCAGGAAATTGAGCAGCCTTGAACGACACCGACGTCCAGCAATCCGACACGACGCCCTCCACCGCGCACTCGCCACTCGAGGTGCTGCTGATCTTCCTCAAGCTCGGCGTCAGCTGCTTCGGCGGCCCGATCGCCCATATCGGCTATTTCCGCGACGAGTTCGTCACCCGCAGGCGCTGGCTTGACGAGCAAGCTTATGCGGATCTGGTCGCGCTCTGCCAATTCCTGCCGGGCCCTGCGAGCAGCCAGGTCGGCTTTTCGCTTGGCCTGATGCGCGCTGGCTATCTGGGCGCCCTGGCCGCCTGGACCGGCTTCACGCTGCCCTCGGCGATCGCGCTCGTGCTGTTTGCGTTCGGCGCCGGCGGATTGAGCGGCCCGGTCGGAACGGGCCTGGTGCACGGCCTCAAGCTGGTTGCGGTGGCGATCGTCGCCCAGGCTGTCTGGGGCATGGCGCGATCGCTCTGCCCCGACCGCGAACGCGCATCGATCGCGACGGTGGCGGCGCTGGTCATCCTCGCCAGTTCCTCGTCGATCGCGCAGATCGGCGCCATCATTCTCGGCGCCGTCGCCGGGCTCTGGTTCTGCCGCGCGCAACCGGCCAACGGCGTCACGCATATCGCGATGCCGGTGTCGCGCCGCGTTGGCATGGCAGCGCTGATCCTGTTCCTTGCGCTGCTCGTCGGGCTGCCGCTGCTCGCCCGGACATGGCCCGGCCTCGGCCTGTTCGAGGCCTTCTACCGCTCGGGCGCGCTGGTGTTCGGCGGCGGCCATGTCGTGCTCCCGCTGCTGCGCGAAGCGGTGGTGACGCCGGGCTGGATCGGCGACGATGCGTTCCTCACCGGCTACGGCGCCGCCCAGGCCGTGCCGGGCCCGCTGTTCACTTTCGCGGCCTATTTGGGCGCCGTGATCGGCGGCGTGCCGGGCGCGGTCGTCGGCCTCCTCGGCATCTTCATCCCGGGAATCCTCGTCCTGCTGGCCGCCTTGCCGTTCTGGGATAGCTTCCGCAAGCAGCCCACGGCGCAAGCGATGATGCGCGGCGTCAATGCGTCCGTGGTCGGCATTCTGGGCGCGGCGCTCTACAATCCGGTCTGGACCAGCAGCGTGCAGCGTCCGCTCGATTTCGGCATCGCGCTGGCCGGTTTCGTCCTGCTCACCGCCTGGCGCGCGCCGCCGCTCGTGGTGGTCGTCCTCAGCGCCGCCGCCGGCATCGCCACCGGGCTCCTCCAATCGTGAACGGCCGCGCCGGCCCCCTCGCCGGCCGGATTAAGAACGCCTTCATGCCTCGCCGCCATCATGGCGAGGTATGCCGAGTGCCCCTAGACTACCGGATTCCACCCGGGTTCCCGTGCTGGACCTGCTGCGGCTCGCCGCGGTCGGGGCCGTGATCCTGTACCATTACGGCTTCTGGGGCACCGCATCGCACGACGTTCAGAAAGTGGCGCTGCCCTACCTCGCCCCGGTCGCCCAGTACGGCTTCCTCGGCGTCCCCGTGTTCTTCGCGATCTCCGGCTTCGTCATCGCCTACTCGGCCGAGGGCCGCACGCCGATCGGCTTCGCGATCGCGCGCTTCAGCCGGATCTATCCGACCTTCGTCATCTGCATGACGTTGACATTCCTCGCGACGCTGCTGGTGGGCCACGCCCATTTCCAGGTGACATGGGGACAATGGCTGGCAAACCTGTTCATCGCAGCGCCGATGCTCGGTCAGCCCTACATGGACGACGCCTACTGGTCGCTGGTGATCGAGGTCGTGTTCTACGCCTGGATCGCGCTGTTGCTGGCCTGGGGTATTTTTCCGCGGCGGATCGACACCATCATCGTGGTATGGATCGCGATCACCTTCGCCAACGAACTGACGCTCGACGTTCCGCTGTTCGAGAAGCTCTTCATGGCCGATGACAGCGGCTTCTTCGCGGTTGGCCTCCTGATCTATGAACATTATCGGGGGCGGCGCGACACCAGGCTCTACAGCCTGCTGACGCTGGCGATGGGCACGGCGACCTTCCAGGCCGTCCACAAGCTGGAGCGGCTCGGCGTCCACACCCATGGCAGCTTCGATCCGCGCGTCGTGGCCATGATCTGCGTCGTCTCGCTCGCCATCGTGTTCGCCGCCACCCGGATCAAGTCCGTGCCGCTGCCGGCCGGCTTCGTCAGGGCCGTGGGCGGTATCACCTATCCGCTCTATCTGCTGCATCTACAGCTCGGCTACGTGATCCTGCTCCTGATCACGCCAACGCCGGACGTGCTCTCGACCACGCTTGTCGTGGCCGGCATGGTCGCACTGGCATGGTTCGTCTGGCGGTTCCTCGAAGCTCCAGCGCACTACCTCGTCAGGGACAGGTTGACCATGCTCGCCGCACGCCACGGATGGCCGTCGCGCCTCGGGCGCCCTGGCAACGCCTTGCTCACGGACGGTTGATCCGGTCCGATCGATTGGAACGTCGCGATCCGCTGGCCGTTGATCGCCATATCGCCGGCTTCTGTTCCGATCCGGCGGAGCCGTACCAGCAGCAAGGAGGGCTCGACATGGCAAGTGCGACAGATCGTGATCCGCGCCATCACACGCAGAAGATGCAGAAGGCGCTCCATGACATTCGCGACCACCTGCGCCAGGATATCCAGAAAGTCGACGAGCCGCAGTTGAAGGCGATGTTTGAAACATCCGCCGAAGTTCTCGGCGGCCTCGAGAAGGCTTTCAAGGACTACGAGCAAAAGAACGAGAAGGCCTGGCGCTGACGCGTCGGATGGCTGACGAAACGGTCCCGCGCTTTGGCGGCAGGAGTGTCATCATGCAAGTCGTCAGGCCAAACAAGCGTCGGCTGCTTCTGCTCGGAGGATTGCTGGCGACCACGATCGCGGCCCCGGCGGTTCTCACCAGGCCGACCTCGGCGGAAGCCAAAGGCGTCGGCGAGAAGCTGAAGGATGCGGTCACAGGCAAGGGGGACGAGGACGTCACTCCGCCTGAAGACTTGATGCGCGAGCACGGCGTACTCGATCGCGTTCTGCTCCTCTACGAAGCGGCGATCCGAAAATTGTCTTCCAGCGAGGACGTCGACCCCGCCCTGATCACGCAATCGGCCGCGATCATCCGCGATTTCATCAACAACTATCATGAGAAGTCGGAGGAGGAGCATGTCTTCCCGCGCTTCAAAAAAGCCGGCCAGATGACGGACCTTGTGGACACTCTGCTGCGCCAGCACGAAGCCGGCCGGAAGGTCACGGAAACGATCCTGAAGCTGGCGCCTTCAGGCACGAACGATGCGGACCATCGCAGGCAACTGACAGGCGCGATGCAGTCCTTCATCACGATGTACCGGCCGCATGCAGCCCGGGAGGACACTGATCTGTTCCCGAAGCTGAAGGACGTGGTCTCATCCAATGAGTACGACGCGATGGCTGAGGATTTCGAGAAGAAAGAGCACGAACTGTTCGGCGAGGATGGCTTCGAGAAGATGGCGGCTCGGGTGGCTCAGCTGGAGCAGCAGATGGGCATCCACGATCTCGACCAATTCACGCCACGCTGACTGCCGCGTTCAGCGCTCAGCGCGCGGCCAGCGATTGCTCACCCTTCCGGCGCAGAACACCGCATCGGCGCCGTCGGGGATGGTCTCTGCGAACCAGCGATCGACATCCGGCGAGGTCTGCGTCCTCGGCTCGTCGCGATAGCGCAGGCCGCCGTAGGCACCTCGCATCGCCATCGTCACCTTCTCGATTGCCGGCATGCCGGCAACGGCCAGGCGCTGAACGATCATGTAAGCCGCGCATTGACCGCCATGGCGGAGCAGGACAATGCCGTGATCCGGCTTGAACGGAGAATGCTGGCGCGAGCAGAATCTTTCCTCGGGCACATCAGAGGCGATTTGAAAAAGCTCGCTGGTAGCAGCCCCGGGGCGGCGTCGCGATCAAGGCAGCTCCTTGTTGCTTATTAAGCTAGTTCGGTCGCCAATCTTCCGGCGAAGCTCTGCATGTGTCACGTCGACGAACAAATTCGGAATGTTGTCGGCGCGGTGTAACAGCCACGCCACGACGACCATGATCGCGATTCCGGCCGCGCTCACCACGAGCTGTGCGATGACCGCGCCGCTGTATTGGGTCAAGACCCAATGGGCGGAGAACGAAAGTAAGACCCCGAGGCAAAAGATCGGAAGCGAATGCTCCCCGCACAAGGTCAGTGGACGCAATGATCGGGATTTCAGCGGCGGCCAGTCCTGCGGAATCAGGCCATGGACAACGTACGCGAGCGCGAGGAAGTGGGTCAAACGCAGCATATCGAGATCTGTCTTGTCGATCGGATAGATGAGCTTCATCATCCATCGCGGTATGAATGCCTCCAGCGCATGGAAGTGCCAGGTCATCACGATCAGGAACGCAAAGATCAGCCAGGCAATCGCTACCGCTGCGACGAGCCGCGACTGGATCAGTCTTGCGATCTGTGACAATGCGCCCACCCCGCACCACTCGCCGAAGACAAACAGCAACTGCCAACAAAATGGATTGAAGTACCACGTTGTGCCCGGTGGATAGGAGGCGATGTTCCAATCGAACCACCGCGCCAGCACGTAGAGAACGATCGAGGCCAGCAAGGTGAGATTGGGACGGCGCACCAGGGCCCAGATGATCAGTGGGGAGGCCAGCAGCAGCACAATGAACAGAGGCAGCACGTCGAGATCCACGGGCTTGTACCGCAGGGTGAGTGCCTGCCCGATCAGGATATCCGGATGCTGGAGAAAATTGAAAACGTTGAATTCGTTTTCATACATCGGATTGTCGAGCCGTCGGGAGGTTCTCGCGACCTGGGCCGTGAAGATCAGGAACAGCATGATGTGCGCGGCGTAGATATGCGCGGCCCGCGTCCACAGCCGCTTCGCTGCGGACAGCAGGAAACCTGAAGCGATGATCGGGCCGTATATGAAGCCGGCAAGGTAACCCGAGATGAAAACGAAGAACTCCGCAGCGTCGCTGAAGCCGTAGTTGCGCAGCGTAATCCAGCCGATGGCCCCATCATTGGGGATGTGATCCAGAAAGATCATCCACAACCCGAGCCCTCTGAACAGGTCGAGCCGAACATCGCGCTCGATCGTTTCCTCGATCTGGTTCGCGTGGTGGAGCTCCATCGTGACGACCCTCACTCGGCTGCTTCTGAGATCGCGATAGCTGCACGCATCGGAGCCTCGCGTCGGGGCTGGAATACGTTAGCCGACACCAAGCCCGGGTCGGCAGGGGAAGATCATGGGCATCCTTATACTCCCGCGTGACATCACCGTCCAAATGCCGCACGCGCATGCTTGACGTTTGTCGGGTGAGCCGCATTCGTCGGGCGGAGTCGAGACTGAGAAAGCATCGCTACCCGCGGGGGTCTGTCCTGGCGGCAGGTGTCCAACCCAATCTCTCGGCCCAAGCACTCCCGCCTCTGGAATACCGAATCGCCCGGTCGCGCCGGGCGACGACACCGCCGATGGCTTTCGCCGAGAC
>NZ_JACMYK010000148.1 GCF_020889785.1 Bradyrhizobium acaciae
CTGCGCGGCGCGGCACCGACCGTCGGCTGGGCGCCGACCGCACTGCCGCAGGCCGCCGACGACACCGCGATGCGGCTGCTCGATCTCTATCAGCACCGCGATCCGACGCTGGCGCGCGCGCTGACGCAAGGCTTGCAGCTCGAGAAGCAGGCGCAGGGCGACGAGATGAAGCCGAAGCCCGGCGGCGGCGGCGTGGCGGCGATGCGCCTGGTGGCGCGCGGCGCCGCCAAATTGATGGCGGCCGATGACGGCCCGCGGATCGGCGCGCTGGCCTTCGATGGCTGGGATACGCATGCCAACGAAGGCGGGCCGGTCGGCCGCCTCGCGCAACTGCTCGGCGGTCTCGACGGCGCGCTGGCGGAATTCCAGAGCGGTCTCGGCGCGCGCTGGCGCGACACCGTGATCGTGGTCGCCACCGAGTTTGGCCGCACCGCGCGCATCAACGGCACCGAGGGTACCGACCACGGCACCGGCACCATCGCGCTGCTCGCCGGCGGCGCGGTGAATGGCGGCCGCATGATCACCGATTGGCCTGGCCTGAAGCCAGCCAATCTCTACCAGGCTCGCGATCTCGCCCCGGCCACCGACCTGCGCGCCGTGATCAAGGGCGTGCTGCACGACCAGTTCGGCCTCGGCGAGCGCGTGCTGGCCGACGCGGTGTTTCCGGACAGCGCCCCGGTGAAGCCGATGAAGGGGTTGGTGGCCTAGCACTCGCCCCGACCGCAGTGTCGTCCCGGCCAAGCGAAGCGCGCGCCGGGACCCATAACCACCGTTGGTAGTGTTGGAGCACGCTGTGGCTCCACGCGGCATCACCACAAGCATTTGTGGTTATGGGCCCCTGCTTTCGCAGGGACGACAGTTGTGGCCGTAGCCTCAGCGGGGCCTACACCTTCGTAATCCGGTCGATCTCCGCCATCTCCTCCGCGCCCAGCTTCCAGCTGATCGCCTTGACGTTCTGTTCGACCTGCTCGGGACGCGTCGCGCCGGCGATGACGCTTGAGACTTGCGGGCGGGCGGCGAGCCAGGAGAAGGCGAGCTCGAGCATGGTGTGGCCGCGCTCCGTGGCGAAGGCCTGCAGCTGCTCGACGATGTCCTCGTCGCGCGGCGTGACGTAGCGATCCCTGAGGGCCGGCGCCTTGGCGAAGCGGGTGTCGGCGGGCGCCGCGGTGCCGCGCTGGTACTTGCCGGTCAACAGACCGCTGGCGAGCGGGAAGAACGGCAGCAGGCCGAGATTATACTGCTGCGCTGCCGGGAGCAGGTCCTTCTCGATGCCGCGCACCACGAGGCTGTATTCGTCCTGGCAGGACACGAAGCGGTTCACGTTCATCTCGCGCGCGACGTATTCGGCTTCCGCGATCCGCCACGCCGGGAAGTTGGAGTTGCCGATGTAACGCACCTTGCCCTGGCGCACGAGATCGTCGAGCGCGCGCAGCGTCTCGTCGATCGGCGTCAGCGGGTCGTAATCATGCTGCTGGTAGAGATCGATGTAGTCGGTCTTCAGCCGCGTGAGGCTCGCCTCGACCGCCGACATGATGTAGCGCCGCGAGGCGCCCTGCCTGGTGCCGTCGGTTGCCATCGGCTTGGAGAATTTGGTGGCGAGCACGATGTCCTTGCGGCGATCGCCCAGCACGGTGCCGAGCACGGTCTCCGAGCCGCCCATGCCGGCATAGATGTCGGCGGTGTCGAACAGCGTGATGCCGAGATCGATCGCCTTGTGGATCACCTTGCGCGAGGTTTCCAGGTCGGTGCGCTGGCCGAAATTGTTGCAGCCGATGCCGACCGCGGACACGCGCAGGCCGGAGCCGCCGAGATTACGTATTTCCATGAGACAATCCTGTGGGATAGGCGAGGGACGCCGCGCATTGTGACAAGCGCGCCGAAGGGCGGCAAGGTGCCGCCCTACCGTCGGTCACGCATGGCACTGTCGCAAAATTTGCTACGTCGCAAAAAAAGCGGTCCCGGTCAGACGCGGCGACTGACGGGGACCGCTTGGCGAAGATCTGAGACGGGGGGCCTGATCTTACGCGAGGCGAAGCGTAGCCGGGCTTTGTAACGCGCCGGTGACATCTTTGCTCAATCCACAGGCCGCGCGTGCGCGCTCAGAGAACCTTGCGATAGATGACGAAGCCCGGCCTGTCCGCGACCTTGTCATAAAGCTGCATCGCGGTGTGGTTGGTCTCGTGCGTCTGCCAATAGACGCGCGGCGACCCCGCAAGCTTTGCCTGCGCGTAGACGCCGTTGATCAATGCGCGGCCGACGCCCTTGCCGCGCGCGGCTTCGCTGGTGAAGAGATCCTGCAAATAGCAGGTCGGCGCGATCGCCGTGGTCGAGCGGTGATACAGATAGTGCGTCAGGCCGAGCAGCCTGCCGCCGGCATCGGCGACCAGCGCATGCACCGGCTCGTAGGCGTCGAAGAAGCGCTGCCACGTCATCGCGGTGATCTCGGGCGCGAGCGCGGTCGGTCCGGAACGCTCATAGAACGCGTTGTAGCCGTCCCACAGGGGAAGCCATTGGGCGTAATCGTCTGATGTGACGAAGCGGATGGTGACGTCGTCGGACATGAACGGTCCTTGCATGATCCTGCGTTGCGCGATGCCTGCGCATCGCTTGCAATGTTCTATCGTCGGCAATGTGCGGGATCAATCGGGCGGTCGCGCCTCACTCGGCGGCGCGCAGCAGCCGCGCCAGATGGCGTTCGCGCCCGGCGCGCTGCGCGCGATACTCGTCGGCTCGGGCGGGATCGTCGGTGTGCCGCACGAGGTCGGTCACCGGCGTGTAGCTCAGCATGCGGCCGCCGTCGGGCAGCGCCGTGCAGCTGAAGCGTAGCACCTGACCGTCGGCGAGATTGAGGTTGATCGGCGTGGAATCGCCGGATCGCATCATCGCGATGCGATCGGTGATGAATGCGCTCAGTTCATCTTCCGGCAGCTCGTACGCACCGGTGTCGCGGCCATGATACATCAGCGCGACGAAGGGCGGCTTGCTGTCGGCCTGGGCGTCGGACAGCGCGAAGTAATCGCGGAAGGCGCGGTTGATGAATTCGGCGCGGGTGTCGGCGTCGAGCAGCACGATGCCGATGTCGACCTGGTCGAGCGCGGCGGCGAGCCGCTCTGACGTGGCGTGATGCTGCTGGTCGGCGGCAAAGGCGTCGATCCATTTCTGCCGCAGCATGCCGGTGATCAAGGCGGTGCCGGCAGCAGTGACCGCGAGCAGCAGCATCCGCGCGACGTCGGCCATGTCGTAGCCGGGCAGCGCGCGATGATCGAGGAAGAACAGCGCCGAACCGGCCACCGCGATAGCAGCGGAGATCAGCCCGGAGGTGATGCCACTGATCGAGCTCGCCAGCGCCACGATGCAGACGAACAGCGGCGCAGGATTGGGGACGGCGACAACGAGACGATCGATCAGGAAGGCGGCAAGCGCCGTGATCGCCGTCAGGGCCGGACCTGAAATTGCACGCCAGTCGAACCGCATGCGCGTTCTCGCTATCTGCCGAACAAACGATAAGGCGTTAGTTTGACGACAGGGCCGCAACGGCGCCGGCATTTCCGTTCCGACCGTTAAGCGGGCCTTGCCCGGGCCGAGCCAGCTTTCGCTGCTTTCAAATAAAATGATATGCAGATCGGCATGGAACCCGGTTCCGGACCTGCGGGTTACCGCGTGCTTTGCTTGCAAGAGGACATCGATGCCCGCCATTTCGCCTTCGCTGCTGCCGATCCTGATGTTGTTTGCCTCGAACGTCTTCATGACCTTCGCCTGGTACGGCCATCTCAAGTTCAAGGATCATTCGCTGCCCCTCGTCATCATGGTGAGCTGGGGCATCGCCTTCTTCGAATACTGGCTGGCGGTGCCGGCCAATCGCTGGGGCAGCGCGGTCTACAGCGCGGCGCAGCTCAAGACCATGCAGGAGGTGATCACGCTGGTCGTGTTCGCCGGCTTCTCGGTACTGTATCTGAAGGAGCCGCTGGGCTGGAATCACGCGCTCGGCTTCGCCTTCATCGCCGCCGGCGCGTTCTTCATCTTCCACAAATGGAGCTAGAGCCGAAACGGCTCTAGTGGCGCGGGGCCTGCTTGGCGGAAGGTGTCATCACCTGCGCGGGGTGGGCGCGGTCTTCGCCCTGCGTGCCGGTCACGATCAAGAGCGATGCCGCCAGCAGGATCGCCGCCGACAGCGTCACAGTCACAAGTCCGACTGGAGTCTTCATCATGTCGCGCCGCTGTCTCTCTCGCGCCGTGCCGCGGATCAGGTGCCCAAGGGAATCTGCTTGATTAGGCCGGGATCGATATTGCCATGCCGATGTTGCTCGACAGCACCGTCACGGCGACGACCAGGCACAGCGTCAGCGCGCCAAGCGCGAGCGACGCGGCGATCGCGTTCGTCAGCCGGGATGATGCCACTGGGGCAGGGCGGCCGTGGAAGCCTGCCGTGCCGGACCACCGTGTCATGGTCTAAATCCCTCAGGCCGCGAGCGAATCACTCGCGACATCCGAGCGAATTTGCCCATCGTCACGGGCAAGATTGCGGCGGCGGAGTCTTTCGAAAATGGCCAAAGTGCGGCCGTTGAGGCTGTTTTGCCCGCTATTTGGGCAATTTCCCCGCTCTTCCCGCTATTCAGGCCGAGCTGTTCAGAGGCCTGCCACCAGGCGGGCCTGAGGCTCGGCCTCGGGACCGGGCTGCCAATCCATCGGGACGAAACCGGGGGACTGCTCGACCCGCTTCAGCCAGGCGCGGATCGATGGAAAGGTCGTCAGGTCGAAGTCGCAGCGATCGGCGACATGGGTGTAGCCGTAGAGCGCGATGTCGGCGACGGTGAGCTGTCCGGCGGCGAAATAGGCGTGGTCCTTGAGGTGATTCTCCATCACCTGAAGCGCCGCATAGCCGCGCTCCATCCAGTCCTCCAGCGCGTGGGTCTGCAGGTCGCGCCCGCCCTTGACCAGCGACAGCCAGAAATAGGCGGCGCCGATATTCGGTTCCAGCGCGTGCTGCTCGAAGAACATCCATTGCAGCGCCTCGGCGCGATCGATCCGCGATTCCGGCGCCAGCGGCGTGCCGACCGCAACGTACCAGAGGATGGCGTTGGATTCGGCGAGATGGCGGCCTTCGGCGACCTCGAGCAGCGGCACCTGGCCGCTCGGATTCTTGGCCAGGAAGTCCGGGGTGCGGCTCTCGCCGCGCAGGATGTCGATCTCGATCGCCTCGTACGGCGTGTTCAGCACGGCAAGCGCGAGCCGGACCTTGTAGCTGTTGCCGGAGCGCTGCATCGAATAGAGCTTGTACATTGCGTCGGTGTTCACACGATCAAGGAAGACGGGCTGCAGGGAAACGGTACGCTCGAAATTGCGCGGCCTGTCACACCGCAACGCCGCTAAACAATGATGCCGACGGGAGTGCGTCGCAAGCCCCGTGGAGTGGAAAAAGTCGAAACGTCTACCGCACTGCACGCGTGCAGAACGATTCCATCAACACGGCAGAACAACTCGGATCACGCCTGCGCGACGCTGTGCACGGTGCCGGTCGATACCATAGGTGCCGTATGGCCAACGCGCTGCAATCTACAAGCGTTAACGCACGACGTGCCGGCCGGCAGCTGCGCCTGATGGCCTGTCGTCGGCACCGTCAGGCAAGTGCCGTACGGCACATTGTCCTCGGAGCAATTCGCGCTGGCGCATGTCGCCACAGGCCTTGCCGGCAAGGCTGCAGCGGCCGTCGCCGGGCTTGCCGGATATGAGCCTTTGGGCTCCGGAACTTGCGGAATATTGCGCATGTTGCGAGCCATGCGCGAAAGTTTTCGTGCTCTACCGCCAAGCTTCTTGCGATGCAGCGGCGAGAGGCCTAGGGTGCCGCGATCCCATTCAAATCAAGTCGTGGCCCAACCGCTCACGACGTTTGCCAGGAGATGATAATGGCCTTCCTGTCCGCTGCGCTCGACCGTGTGAAGCCGTCCGCGACGATCGCGGTGACGGACAAGGCACGCGCGCTGAAAGCCGCGGGCCGCAACGTCATCGGCCTCGGCGCCGGCGAGCCTGACTTCGACACGCCCGCCAACATCAAGCTGGCTGCGATCCACGCGATCGAGGCCGGCAAGACCAAGTACACCGATGTCGGCGGTATTCCGGAGCTCAAGGAAGCCATCATCAACAAGTTCTCGCGCGAGAACGGGCTGAGCTACAAGCCGAACCAGATCATCGTCGGCACCGGTGGCAAGCAGGTGCTCTACAATGCGCTGATGGCGACCATCAATCCCGGCGACGAGGTGATCATCCCGGCGCCGTACTGGGTCAGCTATCCCGAGATGGTGGCGCTGGCCGGCGGCGAGTCGGTGCCGGTGATTTGCCCGGCCTCGACCGGCTTCAAGCTGCGCCCGGAAGATCTCGAGAAGGCGATCACGCCGAAGACCAAGTGGGTGATCCTGTGCTCGCCGTCGAACCCGACGGGCTCGGCCTACACCAGGAGCGAGCTCAAGGCGCTCACCGACGTGCTGGTCAAGCATCCGCACGTCTGGGTGATGACGGACGACATGTACGAGCACCTCGTCTATGACGACTTCGTCTTCACAACGGCAGCGCAGGTCGAGCCGGCCCTCTACGATCGCACGCTGACCGTGAACGGCGTGTCGAAGGCCTACTGCATGACCGGTTGGCGCATCGGCTATGCCGGCGGTCCGGCACATCTGATCAAGGCGATGGCGACCATCCAGTCGCAGTCGACCTCGAACCCGTCGTCGATCGCGCAATGGGCGTCGGTCGAGGCGCTCAACGGTCCGCAGGACTTCATCGCCGCGAACAACAAGGTGTTCAAGGAGCGTCGCGACCTCGTGGTGTCGATGCTCAACCAGGCGAACGGCATCGAGTGCCCGCGGCCGGAAGGCGCGTTCTACGTCTATCCGTCCTGCGCCGGCACGATCGGCAAGACCGCGCCGACCGGCAAGGTGATCGACAATGACGAAGCGTTCGTCACCGAGCTGCTCGAGAGCGAAGGCGTTGCCGTGGTGCAGGGATCGGCATTCGGTCTCGGGCCGGCGTTCCGCATCTCCTATGCCACCAAGACCTCGGATCTCGAGGATGCCTGCAAGCGCATCCAGCGCTTCTGCGGTAACCTGAGGTAATTCAGAAAACTTCGAAGCAAGAGACTTCGAACCAAGCAGCTTCGAAACGAGAAACGCTCTCGCACCACGTGCGGGAGCGTTTCTGTTTGTGTGTTCATCTCGCGGGCCGGTAAAAGCACAGAGTCAAATCACAAGCTGCTCACCTCACGCGCGCGTGTGCGAACATCATTGCCACACGCGGGAGTTTTTTACGGCCTCTTTGCGCGCTGCCTTGTTTTGGACACGAGCCTTCCTTTGTGTCCGCCGCACAAATTCAGTTCAGTTCACCTTCCGGAGACAGACCATGCGACTTTCTACCCTCGCCATTGCAGCGCTCGCGGCGCTGGCGCCGTTCGCCGCCGCCAACGCGGCGCCCCAGCAGGTTCAAGCCGGGGTCCTGCAATGCCAGGGCGGCGAGAACGTCGGCTTCGTCGTCGGCTCCGTCGCTCGCCTCGAATGCGTTTTCCAGAGCGGCGGCCGTCGGCCGGAGCCCTATGTTGCGACCGTGAAGCGGATCGGCGTCGACCTCGGCGTCACCGCGACGACCCAGCTCGCCTGGGCCGTGAGCGCGCCGACCACGCAGCTCCCGCGCGGTGCGCTTGCCGGCAGCTACGGCGGCGTCGGCGTCAATGCTTCGGTCGGCCTCGGCGCCGGCGGTAACTTCCTGTTCGGCGGCCCGAACAACGCCTATGCGCTGCAGCCGATCAGCGTGCAGGGCCAGACCGGCCTCAACGTTGCGGCCGGCATCGCCGGGATCGATCTCGAGCCGGTCGCCTACGGTCCGCGCCGGCATCATCGCCATCACCGTCATCACCACCACCACCACTAATTCGGCCGGTGTTCGATCAAAGGGGCCCGCGAAAGCGGGCCTCTTTTTGTTGTCTGTCGCTTGTTGACAGGTTCTGCGTGGTCGCGCGGCAGCACCATCGCCACATCCGGCAACAATCGGTGGTCGAGCACCGCTAATTCTGGCCGACCGTTCGATGTTATGGCATAGGATGCGAACGGCGCCGCAGACACGGCGCCGTTCTGTTCTCTGCTCGCGTCATGCCTCTCTAGCCGGAGACTCCCCAACATGCGTCGCTTCACTCTCCTCGCCGGTGCTGCCATTGCCACGCTAACCGCAATCGTTGGCGCCAACGCCCAACAGCCGAGCCAGCGCGTACAAGTCGGCGTCCTGGAATGCCGCGGCGGCGCGAGCGTCGGCTTCATCGTCGGTTCCGTCACCCATCTCGGTTGCGTGTTCCGCGCCAACGGCCTGCCTGAGGATCGCTACATCGCGACCATCCAAAAGGTCGGCATCGATCTCGGCATCACCCAGGAATCGGCGCTGGCCTGGGGCGTCTACGCACCGGTGGAGCGGCTCGGGCCGGCTGCGCTCTCCGGCAATTATGCCGGCGCGCAGGGCAGCGCGACGCTCGGCGTCGGCGTCGGCGGCAATGTGCTGGTCGGCGGTTCCGACAACACCATCGCCCTGCAGCCGCTCAGCGTGCAGGGCCAGGTCGGCGTCAACGTCGCCGCCGGCCTCGAGAGCCTGGAGTTGCGTCCGGGGCGCTAACTTGCGGGCACTCCGTTCGCCAATCGGCCGAAGAAGCCGCGGGCTTCTTCGGCGACGATCCCGGGCGCCTCGGCGTGAACATAATGCCCGGTGTCGACGAACCTGATCGAAGGTTCGCTCCAGTAGTCGCCCAGCCTGTCCGACCATTCGGGCGCGATCAGCGGATCGCGGCGGCCCCAGAGAAAGCGCGATGGCACGTCGATGCGCGGTCGTGCCGGCAGTCTGCCTTCCAGCCAGAGCCGACGATTGGGCGCGGACGAGAGATACCAGTCAAAGCCGCCCTGGATGTTGCCCGGCTTCATGAAGTTGTCGACATAGGCGTCCAGCAGGTCGCCGAACACGGCGGGATCGTCGCCCGACCAGTGGTCGAGGAAATGGCGGAAGTAGAGTCGGCATGTTTCGCGCGAGCTTCCGACCAATTGCGCCGCCCATGGCAGCTGCTGGAAGTATTGATACCAGACCTCGATCAGGTGGCCGGGCTGGCCGTAGCGCTGGCCGAGGCCCGGATAGGGCGTGCAGAGATAAAGCGTCCCGGTCAGCCGCTGCGGGGCATGATGCGACATCGCCTGCATGACGTAGGCGCCGAGATCGCCGCCGACCACGCCGAAGCCGTCATGGCCGAGCGCATCCATGAGCGCGAACATATCCAGCGCGTGGCGCTCCGCCGTCGCGGACGCGTCAGGTCCCGGCACAGGCTTGCCGGTGTCGCCGCAGCCGCGCAGGTCGGGGGCGATCAGCTCGAAGCTGTCGCCGAGGCGCAGCATCAGCGGACGCCACACCAGCCAGAACTCCGGCCAGCCATGGAGCAGCAGCAGCGGCGGGCCCTTGCCGAAGCGCGCGACATTGACGCGCAGGCCGCCGATGTCGATTTTCCGTTGCGTGATGCCCGCCGCGGCTGCGTCCGCGAAGGCTTTTTCCAGCGCCGTCATTGCGACCTCCTGTGGTTTGCCGCAGGCTGTCCGCGTTCGCGCGTCCGGTCCAATACTCGTTCGATACGATAGCAGAGCTATTGCGTATTGCCGCCGGCGCCGGCCGCCGTGCTATATCGCCGGCATGGAATTGCGACACCTGCGATATTTCGTGGCGCTCGGCGAGGAATTGAATTTCACCCGCGCGGCGCAGCGGCTGCACATCGCGCAACCGCCGCTGAGCCAGCAGATCCGTCAGCTCGAGGAGGAGCTCGGCGTCACGCTGCTGCAGCGGAATAGCCGTCCTGTCAGGCTCACGGAGGCCGGCGAGCTGCTGCTTGCGCGCGCACGCGCGCTGCTCGCAAATTTCGAGAGCGCGGTTGCGGAAACGCGGCGCGTCGGTCGCGGTCAGGCCGGCAAGCTCGGAATCGGATTCGTCGGCTCCGCCATGTTTGCCGGCCTTCCCGATATCATCGGCGCCTATCGTGACGCCTGTCCTGATGTCGAGCTCGTGCTTGACGAGATGCTGGCGGCCGAGATCGCCGAAGCGCTGCGGCGACGCCGGATCGATGTCGGCTTGGCACGTCCGGCGCTGCTCGACGAACCGGGTCTTGCCCAGCGGCTCATCATCGAGGAGCCGTATGTTGCGGCGCTGCCGCGTGCGCATCCCCTCGCGGCGCGGCGCGACATCGCGCTCGCCGAATTGTCCGACGATGCCTTCGTGCTCTATCCGGCCAGCCCGGAGCCTTCGGTCACCGGCCTGATCGTCGCCGCCTGCCGGGTCGCGGGCTTCACGCCGCGGCTTGCGCAGGAGGTGCTTCATCTGCAAACTGCGATCGGCCTGATTGCCGCGGGCGTCGGTGTGTCGCTCGTTCCGGAGGCCGCGGCACGCGCGCAGAGCGGTCGCGGCGTGGCTTACGTTCGGCTTGCTGCGCCGGTGGTGACGGCTCCGCTTACGATTGCGTGGCGCGAAGAAGATGTCTCGCCCGCCGTAGCGCGACTGCTCGACATCGCGATGCGCTGGCGCGAGATTGCTTTGCCGCCTGCGCCCTGAGGAACCGTCGCACGGACGCAATCGTCCGGACAATGCCGGCGCTTTGCTCTGCCGTCGCAAACTCCCGCGACGCCGCACCGCAGCGACGTTTTCCCGCTTGCCAAACGTCAAACGCAGGCAGAGCATGAACGGTCGCCGACCCAATCATGGGCCGAGCTCCAACACGAGGAGGCGGCAATGGGACAAGACGTCAGAAGTCCCCGAGGTCCACGGTGCATTGCATTGGTGGGCCCTTTCCAAAGCGGTAAGACCACACTTCTGGAAGCGATCCTGGCGCGCACTGGCGCCATCAAGACGGCCGGCAGCGTCGATGCCGGAACCTCCATCGGCGATGCCAGCCCCGAGGCGCGTCAACACAAGATGGGCGTAGGCCTGACCGCCGCCACCACCACCTTTATGGGTGACAGCTACACCTTTATCGATTGTCCCGGCTCGATCGAATTCGCGCACGACATGCGTGCCGCGTTGCCGGCGGTCGATGCCGCGGTCGTGGTCTGCGAAGCTGACGAGAAGAAGCTGCCGCAGCTGCAGATCATCCTGCGCGAGCTCGAGGAGCTCGGTATTCCCCGTTTTCTGTTCCTGAACAAGATCGACCGTGCCAACAAGCGCGTCCGCGAGACGCTTGCGACGCTGCAGCCGGCTTCGCGCGTCCCGCTGGTGCTGCGCCAGATCCCGATCTGGAATGGCGATCTGATCGAAGGCTTCGTCGATCTC
This sequence comes from Bradyrhizobium acaciae, assembly GCF_020889785.1. Taxonomy (GTDB): domain Bacteria; phylum Pseudomonadota; class Alphaproteobacteria; order Rhizobiales; family Xanthobacteraceae; genus Bradyrhizobium; species Bradyrhizobium acaciae. The sequence goes on from NZ_JACMYK010000148.1 coordinate 11,320, forward strand.
GCACTGGAGCGCGCCTTCGTCTATCGCGAGCACAAGCCGTCTGAGGTGATGGCGCTCGAAGGTGGCAATCTCGACCGCGAGAAGGAAGCGCGGTTCTCGATGCTGGAGAAGCTCGCCGACCATGACGACGCGCTGATGGAGCAATTGCTGGAGGATATCCAGCCACCGCGCGATGCCGTGTTCGACGATCTCGCGCGCGAACTGCGCGAAGGGCTGATCTGTCCGGTGCTGCTTGGCGCTGCGAGCCGCGAGAACGGCGTGCTCCGCCTGATGAAGGCACTGCGCCACGAGGCGCCGGGCGTCATTGAGACAGCCAGGCGGCTCGGCATCAAGGATCAGAAGGACGCGCTGGCCTATGTGTTCAAGACCGTGCATTTGCAGCACGGCGGCAAGCTGTCGCTGGCGCGCGTGCTGATGGGCCGCCTCGACGACGGCGCAACGCTGCAATCCTCGTCCGGCGAGAGCGGACGCGTCTCCGGCATCCTTGCGGTGTCAGGCGGGCACGACAGCAAGCGGCCGTCCGCGGAGGTCGGCGACGCCGTTGCCCTCGGCAAGCTCGACGCGATCAAGACCGGCGACACGGTCTCAAGCGGCAAGACGGCCCCGGCCTCGCTGGTCAAGATCGAGCCGGCTGCGCCCGTGCTGTCGATCTCGATATCAGCGACCGACCGCAAGGACGACGTCAAGCTCGGCCAGGCGTTGCTGCGGCTGAACGAAGAAGATCCCTCGCTGACGATGATCCAGAACCCGCGCACCCACGACACCGTGCTGTGGGGGCAGGGCGAGATGCATCTGCGCGTCGCGCAGGAGCGGCTGAAAGACCGCTACGGCGTCAGCGTCAAATCGCATCCGCCGGCGATCGGTTACCAGGAGACCATCCGCAAGGCAGTCACCCAGCGCGGCCGGCACAAGAAGCAGTCCGGCGGCCACGGCCAGTTCGGCGACGTCGTGCTCGACATCAAGCCGAGGCCGCGCGGCTCCGGCTTCGAATTCCACGAGAAGGTGGTCGGCGGCGCGGTGCCGCGCAACTATATCGGCGCCGTGGAGGAGGGCGTGGTCGACGCGCTGGTGCGGGGGCCGCTCGGTTTCCCGGTGATCGACGTCGACGTCACGCTGACCGACGGCTCCTATCACAGCGTGGATTCCTCCGACCTCGCGTTCCGCACCGCGGCGCGGATGGGGGTCAGCGAAGGGCTGCCGCAGTGCCAGCCCGTGCTGCTGGAGCCGATCCACATGGTCGAGATCGTCTGCCCGACCGAGGCCACCGCAAAGATCAATGCGATCCTGTCGGCGCGGCGCGGCCAGATCCTCGGCTTCGACACCCGCGAGGGCTGGAGCGGCTGGGATTGTGTCCGCGCGACGATGCCGGAAGCCGAGATCGGCGACCTCATCGTGGAGCTGCGCTCGGCGACCGCCGGCGCCGGCACCTTCACCCGGCAGTTCGACCGTATGGCCGAAGTGACCGGCCGCGCCGCCGACCAGATCATCGCCGCGCATCGCGACGCGGCATGACCACGCGACGTCATTCCGGAGCGCTCGCGTCAGCGAGCGAATCCGGAATCTCGAGATTGCCCGATGCGCAATTGCGCATTTGAGGTTCGATGCTATCGCATCGCCCCGGAATGACAGGGGAGGGTGCTTCGCTCCCTTCCTCTCTTCCCAAGCTGCTCGCTTTCATGAACATTGTCGTTCTGAACAAGGAGAGCAGTTTCCGCCACCATGCTTGAATCCCGCCGCAATCTGGCGCTGGCCTGCGCGCTCAGCGCGCTTGCCGGCTATGTCGACGGCATCGGCTATCTGCAGCTAGGTGGGCTGTTCGTCTCCTTCATGAGCGGCAACTCGACGCGGCTTGGCGTGGCGCTGGCCGACGGCCACTGGCAGCATGCGCTTGAGGCGCTGGCGCTGATCGTGCTGTTTGTTGCGGGGGCCGCGGCCGGCAGCCTGATCGTGCTCAGCCCCCTGGCTCATCGACAGCCGTTGATCCTGTTCGTCGAGGCGCTGCTGCTGACAGCCGCGGCGTTGGCCTATGCCTTTGGCCTGCCGAACGCCGCGGTCGCGGCCATCGTGCTGGCGATGGGGCTCGAGAACGCCGTTTTCCAGCTCCAGGGCGGAGCCGGGCTCGGTCTGACCTATGTCACCGGCGCGCTGGTCAAGGCCGGCCAGCTGATCGCCGCCGCGCTGACCGGCGGGGCGGGTTGGGCCTGGCTGCCCAATTTGATGCTTTGGGCGGCGCTGGTCGCGGGCGCGCTACTCGGCACACTTGCCTACCGCTCGATCAACCTCGGTGCGATCTGGTTTGCCGCAGCCGCGGCGTTCACGCTCAGTGCGCTGGTTGCCGCAACCGCGAAGCGGACGGATTGACAGCGCGCGCGCCTTGGCCGATGTCACGGTCATGACCTCCGCAACCAAAACCCGCGCCGCGTGCCTGATCGGTTGGCCGGCGGCCCATTCCCGCTCGCCGCTGATCCATCATTACTGGCTGCGCACGCTCGGCCTCGAGGGCGGCTATGTGATCGAGGCGGTGCCGCCGGAAGATTTCAAGGATTTCCTGTTCCGCCTGTCGTTGCGCGGCTTTGTCGGCGCCAACGTCACCATCCCGCACAAGGAGCAGGCGCTGGCGCTGTCGGCGCCGGACGCGCGCGCCCGCGCCATCGGCGCCGCCAATACGCTGTGGTTCGCCGACGGTGAGTTGCGCTCGACCAACACCGATGTCGAAGGCTTCATCAACAATCTCGATGCCTCGGCGCCCGGCTGGGACAGGACGGAAGACGCGTTGGTACTCGGCGCCGGCGGCGCGTCGCGCGCGGTGGTGTTCGGCCTGCTCGAGCGCGGCATCGCGCGCGTGCATCTGGTCAACCGCACGGTCGACCGGGCCCGTGCGCTCGCCGACCAGTTCGGCGCGCGCGTTCATCCCGCGACCTGGGACAAGGTCGGTGAGCTGCTGCCGCGCGCCGGCCTGCTGGTCAACACCACGTCGCTCGGGCAGCACGGCCAGCCTCCGTTGCAGGTCGATGTCGGGCTGTTGCCGCCAGGCGCGGTTGTTTCCGATATTGTCTATGTGCCGCTGGTGACGCCGTTGCTTGCAGCAGCACAGGCGCGCTCCCTGAAGACCGCCGACGGGCTCGGCATGCTGCTGCACCAGGCGGTGCGTGGCTTTGAACTGTGGTTCGGGCAGCGTCCGCAAGTCACCGCCGAATTGCGCGCGCATGTCGAGGCCGATCTCACAAAGACTTGAGGCCAGGAATAGCGTCTCCGGGCCGGGGTCTCGTGTTAGTCCCCCCGCGTTCCCTCCCGGAGATCAACCATGCCTGCCCGCCGTTTCCATCTCGTTCGTCCGTTCATTGCGTTTGCAATGGTGACGGCGTCCACGCTTTATGCGCTTGCGCAACAGCCGCCGACGCCGACGCGGGTGCGCGGAACCGTCGAAAGCGTCGACGGTGATACGCTTGCGGTGAAGTCGCGCAGCGGCGACGACGTCAAGCTGCATATGGCCGGGAATATGGTGGTGCTCGGCCTCACCAGGATCGGGCTATCCGACATCAAGGTCGGTTCCTTCATCGGCACGACCACAGTGCCCGGCCCCGACGGCGTGCCGAAGGCGGTCGAGGTGCATGTCTTCCCCGAGAACATGCGCGGCACCGGCGAAGGCTCACGGCCGTACGATCTGAAGCCGAACAGCAGCATGACCAACGCGACCGTCGCGCAATCCGTCGTCGGCAATGACGGCCATACATTGCAGGTCAAGTACAAGGACGGCGAGAAGACGGTGCAGGTCACCCCCGATACGCCCGTCGTGACCTATGTTCCCGGCGACAGGGCGGACCTGAAAGCCGGCGCCAAGATCATCGCCTTCATGAAGAAGCTGCCGGACGGCTCGCTTGAGACCGACCGCGTCAGCGTCGGGCGCGACGGGCTTACGCCACCGATGTGATGTCCTGCGAAGCTCCATCAATACGTCGTCCCCGCGAAAGCCGGGACCCAACCACCGATGGTTCTTGTTGGTGAAGGCTGGGGCCGCACCCGTGTGTAAGCTCGCACGGCTGTGGTTATGGGTTCCGGGTCGCGCTTCGCTTGCCCGACGTAGACTATCCGGGCTACGGCAGCTATGCGCAGCACCGAAGCGCATCACCTGTCCGTTACTGCCGTAACGGCCGCTCGTCCGTTGCGTAGTTGTCGTGCGAGCCGTCGCTCCCGCAAGGAAGTTGTGGCTTGCACGGAATACCACCAACTCCCCGGTGTTCCCTGATTAGCCAGCCAAACCCATGAGGAACACCATGCCGAAATCGCTGCCACTCGCCGCATTGCTTGTCGTTGCCTTTGCTTCCGTCGCATCCGCGCAGCAGCCGCCGACGGTGCGCATTCGCGGCACCATCGAGGCCGTTGACGGCGCGATGCTGTCGATCAAGTCGCGCGACGGCGCCGACATGAAGGTGCGGACGACGGATAACGTCGCCGTGTTCGGCGTCGCCAAGACCGATTTGTCGGAGATCAAATCCGGTTCCTATATCGGCGTCACTGCGATGCCCGAGCCTGACGGGACGCAGAAGGCGATCGCGGTTCACATCTTCCCGGAAAATCAGCGCGGCGCCGCCGAAGGCTTTCGTCCCTGGGACTTGCGCGCCAACTCGACCATGACCAACGCCACCGTCGCCGAGACGGTGCAGGGCACCGACGGCCAGAACATCCTGGTGAAATACAAGGACGGCGAGAAGAAAGTCGTGGTGCCGCCGGGAACGCCGGTCGTCACGTTCGTCTCCGGCGACAAGTCGGAACTGAAGCCCGGCGCCAAGATCATCATCTTCGCTGCGGCGAAGAAGGAGGACGGCACGCTCGAAGCCAACCGCGTCAATGTCGGTCGCGACGGGATTGCGCCGCCGATGTGATGCTCAACAGGCTCCGCCGTCGTCCCTGCGAAAGCAGGGACCCATAACCACCGATGATGATTGTTGAGAAGGCTGTCTCCACAGCTGTGCCAACCTCGCACGGCTGTGGTTATGGGTCCCGGGTCGCGCTTCGCTTGCCCGGGACGACGTGTTGAGAGGTGCTGCCGCTCCGCCCTTAAACCGCCAGCACCTTGTCGTCGATCTCGGCGATGGTGTTGACGCCGCACAGTCCCATCGTGGTGGTGAGCTCCTTGCCGAGGATATCGAGCGCCTTGGCGACGCCGGCCTGGCCGCCGGCGCCGAGGCCGTAGGCATAGGCCCGGCCGATCATGCAGGACTTCGCGCCGAGCGCGAGCGCGCGCATGATGTCCATGCCGGTGCGGATGCCGCCGTCGAACATGATCTCCATCTGCGAGCCGACCGCGTCGGCGATCTCCGGCAGCACCTCGATCGAGGACGGTGCGCCGTCGAGCTGGCGGCCGCCATGGTTCGACACCACGATCGCCTGCGCGCCGGTCTTGGCGGCGAGCTCGGCATCCTCGACGTCGAGAATGCCTTTCAGGATCAGCTTGCCCGGCCAGATCGAGCGGATCCAGTCGATGTCCTTCCAGTTCAGCGTGGTGTCGAACTGCGACGCGGTCCATTCCGACAGCTTGACGATGTCGTCCATGCCTTTGACGTGACCGGCGATGTTGCCGAAAGTGCGGCGCTTGCCTTGCAGCACGCCGGACACCCAGGCCGGCTTGGTCGCGAAATCGATCAGCTTCGACAGCGACCATTCCGGCGGCACCGTCATGCCGTTCTTGATGTCCTGGTGGCGCTGGCCGATCACCTGCAAATCGACGGTCAGCACCAGCGCCGAGCATTTCGCCGTGATCGCGCGCTCGATCAGCGATTTGATGAAGCCGCGGTCCTTCATGACGTAGAGCTGAAACCAGAACGGCTTGTCGACGGCGGCCGCGATGTCCTCGATCGAGCAGATCGACATCGTGCTCTGGGTGAAGGGAATGCCGGCCGCCTGCGCCGCGCGGCAGGCGTAGATCTCGCCGTCGCCATGCTGCATGCCGAGCAGGCCGACCGGCGCCAGGATCAGCGGCATCGCCGAGGGTTCGCCGAGGATCGTGGTCGCGAGGGTACGCTTGGAGACGTCGACCAGGATGCGCTGGCGGAACTTGATCTGCTGCAGGTCCTCGGAATTGGCGCGCAGCGTGTCCTCGGTGTAGGAGCCGCGATCGGCATAATCGAAAAACGCCTTCGGCACCCGGCGCTTGTGGAGCTGGCGCAGATCTTCGATGCAGGTAATGTGCTTCATGGACGTTCCCGGCCCTTCTTCTATGTCGCAAGTTCTATGCAACGAGTCTTAGCAACAAGTCTTGGCAACAAGTCTTGGCAACAAGTCTTGGCAACAAGTCTTGGCAACAAGTCTTGGCAACAAGTCTTGGCAACAAGTCTTGTTGCCAAGACTTGTTG
>NZ_JACMYK010000149.1 GCF_020889785.1 Bradyrhizobium acaciae
CGCGTGGTCGAGCCGGTGAAGCGGTCGGCAAAGCCGACATCCTTCGGCTGAGCTGCCGCATAGCCCTCCTTGTAGCCCTTGGCGGAACGAGCGGCGGCAGTGGGGGCCGGAACGGCGACGTGCAGCGGCTCTGAGCCGGTTTGCGGCAGGTTCACGCGCAGGGTGGGGAACGAGTAGCGGGGCAGGCCGATCGAAAGCATGTCGGTCGGCGCGGCATCGACCGGCGGCGGAGCCTTCAGATACTCGATCAACGTCCCCATCGCCGCCAGCAGCTGGTAGTCGGCGAAAACAACGACGCTACGGGCGGAGGTGAGCGAGACCGACGCGTTGAAGAATTGATTCTGGGCGTTCAGCAGGTCGATCAGGGAGCGCTGGCCGAGCTCGTATTCCTTCTGGAAGGCCGCGATGGTTTTGCGGTCCGCTTCCAACTGGCGCGCCAGAGCTGCAATTCGGGTGGCCGTAATCGTACGGGCATTCCACGCCTTGTCGATCGATTCATAGGCGTCGCGCTGCAAGCGCGCGTGGCGCATGGTGGCTTCGGTATAGCGTTCGGCCTTCTCCGACCTGTTCCAGGCGTCCTGGCCGCCACGGAAGATGTCCCACGACATCACCACCTTGCCGCTGTAGTCCTCGTGGGTAATGGAGGGTGTTCCGGGGACCGCCACGTAGGGGTAGGAGTTGTCGTAATGGGTTGCCCGTCCCTCCAGATAGAATTTCGGGCCGAACGTGCCGTCGGTGGCCTTGAACGCGTGCTTGGCGGCGTCGGCATCCGACTGTGCCGCCGCAATCGTCGAATTGAACCGCAGCGTGGTCGCCAGCGCTTCATCGCGGCTGTGCGGCAATCCTGCGAGAGGGCTCGGGAAGCGAACATTGATCGGCTCGAGGCCGACGACCTTGCGGTACTTCGCTCGGGCGTCATCGAGGCTGCGCTGGAATTCGGCGAGGGCCGCACGGGCGGCCTCGACGCGCTCTCGCGCTTGCTCGAGGTCGCCTTCGCCGGCCCGGCCGCCCGAGAAGCGCGAGTTCACGTTGGCAAAGATCTTCTCGTGATTGGCGACGTTCTGCTGGGCGAGGCTGACCAGGCGGATGTAGCGCACGACGTCCATGTAGCCTTCGGCGGCGTCGAGGGCCAGCAGCTCGGTTCGTTCCTTGACGCGGGAGGCCGCCGCATTCACGCGCGCGGTCTGACGCCAGACGTCATAGATCGACGAGAAGCCGTCCCACAGCAGTTGGCGTACAACCACCGATTCCTGGCTGCCATTGCGCCACGGTCCTGAACCCACGGTCGGCGCCGACTGAATGTTCGGGGAGATGAAGCCCGGCGACTGATCGAACTTTTCCGGACCGTAGCTGGCGTCGACCCGCACCTGCGGCAGCAGCGTGCTCTGCGTCTGTCTCAGCTCGCTTTCGGTCGCCCGCCGATTTGCGGAGGCTTCACCCACGCCCGGGTTGGTCTGCATAGCCTGGCGCAATGCATCGTTAATGGAAAAAACCTCGGCACATGCTGGCGTTGCCGCCAGGCATAGGCACGCGATCACCGTGTATGCCGATTTCATAATTCCCGCCCCTAACTCACAAAAAATATTACGTAGAATCTGGCGAAGGCTAACAAAGGAAGGTTCCCCGACCTATGACATTTCAGCCACACAGCCGCTTTAAGTGGAGCAGAGTCATCGGGCGTCGGCGGCCGGGAATATTGAGATTTTTATTAAAACCCAATGGTTTGGGGCGTGGTGAATAGGCATTCCGGCTGGTGCCGACCGGCAACACCGGCGACCGGAACAAAAAAGGTCAGTTAAGGCCGCCTTAACGGCCGGCCCGCCATCGCCTACTGCGCGCGACAGGTCGCCAGGTAGGTTGCAACCAAGGGCATGGCCTTGGAATCGGGCGAGGGGTCTCCCAGGCGGCTCGTCAGTTTGTAGAGTGACTTGCTGCCAAAATAGAACCGGAAGATCTCGGCCGTGGTCTCGTCGACGCGCGTCGCAAAGATCGATGCAGCAGTCCGGTGGGCGGCTGCAAAGACATAGGTCGTGAGCTTGGCTCCCTTGCCTTCCGCCGGGACGGTCGTTCCCCAGGTGACGGTGAAGGTTTCGCCGTCGATCACGACGGCAGGCCGGACCGCATCCAGATCGTCATCGATCCACTGAACGTCACCGCCTTTGCCTGAGGCGCCGGGCTCGACCCGTTTGCCCCGCGGCGCGTCACAGGTGAACCTGGAAGGTTCAGCTAGCGCTACGCCTGTCGTTGCCAACAACAGCAAGATGCAGCCGACCGACCTCCACATTGGTTCTCCCTTCTGCAGTTGTGTTGGTTGGAAGCATATTGATGTCTCCGACCGACCCGCGCAACTCGGTGATGTACGGACGCGGCCGACGGGGTGCGCTTCCGCTTGCAGGCATCTCAGCGGGCGACGTCGCCGGCGCGTCGGCGATTTCAGTCCGGCGCAATCGGATGTGGTGGGCGCTCGATCAATGCCTTGAGGCTCTCGAGCTCGACGAAGGCATCCGCGTGCCTGCGAAGCTCGTCGGCGATCATGGGAGGTTTCGTCCGAATGCTGGAAATGACGGTGACCCGGACGCCCATCCGCCTGACGGCTTCGACGACAGCTCGCAGATCACCATCGCCAGAGAACAGGAACGCGTGGTCGATGCGATGCGCGATTTCCAATGCGTCGACCGCGAGCTCGATACCGATGCTGCGCTTCATTCGCCGCCGTCCGTCGCCGTCGTCGTGCTGCTTGGCCGACTTTCTCCTGACCGCATATCCATTGTAGTCGAGCCAATCCACCAGTGGCCGGAGGCTGCTGAACTCGTCGTCGTCTCGCACGACCGTGTAAAAATAGGCACGGACGATCTGCCCATACTTGCCGAATTCCGCGAGCAGTCGCCGGAAGTCGACTTCGAAGCCGAGGTTCTTGACCGTGGTGTGCAGATTCGCACCGTCGATGAAAAGTGCAATACGATCGGTCATCTGAAGCCCCATGACGCCGGATCAGTTGCTGTACGTTTTGGTTCTGGAAATTCCTCGAGCGCATGGTGGGCGCTCGCATTGAAATGACTGATCCTAGAGCAAGGAGTTGGCGGGGATGAAGTGGAAATTTTTCGCCGGCGCCGGCGGGTTTCTCATCCAGCGCATGCTGCTCCGGCGGCGGTCGCCGTGACGCCGGTCTGACTTCAACCGCAAGCGAAACGTTCATTTGTTGAGGGGATGGCTGGCTCAGTGCAGTTACCGACTTGCTGTACCGGGCCTTGTTGCCGCGCAAGGTTGCTATTGCACGGGCAGCTGAAATGCATTTAGCATCAATCAGCTCCGCCATTTCGCACGGAGCGGTTTTTTGAGAAGACCGCTTTTTTGCCGACCTCGGTTTTTCGCCAATACGAATTTTTTTCCACGGGAGGAGAGGACGGTTCTGCGTCCCTGACTGCAAAGACAACCTGCTCCCTGTCGGCACACGTGACCCAAGGAGGTACGCCTATCGCGTTATCTGGCCGTCCTATCCGGGATCGGGACGGAGAGACTTGGCCAAAGCGCGGAAGACGCCTGGCCGCTCTCTCGCTCTGCATCCTGCTGGCCTGTTGTGGAGCTGCGCGCCAAGCCGTCGAAAAGGAGGAGATGGGACCGGCAACGGAGCCCTCGGCGGAGACGCCAGCGGCAACCGCAACGGCAACAGAGCCGGCGCCGGCGGCAGTTAACCTGAACGGCGCGCTCGCGGAATGCCGCAGCGCCTTTCCGGATCAGATCGCGCAGGCGGTGGAACGGGCGTCGTGCGTGATCAAGGCCACCGAGCTGGTCCGGCCGCTGTTGCGTTTTCCTGAGCTGCTCGATCGGGAGAATGCCATGCGCAAGGGGCTGGCAGAGCAGGTTCAGGCAAGATCAATGTCGCTGCTCGAGCGAAACGTTCAGATCCAGAAGCTTCATTCGCAGCTCCTCGACGAAGAGCGCGGCAGGCTATCGGCAGCGCCGGCGGACACGAGCAAGCCGCCGCTGGCGGTCACGCAATGGCGGCAATCCAACCCGGAGAGTTGTGGCCGGCTCGGAGGGGATTCCGGGACCTGTTACTGACGCGGGCAACTGTTCAAATGGCTGTCGACCGCGCTGCCGATTTTCGAGTGGGGTCTCTGGAGCCGGATTGTGAGGCCGTCACCTTGACGGCGCTCCGGTGGAATCTTGCCGCCGGTTGTACGGAACCGTCGTTGCTCTTGCACTTGGGCGCTGCCACCGTATTCACACGGAGCGGTCCGGTTGAAATGTCATGAAATACTGAAACCCCTATAGTTTAAGGGGTTTCGTGCGTTCGACTCGGGGGCGTCGTGCGAAAGGAGCGCGTCGGCCGCTACGCCAGTAGGGTTAATAAACGATTACCAATCGACAGCTTTATCGCGACGCATTATAAGAAAATCCTAGTTGGCCTTGGATTTTGCCCTGCCAACATATTGCGTAAATTTCATCGTAAAAGGGATATTTTCCTATGTTGAAGCTCTACATCCAGACCACCGAAGCCTTCAAGCGTCTCCGCTCGGACCGGGACGGCGTTGTGTCGTTCGAGTACGTGATCGTCGCCGCTTGTATCGTCGCCGCCGTGTCTGCTGCGTTCGGTACGGGTACCGCCAGCGGCATCGGCTCGGTCCTGAGCACCTCGATCACCACGATCGCCGGCAAGGTCGCCACCGCAGTCTCCGCCTAACTCCGGACGTTGAACGCTGTTGGCAGATTCTTCCTGTCAACAGCCGTCAACCGGATTGCGATATGTGCGAGCCTTAAAGGAGGCTTTCTCCTATGTTGCGGTCTTACATCTACATCACCGAAGGGTTGAAGCGTCTGCGCACGGACAAGGACGGCGTTGTGTCGTTTGAGTACGTGATCGTCGCCGCTTGTATCGTCGCCGCCGTTTCCGCGGCGTTCGGTACGGGTACCGCCAGTGGCATCGGCAGTGTTCTGACCACCTCGATCACTACGATCGGCACCGCGGTTACCAACGCGGTCAGCGCCTGAGTCCAGAGGACGGCGCTCCGGAGGGGGGCATTATTTTGTGCCCCCCGCCTTTTTCTGAGGCGTTTATTTCATGAATTGGATTGCGTCCACGACCGCGTGTCTGGAAATCGCGTTGTTGTTATATGTCGCAACGATCGATATCGCGACACGGTTGATCCGAAACGAAATTTGCCTGGCGCTGGCGTTCCTTGGGATCGTCGGCCAATTGGCCAGCCCGATCCAGGTTGGCCAGTCGCTGATCGTTGCCGCAATCCTGTTTCTGCTGCTCTTCCTGATCTACCTGCGGGGAGCGATCGGTGGCGGCGACGTCAAGTTGCTGGTTGCCCTGGCGATCGGTCTGCCGCTCAGCGGCGTGATTGAGCTGTTGACGGCAACTGCGCTGGCTGGAGGCGCTCTGGCCGCGGTGCATCTGGCAATGCGCCGCCTGCCACAGCCAAAACTGGCGCCCGCCGGATCGTCGCTGGTGCGAAGGGTCTATGCGGTCGAGCGCTGGCGTCATTTGCGGCACGCGCCGCTGCCTTACGGAGTCGCCATCGCGTGTGGCGGTATCTGGACCATTTTGAGTAAGGGATCTTTTTGAGCAAGGGATTTTGACATGTCATCCGCATTGCGCGTCTCGATCATCATGGTGCTGTTGCTTGCGGCTACGGCGCTCGGGATCATTGCCTATGGCCTGAACCAGCCGAAGGACCAGGCTGTTGCGGAGGTGGCCGCGCAGAGGCCTGCGGCCGCACCTGCGACCGTCGGCTACTTCGTCGCGGCGCGTCCGCTGTCGAAGGGGACGTTGGCGCGGGACGAGGATTTCTCCGTGCGCCAGGCGGTGCCGAACCGTGTCCCCGCAGGGGCGATCCTCGAAACGCCTGACAGCAAGGCCGGACTTCCCGGCTCTCTGGTTCGCAAGTTCGTCGACGCCGGCAGCGCAATTACCCTGGAGGATATCCTGCGTCCGAAGGATCGCGGCTTCCTCGCCAGCGTGCTGGCGCCGGACAGTCGCGCGATCAGCATCAAGGTCGACGAGGAGACCGGCGTCTCGGGTCTGATCAGGCCGGGCGACAATGTCGACGTGGTGTTGACCCAGGTGTTCGAAAAGGCGGATCCGGTCAAACGGGCCGTCAGCGAAACAGTATTGTCCAACGTGCGTGTGATCGCGATCGACCAGGAGATTGCACAAGGCGGACGTCCCATCACCAATGCCGTCCCGGGCAAGACGGCGCAAACCGTATCGCTGGAGCTCAAGCCGGATCAGGTCAAGAAGGTCGCCGTGGCAAAGCAGCTGGGAACGCTCTCGCTTGTCATCCGGGCTGCGGCCGAGCAGTGGGACAAGGCCGACACCGGTGCGACATCGAGCTGCGACGTGTCGCCCGAGTTGGCGCGCCAGAGCGCGGTGGCCGGGCAGAGCACCACAGTGGCGATCTATTCCGGCACCGGGGTCAAGCAATATTCGGTCAGGAAGCAGGACGTGGACGACGACGCTCGTGCCGGCTGCGACGTGACCCCCGGGATTGAAGCTCAGACGACCGCGGCGGCTGGTGACGTCGGCAAGGGTGCGGAGAAACGTTGATGAGTGTGAACATGGCAGTGGTAGAATCACCCGAAGAGACTGCGTCCCTTGTCGCACGCAACCGCATCGTCTGCTTCGTGAACGACGAACTCAGCGCCGCGGCTCTCCGCAAGGGTCTCGACGGCAGCAATCTGGTGATCCGGCGTGGCACGATCCGTCATGCGACACGGATGCTGGAGACCGACACCGATCTGTACGCGCTGGTGACCGACATCAGCGGGCTGGATGATCCCTTCACCGAGCTGGAACGCCTCGCCAGCGTCTGTCCGCCCGATGTGAAGGTCGCCCTGATCGGCGATAACAGGGAAATCACCTTCTACCGCGAACTGATGGAGATCGGCCTTACCGAGTATCTTCCGACGCCGATCACGCGGGATATGGTGCTGGACCAGCTGCGTCCGAAGCTGATCGGCGATGCCGCGCCTGTTCAAAATGACCGTGGCGGGCACGTGGTCTCGATCTGCGGTGCGCAGGGCGGCGCCGGAGCAACCAGCATTGCGATCAACCTCGCGCTGCAACTGGCAGAGACCACCAAGGCCAAGGTGGCGCTGCTCGACCTGCATCTGCAGAATGGCGAAACCGCGGTGATGCTGGGTGTCCGTCCGGGACCCGGTCTTCGCATTGCGCTTGAAAATCCGATGCGGGCCGACACGCTGTTTCTGGAGCGGGCGGCAATCGAGGTGAACGATCGGGTTTGCCTGATCGCCGGCGACGAGGATCTCGATGCCAAGCTCGACATCACCGAGGCGGGCGTGCGGCACGTGCTGGGCTTGCTGCGCCAGCGGTTCAACTACGTCGTGGTCGACGTGCCGGTGCCGTTCCCGGCGTCGATCTATCCGGTGATTCAGACGTCGCGCCACGTGATGGTGCTGCTGGAAGCCGAGGTCACCGGCCTGCGCAACGCGCACGCACTCCGCAACGCCGTCACCAACATCGCCGGCAAGGACCGCGTCTTTACCTTGCTCAACCGTGCCGGCCGGCCTGGCGGCCTGCCCAGGGCGACGATCGTCAAGGCGCTGGGCGCAGAACCGGACATGGTGATCCCCGATCTCGGCAAGGGAATGACCCAGGCCGTCAACCTCGGCGTTCCCGCGCTCAAGCATGTGTCCGGCTTGCGGCGTCACCTCGCTCCGATCGTGCGGGAGATCACCGGTGTCGGCGCCAACCATAAGGCGCGATGGAAGAGGTGGCTCGGGCTATGAAAAAGTTCGGCAGGCGCGCAGACGAAATGCCAGTGCGGATGCCCGGAGCGGTGCTGGTTGCACCGCCGGCGACGCCAAGTGTGCAACCGATGCCGCCAGCCTTGCCGCTGGCGGAACCGAGTGTGGTGCCGTCGACGGCAAGCCTGTTTGCATCGGCGCCGAAGCGTGAAGAGGCTTCGCACCACCCGGTGATGCCGGCGTCGCTGCGTGAGCGGGTCATAGAACAGATCGAGCCGGCGGTGGCCACGACCGTCCCGCGCGATGTCCTGCGGCGGCAGATCGAGGAAATCATCCACGGCATCGCCAACCAGGAGCGGCTGGAGTTGTCGGGCCGCGAGCAGCTCTTCCTCGCGGAGGAAATCGCCGACGACATGACCGGCTACGGGCCGCTTCGTCCGCTTCTGCTCGACGAGACGATCAATGACATCATGATCAACGGGCCGAGCAATGTCTATGTCGAGCGGGCCGGCAAGCTCGAGCGGGTCGCGGTGCGGTTTCGCGACAATGATCATATCGCCTCCGTTGCACAGAAAATCGCCTCGCAGGTCGGTCGGCGGGTCGACGAATCCAGCCCGATGGTGGACTGCCGCCTGCCGGACGGCAGCCGCGTCAACATCATCCTGCCGCCGCTGGCAATTCATAGCCCCTGCATCTCGATCCGAAAATTTCCCAGCCGGCGTTACAATATCGCCGCGATGATCGAAAACGGAACGATGAACGCGGCGATCGGGCAATTGCTGGAGATCGCCTCGCGCTGCCGGCTCAACGTTCTGGTCTCCGGCGGCACCGGTTCCGGCAAGACGACCCTGCTGAACGCCCTCAGTCAATTTATCGACCACAGTGAGCGCATCGTCACGATCGAAGACGCGGCGGAGCTGCAGCTTCAGCAGCCGCACGTGATCAGCCTCGAGACGCGTCCGCCCAGCCTTGAAGGCACGGGGCAGGTGACGCAGCGCGATCTGCTGTGGAACGCACTGCGTATGCGACCCGACCGCATCGTCGTGGGCGAAGTGCGCGGCGCCGAGGCATTCGACATGCTGCAGGCGATGAACACCGGCCATGATGGATCCATCTCCACGGTGCACGCCAACAGCACGCGCGATGCCCTGACCCGTGTGGAGAACATGGTGCAGATGGGGCAGGTCAATCTGCCGTCCCGCGCAATCCGATCGCAGATTGTCGCCGCCCTGGACATCATCGTGCAGGTCGAGCGCATGCGGGACGGTCAGCGCCGCATCGTGCAGATCAGCGAGGTGATCGGCCTCGAGGGTGAAGTGATCACCACCAATGACATTGCACTCTTCGAATACAAGGACGAGGACGTAGACGGACGGATATCCGGCACCTACCGGTCCACCAATGCTGTTCCGAAGTTCAAGAGCCGTCTCGTCTATTACGGCCTTGATCGAGCCTGGGCTGATGCGATGAGGCATTTCTGATGTCGATGCCCTTGATGATCGTCCTGGTTCTCCTGCTGGGTGCGACGATAAATACGCTGTGGCTTGATGCCCGACAGAGGCGGATGGATCGCCAGCTCGAAATCGCCCTGCCGACGGCCGAAGCGGCAACTTTGGTGTCGATCCGTCGCGCGGCCAAGACGTCGCGTTGGCGTACGCTCTATCGCTTCGCCAATTACAACCCCGAGATGGTGTACATGGTGCGTCCGGTCTATGTGCTGCTTGCGGCGGCCATGGCAGCGGCGGGCGTGCTCTATCTCAATGAGCTGGTGAAATTTCGCGGCCTCTACGCCGGCATCGCCGCCGCGGTCGTCGCCGTCCTGATGGTGCGTGGCCTGTTCGGATGGCAGCAACGAAGATTCGCAATTCAACTCTTCCAGCAGCTTCCCGACGCGGTCCAGCTGGTGACGAGCACGGTCCGGTCAGGATTGCCTGTTCACGAGGCATTTCGCACCATCGCGCGCGAGATGCCGCAGCCGACGTCCGGGCAGTTTGCCATCGTCTGCAGCGAACTGAATCTGGGCCGGTCACCCGAGGAAGCCGTGGAGGCGGTCTATCAGCGAACGCGGGTGCCGGAGTATGCGATGTTTGCGGTGACCCTTGCGGTGCAATTGAAGACCGGCGGCAGCCTGGCGGAAACGCTGCAGACACTGGGTGAGACCGTGAGTCAGCGGGTTGCGCTGGCGGCCCGTGCGAAGGCCTTGGCGGGAGAGGTCATCTTTTCATCGCGTGCGCTCACCATGGCGCCGGTCGTTATCGGCGGGCTGCTTTACATGATCAACCCGAGGTCGATCGACCTGCTGTTGTTCGACCCGCAGGGCAACGTCCTGCTTGCCTATGCGGCGTGCTCCGTCCTGATCGGGCATTTCGTGATCCGTTGGATGGTCAGAAGGGAAACCACTCTATGACCGCTGGTCTCGGTTTTGCCACTCTTGCCGTCGCACTCGCGGCGGGGACCTTCCTGCTGATCATTCGCGAGATGCATCTCCGCGCCTTGAACACGCGCGTCTCGAACGCCGTGCTGGGCATCCCCGACCGATCGAGCTCCTCGAAGGATATGATCGGCTGGCTTTCATCGGTCGGTACACGCTACAGGAGCTTCTATGGCCAGGAGAATCTCGGCCAGTTACGGATGATTCTCCAGTCGGCCGGGTTCAATCACTATCGGATGCTGCCGATCTGGATCGGCTTCAAGATGGTGAGCACATTCGTGTTTCCGGTTGCAGCTTTCACGGTGTCGCAAATTCTCGGAAGGCCGTTCAGCGACGTGATGGTCTTCACGTTGTTCGGCGTGGCCATCGGAATCATGGGCCCGCGTCTGATCCTGTTGGTCCTGAAGCGACGCTTCGACGCGGCAATTCGGCTCGGCACGCCCGACACCATCGATCTGCTTGTTGTTTGCAGCGAAGCCGGCATGGGCCTGGAGAGCGCCCTTGAACGCGTGGCGGAGGAGATGAAGGAGACCAATCCCGCCATCAACCACGTGCTGCGGGGGCTTCTCGATGACCTCCGGATCCTGCCGAACCGTGCCGAGGCCTTCGAGAAGCTCGCCGCCACGTCGGAAGGCCTCCGTCGCTTCGGCACCATGGTCAGCCAGAGCCTGCAATACGGCACGCCGCTCAGTCAGGCCCTGCGCAGCATCGCGGTCGACCTGCGCCGGGAACGCATCACCAAGCTCGAGGAGCGAGCGCATAAATTGGGCGCCAAGCTCACCGTTCCGATGGTGTTGTTCCTGCTTCCCGCGATGTTCGTCATTCTGGGCGGAAGCCCGTTCCTTCATTTGATCCGTACATTCGCCGAGATGGGCAAGTAAGACATGAGTGCAACTGCAATGAGCCTCTCGACGAACCTGGCTTATGATCGGCTCACCCGATTGCTTGGCAGCGCGTGGTTCCTTCTGTTGGCGCTTGCCGTGTCCTTCAAGCTGGCGAACCCGGCGGGGGAGCCGTGGCCATCGCTGGTGTCGAACTTCTTTGTCGCGGTCTTCTATCTGATGCTGGCGTTGCTGATCCTGATCCGGGGGCCGGCAAAGGCGCAGGCCGAAGGGCTGCTGCCGAGGATCGCTGCGTTCGTCGGCACATACTGGCCGTGGACGATCACGTTCTTCGAGCGGACCGAAGGCGCATTGCCGAATTTGCTGTCCACGGTTTTCGTGCTGACCGGCATGATCATGATCCTCGTCACTGTCCGCCATCTCGGACGGTCGTTCAGCCTGGTGCCGCAGGCGCGTTCGGTCGTGCAGACCGGACCGTACCGGTGGATCAAGCATCCGCTGTATCTGTCGGAAGAGATCGTATTCGTCGGCGTTGTGCTGCAGCATCTGAGCTGGATGACCGTCGCCTTGCTGTTCCTGCATATCGCCATCCAGGTTTGGCGAATTCACTACGAAGAAGACGTGCTTCGCCGCACTCTTCCTGAATATTCCAGCTACGAGGCCTCGCGCTGGAGGTTGATCCCCTATGTCTGGTGAGCGGCCATGCCTCGTGTGAGCGGCAAGCGTTCTCTGATCACGGATCAACGCGGTGCCGTCGCGTTCGAGATGCTGTTCGTCTTCGTTTTCCTCTTCCTGGTTATTCTGCTGCCGCTTGCCGACCTTGCGGTGGCCGGCTTTCAATACATCCAGGCGTCCGCGGCGCTGCGCGGGTTCGGGCAATTGATCCAGTATAACCCGCCGGGCGACGTCACGAACGCGTCCACCTGGGCGTCGGCCCAGCTCGCCAAGGCCGATCCCCATTATCCGATCCCCAGCATCACGCTGATTTGCGGCGACACCAATGCTGTCTGCGATTCGACAAACTCTGCCCCCTCCCAGCCGAAGTACTACGTGTATTCGACCACGATCACGTTCGCACCGATGGTGCTGAGGACGGCATTGTGCACCAGCACCAACAGCAATCCTTGTTCGTTCACGCTGACCTATTCGGAGCGGTTTCAATGAGGTGTTCCATGCGTGACCTGCTCCGTTGCCGTCGTGGTTCAGCCGCGTTCGCAACCGTTATCGCGCTGATCCCGTTGATCGGAATCATGGCACTCGGCGGCGAGGCGGGGTCGTGGTACGCGATCCAGCAGCGCGCCCAGGGGGCGGCTGATGCGGCGGCCTATTCGGGGGCCCTGCGGGTGGCGTGCGGGAGCGCGGCGCAGCCCGGCGTAACGTGTGACAATGCACAACCATACGACTATCGCGGCAAGCAGGCTGCGGCCCAGAATACGTTCTGCAACTCCAACGACACCGGCTATCCGGGCTCCAAGTGCGTGCCGGTCAGCGGCATCACGCAGAGCGTCCAGATCGCTACCCTGACGACGTGGAACGGGACCGCGGGAACCTATGTGCAGGCCACCGTCAGCCAGCAGCAGCCGGCCCGTCTGGCTCAACTGCTGGGCATGTCGACGGTCAATATCGCCGCGACGGCGGTCGCCATAGTTGACAGTTTGGCGAAGCCTCCATGCGTGTTGGCTTTGAAGGACTCCGTCACCTTTCAAGGCTCGCCCACCGTGTCGTCGACAACATGCGGTATTTCGTCAGACAGCAGCGCGTCAAACGCGATCGGCTTTGTTGGCAATAACGGCATTCAGGTAAGTGCGCCGAGCTACACGGTCGGCGGCTGCTCCCAGACGGGCGGAACCCAGTGCACGGGCGTGCAAACCTACCAGCAGCCGATCCCCGATCCACTTAGTGCAGTGGGCGCGGCGTTAGCCAAGTTGAAGACGTCGGATTTCCCAGGCGGGACGGCGGGGGTGTGCGCATCATTGCTCTCGTATGAAGCTGGCTCCTGCTGCAACGCCCCGACGGGCAACCTGTCGCTAAGTGGCACATTAAACGGCACCTTCTACTTTTGCAGCGGAACCATCAAAATAAGCAGCTCTTCGACGACTATCACATCTGGAGCGCTTGGGACCACCTTGATACTTATTGGGACCGCAACGCTGCAGGTCAATGGCGGCCCATTGATCCAGATCACCGCAGTGAAGCATCCTGCGGGACCATCGGCGCTTTCGTCGGTCAGTAGTCAAATGACAGACCTGCTCATCTATGATGGTGAGGCCTATACCAAGGGAGGCGTCAGCCTCGTCGGCAATACAAGCAGCTATTTCAATGGCACGGTTTATGTACCAAACACGCCCGTTACGTACGGAGGCAACAGCACACAGACCGCCCCGAGTTCTGGTTGCTACCAAGTCATAGCTTATGCCGTGACCTTCCAAGGCAATACAGCCCTGGACAACAGCAAGTGTAAGTCAGATGGGGCAGTAGGACCCAACGTTCAGACCGTACGTTTGGTGCAGTGATGAGAAAGCTCGATCAGCGCGGGGCGGCGGCTTTCGAGTTCTGCCTCGTTGCAGTGCCCTTGTTCACCCTGATCTTTGCGATTTTTGATTTCGGCCGGTACACGATCACGATGCAGTCGTTGCGCATCCTCGCAGATGCCGGCGCTCGGGCAAACATGGTCACCTGCTACTCGCCGGCGGTGTTGGCGTCCAATTCGCCATCCACCTGTACCGGAGACTATCTGACGACAACTCAGAAGCAGACCGTCGCGCCCTTCCTGTATGGCGCCGGTCTCACGCCCACGGTGACCACGACCGCGGGGACCTCGGCGCTGACCGTGACTGCGTCGCTGCCGGGCTTCTCACCGCTGATGCCGGTATGGGGCACATCATTGAACTCGCCGACCGCGTCGACCCAAATTCCGTTCTGAGCAGACCCGATTCGGCGAGATTGATCGGTGGCGCCGGTGCGGGCGGCTGCCAAGGCGGCCTCGGCCTACTGGGCAGGTCGGAAATAGCCCAAGCGGGCTAAGGAAGTGGTGCGCACTGGCAACATCGGGCAGTTTTCTCGGGTATCGGCACAGCCCGGCGGGGCTCTTTCCTTGCAATCAAGGCGGGTGGCGGGGGATGATCCTAGAACCGTCATTAGCGGCCAGGCGCGCGGGGACGTGTCCGGAATGGAGCTACGTTCTGGTTCAGCTCAGTGCGCCGGGGAATGGGAATTCGCGAGTAACTATTTGTAGTCGGACAGACTGTAAGCTCTACGGCGTGGTGCACGAACTGGAGTGATCGGGACGTCAGGGCCGTAGATTTACGGGGATCGTCGCGGAGACGCGGCGAAGGGGATTGGCATGATGGGAAGTCGCGTTTCGGTTGATGCGGGACTTGGGCTGGTCGCCTTGAGCGCGATGGCGTTTGGCGCTGCGGTTGCCCTGTTTCATTTCGCCGATCCTGCTACTGCCGCGGAGCAGCGGGCTCCGTCGTCCAGCGGCGTCTTCGTCAGCGAGATGAGCGACGTCCAGCGTGTCAGGGTGACCCTCAATAAGTCGCGCACCTTCAGGGTCGATACCGCGTTCTCATCGATCGTGGCGGGCTCGCCCGATATCGCCGACGTGAAGTCGCTGAGCGACCACCTGCTCTACATCCAGGGCAAGAAGACCGGCACCACCAACGTCATCCTGTTCGACAGCTCGATGAAGCAGATCGGCATCCTCGATGTCGAGGTGACATTCGATATCGGCAATCTGCAGCAGAACATCCATGCCGGCACTGGCAACCGGGGCATTCGCGTGTCTGCCTCCGAAGGCCAAGTGGTGTTGAGCGGAACCGCCGCCGATGCCGTCGCCGCCGAGCGGGCGCTGACGATTGCCAAGGGCAGCGTTCCCGAGGGGGCCATCGTCGTCAATGCAATGAGCATCGCGGCGCCGCAGCAGGTGATGCTCGAGGTGCGCTTCCTCGAGGTCAATCGCGACGCGGGACGCCAGTTGGGCGTGAACCTTTATGCAGCGAATGCCAATGGGACCAATGTTGGAAATACGGGGGTAGGCGGGGCCACAGCGGTAGGCCGAAGGCCGATCGGTGGTATCAACAATGCTGCCCTCGGTAATGGCGGGGGGCAGGTTGGTGCTGCTCCGACGGGGAGCCTTCCGGTACTTGCAACAGCGGGAACGCTCCTTGGTGCCGCCGGCGGCGTAGCGCCCGTTCCGTTCGGAAGTTTGTTGACCAGCATCGTCCGAACCAGCAACGGCGGCTCAGTAGACCTGTTGATCTCGGCATTGGAAACGAAGGGATTGGTTCGCTCGCTGGCGGAGCCGAACCTGGTCACGCTGTCGGGCGACGCCGCGCGTTTCCTGGCCGGTGGCCAGATTCCAGTTCCCACAGTGCAGCCGGGAAGCGTAAATGGTTTCGCCCAGGTTACGACCCAATACCAGCCGTTCGGCGTGGAATTGGCCTTCGTTCCCACGGTCCTTTCGCGAGGCACTATCAATTTGAGGATTGAACCTTCGGTAAGCGAACTCGACTTCTCGAATGCTGTGACGATCGCCGGGACTCAAGTCCCAGCGCTGACTAGTAGGAGTGCGAGAACCACCGTCGAGCTGCGTGACGGCCAGAGCTTTGCGGTTGCCGGCCTGTTGCAGACCCGGAATGTCCAGGACGTATCGCAATTGCCCTGGATCGGCTCGGTGCCGGTGCTCGGCACACTATTCAGCAGCAAGTCCTACCAGCAGCAGGAAACCGACCTCGTCATCATCGTGACGCCGCGCCTGGTCGCGCCGGCGGCGCCCGGCCAGCAACTGGCGACGCCGCTCGATTCCCGGCTGCCGGCCAACGACGTCGATTTCTTCCTCAACGGCCAGATGGAAGTTCGCAAGCGTTACAACGACTACGTCAATTCCGGCGGCGAGGTGAAGGGACCCTATGGCCACATCATCGCGCCCAATGCGGTCGTGCCCGCTCCGGCGCCGGCGGCCGTTGTCGACCAGCCGGTCGTCAAGACCCTGAACTAGAGGAGGCGAGAGATGACCGTCAGATACCTCGCTTTGCTCGCTCCCTTCCTGCTCGGGGGCTGCTACGGCGTCTACGGGCACGACGAGATGGACCGCTATGTGCAGCGTTCCGACACCATTACGATGAGTGCCGGCAATGCCAAGGAGGTCAACGCCGCCACCCACACGATTCACCCATGGCCGTCCTATGTCGGCGATCGCAGGATCGCGTACGACGCGCGGCGCGCGACCGACGCTGTGAAACGCTACGGCACCCAGCAGCGGCCGCTCGATCAGCTCCCCGACGTGGGCGATCCGACCAAGGCGATGGGCCAGCCGCCGCCCGTCACCACAATTCAGAATGTCAACACAACCGGATTGGGCGCGGGGACCGGTGGATCGGTGGCCGTCGGGGTCGGAGGCGGCGGCAGGTAATATCCGTGCGGCGTAGCCACGCCGGGCAGGGCTCGGAAGGGGAAATACGACGTTGGTCTCTGGCGCTGACTTACGTTTCGGTCGTGCCGTCTGTTTTTCGTAGGTAGTTTCACGATGATGTTTCGAATGGGGCAAGAGATGCGCTGGACTTGGGGAACGGGACGGGGATTACATCGTCTCGCGCCGGCGTTGATCTGTTGTTGCTTGGCGACCGGCCTTGCCGGCTGTGATTACACCACCCGCGAAGCCGCGATCGTCGCGCCGGTGGATCCGCCGGGCGGCGACCCCGTGCAGGAGCCGACCGACGTCAAATACTATCCCTCTGATGAGCCGGTGCGGATGGGCCTGGAGCAGTACAACCGCGGCAATTACGGCATCTCGCAGCGCTATTTCAAGGACGCGGTCGAGAAGGCTCCGAAGGACGTCACAGCCTGGGTCGGGCTCGCGGCGAGCTATGACAAGATTCGCCGCTTCGATCTTGCCGATCAGGCCTACGCGCAGGCGATCCGGCTTGGCGGCGAGACCGTCCAGATCCTCAACGATCAGGGCTATTCCCTGATGTTGCGCGGCAATCTGAACGGCGCGCGGCGGAAGTTCGAGAAGGCCTATTCGCTCGATCCGGGCAACCCGGTCATCGCCAACAACCTCGAGCTTCTCAACGGCAGCCGGAAGTTCATCGAGCGGCCGCCGAACAATCAGCCGTAGGCTGCGGCCGCGAATAAGGCGCGTTCCGTATCCCGCCTGCCACTGGAAGCGTCAGTTGCAGGAGCCCGCAATGTCATACCCGATGGTCCGCGCGGGGGAGTTTGTATAATTTCGGAATATTAGAAGAATATCCCTGAGTTGCCCGACGTGTCAAGTCGCTTGGTCGAACGTGCTCGGTCGAACGCCGGCCGCCGCCGGCTCCTTTGCATGGGGTTGTTTTCGATATTTTGGCAGCTCGCCCCTGCGACTTGACCTCGCCACGATCTAGAGCGGGATGGGTTTTGGTTGAATCGGCC
>NZ_JACMYK010000150.1 GCF_020889785.1 Bradyrhizobium acaciae
GAACACCGCGACCGTATTGGACGTGGTCCCCGTCACGTTGAGCGTACCGCTTGCGGAAACCGTCGTCCCGGTGGCAAAGCCGCCGGCCAGCACGTCGAGCGTTCCGCCGGATACAAGCGTTCCGCTGGCTCTGCCGCCGCTGCTGACATACATCGTCGCGCCGCTTGCAACGACGGCATTCGTATCGTTGCCCGCAACCGTTTCGGTGCCGCCCGACGAGACGGTCGTGCCCGTGTCGCGGCCGCCATTGCTGACGGTCAGAAGCCCGCCGCTGCTGACCGTGGTGCTGGAGACCGACCCGCCGGAGGCAACAAACATCGAACCGCCATTGAGCACGGTGTCGCCGATGTCGGTCTGGCCGCTCGACACCGTGTAGGACGATCCGCTGCTCACGGTCACCGGCGAGCTTTGGCTAACCACCGTGCCGCCGTTGTTGGTCAAGCCCGTGACACTGGCGCCGGCAATCACAATCAAGGTGCCGCCGCTATTGACGGTGATGCCGCTTGCGGTGGCGCCGGACGAAACGACTTCGGTGCCACCGGAGCTGATCACTGTGCTGCTGGCGATGCCGCCCGCCATCACGGTCTCGGTGCCGCCGGCGCTGATCACCGTGCTCCTGGCGATGCCGCCGGATGAAACGATCTCGGCACCGCCGGAACTGATCACCGTGCTGCTGGCAATGGGGCTGTACGGGCCGCCGCCCCACACGATCTGTTCACCGCCCGCGATCAGCGTGGTGGAGATCGCCGTTGCGCTGCCGCTATATTGGCCGCTGCCGACATATTGGATGCTGCCGCTGCCGGTTACCGTCGTGCTGACGGCTGTGCCTGTTGCAATATAATTATATGGCGCAACAAGCTGGATTCCACCGCTGGTGATGGTGGTATTGCTTGCGACACCAATACCCGCGGATCCGAAGGCGGCATAGCCGATGTACTGGATCCCACCCGCAATGACGGTGTTGACTGCGGTGCCGGCGCCGAGAAATCCTACGATCTGTTCGGAGCCGCTTCCCGTTACACTGGTGTTGGACGCGACCGCGCTGCCATAGGCGCCAGGGTTGTTGTTGTAGTCGTTCGTGACCCACTGGAACCCACCGCTCGTGACCATCGTATTGATGGCGGTGCCTCCATAGATGTCCTCTCCCCCGTTGCTGCTAGCGATGGTGGTGTCGCTGGTGGTGCCGCCGAAAACGGTCAATCTGCCGGCGCTGACCGTGGTGCTGGTTGCGATTGAACCACTGTCAACTGTCAGTCGGCCACCATTGATCGTGGTGTCGAGCGCGGTTCCGACACCGGTTGAATTTGTGTACGGATCGTAACCGAGGATCGCGTTGCCGCCATTGATGACGGCGCTGATCGCCGTGCCGAAAACGTAAAGCTGCGCTGCACCGTTGGAATCGTAGGAGACGGTGTCGCCGAAATCGGTACCGCCGGAGGACACAATGACGGTACCAACATCGAGGGTGCTGCTGATGGTGCCGCCATTCAGCACATAAAGCGTGCCGCCGTCCTGGACTGTATTGCCGCTTTGCGTATCGGACACAGAAGCGCTGGTTCCGCTGGCAACGTTCACGCCCATAGACCCCTCCCCGGAAATAACTGATCTCGAAATCCAATAAGCCTGTCCGGCAATTTTGAACCCCGCAGCCGAGCCTGGCCGATGGCCAGCCGACTGCGGAATCAAACGCTCGTAAGCCCTCGCCAATTCACTTGGCGCGAACTCTTGATCACTGAGTTTTGGAGAGCAGGTTGAAATGCTGGCGAGACGCGAACCAGATTCAAATTACCACGTCATCCAAAATCAAAAGGCCGTCTGAATATGCCCAACAAGCATTACGATTCGACGGAAGGCCGTCAAGATCAGGGCGGGTCACCCGTCGGAAAAATTGTTTCTGCGCAGCAACATCGCTGAATCGTCGCTTGAAAAAGGCGGAACGCGGTGGACCGGAGTTTTACGGGAGATTGGCGCCGGAATAGCTGCGCTCTATGCGCCGGGCGGCATGGTCGTCAATGCGACCGGGTCGCATACCGATATTGCCCAGACCTACGAAGGCATCTTCAAGGCCGGGTTCAACCACAATGAGATAACGGTCGACGAGGCCATGCCGCTGGGCACCGATACGGCTCTCGCAACCGGCGAATATCACATCACCGGCAAGAACCAGAATGGCGAGCCGCTTGATGTGGTTGGCCGCTGGACCGGGGCCTATGTCAACCAGGGCGGAAACTGGAAGATCCGGATGGTGTCGGCCTTCCCGAAGGCGCCTCCGCCGAAATAGTCTCTCCGGCGATGGCTGCAGCAGCGGATGCTGCCGATTCCAGCTCGCCTCTCGCCTTGTGCGCGAGGCGGGCCGCATGCAGTGAAGCGGAATGCGAGCCGGTTGAGAGGGCGCGATCTCTCCGCGCAGTGTGCCGTGTGGCTTGCGCGGCCACCGACGTCACTTCACCAGCGGGCACCCGCCATCGGCCAGCGGACGGAACGCCTGGTCGGCCGGGATGGTCGCGATCAGCTTGTAATAATCGTAGGGGTACTTCGACTCATCCGGCTTCTTCACCTCGAACAGATACATCGGGTGAATGACGCGGCCGTCCTGGCGGATCGTAGTGTCGCCGAATAGCTTGTCCTTGCCCTTGAAGGTCTTCATCTGCGGCACTACGACCTTGGCATCGTCGCTGCCGGTGGCAGCAACCGCGTTGAGATAGGCGAGCGTCGAAGCGTAGACGCCAGCCTGGTTGCCGCTCGGCATCTTGCCGTTCATGCCGGGACGCGCGGCAAAGCGCTTGGCGAACGCGCGGGTGTCGTCGTTCATGTCCCAGTAGAAGGCTTCCAGCAGTTGCAGGCCCTGCGCGACCTTCAGGCCCATGCCATGGACGTCGTTCACGAACAGCAGGAACGCCACCATGGTCTGGCCGCCCTCCTGGATGCCGAACTCGGCCGCCTGCTTCACTGCGTTGATGGTGTCGCCGCCGGCATTGGCGAGACCAATCACCTTGGCCTTGGAATTCTGCGCCTGCAGCAGGAAGGACGCGAAGTCCGACGTGCCGAGCGGATGCTTGCTCGATCCGAGCACCTTGCCGCCGTGCTTCTCGATGTAGTTGGTCGCCTCGGCTTCGATGCCTTTGCCGAGTGCGTAGTCGACCGTCACGAAATACCAGTCCTTGCCGCCGCGCTGCATCATCGCGGCCGCCGTGGTGTTGCCGGTCGCCCAGGCGTCGTTGACCCATTGAATGGTGTTCGGCGAGCAGGCCTTGCCGGTGAGATCGGAGCTTGCGGTCGACGATGCCAGGAACGTCATCCTGGAATCGCGCAGCACGGTGTTGACGGCGAGGCCGACGGCCGAGTTCGGCACGTCGACGATGGCGTCGACGCCTTCGACGTCGAGCCATTTACGCGCGATCGCAGAGCCGACGTCGGCCTTGTTCTGGTGATCGGCATAGACGATCTCGACCTTGATGCCCTTGCCGCCGCCGTTGAAATCCTCGGCGGCCATGCGCGCGGCTTCCACCGAGCCCATGCCGTTGGTGTCCTGGAAGATGCCGGAAATGTCGTTCAGCACGCCGACGCGCACGACATTGTCGGATATCTCCGCGCGTGCGCTGCCCGCGGCGCAGGCCAATGCCAGCGCCAAACCAACCCCGAAGCCCTTCATCGATCCCATCCCTTGTTTCCGCAACCAACCATTTGCCGGCTTCCCGTCAGGCCGGCGTGATCTCGACCGGCAGGCTGTTCAGCCCGCGCAGCGTGTTGTTGAAAAGGCGCTTCGGCTCGCCGGTGATCTCGATCCTGGCAACGCGGCGCGCCAGCGCCGCCATCATCACCTCGCCCTCGAGGCGGGCGACGAGCTGGCCGACGCACATGTGGATGCCCGAGCCGTAACCGACATGCCCCGAGGTGCGGCGCGTGATGTCGTAGCTGTCGGGGTTTTCCCAACGGCGCGGATCACGGTTGGCGGCGGCCAGGAACATCAGCACCTTCTCGCCCTCGGGAATGTTTTCGCCGCTGAGCTCGACGGCGCGGGTCGTGGTGCGGAAGAAGGTCTGCACCGGACTTTCGAACCGCACGGCTTCCTCGAAGGCGTTGCGCGCCAGCGTCGGATCGCTGCGCAGCTTCTCGAACTGGTCGGGAAAGCGCGCGAGGCAATAGACCGCTGCGCCGATGCCGTTGACGGTGGTGTCGAGACCGGCCGACAGCAGCGAGCGCACCAGCAGCGGCGCCTCGGTCGCGGTGATGGCGCCGCTATCGACATGGGCGTGGATACAGGCACCGATGCCGCCGGGGGTAAGATTGTCCCGCTGACACTGCTCGGCAACGTAGGCCTGATGCGGCGCCGAGCGCTCGATCGCCTCCTTGCGCAGCTCGTTCGGCGGGCCGAAGGCGTTGAACACCAGGCTCGCATAGGGCAGCAAATTCTCGCGGCCCTCGGGCCTCAGGCCGAGCGCATCCGGGAAGATCGACAACGGGTAGGCTTCGGCAAGGTCCTCGATCGCGTCGAACCTGCGCTTCTCCAACAGCACATCGAGACGGGCCTCCGCCGCGGCGGCGAACTGCCCGCGAAGCTGCTTCATCACGGTCGCCGACAGCACCGTGCTCAGCACTGCGCGGGTCCGGGTATGAGCGGGCGGATCGGCCTCCAAGATCAGGCTCGGCGGCCGCCACGGCTTCTCCTTGGAGAAGTCGCTCAGGCCGACGCCGCGGCTGGAGCAGAAGGTCGCGGGATCGTTCAGGACCGCATGGACCTCGGCGTAGCGCGCCACGCCATAGACATTCCACTTGTCGAGATAGACCACCGGCCCGGCCTCACGCAGCCGCTCATGGGTCGGGAACGGATCGGCGAAGAACTCGAGCGCGAACGGATCGACGTCGAGATGCGGGACGGATGTCCCCCCTGTTGCAGTCATCGGGACCTCCCGAGGTTTGATCTTGTCAATACGGGCCGCATGTCACTTGCTCCCGAACAGTTTCGCAGCGATGATTTGAGAGATGAGCAGTCAGCCCCTCCCCCGAAAGCCCCGCCGGCCCAGATCGGCCGATCCCGCAGATGCCACCGATGGCCCGCTGCTGGACCTCAATCGCTATGTGCCGGCGTTCATCACTTTCATCGGCAACAAGCTGTCGAACAGCGCCACCGCATTTTACCAGAAGAATTTCGGCGTCAACGTCACCGAGTGGCGAATCATCTCGCAACTGGCGATCGAGCCGGGGATTCCCGCCTCCCGGATCTGCCAGGTGATCGGCTTCGACAAGGGACCGGTCAGCCGCAACCTCGCAGCGCTGCAGAAGCGTGGCCTGCTGACCATCCGTACCGCACCCGACGACGGCCGCACCCATTCGATCACGCTGACGGCACGCGGCCGCGCCATCCACGACAAGGTCATCGTCGCCGCGCTGGAGCGCGAGCGGCGGCTGCTGTCGTGCCTGAAAAAGGACGAGCGCGAGGTGCTGATCGACCTGCTGCGCCGGCTGCACGAGAATCTGGGCGCCGTGACCGGGCAAAGCACGACCTGACCGCGCAGCCGGGCCGCGGGTGGTACCCTGCGGGGCCGCGGTCTTTGCCCGATCTTCCATGCATGCCGTTGGCGCCGTGCTGCGCAACATTCTCCTCCCAAATGCGAGGCCGTTGACCGGCCCTGTCCCTATCGGGGAGAAACTCGCACAGACTAGTTGCTATGGCAACTATAAAGGTCAGCTAGTGCGGCGCGGCGAGAGGTCACGAGCAGAGCGGTGTGACGTCGTCCAGGTAAGGTGAGCAGGCCGCTCAGGCTCCCTCCCCCCTTGCGGGGGAGGGTTGGGGAGAGGGGTAAGCCCCGGGGCTCAGCTCGCGACATTGCGCGACGCCGCATCAAGGACTCGGCTCACCGACCAGCGCGTGTTTTCGCGTTCAATCGATAGCGGAGCAAGCGGTACCCCTCTCCCTAACCCTCCCCCGCAAGGGGGCAGGGAACCCTTCCGCTGGTGCCTTCTTCACGTCCGCCTTTTCTACCGTGATCTCAGCCGGCGCAGGCGATCGGCTCGGATGACGCGTCGTCCTCCAGCACCGCCACGGCCGCGGCGCGGCGCGTCAGCACGGCGTGCTGGTTGATGTAGCCCTTGTCGGTGATCTCCCCGCCGTCGACCGAGGCGGGCTCGGCCAACAACAATGCACGGGTGGCATGGCCTGAGGAATGACCGCCTTGCGCCTTCAGCCGTGCCAGCCCCTGCCCGATCGCGGAGCGGATCGCCGGATGGGCGATCACCTCGCGTGGGTCGACGTTCTCGGGCAGGCCTGCCAGCGAACGGCAGGCGACAAGGTTCGGGAACACCAGGAAGCGCACCTCGTCGCGGCCATGACCGGCAACGACGATATCCTGCGCAAGCGGCGCCAGCGCCGCGATCCCGGCGACACGCAAGGTGCCGACACTGACCCAGGTGCCGGAATTGAGCTTGAAGTCCTCCGCCACGCGGCCGTCGAAGAACAGGCCGAGATCGGGCCGGGCCGGATCGGCGAAGGTGACGGCGTCGCCGATCTTGTAAAAGCCTTCTTCATCGAAGGCCTGTGCGGTCAGCTCCGGTGCCTTCCAATAGCCCGGCGTGACATTGGGCCCGCGCACGCGGACCTCGAGCTTCTCGCCCGACGGGACGAGCTTGAGCTCTGTGCCTGGGATCGGCACACCGATATTGCCGGAGCGCTTGGCGAGAAAGTGGCAATCGGTCGCGAGCGGCGAGGTCTCGGTCGAGCCCCAGGCCGACACCATCGGCAGCTTGCAGCCGACGGTGGCGAGCGACAATTCCTCAAGCGCATCCCACAGATTCTGCGGCAGCGTCGCGCCGGCATAGAACGCGAATTTGGTGCCTGCGAAGAATTTGCGGCGCAACTCGTCGTCGGTGCGGAGTGCCGCGATCAGCATGTCGAAACCGCGCGGCACGTTGAAATACACCGTCGGCACCACGCTGCGCAGATTGGCGAGCGAGGTCGAAAACAGGCCGGGCGCCGGCTTGCCGCCGTCGATATAGAGCGTGCCGCCGTTGCGCAGCACCAGGTTGAAATTGTGGTTGGCGCCGAAGGTGTGGCTCCAGGGCAGCCAGTCCAGGATGACCAGCTCCTCGCTGGACTGCGCCAGAAACGTCCAGGTCTGCGCCTTGGCCTGCTGGCTCGAGGTCAGCATGCGCTGGGTGTTGATCACGGCCTTCGGCGTGCCCGTCGAGCCTGAGGTGAACAGGAACTTGGCGATCGTATCCGGTGTCACCGCGGCGAAAGCTTTGGTGACCCCTGCCGCTTCTGGCGTCGCGGCGACAGTGCGGAATGCCAGCGCGTCGGCGTCATCCGGATTGCCGCTGACAATGGTCGCGCGATGCAGCGGCGCGATCGCGGCAAGCGCCGCAGCGAACGGCTTGGTGCTTGCGACAAAGATCGCGCCTGGATCGAGCAGGCCGATCATGCCTTTCAGCTTGTCGAAGTCCTTCGACATCAGCGAATAGGCCGGCGAGATCGCGGCGGAGGGCACACCGACATGCTGGGCGGCGAGCGCGAACAAGGCGTGGTCAATGCCATTGTCGGAGAGGATGACGAGCGGCCGCTCGGCGCTCAGCCCTTGCGCCAGGACCCACGATGCGGCGCGCCGGACGATGCCGAGCGCGTCGCGATAGCCGACGGTGCTCCAGGGCGCCTCGGCATTGGCGCGCTCGCCGAGGAAGATCCGAT
Source organism: Bradyrhizobium acaciae (assembly GCF_020889785.1). Lineage (GTDB taxonomy): Bacteria > Pseudomonadota > Alphaproteobacteria > Rhizobiales > Xanthobacteraceae > Bradyrhizobium > Bradyrhizobium acaciae. The sequence goes on from NZ_JACMYK010000150.1 coordinate 7,682, forward strand.
CCGGCGCCTGTCGCGCCCAGTGCTCCAGCCAGTCACCAACGCAGCGCGCGCTGTCTTGCAACGGCGTGGTGGATCGAACCAGGATGCTGCCGTCGTCGCGTCTGACGGCAACGATCGCGGGCGCAGCGAACAGGCTGTTCGGATTGTCACCGCCGGCGGTGGCGATCGTCATGGTTTCCTCCTCGCCCGTGTCTCATCGGGATCGCGCTGCAACATGGTGCGGCGGCGCGGTCCCGGCCGGGCTCTTTGGCGCGATAATGTTGCGGACATCAATTGTTGTCGTCAACAACAATCTTTCCCGCCCGCCTCAAGCGCGCTAGCCTGACAGTCATGGCAAGCCGGCAAAAGACGTCGCGCAAGGCGGCAGGAACGAAAGCGGCAATCCGCCGCCCCCAGGCGCGCGCCGCGAATGGCCGGGCGCAGAGCGGCGACACCGGCGATGACATCGGCCTCGACGCGCTGGTCGGCCACGCCGGCTACGCGGTGCGGCGTTTCCAGCTCTGGATCTTCCAGGACTTCATCAAGACGCTGGCGACCGTCGATATCCGCCCGACCCAATATTCGGTCATGACCGTGGTCGGGGCCAATCCGGGCCTGAGCCAGATGGCGGTCGCCAAGCGGCTCGGGATCGAGCGCGCGCGACTGGTGCACCTGCTCGACAGCCTCGAGGAGCGCGACTTCGTCAGCCGCATCGCCTCCGCCACCGACCGCCGCTCCCACGCGCTGCATCTGACCGCGCGCGGCAGGACCGCGCTGGCGCAATTCAAGCGGCTTGCCGCCGAGCACGAGCGACATGTCGCAGAGAAGATCGGCAAGGAAAACCGCGAGCGGTTGCTGCAGATACTCGCCTGCTTCACCTGATCCCACGGTCGGATTCCGGCTTGGTCGCGCCTGCTCTCAAATTAGGCATTCGCACTCTCAAGCCAGCTTGCGCCAGCCGCCAGCGCGCATTTCAAACGACTGATATTGTGCAATAAATCGTCGTGTCGCGAGCGCGGGAAAATTGTACACAATGGCACATTGCTTGCTTCGATCAGGCTGCAATTCCCTCGCGGCGGGCACCCGATGCCCTGCCGCGCCAGAGACGAGGCCAACCACGTGACTGAAACTGTCGCCGCGATCGTTGCCGCACACCGCGCCGGGACCATGACCCCGGCACAAACCGTGGCCCGCAGCTACCAGCGCATCCGCGAGCACAACGACCCCGCCATCTTCATCAGCCTGCGCGACGAAAAGGAGGCGCTCGCCGAGGCGGAGCGTCTCGTAGATCCGGCGCTGCCGCTCCATGGAGTGCCGATCGCGGTGAAGGACAATATCGACGTCGCGGGACTACCGACGACCGCCGCCTGCCCGGCATTCTCCTACGTGCCTGCGCGGGATTCCACTGCGGTCGCCAGGCTGCGCGCGGCCGGCGCCATCATCATCGGCAAGACCAATCTCGACCAGTTCGCCACCGGCCTGGTCGGCGTGCGCTCGCCCTACGGCATTCCCAGGAACCCGGTGCGCGGCGATCTGGTGCCGGGCGGATCGAGCTCGGGCTCCGCGGTCGCGGTGTCCGCGGGCTTGATGCCGCTGTCGCTCGGCACCGACACCGCGGGCAGCGGCCGGGTGCCGGCGATGCTCAACAACATCGTCGGGCTCAAGCCGAGCCTCGGGCTGATCTCGAACGCAGGGCTGGTGCCGGCCTGCCGCACGCTCGACTGCATCTCGGTGTTCTCGCTCACCGTCGACGACGCGCTGGCCGCACTTGCCGTGATGGCCGGCCCGGACGACGCCGATCCGTTCTCGCGCGACCGGCCGCTGGCCCCTCTCACGACATTTCCGGCGAAGCTGACGCTCGGCATTCCCAAGAGCGGCCAATTGATCTTCTTCGGCGATCGCGAGGCCGAAAAGGCCTATTTCGAAGCCTGCAAGCGCTGGCAGTCGCTTGGCGCCGAGCTCATCGAATTCGATCTCGAGCCGTTCTACGAGACCGCGCGGCTGCTCTATGAGGGCCCGTGGGTCGCCGAACGCTATCTCGTGATCCGCGACCTCCTGGCGTCGTCGCCCGACGCGATCCATCCGGTGACGCGCGAGATCACGATCGGTGGCGCGCGGCCCACCGCGGCCGATACCTTCTCCGCGCTCTATCGCTTGCAGGCGCTGCGCCGCGTTGCCGAGCGCACCTTCGCGCAGTGCGATGCGATCGTGCTGCCGACGGCACCCACGGTCTATTCCACCGCCGACGTGCTGGCCAACCCGATCGAGCTCAACTCGCGGCTCGGCACCTACACCAATTTCGTCAACTTGCTCGATCTCTGCGGCCTGGCACTACCGGCAGCGATGCGGCCCGACGGCGCGCCGTTCGGCATCACGCTGCTGGCGCCTGCCGGACGCGATGCCGAGCTCGCGAGCATCGGCCGCGTGTTTCATGCCGACACCGGGCTTGGCCTCGGCGCCAAGGCGCTGCCGCAGCCGCCGCTCGCCGCAGTCCCTGCGCGAGCCGGCGCCGACGAGATCACGATCGCGGTGGTCGGCGCGCATCTCTCCGGCATGGCGTTGAACCATGAACTGACGACGCTCGATGCGCGGCTCCTGGAGCCGGCAGTCACGGCTCCGGACTACAAGCTCTACGCGCTCGACACCACGCCGCCGAAGCCCGGCATGCTGCGCATCGAGGCGGGCGCGGGTCATGCGATCAAGCTCGAGCTGTGGGCGATGTCGGCTGCTGCATTCGGCAAATTCGTCGCCGCGATCCCGCCGCCGCTGGCAATCGGCACGGTCAGGCTCGCCGATGGACGGCAGGCCAAGGGCTTCATCGTCGAGCCCGCCGCGATCGGCGGCGCGAAGGATATTTCGGCCTATGGCGGCTGGCGGGCGTTCATGGCGGAGAAGGCGAAAGCGTAGTTGCTTTTATCATTCCGGGGCGCGCGCAGCGCGAGCCCGGAATGACGCGAGCAGCGCGCTACACCGACACCGCGTAGGTCTCGTATTCCCCTCGCACCTGCTCGATATGGGCGCGCATCGCGGCCGCGGCGCCGGTCTTGTCGCCACGCATGATGGCGACGACGACGCAGTCGTGCTCGGCGTGGGATTTTGCGAGACGCCCGAGGTTGCGGAACTGGGCGCGGCGGAACGGCTGCACGCGCACGCGCGTCGCCAGGGTGATCTCGGCGATATAGGCGTTCTGCGAGCCGGCATAGATCGCATTGTGAAAGCGCTCATTGACCTCGTGGAAGCGCTCGGGATTTCCGGTGTAGCTCAACACCCGCAGCTCCTCATGGATCGCCTCCAGCGCATGGCGCTCCGCCGGCGTCATCCGTTCGGCGGCAAGGCCGGCGCACATCGCCTCCAGCTCGGCCATCGCCTCGAACATGCCGGTGAGTCTCTCAAGCGAGGGCCGCGCCACCACCGCGCCGCGGTGCGCGCGGGCATCGATCAGGCCGCTGGCGGCAAGCTGCCGCAGCGCTTCGCGCACCGGGGTGCGCGAAACGTTGAAGCGGCGGGCGAGGTCGGTCTCATCGAGACCGGCGCCGGGCGGCAGGGTGCCGCGCACGATCTCGTCGGCGAGTTGCAGGCGCAGCTCTTCCGCGCGCGTGACCTTGTCGGCCAGCGACGACGGGCGATCGACGCGCGGCACCACCGGCTCGGGCTCGGTCGGCTGCGGCGCGCGGGTCGGAAGGTCGTCCAGGCTCATGGTTCAAGCGCTCTTGTTCAAACGCCTTTGGGCTCATCGATGACGCTGACATGGGCCGCGACGATTCTCCAGCCCTCGGGGAAGCGAATCCACGTCTGCATCTGCCGTCCCACTCTACCCGGTGCACTGTCCCGATAGAACAGCGTCGAGGCGATCGCGGTGTCGCGGCCATAGGTCGTGATCACGGTGCGCTCGATCTTGCGCATCAGGCCGACCGGAGAGCGCCCGGCGCGAAACGCCATGATCTCGGCGTAGCCATAAAGGTTCTCGCCGATGCCGTAGCGCAGCGTGCGGCTGTCGTTGCGGAACAGCTCGTCGAGCACCTCGACATCGTTCGAGACCAGCGCCTTCTCGTAACGCTGGAACTGGGCGGTGACCTCGGCGAGGACGTCGGGAAGATCGATGTCCATTTTAGATTCCTCTCGGCGCCGGCGCGGCCGCGACGCCCATCTGTTCCAGAGCATAGGCGACCCGCAGCGCGATGTCCTCACGCCAGGGCGCGGCGATGATCTGCACGCCGATCGGCAACGGTTCAAGCGGCACCGGCACAGCCACGACAGGCAGGCCGATGAAGGAGATCGGCTGGGTGTGGATGCCGATGTTGGGCCGCACCGGGAGCTCGACGCCATCGAGCGTGAAGCTGACCTGACCTAGCTTCGGCGCGGTGCACGGCGTTGCCGGCGCCAGGATCACGTCGACCGACTGGAACAGCTCCAGCACCTTGGCACGATACCAGCGGCGGAATTTCTGCGCCTTGTCGACATAGACCGCCGGCACCATCGCGCCCGCGATGAGGCGATCGCGCACCGCCGGATCGAAATCGTTGGGGCGCTTGCGCAGCCGATCGAGATGCAGCGCTGCGCCCTCGGTCGTGGTGATGATGTAGGCGGCAGCGCGGGCCCGCGCGGCCTCCGGCAGTTCCACGGTCTGCGTGGCGCCGAGCGCCTTCGCCACGCGCGCGACCGCTTCGACAGCCTCCGGAAACAAATTCTGCTGGAAATAGCCGCCCGCAATCGCAATCCGCAGCCGACCGACATCGTTGGCCAGCAACGGCACGGTCGGCTCGACCGACTGCACATTGCAGGCAGGATCGTCGGCGTCAGGTCCCTGCATCGCATCATAAGCGAGCGCGAGATCCTTCACGCTGCGCGCCAGCGGACCGAGATGATCGAGGCTCGCGACGAACGGAAAAGATCGCGCGCGCGACAGCCTGCCATAGGTCGGCTTCAGCCCGAACGTGCCGCAGAACGACGACGGCACCCGGATCGACCCGTTGGTATCGGAGCCGAGCGCGATCGGTACCAACGCGCCGCCGACGGCGCTGCCGGAGCCGCCCGACGAGCCGCCGGTCATTCGCGTCGGATCGTGCGGATTGCGCGACGGGCCGTCATGCACGTTCTCGCCGGTGAAATCGTAGGCGTATTCGCCCATGTTGAGCGCGCCGACCAGCACGGCGCCGGCCGCCTCCATCCGCTCGATCAGCTCGGCGTCGCGCGGCGACGGCGGCAGGTCACGGTTGATTTTGGATCCGGCGCGCGTCGCAAGACCCTGCACGTCGAACAGGTTCTTCACCGCGAACGGCACGCCGGCCAGCGGACCGACGGATTTGCCGGCTGCAATCGCCGCATCGATCGCAGCCGCCTTCGCGCGGGCGCGATCGGCGGTGACGTCGGTGAAGGCATTGAGGACCTTGTCATGCGCCGCGATGCGCGACAGCGCAGCCTCGGTCGCGGCAAGGGCAGTGAGCTTGCGGTGTGAGACGGCCTGCGCGATCTCGGCGGCCGACATGGACGCGGGAGTTTCGGACATCGCGATCTCAGGTCGAATAGACGGCAGCCGACGCGGCATCGTCGGGCAACGGGAAGTCGTCGACCAGCAGCGCCAGCCGCAGCGAGACATCGAGATTCGCGCGTACCGCGGGACGCCAGGCGTCTTCCAGCGGCAACGCCATCGCGCGGGCAACGGCGTTCATGTAGTCGTCGAGATGATCGGTCATTTCGCTCCCAGTGAGTTTTTCAAGAGACCGGCAACGGCGGATGCGGGATCGCCGTCAGCAGTTCTTTTGTATAGGCATCCTGCGGATTGCCCAAGACGTGTTCGGACGTGCCCTGCTCCACGATGCGGCCGGCGCGCATCACGATGACGCGATCACACAGCAGGCGCACCACGTTGAGATCGTGCGACACGAACAGATAGCTCATGCCCATCGACTGCTTGAGGTCCTGCAGCAAATTGAGCACCACCGCCTGCACCGACACGTCAAGCGCCGCGGTCGGCTCGTCGAGGATCACGAGCTTCGGGTGCAGCGCGATCGCGCGCGCGATGCCGACGCGGGCCTTCTGGCCGCCCGACAGCTGGTGCGGAAAGCGATCCAGCAGATTGACCGGCAGGCCGACCAGCCGCGCCAGTTCCTCGCAGCGCTCGCGCAGCGCATCGCGCCCTTTGATGTCGCCGAGCTGCATGATCGGGTCCGCGATGGCGCGCGCCGCGGTGAAGCGCGGATTGAGGCTGTCGGTCGGATCCTGGAACACCATCTGGATCTGGCTGCGCTGCGGCAACCGCGCGAAGGACTGCGGCGGGATGCCACCGATGTCCTCGCCGTCGAACACGATGCGGCCGGAGGTCTGGTCGAGGAGCCGCATCACCATCATCGACGTCGTCGACTTGCCGCAGCCAGATTCGCCGACCAGCCCGACGCTCTCGCCATGGTCGACCTGGAAGCTGATGCCGTCGACGGCGCGGAAGATCTCCTCCTCAACCGGCGGCTTGCGGCCGAACAATTTTGCCAGTACCGAACCGACGCCCTGGCGCGGATATTCCTTGACGAGCTTTTCGACGGATAGAAGGGGCTGCCTCTTCTCGTCACCTCCTGGCTTGACCCGGGGGTCCATCGCGGAAGAATGGTTTTGCGAAGATTGATGGATGGCCGGGTCAAACCCGGCCATGACGGGAATGGATTGCGGAGACTTCGTGTCTTCCTCTGGAAGGAGATCCCTGAGCGACACTCCGAGCCGCGGCGTCGCGCGCATCAGCTTCTTGGTGTAGTCGTGCTGGGGCGCGGCGAAGATGTCGGCCGACTTTGCGGTCTCGACCACGCGGCCCTTCTCCATCACCACGACTCGGTCGCAATAGGCGGCGGCGAGGCCGAGATCGTGCGTGATCAGGATCGTCGACATCGCCCGGCGCCGGGTCAGCTCTACGATCAGGTCCATCACCGCCTTCTGGGTAGTGACGTCGAGGCCGGTGGTCGGCTCGTCGGCGATCAGAAGCTGCGGGTTGCAGGCCAGCGCGAGCGCGATGACGACGCGCTGGCACATGCCGCCGGACAGCTCGAACGGATAGGCATGATAGCGCTCGCGCGGACGCGCGATCTTGACCTGCTCCAGCGCCTCGATCGCTTTCTCGCCGCGGTCGGTGACCTGCGCCTGCTGCACATGCTGGCGCAGCACGTCCTCGATCTGGTGCCCGACCTTGCGGATCGGATTGAGGGCGGCGCGCGGGTTCTGGAAGATCATCGAGACTTCGCGGCCGCGCAGATCGCGCATCTGGCTCTCCGAGGCCGACTTGACGTCGATCCCGGAGAACATCACCGAACCGTCGGCGATCCGGCCGGCGCGATCGAGGATCCGCATCACGGCATAGGACGTCACCGATTTGCCTGAGCCGGACTCGCCGACGATGCCGACGGTCTCACCCTTGCCGACGGAGATATTGACGTGCTGCACCGCCTTGACGATGCCGCGGCGGGTGGTGAACTCGACGGTGAGGTCACTGACGTCGAGCAGCGGCTGGGCGGTCATGCGCGGCTCCCCTGATGCGAGGCGTCATCCAGGAATCTGCAAAACAACCCCATGCAAAGGAGCCGAACGGTACCTTGACACCGCAACGAGCCCGTCATCACGTCCTCCGCTGCGGGTCGACGATGTCGCGCAGGCCGTCGCCGAGCAGGTTGAAGCAGAACACCGCGACCATCAGCGCCAGGCCCGGGAACAGCGCGATCCACCATTCGCCCGAGACCATGAAGCCCGCGCCCTCGGCGACCATGATGCCCCACTCGGCAGTCGGCGGCCGGACACCGAGTCCGATGAAGGACAGGCCTGCGGCATTGAGGATCGCATAGCCCATGGTCAGCGACATCTGCACGATCATGATCGGCATGATGTTGGGCAGGATGTGTCCGAGCAGAATACGGTATTCACCATTGCCGGACAGCCGCGCCGCCTGCACGAAGCCGGCATTGCGGCGGACGTTGGCTTCGGCGCGCGCGACGCGCGCATAGAGCGGAAAATTCACGATCGCGGTCGCGATGATGATGTTCTGCACGGTGTTGCCGAGCGCGGCGACGATGCCCATCGCGAGCACGAACAGCGGAAACGCCATGATGGTGTCGGCGATGCGGCCGACGATGCGATCGGTCCAGCCGCCGAAATAGCCGGCGGCGATACCGGCGAGCCCGCCCATCAGGAACACCAGCACGACGGAGGCCACCGCGATGAAGGTATCGAGTCGCGTGGCGACGATGACGCGGCTGAAGATGTCGCGGCCGAGCTGATCGGTGCCGAACCAGTGCGCGGCGGACGGCGGCTTCAATGCCGCCACGGTGTCGGAGGCAAGCGGGTCATAGGGCACCACGTAAGGCCCGAACAGCGCGGCGAACATGATCAGGATCAAGAGCGCGAAGGCGAAGCCGGTGACCTTGTTCTCGCTCAGCACATAGCGGGTCTGCTCGAACACCGCGGCAAGTCCGGATGTGCGGGCGGGACCTGCGGGCTCGACCGTCGGCGCGACGCTGCTCATACGCTAGCCCTCCAGCCTGACGCGCGGATCAATCACGCCATAAAGGATGTCGATCAGCAGATTGAGGGCTACGTACATGACCGCCATGGTCAGCACGAAGCCCTGCACCGGCGCGAAGTCGGACGCGATCAGCGCCTCGACCGCATAGGAGCCGATGCCGGGCCAGGCGAACACCTTCTCCACCAGCACATTGGCGCCGAGCAGGAACGAGAACACCATGCTGAGCGTGGTGATGACCGGCAGCATCGCGTTGCGGAAGGCGTAGGTCACGATCACCTTGCCGGGCGACAGGCCGCTGGCGCGCGCGGTACGGACGAAATCGGACGCCAGCACCGCCAGCATCGAGGCCCGCGTCATGCGCGCGATCGGCGCCAGCGAGAAGATCGCAAGCGTCACCGCCGGCAGGATCAGCTGGCTGAACGCAGAGCGAAACGCCTCGAAGTCGCGCGCGATCAGCGTATCGATCAGGTAGAATCCTGTGACCGTCGGCGGCGCGCTGTAGAACACGTCGAGCCGGCCGAGCGGCGCCGGCGCCCAGCCGAGGCGGAAATAGAACAGATAGACCAGCACGAGCCCGGTGAAGAACACCGGCAACGACACGCCCGCCGTCGTGGTGACGCGGCAGAGATGATCGATCCAGGAGCCCGGCCGCGTCGCCGCCAGCACGCCGAGCGGGATCGCGATCACGATCGAGACGACGAGGCCGAGCAGCGTGAGCTCGGCGGACGCCGGCAGGCGGTTGCGCAGTTCGGCGGCGACCGGTTGCCCCGTGGTGAGCGAGGTGCCGAGATCGCCATGGGCGAGATCGTTGGTGTAGCGGACGAACTGCTCGATCAGCGGCTTGTCGAAGCCGAGCTTCTTCCTGATCTGGTCGACCGCCTCCTTGGTCGCCGCAGGGCCGGCAAAATAGGCCGCGGGATCGCCCGGCAGCGCACGCGTCAGCAGGAACGTCACGATCACGACCCCGATCAGCGACGGGATCGCAAACAGCAACCGCTTGCCGATCAGGGACAGCATGGCGTGCTCCCGATCCAATCACGCGATGCGCACCGCCGTCTGGGCTTACCCCTCTCCCTGCCCCTCCCCCGCAAGGGGGGAGGGAATGAGAGAGCAGTGCTCACCTCACTTGTGTGAAGAGCCGACACGGCATCATGCAAGGCCATAACGGGACTGTAAGGGCTCCCTCCCCC
>NZ_JACMYK010000151.1 GCF_020889785.1 Bradyrhizobium acaciae
GCGACACCATGTCGGTGTTGCAGGTGGCTCGGGTGTTGCGCCGAAAGGTCGGCAGCAAGGCGCGGCGGGTGCCGCGGTTCCAGGCGCCGGACTGGATGATGCGGCTCGCCGCGCGGCGTAATCCGCTGGCCCGCGCCGCGCTGCCGCTGCTCGGCAAGGTGCGCCGCTCGACCAGCGCCAAGGCGCAAAACCTGCTCGGCTGGCGGCCGCGCGGCAATGAGGAGATGATCGTTGCGACCGCCGAGAGCCTGATCAGGCTGGGCCTGGTCAAGGCCTGACGGCTGCGCCCGTCCAGCGTGCTTGCCAGACGCGTCGCCGAGTGCTGAATTGCCGCTTGCAGACGTCGGCGCCACCGCACCGCCGAGAATATCAGGGAGGCTGCGCAGATGGATCGGGTCCTCGCGGCCGCAAAGGCGATCGCCGCCGCGCGCCGCAACCGCGCGCCGCTCAAGGCGCTTCCGAAGGACGTGGTGCCGCTTGATGAGGCCGAAGGCTATCGCGTGCAGTACGCGCTGCACGATCTGATGCAGCCGCAGGTCGGCAGCCTCGTCGGCTACAAGATCGGCTGCACCAGCGCGGTGATGCAGGAATATATCAACATCCCGCACCCCTGCGGCGGCGGCATATTCGAGAAGGTCGTGCATGAGAGCGGTGTGCGGTTGCCGGCCGCCGACTTCGTGCATGTCGGCGTCGAATGCGAGATCGCGGTGCGGCTGGCGCGCAGTCTCGCTCCCGGCGAAGCACCGTTCACCGCCGAATGGGTCGCGGAAGCGATCGAGGCCTATTATCCCGCGATCGAGATCGTCGATGACCGCTACGTCAAATGGGAGACGCTCGGCGCGCCGACGCTGATTGCCGACGACTTCTTCGCCGCCGGCTGCGTGCTCGGTGAGGCCGTGCCACGCATCACCGTACCCGATCTACGCAAGGTCACTGGACGCGCGATCGTCAACGGCAAGGAGGAGGGGCGCGGCAGCGGCGCTGACGTGCTGGGTCATCCTCACAACGCGCTCGCCTGGCTCGCCAATCATCTCGCCGCCGAGGGTCGCGGCCTGCATGCCGGCCAGATCGTGATGACCGGCAGCCTGGTCAAGACGGTCTGGCTGAAGGCGGGCGATGCCGTCGTGATGGAGCTCGACGGTCTCGGCAAGGTGGAAGCGACGTTCACCTGAGATGACGTTACGTTGACGAGCCTGGTTCCACATAAAGAGGTCGTCCCTGCTTTCGCAGGGACGACACCGAGTGCGTGGAGCGAGGTTCAAATCGTCGGCCGCTTGCCGTCGGCGACGAGCTCGACCTTGCCGTCGACCAGCCGATAGACCGCACCGACGATTCTGAGCTTGCCCTGATCGACCGCGGCGCTGAGGATCGGCGTCGCCGATTTGAGCTTGGCGACGTTGTCGATGACGTTCTGCCGGATCGCGTTGGCGAGCCGGTCACCCGAGCTGCCTGCGGTCGCCTTCACGGCCGGCGCGATCGCATTGACCAGCGAGGGCAGATGACCGGGCAGGGTGGTGTTGTCCTTCAGCGACTTGATCGCCGCGTCGACCGCCCCGCAGCTGTCATGGCCGAGCACCACGAACAGCGGCACGCCGAGCACGGACTGCGCATATTCCAGGCTTGCGATGGTCTCGTCGCTGGCGAAATTGCCGGCGACGCGGCAGACGAACAGATCGCCACGGCCGGTGTCGAAGGCGTATTCCGGTGCGATGCGGGAGTCCGCACAACTCAGGATGCCCGCGAACGGGTTCTGTCCGCCGGCCAGCGCCGCGCGCTCGTGCTTGAAATCATGCCGCCGCGACACGCCGTCGACATAGCGGAGATTGCCCTTCACCAGCCGGTCGAGCGCCGCATCAGGCGGCAACACGTTCTGCGGCTTCGGCGGCCGCTTGGTCTCCTTGGCCCTCACAGCCGGCGCAAGGGCGAGGCTGGCCGCGGTGCACGCCGCGGCAGCGAGGAAGAAGCGCCGGGAGGTTCGGCTGGAAGGTGTGATCTCGCAGAGCCGGCACATCAAGGTTCTCCGTGAACGAGGACCGCATCCGCGCGATATGTGTAGGTCAGGCGCTGTGCCTTCGCAACGACCCGCCACATCCACAACCGTCGTCCGAGAGGTACGCTCCCTCCAGGCGTCGTCCCTGCTTTCGCAGGGACGACAGCGACGAGGATGGGCTTCGCTTCGCTCCGCCCATCCTACGAATCCACGATCCGTTCGCTGTCGTGAGATAACCATTGGGCTATGAGAATTCGACGTGGCTAGTCTCGATACGTAGCCAGCGGATAGCGTCGTGACTGGCTGGCTAGCTAGCGCTGTAGCTTCCCTATTGACTCATCCATAGCTCGCTGGCTATACGTAAATCCATAACCAGCGGGTTATTGATCGATGCCGGATGCCCATGATGTGCTGTTTCGAACGCTCGCAGACCCGACCCGGCGGGCGATCTTCGAGCGCCTGTGCCGCGAGGGCGAGCAGACCGTCGGTGCGCTGACGGCGCGGGCGAGAATTTCGCAGCCGGCGGTGTCGAAGCATCTCGGCGTGCTGAAGCAGGCCGGGCTGGTGCGCGATCGCCATGAAGGAAGGCAGACGCATTACAGCGCGCAACTCGGCGCCCTGGCGCCGCTGATCGACTGGACCAGCCAGATGGCAGGCTTCTGGCAGAACCGGTTCGACCACCTCGAAGATCTTCTCAAAAGGATGGACCAATGAACACCACCACCCGTGAGACGCGCTCCGCGATCGTCGAGCGCGAGTTTCCCCATCCGCCGGAAAAGCTCTGGCGCGCGCTGACGCAACCGCATCTGATGGAAGAGTGGCTGATGAAGAACGACTTCAAGCCCGAGGTCGGGCACAGCTTCAATCTGAGCGGCGAGTGGGGCGGCGTGCTGGACTGCAAGGTGCTCACTGTGGAGCCGCACAAGACGCTGTCCTACACCTGGAATTTCGCGCATGAGGATGCGGCCTACAATCTCGAAAGCGTGGTGGTCTTCACGCTGACGCCAACGCCGGGCGGCACCCATCTGCGCGTCGAGCAATCCGGCTTCCAGCCCCATCAGAAGCAGGCCTATGGCGGCGCCCATGCCGGGTGGAAGCAGTTCCTCGAGAAGCTGGATCGTCTGCTGGTCCGCGAGGGCTGATGATCGTTCTCTCTTCCTCGTCACCGCGAGCCAACGGGTCGGCGCGCAGCACCGCCCGATGACAGGCTCCGCGAAGCAATCCACCGTGCCGCATGCGCGGATAGATGGATTGCTTCCGCCTTCGCCGAGGCTTCGGCGGACAAGTCGTCGCTTCAGCGCAGAACATCCACCCAACAGGAGGTCACATGAACTGGAATAACTGGATCAGGCAATCGCACCGCTGGCTCTCGATCGCCTTCACGGTCGCCGTCATCATCAACATCGTCGCCATGGTCATGCAGCAGCAGGCCGTCTGGATCGGCCTGCTGGCGCTGTTCCCGCTGATCTTGATGCTGCTCAGCGGCCTGTATCTGTTCGCGTTGCCCTATCTGGCGCCGCGGCGGGGATCGACCTCGAGCTCACAAGCGTGATGCCCGGGCATCCCATGTGTGATTGCATAGGGCAGGCGGGAAACGCGAGGCAGACATGACGGCATCGGAACGTATCGACCAGATGATCGAGGATCTCACCGACTGGCGCGGCAAGACGCTTGCCAGCCTGCGCAAGAGCATCCTTGCCGCCGACCCTGATATCATCGAGGAGTGGAAGTGGATGGGCAGTCCGGTGTGGTCGCGTGACGGCATCATTGCGGTCGGCAACGCCCACAAGGGCAAGGTGAAGCTGACCTTCATGTACGGCGCACAACTCCCCGACCCCGACAAGCTGTTCAACACCGGCTTCGAGGGCAATGTGCGGCGCGCGATCGATCTGTTCGAGGACGACAAGGTCAACGCCCCGGCGCTGAAAGCGCTCATTCGTGCTGCGATCGAACTCAACCAGACCAAGTCAAGGAAGCCGGCGAAGAAGGCCGCCGCGGGCGCCCGCGCGACCGCGAAGAAGGCGTGAGCTGCGCCGGCATGCTGATTGCGGTCCATCCGTGATGATCAAGACTAGGCTCGCCACGGTGTCGGATGCGGAAGCTATCTCCGGGCTGCTCGAGGCCAACAGCGGCAACCAGGGCGGGATGTTGCTCGGACAATGGCCGCGCGAGGTGATTGCGACGCGCATCTCGAGCGGGCAGTCGATCGTGATCGCGACCGGCGAGAAGGGCCAGTTGCTCGGCGCGCTCCTGACCTCGGAGAAGGGGTTCGACGATGCCCCGCCGGTGCGGGGCATGCTGAAGGCCTGGCCGGGTGGGTCCGATGCTTATGTGTATGGTCCCGTATGCGTCTCCCAGGACGCGCGCGGTTTGGGAGTTCTGGACGCGTTATACGTCAAGCTTCAGGCGACGTTTCCCGGTCGCGAAGCGATCCTTTTCATCCGGGAAGACAATCCGCGCTCGCTCAAGGCGCATCTGCGGCTCGGCATGCGCGAGGTCGCGCGATACGAGTTCGGCGGCAAGGTTTTCATTATTCTGAGCGACGGGGCAGCTTCAGGCAATAGCCGGGCGTACCCAGCCGACTGGTCGCGCGAGCGTGCAGCCCCGGCGTCGGGCTTCACGCCTTCGTGTGAACGATGACCGGACCCGCAACCCGGTTGCGGCCCATCAAGCCTTTGTATGCACAATCACTGGACCCGCAACCGCGGTGGCCTGGCCGATCAGCAATGGGCCGAGGTTGTCGTCGATCCAGGCCAGCGCGCGGCGGTTGGCTTCCTCGGCGCCGGCATAGTTGTTGAAGACGCTGATCGCGGTGACCGTGTCGTCGCCGGCATAGACCACGTAATAGGCCATGAAGCCTTCGACGTCGCTGATGATCGGAATTGCGCCTTCCTTGATCCGGCGCGCGAGCTCCTCGGCGCTACCAGACTTCGCTTTGGCGTGACGGATGGCGGCATACATGCGTTCCTCCTTCCGGCTGCATCGATCGGTGCGCTTCGCGCACCCGCGATCGTACGCCGGGCGGGGCGGAGACGCCATCGGGATTGCGGAAAGATTAGCTGAAACGCCTCGTCACGACGGGCGTGCGGCGGTCCGGGAGCTTCGGGAGCCTCGCCAAATCCGCGCGCGTTGTCTTGGCTCTTGGCCCGGGGACGGGCTCCGGTTCGTGTTGCTGCAGAAACAGTGTGGCCTCGAACAGCACGCCGGGGGCCTGCTTGGCCGTGCCGGAGCACACCGCGCGATTGCCGTTGAAGGTGCCGGTCAGCTCCGCCTCGACCTCGTCACATCCGAACACGGTGGTGAACGGGCCGTCGGCATATCGGTGCGTCGTCCGCACCGCCGTGAAGCGGTCCTCGTCGAGCTGATATGTGCCGCCATAGGTGAACATGGCGTCCCCGCCCGAGATCCTGCCATTCGCGAGCTGGACTATTCCGGTGCCTTCGCCCCGCGGCGTCCGGAACCACGCCGCATATTGTCCGTCTCTTTGCATGACCGCCATAGAAACAGAAACCCTGCGTTGTCGTCTAGCTACGTTGCAAGCGACGGGACTTCTACTGCGGGTTGTCGCAAGGGTTAACGAACCGCAAAGGCGATCGTGCGACTTGCGCGAAGCGGTATCGGACTGGTGCGGGCGATGGCGCGAGTGCATGCCACCGGCCACAAGCGCGATGAGATCGGGTTGAATCGTCATCGCGCTTTCGCTCCTTGCTTGAGCATGATCTCCGCGCAAACGCGTTCCGCGTTTGTCGCGAGGGAAAACCGCTTCACACTTTTCCGAATCATGCTCAAATGCCACGGCCCTCGCCAGGGGAGCTGACGAGGGCCGTGTTGGTACACCGCGCCGCGCCTAGGTTCGCGACGAGATGTGGGAGCTCGTAAAAGTCTTACTCAGGCATGATCCGCTTCCGAAAGCCGGTTCGCATTTTTCGGGATCACACCGTCAGAAGGGCAAGAGCACGTCGAGGACCTGTTGACCGTAGCGCGGCTGCTGCACGTCGGTGATCTGGCCGCGGCCGCCGTAAGCGATGCGGGCCTGGGCGATCTTCGAGGAGTCGATGGTGTTGTCGCTCTGGATGTCCTCCGGACGCACGATGCCGGCCACGATCAGCTCGCGGATTTCGTAGTTGACCCGGATCTCCTGCTTGCCCTCGACCACGAGATTGCCGTTCGGCAGCAACTGCGTGACGACGGCAGCTACGTTGGTCTGCAACGCTTCCTGGCGGTTCACCGAGCCCTTGCCGTCGCTGGAGGCGGTCGATTCGGCGGTCAGGATCTTGCCGGGCAGGATCTTGTTCGCCTGGGTGATGGTCTGCGATCCAAGGAAGTTGGTGATCCCTGAGTCTTCCGAATTGGCGCGGCTGCGCTGGGTTTCGTTGGCGATCGCGGCCTTGTCGGTGATGTTCACCGTGATGGTCAGGATGTCGCCGACGCGCGCGGCGCGCTGGTCCTTGAAGAAGGCGCGGGAACCGCTGCGCCACAGCGAGTTCGGGCTGTAGGAGGCGACCTCGGGCTTCGGCATCGGCATCTGCACCGGCTTGTAGCCGGGCTGCGTGGTCGGGTTCTCGATCTCCGTCAGCTTCGGCTTTTCACCGATCTGGGAGAGACGGTCGATCGACGAGCAACCGCTGGCGATCGTGCCGAGTGCGAGCAGCGCTCCGGCCAGGATGAGGCGGTTGATACGGTACTGGGACATGAACTTTACTCGGCGTTTGGTGCGACTGAACTCAGCTTGACGGGAGCGGAATTTGAAGAGGTGGCGTCGGCTTCGGGTCCTGCTTGCGGGGTGGCGACCGAGATCGAGACCTCGCCGCGGCCGGTGACGACGCCGGAGACGGCACGCTTGGACTGCAAATTCATCACACTGACGACGTCACCCTCGGCGCCGCCGTCCATCGCCTTGCCGCGGATGGTGAGATAGATGCCGGCGGTGCGGTAGATCAGCGTGACGTTCTGGTCGCGGGTGACGAGATCGGGTTTCGCCGTGTCGGCTGTGCGCAGCGCCTGGCCGGCGCGGAGCTGGCGGCGCACCTGCATGCCGATGGTGCTGTCGCGCACCGCCGCGTCGTTGCCGATTTCGGCCTTCGGGCGGCGCTCGACCATCACGTCGGAGGCCTTCAGCACGTCGCCGCGCTCGACATTGCGCGTCAGCACGGCAGCCTCGATGGTCTCGATCGCCGTGCCGGTGAGGCGCATCTTGTAGGGTGCTGTGCCGGCATCGTTGCCGATCTCGAAGGTCACGTCGAAGCGCGTCGAGCGCGCGTCGTAGCGCACCGCGATCGGCTGCATCGTGCCGGTGTTGGTGGCCTCGAGGCGGATATCGCCGGGATCGCGGTCGAAGGTCAGCGCGATGTTGCCGGCCCGGCCGAGCCCATGGCGGCCCTCCAGCGCGCGCGACACCTGCTGCTCGATCTCCTTGCTGTCGATGGTGCGCGCAAGCCGCGTGACGGTGATTTCCTTCAGCTCGCGGGTGTCGACGCCGATCACCTGGTGGCCGCGCAGGACGTTCAGCACCTGCGCGACCGGCAGCGTGCCAGTGGTGCCGAGGTCGGGCGCGCGGTAGATCGCGATGCTGCCGGCGTTGCCGGCATTGTCGATGAGGTCGCCGACCCGCACGATGTCGTCCGCGACCGTGATGCTGGCGCGTAGCGTCGGTGTCGCGATGGTTTCGCTGCGGCTTTGCGCGGCGGCCGGCGGCACGGTCACCGCGAGGAGGGCGGCTGCGATCAGGAGTGAGCGGGCGATCATCGAGATCATCCTCAGCGGAACAGGTTGGAGGTCGACTGCATCATCTGGTCGGCCGCGGAGACCACCTTCGAGTTCATCTCGTAGGCGCGCTGCGCTGCGATCAGGTCGGAGATTTCCGAGACCACCTCGACATTGGCCTGTTCGAGGTTGCTCTGCTGCATGTCGCCATAGCCGTCGGTGTTGGCGGTGCCGTCCTGCGGCTGGCCGGAGGCCGGCGTTTCCTGGAACAAATTGTCGCCGATCGGCATCAGCCCGGCCTTGTTGATGAAGCGGGTCAGGCCGATCGTGCCGATGTTGGTCGACGCGGTCTGTCCCGGCAGCGTCACCGAAACCTGGCCCTGCGCATTGATGGTGAGGCCGGACGCGTTCTGCGGGATCGTGATCGTCGGCTGCACCAGGTTGCCCTGCGCGTTGACGATGCGGCCCTGGTTGTCCATCTGGAACGAGCCGTCGCGGGTGTAGGTGAAGGTGCCGTCGGGCATCAGGATCTTGAAGAAGCCTTCGCCGCGGATAGCGATGTCGAGGTCGTTGCCGGTCGGCGACAGGGTGCCCTGGGTCATCATGCGCGGGGTGCCGACGGTCTTGACGCCGCCGCCGAGGTCGATGCCCATCGGCATGATGGTGTTCTGGTCGGAGGCCTGCGCGCCGACCCGGCGCACGTGGTCGTAGATCAGGTCCTGGAACGCGGCGCGCTGCTTCTTATAGCCGGTGGTGCGCAGGTTCGCGATGTTGTTGGAGATCACCTGAACGGAGAGTTCCTGTGCCGCCATTCCGGTCGCAGCTGTATAAAGTGCGCGCATCGGTCAGTCCCCCGGATCAATTCGGCACGTCGGCGAGCTTATCGATCGCCGATTTGTGCAGGTCACTCTGCTGCTGGAGCAGCGAGGCGATTTGGGTGTAGGTCCGCGTGATCTCGATCATGCGGCTCATCTCGACGACGGAATTGACGTTCGACTTCTCGATGAAGCCCTGGCGGATCTGGGCTTTGGTGTCCGGCAGCGGCTGTGTGCCTTCGCCCGGCGCGTAGAGATTGGAGCCTTCCTTGAGCAGGCGCTGAGCCTGCGCGAACGAGACCAGGCGGAGCTTGCCGCGGATCGAATCGAGGCGGGACGTGCCCTCGAGCACGGAAACGTTGCCGTCGGGGGCGATGTTGACGTCGTGATCGGTCTGCTGGAACGTGATCGGGCCGGAGGTGCCGAGCACCTGGTAGCCGGAGGCGGTGACCAGCTGGCCGCGATTATTGATCTGCAGATTGCCTTCGCGGGTGTAGCGCTCGCCACCCGGCGTCTGCACCACCAGGAAGGCGTTGCCGTCGATCGCGACGTCGAGCGGGTTCTTGGTCTCTTCGGTCGGGCCCTGCGAGAAGTCGTGGAAGGTCGCGCGGTCCTGCACGAAGGACACGCGGCGGTCGCCGCCGGCGAAATTGTCCTCATGCGCGTTCGAGGACAGATATTCCTGGAACAGCGACCGGTCGGCCTTGTAGCCGTTGGTGTTCATGTTCGCGATGTTGTTGGACACGACATCCATCTGTCGTTCCAGCACCATCTGCTTCGATAGTCCGACCAGAAGCGTATTCTGCATCGGTGGTTCTCCCCTGTGAGGTGATCCGAATGCAGGTTCTCCCAAACCTTCACGCCGGACCGTCGGTAACCATTGGGCTCTCCCAAACCCTCGGGTCACGCCAGCCTCTCAGCGAAAGCCGTGCCAACTTGAAATAGTGAGATATTGTAATGGCTTAAGTGTCTGGCCAGGTGCCGGACAGGGCGGCAGAAAGGTCTTGTTGACCATGTTTGCCCGGCAGTTTTTTCCTAGTTGAAGGTAAATCCTAAGCTTCCGTTAACCATTATTACCCTAGCGTTGACGGCATTGGGGCGCGTGTGCGCCGGCGGCCTTTGTATCGCGTCTTCAAGCCAAAGCTGGGGCAAATCGCGTTCGCATCCTTCAGGATTGAAGCGGGCGGACGATGGCGGACGAGGAAAAGACGGAAGGCGGCGAAGGCGCGGTCGCTCCGAAGAAGGGCAAGCTCAAGCTGATCATTGCCGTCATCGGCTTCCTCGTCGTGCTCGGCGCAGGCGCGGGCGGCTGGTTCTTCTTCATGCGCGGCCACGGCGAGGAGCAGCACGCCGAAGCGCCGCCACCGAAGCCGCCGAGCTTCGTCGACGTGCCCGACATGCTGGTCAATCTGGTCGGGGCTCCCGGCGAGCGCGTCCAATATCTCAAGCTGAAGCTCGTGCTCGAGGTCAAGGAAGAGAAGCAGGTCGAGGCGATCAAGCCGGCGCTGCCGCGCGTCACCGACCTGTTCCAGACCTATATGCGCGAGCTGCGCCCGAGCGATCTCAACGGCTCGGCCGGCCTGTTCCGCCTCAAGGAGGAGCTGACCAAGCGCGTCAACCTCGCGCTGGCGCCGAACCAGGTCAACGCGGTGCTCTTCAAGGAAGTCGTGATCCAGTGACGGGATGGATGTAAAGCCATGGCCGGCAACGACCAGATGGACCAGGACGCCATTGCGGCCCAATGGGAAGCCTCGCTCGATTCCGAGGATCCCGCGGCGGCCGCGGCGGAAGCAGCCAAGAACGAGCTCACCGAGAACATGGCGCTGCAATGGGCCGCCATGGTCGAGGACGGCAGCCGCGACTTCGGCAGCAAGACCACCAATGGCGAGCGCGTGCTGTCGCAGGAGGAGATCGACAATCTCCTCGGCTTCACGGTCGGCGACGTCAGCCTCGACGACCATTCCGGCATCCGCGCCATCATCGATTCCGCGATGGTGTCCTACGAGCGTCTGCCGATGCTCGAAATCGTGTTCGACCGCCTGGTGCGGTTGATGACGACATCCTTGCGCAATTTCACCTCCGACAACGTCGAAGTCTCGCTCGATCGCATCACCTCGGTGCGCTTCGGCGACTACATGAACTCGATCCCGCTGCCGGCGGTGCTCTCGGTGTTCAAGGCGGAGGAGTGGGAGAATTTCGGTCTCGCCACCGTCGATTCCAGCCTGATCTATTCGATGATCGACGTGCTGCTCGGCGGCCGCCGCGGCCAGACCCAGCTGCGCATCGAGGGCCGACCCTACACCACGATCGAGACCAACCTCGTGAAGCGCCTGGTCGAGGTGGTGCTGTCGGATGCCGAGCAGGCGTTCCGGCCGCTGTCGCCGGTGACGTTCTCGATCGACCGGCTCGAGACCAATCCACGCTTCGCCGCGATCAGCCGTCCGGCCAACGCCGCGATCCTGGTGCGCCTGCGCATCGACATGGAAGACCGCGGCGGCAACGTCGAATTGCTGCTGCCCTACGCCACCATCGAACCGATCCGCAACGTGCTGTTGCAGATGTTCATGGGCGAAAAGTTCGGCCGCGACCCGATCTGGGAAGGCCATTTCGCCACCGAAGTGGCGCAGGCCGAGATTTCGGTCGACGCGGTGCTGTACGAAGCCGATATCCCGCTGAAGGAGCTGATGAAGCTCAAGGTCGGCGACACGCTGCCGCTGGATATCCGTTCCGACGCGCTGGTATCGGTTCGCTGCGGCAACGTCACCCTGACGGAAGGCCGCATGGGCCGCGTCGGCGACCGTGTCGCGATCCGCGTCACCAAGAATTTGCGTAAACCCCAAACCACCTTCGCGATGTTCGAGAAGGCGGATGAGCGGACCAAGATGATGGAGGCACCATGAGTCATGTGCTTGGACTGATAATCGAGAGTCTGGTGGCCGTGCTGCTGATGCTGACGATCGGCTATTGCTGGCTGCTCAACAAGCGCCTGCAGCGGCTCAAGGCGGACGAGCATTCGCTGAAGGCGACGATCGCCGAATTGATCACCGCGACCGAGATCGCCGAGCGGGCGATCGGCGGGTTGAAGCATGCGGTGCGCGACGTCAACGAGAACCTCGGCAACCAACTCGATGCGGCGACGCAGATGTCGGCGCAGTTGAAGAACCAGCTGGCGGAAGGCGATGGCGTGGTGCGCCGGCTGTCCAAGATCGCGCTCGCCGCGCGGCCGCCGGAGCCCACGCATGCACCGGTACAAGCAGCTGCGCCCGCCGCACCGGTGCCGCCGGCGCCCAGGGTTTCGGCCGCGCGCGGTTGCCGCGGCGGCTGAAGCCTTCACCGAGCGCAGGAGGGCCGGCGGCCTCGCTGCATGAAGTTGCTTCGTGACATCAGAGTGATGCCCGTGGTGCTGGTCGCGATCTTCGGCCTGATGGTGCTGAAGATCGCGGGCCTGGTGCTCGATGGCGGATACGTGTTTGCCGACGATGCGCCGCTGGCCGGCCCCTCTTGGGCGCAGCAGAATTTCAACTTCCCCGGCGCCGGCAAGGCGGTTGTTGACAGCAAGTCCAAGGCTGATCCCGGCGACATCACCGGGTCGGTCGAACACAAGGACGCCAAGAAGGACGAGGCGCCGAAGCCGGCCGCCCCGGCCGCGGAGCCGGCAAAGCCCGACGGTGTGCCGGTCAATCTCGATGCGCCGCCGCAAGTTTCGGCGTCCGAGCGCGCGATCCTGGAGCGGTTGCAGTCGCGCCGCCAGGAGCTCGAGACGCGCGCGCGCGAGGTCGAGATCCGCGAAAGCCTGTTGAAGGCCGCCGAGAAGCGCATCGAGGCCAAGGTCGAGGAAGCCAAGGCCAACGATGCCAAGGCGAATGCCGACGCGGCGGCAAAGACGGAAGCCGAGGCCGCGCGCTTCAAGGGCATCGTCACCATGTACGAGAACATGAAGCCGAAGGACGCCGCCAAGGTGTTCGACCGGCTCGAGATGGGCGTGCTCTACCAGATCGCCTCGCAGATCCAGCCGCGCAAGATGTCCGACATCCTCGGCCTGATGCAGCCCGAGGCCGCCGAACGGCTGACGGTGGAGCTTGCCCGCCGCGCCGGTGGCGACAAGTCGCCGTCGACCGACGATCTCCCCAAGATCGAAGGCAAGATGCTCGCCCCGAAGACGAATTGACGGGCTCTGATCGAGCAACCCGTCTATTGGCTTATGATGCTCTGCTCAGCCGTAAGCCAGATCCGATTTGACGTCGGGTTGCCGGCATCTCATCCAGATCATCGCGATCACGGTCGCGCACATCAACGGACCGACGGGTATGAGTGCGATGTAGGCAAACCCCAACACGACAAGCACGCCGTATCCGATCCGGATTGCGGAGCGATTTGAGAAAAGGGAGCCCTGTTCGGACGGGGGCGCATTCATGAGAAAGACGAGCGCAAGCGCCAGTGTCGCCATGTCGTGGATCGCGAAGTAGGGAGAGACGAGCAGCGTTCCGGCGAGCAGGCTCGCGGCCTTGACGGCGAAACTGACATTGCGGCGCCATATCATCATCGCCCAGATCGTGACTGCGGCAGCAACGGCGATGTGCACTGCCATCGCCGATCCGTAGCCAAGGCCGGCAAACCGAAGTAGACCGTAGATGCTTTGCAGCTTGTACCAGGCCAGCGTGCCGGTGAAGTGGAACTGGGTCGTCGCGAAGATTGCCGCCGCACGGAATCCCTCAAGGGTGTCCCAGCCGAAGGTCAGTCCGGTGAGGAGCATGAGGACCAGTATCGCCAAGCTGGCTGTGATGACGACGCGCCAGCGGCCAGTGGCGATCAGGACGAACGGTAGCAGGAAGCCAAATTGCGGCTTGAAGATCAGCAACGCGATCAGCAAGCCGCTGACGATCGGGCGCCTGTCCAGCGTCAGCAGGATGCCGCCGAGCAGCGATGCCGCGAGCAGCGAGCACTGGCCGACAAAGAAATCGTACAAGACGGGCGGCATCGCGAATGCCAGCAGCAGTGCGATGGAGCGCGGCCGGATGGCCCAAACAACGAGTGCCCAGCACAGCAGCTTTGCTGCGCTCCAGATCCAGAACGCGGTCGGAAACGGCAGCAGCGCGAGCGGCGCCGCTAGAAAGAAAAACACCGGCGGATAGAAGAACGGTATCGGCACTTCGTAAACCGGGAACGGCGCCTGGTTCAGACCCGGTTGAATCCGAAGGATCAGTTGCCGCAGCTGCTGCCAATCGTAGGCGGCGGCCGCGTGGCCATCGAGGGCCATGGTCCCCGCGCTCCAAAAACATGAGAAGTCGAGCCCGAGCATGAAGCTGCCGTCAACGACTTTCGGCAAGACCAGGAGCAGCGGGAAGCTCAATACGATGAGGCAGGCAATGGCCAGCGCACGGTCATATCCGCTGCGCTGGTGCGTCATTCCAATTCCATTCATGAAACAGCCAGCAGCTATAGAACATTTCGCAATATAGTCCGGTTTATACCACACCAGCGGTGCTGCAAGCGAGTGCTCCGCCGATGCCGCCGGCTTCCGCCGCAGTATCCTTAACGCGAGATGCGAAGGCCTTTTGCGCTCTGCCCGAGGGACACGATCGCCACGGAACACCGGAGTTATGATAGCGTCGAGCTGCGACTGATTTGTCGTGGAATTCGAGACGCCATGTCTCAAGCTGTTGCTTTGGGAATTGCCGATGCTGAAGGACATGCCCTGGCTGACCGCGCAGCGCGCCCGGTTGTACGTAAGTGGCATCGCACTTGTGCTGGTCCTGACCCAAGTGAGGTCGCTTTTGCTGTTTTACCGCGCCGGCGGCTATGGCGCGAATAACTTTCTGCTCGGCTCGGACTTCCTGACGTTCTGGGCTGCCTCGCTCCAGATTCTGGCCGGGCATGCCGCCGACGTCTATGTGCCCGAATTGCATCTGCTCGCGGAGCGTCCCTACCTGCGAGATGGCTACGAGGCGTTCTTCTATCCGCCGCCGATGCTGATCCTGTGCCTGCCGCTCGCGCTCGCGCCGTATTTCGTCTCGTTCTTCGTATTCATCGGTGTGACGGCGTCGTCGTTCGCCGCGGTGATCTGGCGTATCCTGCGAACGCCATGGGCCCTGGTTGCGATCCTGGCCTATGCGCCGGTCTATCTGAATGCCGTGGCCGGGCAGAACGCCTTTCTGACGGCTTCGATCCTTGGCTGCGGTCTCGGCATCATGAACCGGAGGCCAAGGCTCGCGGGCGTGATCCTCGGGCTGATGGTGATCAAGCCGCATTTGGCGCTGACCGTGCCGATCGCCCTGGTCGTCACCGGTCGCTGGCGCACGCTGATCTGGGCGGCCATTTCGTCGATTTCGCTCGTGGTGTTGTCCGCCCTGCTGTTCGGCCTCGATACTTGGCTCAAGTTCCTCGACGTCTCGCACTCGGCCGGCCAGGCGCTGGAGAACGGCGAGGTCGGGTTTTCGTTGCTGCAGAGCGTGTTCGCGGCGGCGCGCATGCTCGGCGCCGGCGCCGGCACGGCCTATGTCGTTCACGGCCTCGCGGCGCTTGGCATGGTGTGTGTGCTGGTCTGGATGTTGCGTCAGAAGATCAGCCCTGCCGCCGAACGCTCGATCATCGTGCTCGCCTGCCTCCTG
Organism: Bradyrhizobium acaciae; assembly: GCF_020889785.1. Lineage (GTDB taxonomy): Bacteria > Pseudomonadota > Alphaproteobacteria > Rhizobiales > Xanthobacteraceae > Bradyrhizobium > Bradyrhizobium acaciae. The sequence continues at coordinate 15,117 of NZ_JACMYK010000151.1, forward strand.
GTCACGCCGTTCTCGCTGTTCTACGACATGCTCATTCTGGCGTTGCCGTTGGCCTGGATGCTGCGCGAGTGGTTAAAGGTCGGCTTTCCGGCCTGGTCGAAGATGGTGCTTGGCGTGACGTTTCTTGCGCCGATGGTCTTCTATTTGCCGGTTCTCTACCAACTGTCCGCCGTGCAGCCGCTGCCCTTTGGTGCTCCGGTCATCATCCTGTTCAGTTGGTTGCTGGTCCGGGAGAACACACAGACGCGGCGAGCGGCGCATGGCGAGCCGGGGGGCTCGGCGGTCCGGGCTCGGAGCCCGCGCACTTGAACCTCCCTAATGCCGCGGGGGGCGTCCAGTTCTGGGCCCTGATCCGGTGCGGGTATCAGCCGCGATAAATCAGGCCCAATGCGCGGCGATGAGACCCCGAACTCAAGGGCATGTGGACCGCCGCACACGACATCGCTCGAATGAAATCAAGGGCTTTGGGCTTGCGTTAACAGCTCCTTAACGCCGCCCGATCCAAGATCGGGACGCGTGGGCGAGGGCGCTTCGCGCTGGTATGGCTGGGGTCCCGAGAAGACGCTTCGAGATGGCGCGAACAGCTGCCGCTGGAACATGGTCGCTAGGCCGCGCCTGGGCGCGGACTGCGCGTCTGTGCCTGCTCGCCACCGGCCTTGCTCTGACAAACCTGACCTACTCGACCGCGGCGCGGGCCGAAGACCCGGTGCCGGGTGAGGCGACATTCTCAGCCGCCAACGGCTATGCCCGGCTGGTGCTCAGGTTGAAGGAGGATGTCGAGTCGGAGGTCACGACCGCCGGGTCGATCATCGTGATCCGCTTCAAGCGTCCGGTCGACATCCCCGTCGAGAAACTCTCGGATGCGGTGCCCGATTATGTCGGCGCCGCCCGCCGCGATCCGGACGGCTCGGCGATCCGCCTGTCGCTGGCGCGCCGCGTCACCGTCAACACCATGACGGCCGGCGAGCGCATCTTCGTCGACTTCCTGCCCGACGGCTGGACCGGCCCGCCGCCGTCGCTGCCGCAGGAGGTGATCCGGGAGCTTGCGGAGCGCGCCCGCGCCGCCGAGCGTCTGCTGCGCATCCAGCGCGCGGCCGATGCTGCCAAGAAGAAGCCGCCGATCCGCGTCCGCGCGCTGGTGCAGCCCACTTTCGTCCGTTTCGTGTTCGAGGTTCCCGACGGGGTCAGCGTGTCCTCGGTGCTGAACGAGCAGAAGCTGTCGCTGTCCTTCAACTCGGTCCTGACCTTCGATCTAGCCGACGCCAAGGTCGCCGCGCCGCCGAACGTCGCATCGATCAGCTCGCGCGCCGATACGGACACCTCGGCGGTCGACGTGACGCTGATCGGCGACGTCGATGTGCATTCGTTCCGCGACGAGAAGAACTATATCGTCGACGTCGCGTTCCAGCAGAACGAGCAGCAGCAGGCGGCGAAGCCCTCGCTCAGTTCGCTGGTGCCGGCGCCACGCGGCAAACCGAAGGGCGCGGCGGCGATTGCGCCGGTGACATCGGAAAGCATCGCGCAGCAGGCCAAGATCGAGATCAAGCCCGAGCAGGCCAAAGCGGAATCGGCCAAGCGCGAGCCGCTTAAGCCCGAGCCGCTCAAGTCCGAGCCGCCGCAGCCGCAATCCGAAGCGAGCAAATCCGAGCAGGGTGGCGGTGAACAGCCGGTGATCGCGCCCGCGAAAACCGAGCAGCCAAGGTCAGAGCTGCCCAATTCGGAGCTGCCGAAGATCGCAGCTGCACCGGCGGCCGACGTCG
>NZ_JACMYK010000152.1 GCF_020889785.1 Bradyrhizobium acaciae
CGACCAGGACGGAACCCGCAACGGCTGCGGCGGCAAGGATCACGCGGCGCCGCATGCGCCGATCACTCAACTCTGTACGCAACGCCAACTCCACCCGACGCGCCGCGGCGACAAGGTGCCCCGGCGGATTCACCATAGGGTGGGATGGTAAACGAGCGATTGATCGGGCGTGACGGCGTCACAAGAAGAAGGCGGGGTTGCGCGAACCCCTCTTCTCCCTCGCCCCGCTCTTGCGGGGAGAGGGTCGGGGTGAGGGGCTGCATCCCGCGAATTGCAAACGAGGTTAGACCTGTACCCCCTCACCCGGATCGCATGTTACGATGCGACATAGCCGAAGCTTTGCTTCGGCGTCCTTGAGATATGGCCGCCGCAGGCGGCCTATGCCTCTCCCCGCAAGCGGGGCGAGGTGAGACCGTCAGTCCTTCAGGAACTCGCTGGCCTTGTACAGCGCGCGGAACGGCAAGCCGGCCTCGGTAAATGTCTCGGTCGCGCCTTCCTCGCGGTCGACCATGGTGAAGACCAGCGCGATCTCGCCGCCGGCCTCGCGCACGGCCTCCGCCGCCTTCAGTGCCGAGCCGCCTGTCGTGGTGACGTCCTCGACGATCACGATCCGCTTGCCCACCAGCGTCTCGCCCTTGGCGAGACCTTCGACCGAAAGCCGTGCGCCGTGCTCCTTCGGCTTCTTGCGCACAAAGAACGCGGCGATCGGGTGACCCTTCAGCCAGGAGAGCTGTGCGATGGCGCCGGCGAGCGGCACCGCGCCCATCTCGAGCCCGCCGACGAGATCGAGCTTGTCGTCCTTCAGCGCTTCATAGGTCAGCTCGGCGAGCAATGCAGCGCCTTCGGGATCGAGCATGGTCGGCTTCAGGTTGAAATAGAAGTCGCTCTTGCGGCCCGACGCCAACGTGATCTCGCCGCGGCCGAACGAACGCTTGCGGATGATCTCGGCGAGGCGGGCGCGGGAGGCTGATTTGGACAAGGCTTTTTCCCTTGGAGGGTGTTGGGATTTCTTGGGGTCTCAGGCGGCCGGCAATCTATCGGCGGTCACCGGCACATTCCAGCGGGTATATCCCGCCGTCAACAGTGCCCGCGCCGCCATTTTCGGCGCAGCCGTGTGCGGAAAGCGCGGTTGTGCGGCCGTTCCATTCCCCGTAATCAGGCGCCAAACGCTCGGCCAAACACTCGGCCAAACACTCGGCCAAACACTTGCACGGGAAGCGGAAATGACCATCGAGCTGCACACCTGGAACACGCCCAATGGCCGCAAGATTTCGGTCGCGCTCGAGGAAATGGGGCTGCCCTACAAGGTGATCCCGGTAAATATCGGCAAGGGCGAGCAGATGGCGCCCGCCTTCCTCGCGATCAGCCCGAACAACAAGATCCCGGCGATCGTCGATCCCGAGGGCCCCGGCGGCAAGCCGGTCAGCATTTTCGAGTCCGGCGCGATCCTGCTCTATCTCGGCGAGAAGACCGGCAAGTTCCTGCCGAAACCGCTGGCGGAGCGGATCCCGGTCTATGAGTGGCTGATGTGGCAGATGGGCGGTTTCGGCCCGATGCCCGGGCAGGTGCACCATTTCATCGCGCTGGAAAACGAGCAGGACCGCGCCTACGGCCTGAAGCGCTACATGGCCGAGACGCGGCGGCTCTATGGCGTGCTGGACCGCAGGCTTGCCGACCGCGATTTCGTCGCCGGCGATCTCTCGGTCGCCGATTTCGCCATCCTCGGCTGGGCCTGGCGCCATCCGCGCCACAAGGTCGATCTCGCCGACTTCCCCAACGTCAAGCGCTGGTACGAGACGCTGATGGCCCGCCCCGCGACCAAGCGCGGGATGGAAGCGAAGCTGGATTGAAGAGATGTGTCATTGCCGGGCTTGACCCGGCAATCCATCCCCTTCGCTAGAGCATGATCCGGAAAAGTGTGAAGCGGTTTTCCGAAAAGATCATGCTCAAACAAGGAGCTAAAGCGCGATGACGATTCAACCCAATCTCATCGCGCTTTAGGGAGTCTTAGCGCCTGCTTGCGCAGGCGATGGATGCGCGGGTCGAGCCCGCGCATGACGATCGGGCTTAGGCCTTCCTCGCCTCGAGCGCCATCTTCATCGCAAGTCCTGCGAGTACCGTGCCCATCAGCCAGCGCTGCACCAGCAGCCAGGTCGGGCGGGTGCCGAGGAACACCGCGATCGAGCCGGCGGCGAGTGCGATCATCGCATTGACGCTGACGCTGATCACGATCTGGATCGAGCCGAGCGCGAGCGACTGCGTCAGTACGCTGCCGCCTGTGGGATCGATGAACTGCGGCAGCAGCGCCAGATAGAGCATCGCGATCTTCGGGTTGAGCAGATTGGTGAGAAAGCCCATCGCGAACAATTTGCGCGGGCCGTCGACCTTGAGCGCCTTGACCTGGAACGGCGAGCGGCCGCCGGGCTTGAGCGCCTGCCACGCCAGCCACAGCAGATAACCCGCGCCGGCAAAGCGCAGCGCGTCATAGGCGTAGGGAATTGCAAACAGCAGCGCGGTGATGCCGAACGCCGCGCACAGCATGTAGAACACGAAGCCGAGCGCGACGCCGCCGAGCGAGACGATGCCGGCCGCCGGCCCTTGCGTGATCGAGCGCGAGATCAGGTACATCATGTTCGGCCCGGGCGTCAGCACCATGCCGAGGCAGACGAGCGCAAAGCCGAGCAACGCGGATGTGTGGGGCATGATGGGTCTCGCGAGGGGATGCACGCAGTTCTAGCGTGTGATCCAAGGCGCGGCCATGGTGGAATTGCTCTCGGAGCAATGTGGCCGTGGTGGCGGTGCAAGAGTTTCAGCCGGAACGGCTGATCGCGCACGGCAAGTAAGGTGAGCACACCGGTCAGGCTCCCTCTCCCCTTGCGGGAGAGGGTGGGGAGAGGGGTACCCCGGGCGAGACGTTCAATGGACGCGCGCTCGCGCAATATCGAACCGTGCGTCATCGAAGCTCATCTTGAGAGCACGCCGAGTGATACCCCTCTCCCCACCCTCCCCCGCAAGGGGGGAGGGAGCCCGTCTGCCGGTGCTCACCTTACTTGGAGCGGAGCCGCATATGCAGCGATAGCGTTACTTCACCAACGAGCAGCCACTGTCCGCGAGCCCGCTCTTGAGAGTCTAATGCGCCTCGTCCCAATTATTCGCGGCGCGGGCATCGACCTGGAGCGGCAGCGACAGGATCACCGCGGGGAACGGGGCGTCCTGCATCACCTTCTGCACGACCGGCAGCGTCGCCGCGACTTCGCCGTCGGGCACCTCGAAGATCAGCTCGTCATGCACCTGCAACAGCATCTGCGCCGAGAGCTTCTTCTCGGCAAGCGCGTCCTCGACCCGGATCATGGCGCGGCGGATGATGTCGGCGGCGGTGCCCTGCAAGCGGGCGTTGATCGCGGCGCGTTCGTTGAAGGCGCGCACCGAGGCGTTGGAGGCCTTGATGTCGGGGTAGTACATCTTACGGCCGAACAGGGTCGTCACATAGCCGTTGCGGCGGCAGGAGTCCTTGGTCTCGTCCATATAGGCGCGAATGCCGGGGAAGCGCTCGAAGTATTTCTTGATGTAGGCCGAGGCTTCCTCGCGCGCGATGCCGAGCTGGTTGGCGAGGCCGAACGCGGAGATGCCGTAGATGATGCCGAAGTTGATCGCCTTGGCGCGGCGCCGCACTTCGCTCGGCATATCCTTGATCGGCACGCCGAACATTTCGGAGGCGGTCATGGCGTGAATGTCGAGCCCGTCGCGGAATGCCTGTTGCAGCACCGGCACATCGGCGATCTCCGCGAGCAGCCGCAATTCGATCTGCGAGTAATCGGCCGACACGAGCTTGTGGCCGGGCGTTGCGATGAAGGCGCGGCGGATCTTGCGGCCGTCCTCGGTGCGAACCGGGATGTTCTGCAAGTTCGGCTCGTTCGACGACAGCCGGCCCGTCGTGGTCGCGGCCAGCGCGTAGGTGGTGTGGACGCGGTGGGTCTGCGGGTTGACGTAGGTCGGCAACGCGTCGGTGTAGGTCGATTTCAGCTTCGAGACCTGACGCCACTCCAGGATCTTCTTCGGGAATTCGTGGCCTTGCTCGGCGAGCTCGTCGAGCACCTGCGCGGTGGTCGACCACGCGCCGGTCTTGGTCTTGGTACCGCCGGGCAATCCCATCTTGCCGAAGATGATGTCGCCGATCTGCTTCGGGCTGCCGACATTGACCGGCTCGCCGGCGATCTCCTGGATCTCGGCCTCGACCCGCGCCGCGGTCTGGGCGAAATCGCCCGAGAGGCGCGACAGCACCTGGCGGTCGATCGAGATGCCGCGGCGCTCCATCCGCGCCAGCACCGACACCAGCGGCCGTTCCAGCGTCTCGTAGACCGTCGTCATCCGCTCGGCGACGAGGCGCGGCTTCAGCACCCGCCACAGCCGCAGGATGACATCGGCGCTTTCCGCCGCATATTCGGTCGCCTTGTCGATCGTGACCTGGTCGAAGGTCAGCTTGCCCTTGCCGCTGCCGACGAGGCCGCCGTAATTGACGACGGCATGGCCGAACCAGCGCTCCGCGAGCTGCTCCAGCGCGTGCGAGCCGCGGCCGGCATCGAGCGCATACGACATCAGCTGCGCATCGTCGATGTTGCGCAGCGTGACGCCGTGCTGCGCCAGCATCACCGAGGTGAACTTGACGTTGAAGCCGACCTTCTGGATGCCTGTGGACTCCAGCAGCGGCTTCAGCGCCTTCAGCGCATCGGCGGTCTTGAGCTGGCCGGGTGCGAGGCCGGCATCGAACAGGCCCGCGCCGCCGCCGGGCTCACGGTGGCCGAGCGGGATATAGGCGGCATCGTTGGGGGCCACGGCCAGCGCCAGTCCGGCCAGCTCGGCCTGCATCGGGTCGATCGATTCCGACATCGCCTCGATCGCGAGATAACCGGTGTCGTGTGCACGCGCGAGCAGGGCGTTGAGCTGTTCGACACTGCTGATCGCCTGATACGCCTTGCGATCGAAGCCGGTCTTGCGGATCGCTTCACCGCGGGACTCGGCCAGCGTGGCCGGCGTGCCTCTCCGATTGGAGTTCTTGTCGTCGCGCGCGCCGGTCGGCTTGGCTTTCGCCGCCGGTGCTGCGGCCGATGCTGGTGCATCGCCGGGCGTCGGCGTCACATCCGACGGCGGCAGCGGCGAGAACACGCTGGCGCCGCTCTTGTTGCCGGGATCGGCGTCGACATTGGCCGGGTCGATTTGCGCATAGTCGGCGACGCGGCGGGTGAGGGTGGTGAACTCCATCGCCTTGAGGAAGGCGATCAGCTTGCGTGCATCGGGCTCGTGCACGGCGAGGTCGTCGAGCGGCACGTCGAGATCGACCTTGTCGTCGAGCAGCACGAGCTGGCGCGAGATCCGCGCCTTCTCGGCATTCTCGAGCAGCGCCTCGCGCCGCTTCGGCTGCTTGATCTCGGTGGCGCGGAACAAGAGCTGGTCGAGATCGCCATATTCGATGATGAGCTGGGCCGCGGTCTTGACGCCGATGCCGGGCACGCCCGGCACGTTGTCGGTGGAATCGCCCGCCAGCGCCTGCACCTCGACCACCTTCTCCGGCGGCACGCCGAATTTTTCGATCACCTCGTCGCGGCCGATGCGGCGATCCTTCATGGTGTCGTACATCAGCACCTTGTCGGTGACGAGCTGCATCAGGTCCTTGTCGGAGGAAACGATCGTCGTGGTGGCGCCGCGCTCGGTGGCGAGCCGCGCATAGGTCGCGATCAGATCGTCGGCTTCGAAGCCGACCTGCTCGAGGCAGGGCAGGTCAAATGCACGCACCGCCTCGCGGATCAGCGCGAATTGCGGGATCAAATCGTCGGGCGCCGGCGGCCGGTGCGCCTTGTAGTCGGGATAGAGCTTGTTGCGGAACGTGATCTCGGATTTGTCGAACACGATCGCCAGATGCGTCGGGCGGTTGTCGTCCGGCATGTCGCGCAGCAGCTTCCACAGCATGTTGCAGAAGCCGAGCACGGCGTTGACCTGCAGCCCGTCGGACTTGCGGTTCAGCGGCGGCAGCGCGTGATAGGCGCGGAAGATGTAGCCCGAACCATCGACCAGGAAAATATGGTCGCCCTTCGCCGCGGGCCTGTTGGCAACGGGCTTGGCGGCGACGGGCTCGGCGGTGGTCTTCGGAGCTGGCTTGGCGGGGTCTTTGGAGGCTGTTTTCGGCATGGCCGAAACTTAGGGATTTTTGCGCGGATTGACAGCCTCTGTGTCGCTGAATCCGCTCTTGCCACACAACCAAATCGTCGTCCCGGCGAAAGCCGGGACCCATAACCACAAGAGGGGGTTGTCAGAAGACGCGTCGAGCCGCTTGCCTCTCCCGACTGCCGCAGCGTATGGGTCCCGGCCTTCGCCGGGACGACGATCAAATTCGGGACGAAGCCGAGAAAGCTAAGCCTTGTCCCCGGTCGGCGAGAACAAATAGCCGCCGCCGCGGATGGTCCGGATCACCGACGGTTTGGTCGGATCGAATTCGATCTTGCGGCGGATGCGCATGATGCGCAGGTCGACGGCGCGGTCGAAGGCTTCGGCGTCGCGCGCATTGGCGAGTTCCAGGAGCCGCTCGCGCGACAGCACGCGCTTCGGGTTGGCCGCGAACACCTTCAGCAGGCCGAATTCGGAGGCGGTCAGCGGGTGCTCGTTGCCTTCGTCGTCGCGCAGCGCCTGGGCCTCGAGATCGAGCCATTTGGTGCCGAACCGCACCAGCTGCTCCTTTTCGGCCTTGCTGCCAGCCGGTTCCGGCGCGGCTGATTTGGCCGGACCGCTCCGCCGCAGCACCGAGCGGATGCGCGCCATCAGCTCGCGCAATTCGCAGGGTTTTGCGACGTAGTCGTCGGCGCCGATCTCGAGCCCCACCACACGGTCGATCGGGCTGGCGGTAGCTGTCAGCATGATGACGGGGACGTTGATCTTGCTCTTGAGGTCGCGAATGATCGACAGCCCGTCTTCCTCGGGCATGTTGAGGTCGAGCACGACGAGATCGGGCGTGCTGCTCTCGATCTCCTTGCGCAGGCTCTTGCCGCCGTCGCACAGCGTCACGCCGAAGCCGTGCATCTTGAGGTAATCGCCGACCATCTCGCGGGCCGGGGCCTCGTCGTCGACGATGAAGATATGCGGGTTCTGGTTCATGTGTCTGTCGCCGGCAGTGTAACCGTAAAGGTCGACCCCTGTCCGGGGCCCGGGCTCTGTGCGGTCACATGGCCGCCATGCATGTCGATGATGCGCTTGACGATGGAAAGGCCGAGGCCGGTCGAGCTCTCGCCCGCGGTCGGCTTGGCCGACAGCCGCTGGAACCGGCCGAACAGCCGGCCGAGGTCCTCGGGGCTGAGGCCGGGGCCCTGGTCGGCGATCCGGATCACCGTGTCGTCGCCCTCGTGGCTGACGGTGACCGTGATCTTGCCGCCGATCGGCGAATATTTGATGGCATTGCTGACCAGATTGTCGATCGCCTCGCGGATCCGGTCGGCGTCGCACATCGTGACGAAATGCTGCGGCCCCGAGACCGATATGCTCTGCTGCTTGTTGACGGCCGAGGGCAAATTGGCCTCGGTGACCTCGTTGACGAGGGCCGCGATATCGACCGGCTCGCGGCGAATGGTGATGTCGAAAGCATCGGCCATCGCATCCGAGATCAGATGGTCGACCATCGACGTCAGCCGCTTGGTCGCGTCCCGGATGTGCTCGACCTGGGCCGTAACGTTTTCCTTCGGCGAGCCGACGCCGATCAGCTCGGTCAGCATCTCGGTGCGGCCGAGGATCACGCCGAGCGGATTCTTCAGATCGTGGGCGACGGTGCCGAGGATTTCGTTCTTGAAGCCGTTGGCGCGCTGCAGCCGCAGCCATTGCGCCGACAGCCGCCGGTTGGCCTGGCTCAGCGCGCGGGTGCGCTGCGCGACGCGGTCCTCGAGCTGGGTGTTGGCCTCGTGCAGCTGCTGGTAGAGGATCACATTGTCGAACGCGATCGACAGCCGGCTCGAGAAGATCTCGACCAGCGCACGGTCGGTGTCGGAGAGCTGGCGCTCGGCCTGCAGCAGCACCACCACCTCGCGGCCGCTGCCGGTGCGCGAATAGAGCACGCTGCGGTGGTCGGCGAATTCGTTCTTGCGGGCCTGGAAGGCGGCCTCCACCATGTGCCGCAGATCGGGATCGAGCGCCTTCGACGAGGTGGTGCCGATGAAGCGGCTGTAGCAGCCCGAGCAGGCCAGCACCGAGAAATCGGCGGCGGCGTTGCCGTTGCCGTCGTCGCGCAGCACCAGGATGCCGGCGCAGTCGACATTGAGCAGCGAGGCAAGCTGGGTCAGCACCCCCTCGGCCAGCCGCTGCATCGACTTGAAGTCGTACAATGTCGAGGCCGCGTCGATGATGATCTCGAGCCCGCGCCGCGTCTGCACCATGCGCTCGAGCTGCTGGTAGCTGCGCAGCGCCGCGGTCAGCGAGGTGAACAGCTTGTCGGCGGTGAGCTCGGTCTTCGCCTTGTAGTCGTTGATGTCGTACTGCACGATGACGCGTCGTTCCGGCGCCTGGCCGGGCTGGCCGGTGCGCAGGATGATGCGGACGGTCTCGTTCCTGATCTCGTTGCGGATGTACTCGACGAGCTCGAGGCCGGCGACGTCGGTCTCCATGATGACGTCGAGCAGCACGGCGGCGATGTCGGGGTTGTCCCGCATCAGCGTGCGGCCTTCTGCCGCGGAGTAGGCCGAGAGGATCTCCAGCGTCGCACCGTTCAGATTGTAGTCGCTGAGCGCGAAGCGGGTGCCTTCATGGACGGCGTGATCGTCGTCGATCACGGCGATCTTCCATTTCCGGGCCGACGAGTCCTCCGGGGGGCTCTCGGTGTCGTCGATCAGTTGGAGGACATCGTCCTGTTCGGCCATTGACTGGTTCCGTCGGCTGCTGCGTCAGTGATCGTGGGCTCGCCCTTGGCTGCCCCCTTGGCGATCCTGGGCATGATAATGCGAAAAGTCGTGCCTTGTCCTACCCTTGACTCCAGCATCATGCGTCCGCCGAGCTGCTGGGTGACGAGGTTATAGACGATGTGGAGGCCGAGGCCCGTACCACCTTCGTTGCGGCGCGTCGTAAAGAACGGGTCGAACGCCTGTCGCTGCACGTCCGGCGTCATGCCAGCCCCGTCATCGGCAAAGATGATCTCGACATCGTCAGCGCCGCGCCCGCGCGCCGAGATCGTGATGTTGCCGGAGCGGCCATCGGCGAAGGCATGATTGACGGCGTTGAGGAAAAGATTGGTTAAGATCTGCCCATAGGCGCCGGGATAACCGTCGATCAAGAGCCCGTCGGGGACGTCGACGGACAGCGCGATCGCGGCCTTCTTCAGCACCGGCCGCAGACTCGCCACGATCTGGTCGGTCGCTTCGCTCAAGGCAAACTGGCGGCGCTCGGCATGCGAGCGATCGACCGCGACCTGCTTGAACGACTGGATCAGCTCACCGGCGCGCTGCAGGTTCGCGACCAGTTGTTGCGATGCGTCACGCGAGGCGCGCACGAATTCATCGAGCTTGGAACGGCGCAGCGGCTCGGTCCGGAGGTCGCTCTCGAAGATCTCGCTGCGGCGGGCGAAGCTCGACGCCACCGTCAGGCTGATGCCGATCGGATTGTTGACCTCGTGCGCGACGCCGGCGACCAGGCCGCCGAGTGCGGCGAGGCGCTCGGCATCGATCAGGTTCTGCTGCGCGGCGTTGAGCTCGAGCAGCGCGCTCTCGGCCTTCTCCTTGGCGGTGCGCAGCTCGTCCTCGGTCTTGCGCTTGGCGATCGCGTTCTCGCGGAACACCTCGACCGCGCGCGCCATGGCGCCGACCTCGTCCTTGGCCGACGTGCCCTGCACCGGCCGGTCGAGATCGCCCGAGGTGATGGTGCGCATCGCGGCCATGATCTGCGCCAGCGGCAGCCGGATCGAGAGCGCGATCATGACGCCGGCCGACATGATGACGCCGAGGAAGATCACGGCGATCGACAGCACCCGGCGCGAGATCGAGGTCAGCGTCCTGTCGAACGTCTCCTGCGCCTTCTGCTCGCGCTGGCGCATCTTCACCGAGAGGTCGTCGATCGCGCCGATCGCATCCGCCTGGCTGGCGTCGATCGAGTTGCGCAGCAGATCGGTGCGGTTGGTGAGCTGTTCGCTGAGCTTGCCGAGCCCGTCGCGCAGCTCGGCGGTCTTGACCTTGAGCCGCGCCAGCGCCATGCGCTGCAGATCGTTCTCGGCCATGTCGGTCATGACCGGGATCGTCTTCTCGATCGTATCGATGTTGCGGCGGGCTTCCTCGGCCGACGACGAGTCGAGCGAGAGGTAGTAGGCGTTGGCGGCGACCAGCAGCGAGGTGAACGCTTCGCGCGATTTGCCGAGCGCCGGCCAGATCAGCGCATCGCGATGGCCGGTGGCGCCCTCGATGATCGAGTAGAGCCCGGCCATGTCCTTGGTCGGGCCCAGCACCTGTTCGTCGTAGGTCTTGGAAATCTTGGTCTGCACCGTGCGCAATTCGCCGAAGCCGTCGAGGAAACGGCTGGTGACGCGTTCGAGCTGCTCGACCGAGCCCGACAGCATCGGATCGGTCGAGGCCCGGTTGGTCAGCGTGCCGAGCACGGCCTCGCGCAGCAGCAGGATTTCCGCGAACAGGTCCGGGCTCGGCTGATTGATGTAGCGATGAATCAGGTTCTGCAGACGGCTGGTCTCGCTTTCGAGCTTGGCCAGGATCTTGTCGGATTCCCGCACCTGGCGGACATCGTCCCAGGCCGAGCCGAGCACCTTCGAGCCGTTCCAGATCAGCACCGCCAGCACGATCACGACCGCGGAATTGAGCAGCGCGATCGAAAGGATGCGCCAGCGGATCGGTACCGCGCGCAGCAACTGGACGATGCGGAAACGGCCCTGCGGCCCGAAGGCCGCCGGCCGTCGCATCTTCCCGTGCTGTTGGGGTGCGGCCAAGCTACGGTTACTCCATGTTGCGGATGCGTTCGATCAACGCAGCCGTCGCGGGATCGCGCTCGGCCCTGGCGTAGATGCCGGCCATCGCCGCTTCGAACGGCCTGCGGTCGATGTCGGTCGCGATCTTGACGCCTGCCAGCTCCGCCTGCTTGCGCGAGCGCTCCTCGAGCTCGCGCCACTTCTCGCGCATGTAGATGCTCGAGCCTTGCGCGGCCTCGCGGAAGATCGCCTGGTCCTCCGGCGTGAGGCTCGACCAGGCCTTTTGCGACATCACCAGCACTTCCGGGCTCACGGTATGTTGGGTCAAGGTGTAGTAGCCGGCATATTTGTAGTGACCGGTGGTGACGAATGACGGCCAGTTGTTCTCCGCGCCGTCGATCAGCCGGTTGGCGAGGCCGGTCAGCACCTGGCCGTAGGGCATCTCGATCGGGTCAGCGCCGAGCGCGCGGATCATGTCCGACATCTGCGCCGATTGCTGCACGCGCAGCCGCAGCCCCTTGAGGTCGTCGAGCGAGCGCACCGGACGGACGCTGTTGTAGATCGAGCGGGCGCCGGAATCGTAGAAAGCCAGTCCGACGAAGCCGTGGGCCTCGAAACTGTTCAGGATCTCGCTGCCGATCGGTCCGTCGAGCACGTGCTGCAGATGCTCAGGCGATCGAAACAGGAACGGCATCGCCAGCACGTTCACGGACGGCACCATGGTTCCGATCAGCGCGACGTTGGTCCGGTTCAGATCGATCGCGCCGGCCCGGGTCTGCTCCAGCGTCTCCTTTTCCTCGCCGAGCTGGCGGGAGTGGAAGACCACGATGCGGTGCCGGCCGCCGGTGCGCTCGGTGATCAGGCGGTCCATGTAATTCAGCGCCTGGACGGTCGGATAGTCCTCGTTCTGGGTATCGGCTGTGCGGAACTCGCGCGCAAATGCGCTTGCCGAGATCGCTGTGCACAGCGCGACGGCAAGCGTGATGGTCCGCGAAAGGCCGGCGCGGCGGTACACAGGCTACAATTCCCCTTGTGATGTGTGTCCAGGGCGGGAGGAAAAGGTTCAACGCTTTTTAGCAGAATGGGGCTGTTTCGCCATCGGCGAAAACGTTAAATCCGCGCTGCAACCTGCGGTGTCGATTGAATCTGCGGTTGTGGCACCTTATGACGGCATGTCGGCATCCGGGAACGGCTCGTTGTGAAGCTCGCCTTTAAGCTCGCCTATAAGCTGCTGCACCTCGTCGTGGCGGCCATCGTGCTCGTGGCGCCCGCGCAAGCTGCGACCGAGATCATGTGGTGGCACGCGATGTCGGGCGAGCTCGGCAAGCAGCTCGAGAAGCTCGCCGCCGATTTCAACGCCGCGCAATCCGATTACCGGATCGTGCCCGCCTACAAGGGCAACTACACCGAGACCGTTACCGCGGCGATCTTCGCCTTCCGTTCGCGCAGCCAGCCGGCGATCGTTCAGGTCAACGAGATTGCCACCGCAACCATGATGGCAGCGCGCGGTGCGATCTATCCGGTGTACGAGCTGATGCGCGATCAATCGGCGGCGTTCGCGCCACAGGCCTATCTGCCCGCGGTGGCCGGCTATTATGCCGATGTCGACGGCAACATGCTGTCGTTCCCGTTCAACGCCTCGACGCCGATCCTGTACTACAACAAGGATATGTTTCGCTCCGCCGGGCTCGATCCGAGCCAGCCGCCGAAGACCTGGCCGGAGCTCGGCACGATGGCGAAACGGCTGCGCGCGGCCGGCGCGATGTGCGGTTTCACCACGTCATGGCCGTCCTGGATCAATGTCGAGAACTTTTCCGCCTTCCACAATCTGCCGATCGCGACCAGGGCCAACGGCTTTGCCGGGCTCGACGCGCAGCTGGTCTTCAACAACCCGATCGTGGTTCGTCACATCGCGCAGCTCGCGCAGTGGCAGGCCGACAAGTCGTTCGACTACAGCGGGCGTGGGCAGGCGGCCGAGCCGCGCTTCCAGAAGGGCGAGTGCGGCATCTTCATCGGTTCGTCGGGCACCCGCGCTGACATCAAGGCCAATTCCAAGTTCGAGGTCGGCTACGGCATGATGCCGTACGATCCCGACGTGCAGGGCGCGCCGCAAAATTCGATCATCGGCGGCGCCACGCTCTGGGTGCTGCGCGACCGGCCGCGCGCCGAATATGTCGGGGTGGCAAAATTCTTCGCCTATCTGTCGCGGCCGGAGGTGCAGGCGGCCTGGCACCAGAACACGGGCTATCTGCCGATCACCCGCGCCGCGTTCGATCTCAGCCGCACGCAGGGCTTCTACGATCGCAATCCCGGCGCCTCGATCTCGATCGAGGAGGTCACACTGAAGCCGCCGACCGACAAGTCCAGGGGGGTCCGCCTCGGCTCGTTCGTGCTGATCCGCGACGTGATCGAGGAGGAACTCGAGCAGGTGTTTTCAGGCAAGCGTTCGGCGCAGGCCGCGATGGACAACGCCGTCGAGCGCGGCGACCGCCTGCTGCGCCAGTTCGAGCGCGCCAATCCGGATCGGTGAGGGGGCATCCAGGCGCTCAAACGCTTCTCCGAGAGACTGTGAATATATGACTCGCGATGGTGCAACATACTCGATGTCGTCCCGGCGAAAGCCGGGACCCATAACCACCGAAGGCCGTTGTTGCGCGGCGCTGGGGCCACGACTTTTTCAAAAACTCAACCCTGTGGTTATGGGTCCCGGCCTTCGCCGGGACGACGAGGGGAGAGATTGCGCTGTGATTGCATCCCCTCAGAATGCCGGCTGAAAATGCACCTTCCACCCATCGCCGACTACGACACCTACCGCGCCTGGCGCAGCGACACGTCGCGCTGGCTGCCGGTCGCGCGCGAGATTGCCGATGGCCACGGGCTGTCGTGGGGCACGCCGCATGTGTTTGCGACCGGCACCAATCTCGTCGCCGGGCTCGATGACAAATTGATCCTGAAACTGTTTCCGCCGTTCCTGCGCCCGCAATTCATCTCCGAACGCGGTTCGCTCGCCGAGCTGCGCGGTCGGCTCGGCATTCCGATCCCCGACCTCATCGCGGAAGGTGAGCGCGACGGCTGGCCGTATCTCGTCCTCACGCACCTCGCCGGCACCGTCGGCTCCGAGGTGTGGCCATCGCTGTCGGAAGCCGAGCGGGAGCGCGTGCTCGGCGAGATCGGCGCCGTGATCGCCGAGGTGCAGCGCGTGCCGCCCGGCAGCCTGCTTACAATCGGGCAGCCTTGGGAGGCCTTCATGCGCACCCAGATCGCGCAGTGCCGGGCGCGGCACGAGCGGCTCGGCCTGCCGGTGAAATTCCTCACCTCGCTCGACGATCTCTTGGCCGACGCCGCCGAATTGATCCCGATGGACGCGCCGCCCGTGATCCTGACCGGCGAATACATCCCGGAGAATTTCCTGCTCGGGCGCCGGGCCGACGGCTGGCACGTCGCCGGCCTGTTCGACTTCGGCGACGTCCGGACCGGATCGGGCGAATACGATCTGCTCGGGCCGAGCGCGTTCATGGCCGCCGGGCATCCGCGGCTTGTGCGCAGCCTGTTCGACGGCTTCGGCATCGCGCGCAGCGAGGTAACGTTCACGCTGAAGCGGCGGCTGATGGCGCTGATGATGCTGCACTCGGCCAGCGATCCGCTCCGGCACATCTGCATCGCGGGCTGGCCGGACCAGGTCGATGATTTCGTGCAGTTGCAGGAGCTGATCTGGCCGGACTAGCTGTTTGGTTCGGTCGTCAGCCAGAAAGCGAGCAGCCTCCGCGCTCTGCTCATTGATTAAGCAATGAGCTGTCCTTTGTATGCAATCGCGGGCAACGCAGACGGCGTCAGGTCAAGATGCCTTTGCCGATTTCCTCTGTCTCTACAGCTGGTTAGATCCTCATAAGCTTTCGTTAAGGGTTGGCACAATCCTTGCGATCTGAGTTCCGGGGCCCGTTCCTCAAGGGCGTTGGAGCATCACATGAAGCGTCGCGATTTCCTCAAATCGGTGTCCGGACTGGCAGCGGGCGCCCTAGCCCCGACCGCGCCGGCGATCTGGTCGCCGGCCAAGGCCGACGCGCGCTCAGAGACGCTGCTGATCGTCTCCGAAGGCGGTCCCAACAATCTCGACATCCACGGCGTCGGCACGAACGTGCCCGGCTATGAGGTGTCGTGGAATTGCTACGACCGGCTGATCAGCCACGAGATGAAGAGCGGTCCGGGCGGCGTGCCCTATTACGACCGCGACAAGTTCAAGCCCGAGCTCGCCGAGGACTTCAACATCGGCGACATGTCGGTGACCTTCAAGCTGCGCAAGAATGCCAAATTCCACGACGGCACGCCGGTGACGGCAAAGGACGTCAAATGGTCGCTCGACCGCGCCGTCAGTGTCGGCGGCTTCCCGACCTTCCAGATGAGCGCGGGCTCGCTGACCAAGCCCGAGCAGTTCGTCGTCGTCGACGACCATACGGTGCGCGTCGACTTCCTCAGGAAAGACAAGCTCACGATCCCCGACCTCGCGGTCATCGTGCCCTGCGTCGTCAACTCCGAACTCGTGAAGAAGAACGCCAGCGAGAAGGATCCGTGGGGCCTCGAATTCACCAAGCAGCAGACCGCGGGCTCCGGCGCCTACAAGGTGACCAAATGGACCGCGGGCACCGAGGTCGTCATGGAGCGCAACGACGACTGGGTCTGCGGCCCGATGCCGAAGATCAAGCGGGTGATCTGGCGCATGGTGCCGCAGGCCGGCAACCGCCGTGCGCTGCTCGAGCGCGGTGATGCCGACATCTCCTACGAGCTGCCGTTCAAGGATTTCCAGGAGATGAAGGCGAGCGGCAAGCTCAACGTGGTCTCGCTGCCGTTCTCCAACGGCATCCAGTATATCGGCATGAACGTGACCAAGCCGCCGTTCGACAATCCCAAGGTGCGGCAGGCGATGGCCTACGCGATGCCGTATCAGAAGATCATGGATGCGGTGCTGTTCGGTCTCGCCAATCCGATGTTCGGCGCACCGAAGGACAAGCCGACCGAGGTCGCCTGGCCGCAGCCGACCAAATATTTCACCGACATGGAGAAAGCCAAGGCGCTGCTCGCTGAAGCCGGCTACGCCAATGGCTTCGAGACCACGATCTCGTTCGACCTGAATTTCGCCGGGGTTAACGAGCCGCTCTGCGTGCTGGTGCAGGAGAGCCTGGCGCAACTCGGCATCAAGACCACCATCAACAAGGTGCCCGGCGCCAATTGGCGCACCGAGCTCACCAAGAAGGAAATGCCGCTGTTCACCAACGTGTTCTCGGGCTGGCTCGATTACCCCGAGTACTTCTTCTACTGGTGCTATCACGGCAACAATTCGATCTTCAACACGATGAGCTACAAGTCGCCGGAGATGGACAAGCTCATCGACGGCGCGCGCATCGCCGCCGCCAACGGCGACACCGCCGCCTACGAGGCCGACGTCAAGGGCTTCGTCGATCTCGCCTACGCCGACATCCCGCGCATCCCGCTCTATCAGCCGTTCGTCAACGTCGCGATGCAGAAGAACATCTCGGGTTACCAATACTGGTTCCACCGCCGCCTCGACTATCGCGCGATGGCGAAGGGGTGAGGCGCGCATGGCGAACGTCAGCGACGCACGGGCACCCGCAAGTGAGGTGAGCACGTCTCTCAGGCTCCCTCCCCCCTTGCGGGGGAGGGTGGGGAGAGGGGTAAGCCGCATACTCCGAAGAACGACGTCAGGTGAGATCGTGCCTAACGAGCCGATCAGCGCGACGTTGCATCTGGCCTCGGAGCAAGCGGCACCCCTCTCCCCAACCCTCCCCCGCAAGGGGGGAGGGAGCCCTTCCAGTCTCGTTGTGGCTTT
>NZ_JACMYK010000153.1 GCF_020889785.1 Bradyrhizobium acaciae
CGCGACCTGTTCGAATTCTAGCCCCCGGCACCGCCGATGCTGTCAGATCCGAAGGCAACCATGCAGAACGACGTTCCAATGGAGACGGTCTGGTCGATCCTCGAGGCTGCCAATGAACTGGGCGATACCCCGACGGTGGACGCCTGCCGCCGCATCATCGACGCCAATCTGCGCGGGGACGTTCCCGGCCAATCCGACCTGAACGCTGTCGCCGCCTTCTTTGCCTGATCAAGGCAAGCTGTTGCTGTCTGTGAACCTAATGCGGCGCCGCGGTGACAGACCGTCCGGTCGGGCGCCACCATTGAGCGTGTCGCGCCGCTGCTGCTGGTGTCGTCCTTCGCCGTGCTGATCGGCGACATCTCCTACGGTGCCAATCTCGGCAATCCCTATGGCGCAGCCCGCAACGCCGTCGCGCGGCCGGCGCTGGCGTGCGGCCTGATCCTGTCGATCGGATCGATGGTCTCGCGGCATCTCCCGCCGCGCTTCATCGCTGTGTCGTCCGGCATCGCCGTTCAGGCGATCATGAACGTGCCGCTCACGACAGGCCTGCTGTCGAATGGAGTTGCTTTGCTGTTCCTGCTGTGGTGGCTGACGCCCGAACAGCAGGCGGCAGCGTCGCGTCATCGGCGACAGTCAACGCTGCCCATCAATGCCGTCGGTGTCGCGGCCTGATTTTTTCGCATCCTGCCGCGGCACGACGTTGCCGAAAAACTGAAGACATGCCTCACTTCTTTCGGAGCACGATGATGCTCTGATACGGCGATATCCCGTTCATGCCGACGTCGATAAGATCAAAAC
This sequence comes from Bradyrhizobium acaciae, assembly GCF_020889785.1. Taxonomy (GTDB): domain Bacteria; phylum Pseudomonadota; class Alphaproteobacteria; order Rhizobiales; family Xanthobacteraceae; genus Bradyrhizobium; species Bradyrhizobium acaciae. Next base: position 799 of record NZ_JACMYK010000153.1, read on the forward strand.
GGTCGGTCCAGTGCGTCTCGATGTACCGTTTGGAAATGATCGTCTCGCCATAGGTCATTTCGCCGTCGACCGGATAGCTTTGGGGATAGAAGTAGAATCCATCTCGCGCCACGGTCTCCGCGATTTTTTGCTGATCCCAGCCAGGCAATTTGGAGATCGGCTCATAGAATGCGTATGCCGGCGGTCGAATGGTGAGCAGAAACAGACCACGATTCTCCAGAGAGGCGTGGACGGCGTCCAAACATACCTCGCTCGCAGCAGGCGAGAGGTGCGTCCAGATCGACAAGGCGTAAGCCACGTCGAATTTCTCGTTGAACGGAAGACGTCTCGGCAGGCTGTCCGACACCACGATATCGGCACCCGGGTTGGAGCGTTGCGCGACCTGGATGATGCCTTTGTGAGGATCGCACCCGTGCAGATTGCGCAGCGGCACGTCCTTCATGAAATAGCGGAGCACACTCCCCCAGCCGCAACCATAGTCCAGCACGGAGCACTCATCGAATGGCTTGTCCAGATGGCGCCTGAGCTTGTCGTGCAGGAGACGATAGGTTTCGATGACGGCGGCACCGAGCTCCATCCCGGAACGACCGCTCCAGTTTTTCTGGGTCCCGGCATCGGGTGGATCGGGAATAGCGGCCTTGATCGCCTTGAAGCCATCATATTCCTTCCAGAGCAGCACATTCCACAGATACGGATCGTCGATCCATTTGAGTGCCTCGTATACCGACTCTCCCCTTCGGCAGGCGGCATCCGCCTTTTCCAGTTCGTCGTTGTAGTATTCGGTGAGCCACGAACTCCAGTTCATCGACACGCCTCCGTGCTATGGTCGTTTCATCAGCCCTCGCCCGCGCCAATTGCATTGTTCGAGACTGTCTCGTTTCTCCGGCGACTTTAAGACGCATCGAAAGCATGTGAGTTCCGGAAGACGATGGAACCGCTGGCGTCGTTCCGCTCCAAGTCGTCGTGACCACTGTCACCGGGAGCAATTCAGAACGATGCCTATCCGCAGTATTTGATCCGTTCCATGGTCGGTGCATCGGTGACCGACTTCAGCCGTCACACGGGTAAGGTTGGCGTCAGGCTCGCGCGTTACGCTGGTGAGATGAACCGAGACCTGCCGCACGTCAGCTTCTCATTGGTCTGGATGGCGATAGTCACTACCGCATCGGCGCACGTGATGCTGGTGTGCGAGGCGAACCAGTTGGCCAGCCTCCAGGAAGCATGTCGATGAAAGTCCGCGAGCTCATCCAGGTGCTCCAGGCACTCCCGGATCAGGACGCAACGGTCGTGATTGGAGAAGGCGCGAAGCCGGATACGTGGCTGATCGTGTCAGGCGTGGCGGAATGCCAGATTGCACGCGTGAACGATGATCAGGCGACTGCCGGGAGCGACCCGGCGATCGAGATCGTCTGAGCAATCGCGAGCGTCGGCGCGGAGTTGCCCTCGCGTTCCATGATGCTGTTGCAGCCCCAGGCAAAGGCGCGTTCAAAAGTGCCATGACGGCGCACCGCGTGACACGTCTCAAATCTGGAATTTGGGCTAAGTGCTTGATAAGACTGGCGCGAGAGACGGGACTCGAACCCGCGGCCTCCGCCGTGACAGGGCGGCGCTCTAACCAACTGAGCTACTCCCGCGGATGCCGATCGTCGATTGATCCGCGCAGGATCGAGGGCATAAAGGCCCGCATCCCGATAGTCAAGCACGTTGCGGATCCCTGCACAGCGCAGCCATTTTTAGGCCGCGGGCGCTAGTTGTCGCCTGTTTTCAGGGGAAACGGTGGTGTCAGCAAAGCCCCGAATCGAATAAGGCCTGATACGTCTGGGTTTCCTGTGGCCAGCCCGGCGCTGCCCGTTCCCAGGACCGGCGGTTTTCAGGACCTCTCCGGACGCAATTTCCCGACGCGAACGGCGCGCCATTCGCGTGAAAGCAGCAATCCAGCCATTCAGCAACGACATTCAGCAATGAGGAGGGCCACACATGGCGAAGAAAGCAGCGACCCCGGCGACGATCACGCTGAAGCACCTGGCGGCGGCCATCGCCGAAGAGCAGGAGCTGTCCAAGAAGCAGGCCGAGGCGATCCTGACCGACATGGTCACCCGGATCACCAAGCACCTCAAGAAGGGCGAGCGGATTCGCATCGTCGGCCTCGGCATCCTCCAGGTCCGCAAGCGCGCCGCCCGCATGGGCCGCAACCCGGCGACCGGCGAGCAGATCCACATCAAGGCGAGCAAGAAGGTGGCCTTCCGCGCCGCCAAGGAGCTGAAGGAAGCCGTCTGAGGCGCTTAACTCTCCGTCGATACCAGGCGCCATTCCGGCTCGTGCGCAGCCCCGGAGTGGCGCTTTTCTGTTATAGAGTTCTGCCTTGATGCGTCTTGCTTGCGCGAACCACCTTCGCCCAGGCGCTTTATTCCCGTTCCCCACCTTGCGCGGTCTTCATGCTGGCACCGGCTCTCGACTTCAAGCACACCGTCACCGAGCGCTTCCTGCGCTATGTCGTGATCGACACCCAGTCCGACCCGGATTCACCCACCACGCCCTCCACCGAGAAGCAGAAGAATCTCGGTCGCCTCCTGGTCACCGAATTGCAGGCGATGGGCATATCGGACGCGCATCTTGATCCACACGGCTACGTCTATGCGACGATTCCGGCCAACACCGACAAGAGCGTGCCGGTGATCTGCTTCTGCTCGCACATGGACACCTCACCCGACTGCACCGGCAAGAACGTCAGGCCGCAGGTCGTGAAGAATTATGCCGGCGGCGACATCGTGCTCCCGGCCGACGCCTCGCAGGTGATCCGCGCCGCCGAGCATGAAGCGCTGGCCGACCAGATCGGCAACGACATCATCACGACCGACGGCACCACCCTGCTCGGCGCCGACAACAAGGCCGGCCTCGCCGAGATCATGGATGCCGCGCATTTCCTGATCACCAATCCGCAGGTAAAGCACGGCACCATCAAGATCCTGTTCACGCCGGACGAGGAGATCGGCCGCGGCGTCGACAAGGTCGACATCAAGAAGCTCGGCGCCGATTTCGGCTACACCATGGACGGCGAGACCGCCGGCCACATCGAGGACGAGACCTTCTCGGCCGACGGCGCCAGCATCATCATCGAAGGCGTCGCGACCCATCCGGGCTTCGCCAAGGGCAAGATGGAGCACGCGATCAAGATCGCCGCCGCGATCGTCGATCGCCTGCCGAAGGATCATTGTTCGCCCGAGACCACCGAAGGCAAGGAAGGCTTTCTGCATCCTGTCGCGATCTCGGGAGCGCTGGAGAACGCGCGGATCGATTTCATCGTGCGCGACTTCACCGAGGCCGGCCTGAAGCAGAAGGAAGCGCTGCTCGACGACATCGTGAAAGATGTCATGAAGGGATATCCGCGCTCGACCTACCGCATGGAGGTCAAGCAGCAATACCGCAACATGAAAGAGGTGATCGATCGCCACCCCCGGATCGTCGCCTACGCGATCGAGGCGATCGAGCGCGCCGGCCTGACGCCGGTCAAGACCTCGATCCGCGGCGGCACGGATGGTTCGCGGCTGTCCTTCATGGGTCTGCCCTGCCCCAACGTCTTCGCGGGCGAGCATGCTTTCCATTCGCGGCTCGAATGGGTCAGTCGTCAGGACATGGAAAAGGCCGTGCAGACCATCGTTCATCTCGCGATGATCTGGGAAGAGCGGGCCTGATCAGGCCCGCGCCGTCACGATCCAGATCGCGCCCGGCAGCAGCACGGAATCGCCCTTGACGAAGGGCGCCAACGCTTCGCGCATCGAGGCGATCGCGGCGGAGCGCACCTCATCCGGATGGCCTTCCAGGGCACGGCTGGCCGGCCCGATCTCGAGCGCGCCCTGGATCGCCGCATCCATGCCGCGTCCGGTCGCGACATCGAGCTCGACCTTGCACGGCTCCATCGCGATGCCGGAGAAGCCCGCTTCGCTCAGTATCCGTTTCACCCGAGCTTCGGAGGCAAACGAGAACGGACCGGGATCCTCAGGCCCGAGCTGGGGCAGTTTCAGCACGTGCTTGTAGACCGCCTGCAGCGGCGCCATGAAGAACGGATTTTCGCGCGGCTCCTGCCAGCAGGCGAAGGCAAGACGGCCCGTCGGCTTCATCGCCTTGTGCAGATTGGCAAAGGATGCAGCGGGATCGGCAAAGAACATCACGCCGAAGCGCGAGGCCAACAGATCAAAACTCTCGGGGGCGAACGGATAGACGGTCGCATCGGCAAGCGTGAACTCGACCTGCAATCCCTGCGGCGCGCTCTGCCTTGCCCGCGTCAGCATCGGCTCCGAGACGTCAACGCCAAGCACGTGGCCGGCGGGCGCGACCTTCGACGCCAGCGCGAATGTCGTGGCACCGCTGCCGCAGCCGACATCGACGATGCGATCGCCGGCCTTCGGGGCGGCGCGATCGATCAGGAGGTCGAGCACCGGCTGCAGCACGATGTCCTGCGCGGCCTGCCGTGTGGCCCAGCGCTGACCGCCCGGGCCGTTCCAATATGCAATCTGATCGGCGTTCTGCGGATGGCCTGCGTTCATGCGATCCAAACCTTGTTGAGGAGCTTCCGTCGTTTCGTATGCGAGCCTGATCTCCGCGCAAACGCGTTCGCGTTCGTCGCGAGGGAAAACTGCTTCGCACTGTACAGGATCATGCTTTAGCAGCTGTCGCGCGTCGCAGCGCGCAGCATCGGCATCACTTGATAGGTGAATCCGGCATTGGCCCTGGTGACGGGATCGTTGGCGACGATCTCGTGCGGGTCGGCATCATCGGACAATTGCAGCACGCCGAGCCCCCAGACGCCCGCAGGATCGGCGACCGGCCCGAAGACCAGCGCCTTGCCGGCTTGCAGCAGCTCGCCGCAATAGGCGACGTGCGCCTGCATGATCGCTGCTTCCTGCGGCGTCATGTCCTGCGGGAAGGTCGGGCGCGGTCCGGTCAATTTGCAAAGGTAGTACTTCATCGACCGGGTCCGCGCTCGGAGGTCATTTGGCCGCTGCGCTCGTCGGCTTGGCCTGCTTCGTCTTTGCAGCATTCGCCTTGGGGGCGGCCTGCCCGTCACTGCGCGTGATGCCCCACGGATCGGTCGGCTTCTGGTCCGGCACGCCGCTGAGCGCACGCTGGTAGGCCCGCTGCTGCCGTGCCTCGTTGGCCGTATCGGCCGGCGACTTCTCGACTTCTTCGCGGTAGCGCTGGACGTGATCCGACTGCGCGAAAGCAGGTCCGGCAATCATGGCGAGAAGAAAAATCGCGGCGAGTTTGCGCATGCTTCAAGTTCCCGGTTAGGCGGAGACAATAGCATCGCTGCAGCGTCGGCATCAAACCTGCGTGCGTGACTTTCGGCACCTTTCGCACGATGCGCCATCGAATAACATTTGCCACGCCAGCGTGGAGCAAGCGCGGTCCCGGCCACCCCATCGAGACTACCCCACGGCCGGGATCGCGCCCTATCCACGCGCGCAACGAGGGCCAAGCAATGGCCTTACTACGTAGGGCTCATCAGCCAGAGGCCGCCTTGCAGCTCGTGAAACACCGCGCCATCGTCATCCTGCGCGAGCACGTGCAAGCGGAGGCGGAGCTGGTCGGACGAGCTGCGGTTCTCACCGATGGAACTGCGGGGACCGTCGACGGCGTGTTCCTCGACGAGTCCCATGGGTTGCGTATCTCGATCAGGGGGCACATCGGGAAGTGGCCGATCTCGACGATCAGGATGCTTCAGCAATAAAGCGATGGGCTGCCAGAGAGAGCCGGTCCGCCTGCGCTCTTCGAGCTTCGGCGCGACAGCCTTCGCCCTGCGGCACGGAACAAGTGGATGATTTCATCCGCAATGGCTGGCTTGCCCAGCCGTAGCCCGTGAGGTGCGAAGGCTGGTAGGCGGCGAGAGATTCGAACTCCCGACCCTCTCGGTGTAAACGAGATGCTCTAACCAGCTGAGCTAGCCGCCCTTACCTGCGCGCCTCTTTAGCCTCGCCCGCCCCTCAGGCGCAAGGTCGCAGAGCCTCAATCCCTGGGCTTCAGTCGTTGGGCCGCGCCGGCAATCCTTTGAGATCACTGCTCCATGGTGCGGCGGAACGACACCAGACCTGGCGTCGCGGGGTCAATTGGCCGCGCTGGCGAATGCTGCCCCAGCGGATGCCCCAGTCGTCGGGTCCGCCCTCCTCGCCGCTCGTGAACAAGGGAGAACCGCAGTCGCCACAGAAATGCTGGAAGCGGATCCGGCCGTTGTCGCCCGTCTTGCCGTACACTTTCGGCGCCGGTCCAGTCAGCCTGACCTGCTCGGCGGCGCAGATCACCGTGACCCGATACGGCGAGCCGGTCAGTGCCTGGCAGTCGGTGCAATGGCAGATCGACACGCGCTCGGGATCGATCTCGGCCTCGTAGGTCACGGCTCCGCAATGGCATTGCCCGTCGATATGCATTTGGCGGTCTCCCTATTCCGTCAAACAAGCGAACTCGCCGGAGACGGGTTCCATCATCCGCGCCCGGCTTCCCGGCCGCCTCTCGGGCATTCCTGGTATCCCGGATCGGTCTTGTTTGGGATACCAATTCGGGATATGTCGACCGACAGCCCTTGAGGACGCCCCCCAAATGTCGCAGATGCTCCAGATCCACGACCAGCTCCGGGAGATGATCCTCTCCCTCGACCTTGGCCCCGGCGAGCGGCTGACCGAGCGCTGGCTGGAGAGCCGCTTCGAGGGATCGCGCACGCCGATCCGCGCCGCGCTGGTGCGGCTCGAAGGCGAAGAGCTGGTCCGCCGCGATGGCCGCAACTGGATCGTCGCGCCGATCGACCTCGGTGAGCTGGAGGCGTTGGCGGAGTTCCGGATTCCCCTGGAGACGACGGCCGTCCGCTTTGCCTGCGCGCGGGCGAGCGAGACCGACATCGCCGGCGTCGAAGAGATGCTGGATGCCTGTCAATCCGGCGCGCCGCGCGAGGAATGGCACCGGGTCGGCACCGATTTCCATGTCGAGATCGCGCGCCTCTCCGGCAACCCCTTCATCGTCAAGGCGATCGCCGGCGCCATGACGCGGCTGTCGCGGGCGCGCTGGCTGGAGGTGTGGACCGAACCCTCTCGCGAGCAGGCCTGGCGCGAGCACCGGCGCATTCTCGGCTTCATCAAGGCCAACGATCCGGAAGCGGCCGCGCGCGAGGCGGCCGATCACATCACCGACACCCGCGATCGCCTGCTCCGTTCGCTGAATGAAGACCGTCGCGGCCTACGCGCACGCGGCTTCGCCGTCATCGGGCTGCGCTGACATGAACATGGAAGTCGATCGCGAGGCACTGCTCGACGCGGGCCCCTGGAGGCGCAACCTGATCGTCTGCGTCTTCGGCTCGTTCACGACAATCGTGGGGATGACGCTGCTGCTGCCGTTCCTGCCGCTTTATGTCGAGCAGCTCGGCGTCGCGGACCACGCCGCCATCGTGCAATGGTCGGGCGTCGCCTATGGCTCAACTTTCTTCAGCGCGGCGTTGACAGCGCCGCTGTGGGGCCGGCTCGCCGATCGTTACGGTCGCAAGCTGATGCTGATCCGCGCCAGCCTCGGCATGGCGATTGCCATGTCGCTGATCGGCATGGCGCACAATGTCTATGAGCTGGTGGGCTTGCGGCTGCTGACCGGCCTGCTCGGCGGCTACGCCTCGGGCTCGACCGTGCTGATCGCGGCGCAGACGCCGAAAGCGCGATCCGGCTGGGCGATCGGCGTGCTGTCGGCCGGCATCATGGCCGGCAGCCTGGTCGGTCCCTTGATCGGCGGCGTCCTGCCGGGCCTGATCAGCATCCGCGCCACCTTCTTCCTGATCGGCGGCGTCATCTTCTTCACCTTCCTCGGCACGACCTTCCTGATCCGCGAGGATGCGCGTCCGAAGGCCGCGAAAGGCAGCAAAGCGCAGGGCGGCTGGGCGCTCGTTCCAGACAAGCGTCCTGTCGTCGCGATGTGGGGAACGGGCCTGCTGCTGATGATCGCCAACATGTCGATCGAGCCGATCATCACGGTCTATGTCGCCCAATTGGTCGAGGCGCCGCAGGTGACGTTCGTGGCCGGTCTCGTGATGTCGGCGGCGGCGTTCGGCAGCCTGCTGTCGTCGTCGCATCTCGGCAAGCTCGCCGATCGTGTCGGCCACTGGCGGATCATCACCGTCTGTCTTGCCGTCTCGGCGCTGCTGCTGATCCCGCAGGCCTTCGTGGTCAGCGGCTGGCAACTGATCTTGCTTCGCTTCCTGATGGGGCTCGCGCTCGGCGGTCTCTTGCCGTGCATCGCAAGCGTGATCCGGCACAACGTGCCCGATGCGGTCACCGGCAGCATGCTGGGCTATTCGATCTCGGCGCAGTATGCCGGCCAGGTGATCGGCCCGCTCGCCGGCGGATTCATCGGCGGCCATATCGGCATGCGCGCGGTATTCCTCGGTACCAGCGTGCTGATGGCACTCGGCGCGATCGGCAATTTCGTGGTCGAGAAAAAGGAATAATCGCTCGCCCGGCTGCTCGAAGTCCTCGGCGAACCACCAAACAAAAACGGCGCCCGAAGGCGCCGTTTCTTATTTCGACCGGAGCTTGCTTCAGTGCGCCGTCAGGCCGCCGGAGGCTTCATCCGAAGCGTCGGGCTTGACGTCGACCTTGCTGGTCTCCTCTTCCCAGACGATCGGCGCGGGCACGCGGACCAGCGCCTTGGCAACGACCTCATCCAGCCGCGAGACCGGAATGATCTCCATGCCGCCCTTGATCGCATCGGAAATCTCCGTGAGATCCTTGGCGTTGTCCTCCGGGATCAGCACCGTCTTGATGCCACCGCGCGCGGCAGCCAGGAGCTTCTCCTTCAGGCCGCCGATCGGCAGCACGCGACCACGCAGCGTGATCTCGCCGGTCATCGCGACATCGTGGCGGACCGGAATGCCGGTCATGACCGAAATGATCGCGGTGGCCATCGCCACGCCGGCAGACGGACCGTCCTTCGGCGTAGCGCCCTCCGGCACGTGAACGTGGATGTCACGCCTGTCGAACATCGGCGGTTCGATGCCGTAGGTGATCGCGCGCGAGCGGACGTAGGACGCCGCCGCCGAGATCGATTCCTTCATCACGTCGCGCAGGTTGCCCGTGACGGTCATCTTGCCCTTGCCGGGCATCATGACGCCTTCAATGGTCAACAGCTCGCCGCCGACATCGGTCCAGGCCAGACCGGTGACGATACCGACCTGATCCTCGTCGTCGATCTCGCCGAAGCGATACTTCGGAACGCCGAGGAACTCTTCGATATTCGCCTCGGTGACCTTCACCGACTTCTTCTTGGAGATCATCAGCTCCTTCACCGCCTTGCGGGCCAGTGTGGAGAGCTCACGCTCCAGGTTACGCACCCCCGCTTCGCGGGTGTAGCGGCGGATCATCAAGAGCAAGGCCGCGTCGTCGATCGACCATTCCTTGGAGTCCAGACCGTGCTTGGAGAGCGCGCTCGGGATCAGATGCTTGCGCGCGATCTCGACCTTCTCGTTCTCCGTGTAACCGGCGATCCGGATGATCTCCATGCGGTCCATCAACGGCCCCGGAATATTCAGCGTATTCGCGGTCGTGATGAACATCACGTTGGACAGGTCGTAGTCGACCTCCAGGTAGTGGTCGTTGAAGGTCGAGTTCTGCTCGGGGTCCAGGACCTCAAGCAGCGCCGACGACGGATCGCCGCGGAAATCGGCGCCCATCTTGTCGATCTCGTCCAGCAGGAACAGCGGATTCGAGGTCTTCGCCTTCCGCATCGACTGGATGATCTTGCCGGGCATCGAGCCGATATAGGTGCGGCGATGACCGCGGATCTCGGCCTCGTCACGCACGCCGCCGAGCGACACGCGCACGAACTCACGGCCGGTCGCCTTCGCGATCGACTTGCCGAGCGAGGTCTTGCCGACGCCGGGAGGCCCGACCAGGCACAGGATCGGTCCGGTCAGCTTGTTGGCGCGCGACTGCACGGCGAGATACTCGACGATACGGTCCTTGACCTTCTCGAGCCCGTAGTGATCGGAGTCCAGGACCGCCTGCGCGGCCTCGAGGTCCTTCTTGACCTTGGACTTCTTGCCCCACGGGATCGACAGCAGCCAATCCAGATAGTTGCGCACGACGGTTGCTTCCGCGGACATCGGCGACATCTGGCGCAGCTTCTTCAGCTCGTGCTGCGCCTTCTCGCGTGCTTCCTTGGACAGCTTGGTCTTGGAGATCTTCTCCTCCAGATCGGCCAACTCGTCGCGACCTTCGTCGTCGCCGAGCTCCTTCTGGATCGCCTTCATCTGCTCGTTCAGGTAATACTCGCGCTGGGTCTTCTCCATCTGGCGCTTGACGCGCGAGCGGATCCGCTTCTCGACCTGCAACACCGAGATCTCGCTCTCCATCAGGCCCAGCACCTTCTCCAGGCGCTGCGTGACGGACAACGTCTCCAGGATCGCTTGCCGATCGGCAATCTTGACCGCGAGATGCGAGGCGACGGTGTCGCCGAGCTTGGCGAAATCGGTGATCGCCTGAACCACGCCGACGACTTCGGCGGAGATCTTCTTGTTCAGCTTCACATAGCTTTCGAAGTCGGACACGACCGAACGCGCCAGCGCCTCGGCCTCGACCGAGGTGGCGTCAGTGTCGGCGAGCGCAACCGCGGTCGCTTCGTAATATTCGCTGCGATCGGAATACTTCTCGACGCGCGCCCGCTCGAGGCCCTCGACCAGCACCTTCACGGTGCCGTCGGGTAGCTTCAGGAGCTGCAGAACGCTGGCGAGCGTACCGGTCTCGTAAATTGAATCGGGTGCCGGATCGTCATCGGACGCGTTCTTCTGCGTCGCGAGCATGATCAGCGCATCGTTCTTCATCACCTCTTCGAGGGCGCGGATCGATTTCTCGCGGCCGACGAACAGCGGCACGATCATGTGCGGGAAGACGACGATGTCGCGGAGCGGCAGCACCGGATAGGAGTGGCTTTCGCCGTGGACGATCGTTGGCCGGGGTTTTGAGGTCGTCATGGCCTATTCCTTTTGTTTTGCCCCCTTGCACGCAGTCCGCCTGCTCGCGCAACCGCCACAAGGTGCCTTGGTGATCCGGAACGAGATTGCCGTCAGCAGCCGCTTATTCCGCATCGTGAAGCGACGAATCTCAACGCATGAGATCCCTCGCCGATAGCATTAGGTGGCTATCAGGCAGGGGGGTGTCAAGTCTGAGAAGTGCCGGGAAATATAGGCTAAACAGGCATTTACTGCGACGCCGCAAGGGGCGCTGCTGCTGCGCCACAGCGGCCGCCGGATCGCCCGGCAGCCGTGCATTTTTGGCGGGTCGAGACGAGCGCTGTTTACGCGCTCGCGCTGCTCTCGACGGCGCGGTCGGAACGATCCGCGTAGATGTAGAGCGGACGGGCCGTTCCCTCGACCACTTCGCGCGAGATCACGACTTCCTCGACGCCTTCCAGGCCCGGGAGGTCGAACATGGTCTCGAGCAGGATGCTCTCCAGGATCGACCGCAGGCCGCGCGCACCGGTCTTGCGCTCGATCGCCTTGCGGGCGACCGCGCCAAGCGCCTCGTCGGCAAAGGTGAGCTCGATGTTCTCCATCTCGAACAGCCGCTGGTACTGTTTCACCAGCGCGTTCTTCGGATCGGTCAGGATCTTCTTCAGCGAGGCCTCGTCGAGGTCCTCCAGCGTCGCGACGACGGGCAGACGGCCGACGAACTCCGGGATCAGGCCGTACTTCAGCAGATCCTCCGGCTCGACGTGACGGAATATCTCGCCGGTGCGGCGGTCTTCCGGCGCCAGCACCTGAGCCGCGAAGCCGATCGAGGTCGAACGGCCGCGCGCGGAGATGATCTTCTCGAGGCCCGAGAACGCACCGCCGCAGATGAACAGGATGTTGGTGGTATCCACCTGAAGGAACTCCTGCTGCGGATGCTTGCGGCCGCCCTGCGGCGGGACCGACGCCACCGTGCCTTCCATGATCTTCAGCAGCGCCTGCTGGACGCCCTCGCCCGACACGTCGCGGGTGATCGAGGGATTGTCCGACTTGCGGCTGATCTTGTCGATTTCGTCGATGTAGACGATGCCACGCTGGGCGCGCTCGACGTTGTAGTCGGCGGCCTGCAGCAGCTTCAGGATGATGTTCTCGACGTCCTCGCCGACATAGCCGGCTTCGGTCAACGTCGTCGCGTCAGCCATGGTGAAGGGAACGTCGAGGATGCGGGCCAGCGTCTGCGCGAGCAGCGTCTTGCCCGAACCGGTCGGACCGATCAGCAGGATGTTCGACTTCGCCAGCTCGACGTCGTTGTGCTTGGTCTGATGGTTAAGCCGCTTGTAGTGATTGTGGACGGCGACCGACAGCACCTTCTTGGCATGGCTCTGGCCGATCACGTAGTCGTCCAGGACCTTGCAGATCTCCTTCGGCGTCGGGATGCCGTCGCGCGACTTCACCAGCGAGGATTTGTTCTCCTCGCGAATGATGTCCATGCAGAGTTCGACACATTCGTCGCAAATGAAGACAGTCGGTCCGGCAATCAGCTTGCGAACTTCATGCTGGCTCTTGCCGCAGAACGAGCAGTATAGCGTGTTCTTGGCGTCGCTCGTGCCGACCTTACTCATTCATTATCTCCGTCCGCCGTTCGATCTTGTTTGCCAGATCGACCCAATCCGGCACAAAACCGGGGTCTTGGGTAGATAGAGCAAATTCCGTACCAAAAAAGACCCTACGCAATACTGACCGTTCCAATCACGGTTTATTCGAATCTCCGCGATCATAGCCGATGCATCACAGCCAACCATGCTGGCACCCGACTATCAAGAATTCGCTAATCGGATGGCCGGCTCAAGACCGTGACAATACCGTGATTTTCCACGATCGCACGTGGAATACACGTCGAAATCCACGGAACGTTGCGGGATTACCACGCCAGCCGATGAGCACGAAAGCGGAACTTTCTGCCCGTGCCGATGCACTTACGGGGTACTCCGCCGTCCTGCTTGCCGGGTATGTGAGGCGTCAATGTGGAGATCACACCGACGCCTCCAGATCTCTGACCAGATCAGGCGGCCTTCGCCGCTGACGGGTCTTCGGGGCGCTTGTCGATGACCTTGTCGACGAGACCGAAGGCCTTGGCGTCCTCGGCGGTGAGGAACTTGTCGCGCTCCAGCGCGTCCTCAATCGCCTTGTAGGTCTGGCCGGTATGCTTCACGTAGATCTCGTTGAGGCGCTTCTTGAGATTCAGGATCTCCTGCGCGTGCAGCATGATGTCGGTGGCCTGGCCCTGGAAGCCGCCCGAGGGCTGGTGCACCATGATGCGGGAATTCGGCAGCGTGAAGCGCATGTCCTTCTCGCCGGCTGCAAGCAGCAGCGAGCCCATCGATGCCGCCTGCCCCGTGCACAGCGTCGATACCGGCGGACGAATGAACTGCATCGTGTCGTAGATCGCGAGACCCGACGTCACCACGCCACCCGGCGAGTTGATGTACATCGAGATTTCCTTCTTCGGATTCTCGGCCTCGAGGAACAGCAGCTGCGCGACGATCAGCGTCGACATGCCGTCTTCCACCGGGCCGGTGACGAAGATGATGCGCTCTTTCAGAAGGCGCGAGAAAATGTCGTAGGCGCGTTCGCCGCGATTGGTCTGCTCGACGACCATCGGCACGAGGTTCATGTAGGTTTCAACGGGATCGCGCATGAAAGAACCCAGGGGTTAGGGGTGATGCAGAACTTTGCTTAAGGCTACTCGGCTCAAGGCTTAACCCAGATATGGGCCAATTTCCGGCCGACAAGACCGGCACCAGCCGCACTAGCCATCCGGGTAGGCCGCGGAAGTTCAAGCTGATTCGCGTCGGCGCGCCTAGCGACGGGGACCCGTCTCCGGCGCGCTTTCGCAGTTCATCATTAACGCGAGGTGCCGGAATTAGGGGGCAGTCTTCTCGGCGTCTTCATCCTTGAACAGCTCATCCTTGCTGACCTTCTTCTCGGTCACGTTGGCGAGCTCCAGGACGAAGTCGACGACCTTGTCCTCGTAGATCGGGGCGCGAAGTTGGGCCAGCGCCTGGGCGTTGCTGCGGTAGTAGTCCCAGACTTCCTTCTCGCGGCCGGGCGCCTGGCGCGCACGCTCGATCACCGCGCGCGACACCTCATCGTCGGTCACGGTGATCTTGTTCTTCTCGCCGATCTCCGACAGCACGAGCCCGAGGCGGACGCGGCGGTCGGCAATCTTCTGGTACTCTTCCTTGGCCGCATCCTCGGTGGTGTTCTCGTCGGCGAAGGTCTTGCCCGACGACTCCATCTCGGCCTTGATCGAGTTCCACATCAGGTTGAACTCTTCGGCAACAAGCGACGGTGGTGCCTCGAATTTGTGGCTCTCGTCGAGGCGGTCGAGCAGCGCGCGCTTGACCTTCTGGCGGGTCGCGCCGGCGAACTCGGCCGTCAGGCGCTCGCGCATCAGCTCCTTCAGCTTGTCGAGCGACTCGAGGCCAAGCGTCTTGGCGAAATCGTCGTCGACGGTGACCTCGCCGGGCGCCTCGATCAGCGTCGCGGTGGTCTCGAACTCGGCCGGCTGACCGGCGAGCTTTTCATTGAGGTAGTTCTTCGGGAACGCGACCTTCAGCGTGCGGGTCTCGCCCGAGCCGATGCCGGTCAGCTGCTCCTCGAAGCCCGGGATGAACTGGCCGGCGCCGATCACGACCTGGATGCCCTCGCCGGTCCCGCCCTCGAAGGCTTCACCGTTGATCGTGCCCTTGAAGCTGATGGTGACGCGGTCGCCCTTCTCCGCCTTGGCACCCTCGGCCTTGGCATTGTACGGACGGCTGCCCTCGGCGATGCGCTTGATGGCCTCGTCGACGTCGGCGTCGGCGACATCGACCACAGGCTTCTCGACCGAGAACGATTTGAAATCGGCGAGCTGGATCGGCGGCACGACTTCGATCGCGACCGTGTAGGTCAGGTCGGTCTTGCCCGACAGCAATTCCTCGACCTGGTCCTTCTCGGTCGGCATGGTGATCTTCGGCTCGCCGGCGAGGCGGAAGCCGCGATCTTCGAAAATCTGCCGGTTGGTGTCGCTGATGGTCTGGTCGATGGTCTCGGCCATCACCGAACGGCCGTAGATTTTCTTCAGATGCGCCACCGGCACTTTGCCGGGACGGAAGCCGTTGAGACGGACCTTGTCCTTGAGGTCGACCAGCTTGGCGTCCGCCTTGGCATCGAGATCCGATGCCGGAACGCTGATCTTGAACTCGTGCTTCAGTCCCTCGTTGAGGGTCTCGGTGACCTGCATGGTATCAATCTTCTTCCGCTTTTGCCGCGGCCCGAGCGGCCGTGGCAGTGTTCAATCTGTTCGACGGTGAGCCTTGCGGCCTGACGTCTGTGGGTTCGGCGAACCCTCATCCCTTTCGGGGCCAAAGGTTCTCCAAGAAATCGTCATGCAAACGCTGTAAGCGCTTGGTGCGGGCGGAGGGACTCGAACCCCCACAACTTTCGTCACTGGAACCTAAATCCAGCGCGTCTACCAGTTCCGCCACGCCCGCGTGAAAAGCATCCAATCCGGCCGCGGTGCCGCGGGCGGCGGGCTTATAACATGGGCCCACCGGTTCGCAGCAAAAAAATGGCCGCTGGAGCGCCCGCCCTGCGACCGATCGCGACTGGACAGGTACACTCGAAAATGGTCCGCATCGGCCGGATGGCAAGTCCCCTAGCAAGTCCCGAATTTTCCCTCACCCGGCGCGACCTGATAGCCGGCCTCGGCGCCGCGGCGCTCTGCCCGGTGTGGCCGGCCACCGGCTCGGCGCAGGGGCGGACCGCGGTCGTGCTCCAGGCCAAGGCTGACCGAATCTTGCTTGGTCCAGGCGCCTCGGGTCCTTCCGGACCGGAGACGCCGGTCTGGTCGCTCGGCAGCGGCGACCTCCGCTTCAGGCGCGGCGAGGTGCTGGACGTGACGTTCGGTAACGAGCTGCCGGTCGCGGCCGCGCTCGATTGCCGCGGGCTCGATGGCGTCGC
>NZ_JACMYK010000154.1 GCF_020889785.1 Bradyrhizobium acaciae
ACAGCCAGGCGGCGCCGATCGGCACGCCGGGATCGCCCGGCACCGGCGGCACCCACATATGCAGCCGCGTCTTGCGCTGCTGCGCGCGTTCGAACCACGCCTCGTCGAAATGCTCGAGCAGCCGCATGTTGCCGAGCGCGTTCAGCGCCACGCCGCCGGTCAGCACCAGGCGGTCGGTGCCGGTGATGCGCAGCAGATGATCAATGACATGGATCATCGCGTCCTCGAACACCAATTGCGTCGCGGCCGCCTTGTCGACGCGGTCCTTGGTGTCGGGGCGGTGATTGATGTCCTCGACGCGCAAGACGGCGTCGGGATTCCAGAGCTGGTCGGGCCGCAGCGGCGCACCCAGGATATCGATCAGCGGCTGATGATAGGGATTGCCGGCGGGGTCGGCGTACCAATTGGCCATGGCGCGATTGAGCAGCACGCTGCCATTGGGCCCGAGCTGCAGCACCGCCTTCAAACGCGAATAATAGGGATTGGTGGCGCGGTTCATGTCGCCCCAGGCGGCGGCGCCCATGTAGCGGCCTTCGCTGGAGAGCCAGGTCCAACCGCCCTGGCTCGACGAGATCACCGTGTAGAAGGCACCGAGCGAATCGAACAGGCTCTCATTGCAATAGATCTGCTTCATCTCGCCGTTCTCGGCGACATAGAGCGAGATCGAGCCGACGTCGCCGGTGCCGTCGAGCACCGCGATCGCAACGCGTTCGCGCAGGTCGGCGAATGGCGATGCCGTGAACGAGTACCAGGCGTGATTGTCGTGATGCGGCATGCAGATCAGCGGCAGCTGCTCGCCGAGCCCGTACATCTTCCCGAGCCTGCGCGAGATGCGCCGCACCTGGTCCATCTGTCGCAGGTTGATCGCGGGCGCGATCGGTGCGTTCAGCAATTTGAGACTGGCCGGCGCTTCCTCGAACGAGGTGCGGATCAGCAACGCCATCAGCGCCGGATAGTCCCACGTCGTGACGAAGGCTGCGATGTCGCCGATATCGCGGCCCATCCGCTGCAACACCTTGCGCATGTCGTCGAGCGCGTATTGCGGAAACTCGTTGGTGTGTTTGTCTCCGGAGAAGCGCTCTTCCTCGTTGTTGACGATCAGGCGCGGGCCGTCCTTCTGGGTGACCTCGACCAGTGCAACGCCGGTGTTGTGCGTGCCGGG
The DNA here is from genome assembly GCF_020889785.1 of Bradyrhizobium acaciae. Lineage (GTDB taxonomy): Bacteria > Pseudomonadota > Alphaproteobacteria > Rhizobiales > Xanthobacteraceae > Bradyrhizobium > Bradyrhizobium acaciae. The sequence continues at coordinate 1,163 of NZ_JACMYK010000154.1, forward strand.
GCAGGCGAGGCCTGCGATGTAGACGGTCTCGCCACGCTGCAGCTTGTCGCGGATCGAAGCGATCGTGCGTTGCGCGACCTCGCCATTGGCCTTGTGCAGGCCGAGCTTCGCCATCGCACGTTCACTGAGCCGGCGTGTGATCTCATAGCCCGCGGCCGCAAAACGCGGATGCCGCGGACCGGTACGAATGTCCGGTTTACGCAATCAGAACGCCTCGACTCGGATCCCCAGATCGACCTTCAATCATAATTGGCGCCAGGCAACAATGCCGTTTCGTCCAACGGAAAAACCCGGCGCTTGCCAGCCTGTTCGTCCCTTGCGAGACTTGCCGTCAAAACCAACGACAATAATCGGGGAGAAAACGATGCGGGCTCGTTCTGGATATATTGGCGCAATCGCGGCGTTCGCAAGTACGGCACTGATTGTGACTTCGGCGTATGCGCAGAAGAAATACGATCCCGGCGCGACTGACGCCGAAATCAAGATCGGCAACATCATGCCGTATAGCGGGCCGGCATCGTCCTACGGCGTGATCGGCAAGACCGAAGCCGCGTTCTTCAAGATGATCAACGAGCAGGGCGGAATCAACGGCCGCAAGATCAACTTCATCAGCTACGACGATGCCTATTCGCCGCCGAAGGCGATCGAGCAGGCGCGCAAGCTGGTCGAAAGCGACGAGGTGCTGTTGATCTTCCAGGCGCTCGGCACGCCGTCCAATTCGGCAATCATGAAGTACATGAATGCCAAGAAGGTGCCACAATTGTTCGTCGCCTCCGGCGGCACCAAATTCGGCGACCCCAAGAACTTTCCCTGGACCATGGGCTTTCAGCCCAACTACCAGAGCGAAGGGCGCATCTACGCGAAATACATTCGCGACAAATTCCCCGACGGCAAGATCGCGGTGTTCTGGCAGAATGATGACGCCGGCAAGGATCAGTTCAAGGGCCTGAAGGACGGGCTCGGCGACAAGGTCAACATGATCATCGCCGACAAGTCCTACGAGGTGTCCGATCCCTCGATCGATTCGCAGATCGTCGCGCTGCACGATTCCGGCGCCGATATCTTCTTCTCCTGGGCGGCGCCGAAAGGATCGGCGCAGGCGATCCGCAAGGTCGGCGAGCTCGGATGGAAGCCGAAATTCTTCCTCGCCAACACCGCGACCTCGGTTGCCTCGGTGCTGAAGCCCGCAGGGCTGGAATATTCCAAGGGCATCATCTCGACGGCCTATCTGAAGGACCCGACCGACCCGACGTGGGACAAGGATCCGGCGGTCACGAGCTGGCGCGCCTTCATGGACAAGTATTACCCCGACGGCGACAAGGGCAACGCCAACAACCTCTACGGCTACGTCGAGGCGGAGGCGATGGTGCAGGTCCTCAAGCAGTGCGGCGATAATCTGACGCGCGAGAACGCGATGAAGCAGGCCGCCAACCTGAGGAACTTCCATTCCGACCTGATGCTGCCGGGCGTCATGGTCAACACCTCGCCGGACGACTATTTTCCGATCGAGCAGATGCAGCTGATGCGCTTCAACGGCGAGGCGTGGGAGCTGTTCGGCGATGTCATCACCGGAGAGGTCGGGCACGAGGCGACGAGGTAGGCAGGCCATGGGGGCTGCCACGGCTTCGTGACATCACCGCTAATCGGATTTTGGCTCGCCGGAACCTCGTTCGCGGGCGCGCAGCCCGGGTTCGTCGGTGCGCACCCCCTTCACACCGGGTCAACGCAAGGAACTGGGGCATCGGTGCTGATGCGATCAGAACCGATGCCACAAACGAGATCGACGCAAGCGAGACCGCTTGCGCCGATGTTCAGATCCATCGTTGTGCGATTGAGCTAGCCCGCGCTGAGCCGGACGCCGGCGCGGAGGAATTTCTGCGGGTCGACCGCTTCGCCGTCGATGCGGGTCTCGTAATGCAGATGCGGGCCGGTGGAGCGGCCGGTCGAGCCGACAGCGCCGATCACCTGGCCGATCTTGACGGTCTCGCCGACCTTGACGCCGATCTCGGAGAGATGGCCGTAGCGGGTCGAGAGGCCGTTGCCGTGATCGACCTCGACCATGCGGCCGTAGCCGCCGGCCCAGCCCGCCGACACCACCTTGCCGTTGGCGGTGACGCGCACCGGATCGCCCTGCGCGGCGCGGAAGTCGAGGCCGGTATGCATCGCCGGACGGCCGAGGAAGGGATCGCTGCGGACGCCGAAGCCGCTGGTGAATTCGACCTCGCCGACCACCGGCTTGCGATAGGGCACCAGCGCCAGCGTCTGGTTCAGTCGCTGCATCTGCGCGCGGTTGATGTTGATGCGGTAGAGCTGGCGCTCGAACGCGCCGGCGTCGGGCGTAAGCTTGACCGGCACGAACGGTCCGCCCATGCCCGAGCGCGGCGTCGCGGCTTCGAGCTGCGCCATGTTGAGGCCGAGATCGGAAATCACGCCGCGCATCCGGCGCACCCGCGATTCGATGCCGTCCTCGACCGAGGAGAGTGCGGCGACCTGGCGCCGCTCGACCTGGTCAAGCGAGGTCTGCAGGCGGACCAGCACATTGTCGACACCCTGGGCCTTGGCGAACTGGTTCGGCTGCGCCTTGGCAATCAGCGGTGCGCGCGATTCCAGCCGTGCCTCGCGATCCGGCGGCGCCACGAAGATCACGGTGTCGCTGATCGGGGAGGGCTTCAATGAACCGGAAGGCGGCGCCGCCTCGGCGCGGCCCTGCGGCTTGATCGATCCGGTAGAGGTGGCATCGGGCATCGCACCGAGCGCAGCGGCGCGCGATTCCAGCGTCGACTGCCGCTTCATGATCTGGTCGAGCTTCTGGTCGAACTGCTCCTGGTCGAGCAGCTGACGGCTGGTGGTGCGGTCGACCTTGGCGCGCAGCTCCGAGATGCGGTCCTCATAGGCGTACTGCATCTCGGCCTGACGCGCGATCAGCCGGGTCAGGACATCGTCACGGAACGCGAAATAGGTCGCGGTGGCCGCCGACCACATGCCGAGCAGGACGACGGTGCCGACCGCGATCCAGAACACGACCGGTCCGATCCGGACCTGCTTGCCGGCATGGACCAGCGTATAGCCCTCGCCGGTGGCCTCAACCGCCGCCGCCGGCGCGGCGTGATAGGCGGCGGGACGGCGCGCCGGTGACCGGCCATGGTCCTGCGGATGATGGTGTTTCTGGTGATGACCGGACCGGCTCGACATCGGTACTCCCGCGGCCGGTCGGACCAAGCTCCGTACGGCTAATTTGCGGGGCCGATTTGAGCCCGCCATGGTTAATTTTCAGGAAACGGAACCCCTCCGTCAGAGCGCGCGGGCGGCCTCCAATACCGCTTCGGCATGGCCGTCGACCTTCACGTGGCGCCAGATCCGGCCGACTTTCCCACTGGAATCGACCAGAACCGTGGTGCGAATAATTCCCATGAAGGTCCTGCCATACATGGATTTTTCGCCCCAGGCGCCATACGCCTCCAGCATCTCGTGGGCCGGGTCCGAGGCCAGCGGCACCGCCAGCTGGTGTTTGTTTCGAAATGACTCCTGCGCCTTAACCGTATCGGCTGATATGCCGACCACCTCGGTACCCGAAGCGATGAACTCGCTTTTGAGCCGGGTGAAGTCGATCGCCTCCCTGGTACAGCCGGGGGTGTCGGCGCGGGGATAGAAGAACAGCACCAGCTTCTTGCCGGCAAAATCGGCCAGCGAGACGCTGCCGCCGCCGTCCCGTGGCAGGTTGAAGCGAGGGGCTGCAACGCCTTCGGCAAGTGTGACGGCGGATGGTCTGGTCACGGTCGCGGCCGGCTCCGGCTTTAACGGTTTCGATGCAGCCTTGTGCGAGGCTTTTCCTCGAACACCCGCTGCGGGCTTGGTCTTTGTTGGCGTGGTCGCCTTCTTGGCGGCTGCCTTCTTCGCAACCGTTGTGCGGGTTTTCGTTGCGGACTTCCCAGTGCTTGCGCTTGCGGCGCGCGCAACCTTCGTTGCGACCCGCTTTCCGGTTATGTTGGAGGATTTCTTGCGCGTTTTCTTGGACATACGCCTTCCTTTCGTCGCTTTCCGCGGCTCAACCATTGGGGTATTGCGGGCCTCATTCGCGGCGGCCGGATTCGCGTCGGCCGCTGGGCAAGTTTGATGGCCACGGAGTATGGTGACAAGGAATTCGACGCGTTACCCGTCCGCTTGCTGAATTGGCGTTTGATTGGTTGGTTTGGTCCGTTCTTTTTGGTCCGTTCTTGGGGCCATCGGCGAGTAACATGAATAGGCGAGGATAGGCGGCGATGCCGACACGGGAGCGCTCGATACGAATCGACGGGCGCCCCGATGACGGCGATCAGCTTCGCCGTCAGCACCGAGAGGCAATGGCAAGGAACAGGTCGCCGCAGGGTCCAAATCCGCGCGCCGGGGCTGACTTCTCGCAACGGGAAGACGCCGCCGCGTGGGACGAGCAGGATGAGGCGGCGGGCAACCGTGCGCGGCAATTGCTGTCGCGTTCCAACACCAACCTGCATCGTTTCACGGATTTCTGCTCGGGCATGCAGCGCTGGCTGAACGGCGAGCGCTGGATCCGTCGCATCGGATTGGTCCTCGTGGTGCTGGTCGTGATGTTTGCGACCTGCTTCGGCGCGCTGTGGTGGCGGCTCGGCGCCGGTCCGATCAATCTCGATCTGGCGACGCCGTGGCTTGCCGCGGCGATCGAGGAAAATATCGGCCACGGCAACACGGTCGAGGTCGGTGGAACGCAGATCGAGCGCGCCGGCCGCGTCAGGATCGCGGTGCGCATCCGCGACATCATCGTCCGCGACCGCGACCATGCGGTCGTTGCGAGCGCGCCGAAAGCCGAAGTGCGGTTGTCGGGAACGGCGCTCCTGATGGGGCAGTTGCGGGCTGAGAGCCTCAATCTGGTCGATGCGGAACTGTCGGTGCGCATCACGCCGGACGGCAATGTGACCGTCTCGGCGGGCGACACGGCAAAGCCGCTTGCCACCGGCGTTGCCTCCAAGCGGGAGGCGGGGATGCCGCCGACATTCCCGCGTCCGGTGCCCGCAGCGCCGCCGCCGGTTGCTTCGCCGCCCGCTGCTTCAGAGCCCGCGGTGGCCGCACCGGATTCGGCCCAGAGCGGGCTGCTCGCAGGTCTCGACTGGCTCGACAGCCTCAGCCTGACCGGCCTCGACGGTCAGAACCTCAACGAGATCGGCCTGAAGAACGGCAATCTCGTCGTCGACGACCAGCAGCGCGGCAACAAATGGAGCTTTGAGAATATCAGCCTGAGCCTGCGGCGTCCGAGCGGCGGCGGCGTTGCGCTCAGCTTCGGCGAGGAGGGCGCCAAGCCCTGGTCGGTCCGCGTGCTGGTTGGGCCGCAGCAGAACGGCGTGCGCACGGTCGACATCAAGGCCGACAAGGTTTCCACCCGCAACATCCTGCTCGCGCTCAGGACCAAGGACCTGACCTACACCGCCGACCTGCCGCTGTCGGGCGAGATGAGGGGCGAACTCGGTCGCGACGGCCTGCCGACCTATTTCCGCGGCAAGATCAATGTCGGCGCCGGCAACATCATCGACACCGATACGCCTGATTATCCGATGCCGGTCGATTCGGCCGAGATGAGCGTCGAATGGGATTCGGGGCGGCGCGTGCTGCTGGCGCCGATCAAGATCGTCTCGGGCGCCAACCGCATCACGCTGCTCGGTCATCTGGAGCCGCCGAACGACAACGTCACCGACTGGCAGGCCGGCCTGTCGGGCGGCACCATTGTGCTGGCCGATGCCGACAAGAACGAGCCGCCGCTGATCTTCAACCGCATCAACGTCGGTTTCCGCTTCGATACCGAGAAGAAGCGCGTGCTGCTGACCCAGGCGGACATTTCGAACGGCGAGATCGGCGTCGCCGGCACCGGCAGCATCGACTATTCCGGCGAGCCGCGGCTGCAACTCGGATTTGCCGGCACGCCGATGTCGGCCTCCGCGCTGAAACGGATGTGGCCGATCATCATCGTGCCCGAGGTGCGCGAATGGGTGCTCGAGCGGATCGACCGCGGCACGCTCCAGCGCATCGATGTCGGTGTCAATTCGCCGGTGCACAATCTGTCGCGCAAGGGACCGCCGATCCCGGACGACGGTCTCTCGGTCAACATCGTCGCCTCCGGCGTCACGGTGCGTCCGGTGGACAAGATGCCAGCGGTGCACGATGCGGATCTGAAGGCCAGGGTGACCGGCCGTACCGCGACCGTGACCATCAACCAGGGCATCGCCGACACACCGGCCGGCCGCAAGATCACGCTGTCGGATTTCACCTTCGAGGTGCCCGACATGGCGCCGAAGCCGTCGCCGTCGAAGGTCAAATTCCGGGTCGATTGTCCGGTGCCGGCCGCCGCCGAAATCCTTGCCTCCGATCGGCTCAGCGATCTCTCCGGGCCGCCGATCGATCCCAACGCCAGCAAGGGCAACGTCACGGCGACGATCAATCTCGGCATGCCGGTGACGGGCGGGCTGACCAAGGCCGACACGCAATATTCCGTCTCGGCCGACATCTCCGGCGTTGCCGTCGACAAGCTGGTGATGAACCAGAAGCTCGAGGCCAATACGCTGAAGGTGATTGCCAGCAACGCCGGCTTCCAGGTCAAGGGCGACGTCAAGATCAACGGACAGGCCGCTTCGCTCGACTACCGCAAGCCGGCCGACGGCGATGCCGACGTCAAGCTGCAGGCGACGCTGGATGATGCAAGCCGCGCGCGCCTCGGGCTTGATCTCGGTCCGGCGGTATCGGGCGCGATCCCGATCAAGCTGAACGGCAAGATCGGCAGCGGGGACAATCCCGCCACCAAGATGGGCGTCGAGGCCGACCTGACCCAGCTCAAGCTCGACAACATCCTGCCGGGTTGGGTCAAGACGCAGGGCAGGGCCGGCAAGGCGACCTTCAACGTGGTGCCGAAGGGGCAGTCGACGCGGTTCGAGGACATCTCGATCGAAGGCGCCGGCGTTTCGATCAAGGGCGCGCTCGAGGTCGACCAGAACGGCGACCTCATGAATGCGAACTTCCCGACCTATGCGCCTTCGGAGGGCGACAAGACATCGCTGCGGGCCGATCGCGGTCCCGACGGCGTGATCAAGGTGACGATGCGCGGCGACGTGTTCGACGGCCGCGGCTTCCTGAAATCGGCGATCTCCGGCCGCGACAACGATCCCAAAAGCAAGACCAAGACCACCGATTTCGATGTCGATCTGAAGCTCGGCGCGGTGGCAGGCTTCAACGGCGAGGCATTGCGCGGCGTCGATGCCAAGATCTCGCGCCGCAACGGGTTCTTCAAGGCGTTCACGCTGAGCGGCAAGGTCGGCCGCGATACCCCCGTCTCGGTCGACATGCGCGGCCGGCAGCAGGGCCGCGAGGTGATCTATCTGCAAACCAGCGACGCCGGTGCGTTCCTGCGCTTCATCGACACCTATTCGAAGGTGATCGGCGGCCAGCTCACGCTGGCGATGGAGCCGCCGATCCCCGAGCCGAGCCCGAGGGAAGGCCTCATCAACATCACCGGTTTTTCGGTGAAGGGCGAAACCCAGCTCGACCGGGCCGTCGCCGGCGGGCCGGTCAGCACCCAGAACGGCATCGGGTTCGATGCGCTGCGCGCAGAGTTCACGCGCCAGAGCGGCCAGCTCTCGATCCGCAACGGCGTCGTCAAGGGGCCAAGCATCGGCGCGACCATCGAAGGCAGCATCGACTATCTCGGCAACCAGGTGCGGATGAACGGCACCTTCATTCCGATGTACGGGTTGAACAACATGTTCGGCCAGATCCCGTTCTTCGGGATTTTCCTCGGCGCCGGCAGCAACGAAGGCCTGATCGGCGTGACCTATGAAGTGGTGGGAACGCCAAGCCAGCCGGTGCTGCGCGTCAACCCGATCTCCGCGCTGGCGCCCGGCCTGACGCGGAAGATCTTCGAGTTCAAACAGTACGGCCCGAACGACCTGCCGACGACGAACAACAATTAGGGAAGGCGCCCATTTTCCTCGGCGGGCGATCCACGTCCGCATCGGTTTGCGGGATATGGCTGACCGGATCGTTGATCTCTACGAGCGTCATGCCTATGGCATTTGGCCTGCCTCCGCAGGCGCACGACCAAAATATCGAAAACAACCCCATGCAAAGTAGCCGGCGGCTCCCGGCGCTCGAAAAGCAACTTGACACGTCGGGCAACTCAAATGTAATTTTCTAATATTCCGAAATTGCGCGAACCTCGCCTCGATCGGATAGTCTTACTGGGTCACGAGTCTATCTCAGTCGTCATTGCGAGGACTCGCGACAAAATTGCAAGGCAATCTTGCGCTGAAGCGACGAAGCAATCCATCCATCCGCATTTGCGGACGGATGGATTGCTTCGCGGAGCCTGTCATCCGGCGGCGCTTTGCGCCGACCGGGTGGCTCGCAATGACTCAGATGCCGACCGGTTCTCCGCTACGAGCAGCAGTCGTGTTGCAATCGCCAACAGATAGTGTCGCGGGAATACTACCCCTCGGCTACGAATACGTACCTGCTGCCATCCTTGGCCAACGTGCCGACGTTCGGCATCAACCAGTGAGTACCCGAGATGGTGAGCTTGTCGGCGACCGCGCGATCGAAGATCTTCCTTCGCGTTTCGACAGCCATTTGCGGATCCTGGTCGATAGCGAGCTGCCACTCGGGATTTGTTGAAATGTGTGGCGCAAGATTGACCACGTCAGCGCTGATCAAGAACTGTTCGCTGCCGGAGGTGACCAGATGCGCGACCATTCCCGGGCTATGGCCGGGCGCCTGAACGGCGTGCACACCGGGCAGGAGTTCTGGTTCTCCCTCAAAGGTCCTGACGTTTTTCCAAGTCGCCACCGTGGCCTGAATTCGCTGGGCGAGGCCTTTGCGCGTCGGTCCGAGATCGATCGACTCGACCCCCGGGCGCGTCCACCATTTCAATTCCGCGGCGGGCACCACGATGTCGGCATCCGGGAAGACCTGCGCATCGCTCTCATTGTTCATGAGGCCATAGATGTGGTCGCCGTGGAGATGGGAGATGAGGATCGTCTTGACTGCCTTGGGGTCAAGTCCCGCCGCCGCCATGCTCTCGAATAACCGGCCGTTCCCCTCACCATAAATCGGATGACCGCCCGTACCCGAGTCGATCAGGACCACTTGATCGCGCAGCTTGAGCGCCATGACGATGAACCGCAGGGGCGCCTGATTGTCGGCAAAGCCGGCACCACGCAACACGGTCTTGACCTGTTCGACGCTGACATTCCTGACCATGCCCGCCCGCAGCGGAACGTCACGCATGCCATCGATCAGGGAGAAGATTTCAATGTCGCCGACCTTGTATTTGCGGAAAGGTTGAGTGACGGACTGTTGAGCGTGAGCCGCATCGACAAACGTGATCGCCTTGTCGAGTCCAAACGCAGCGTAAGCACCGGCTGCGCCGAGTGTCACGTCGCGACGCGAGATATCGGACATCGTCCTGGACTCCCCGCTGACTGAATGGATCGAGCATATCAATGGGGATGTGCACTGCACAAGGTCGGCTTTGGGTCCAAAACCGGAAGTGAAGCGGCACGCAATCCCCCTGCGACGCCGAACGACATCGTTAAATCAGCGCTGGATGAAATCTCGGATCGACCTTCACGCCATCCAGCATCAAGCTTCTGGCGGTGCCTTTCCACGCCGCGGCAGGAGCACCAACTCGGCCGCTTCTTCGGCGTCTTTCAGGAGCGTCTTGCGTGGTGCGCCTAACTGCGCATGCATCGTCAGACCGCGGGCAAGGTCGATGACCTGGCGCGCGCGCGTGGTGACAGGAAAGTCAGATGGGATTTCTCCCGCGCTGATCCCGTCGCAGAAGCGGCGTTCCACGAGCGCTACGCCGCCAGCGGCGGCGTCCTTCAGAAACTGCCTGACCTCAGCGTCGTGCACGAGGGGCGCGACGCACACCATCAGGCATCCTCGGACCGACCCTTCCTCGGTCGCAACTTCCACGGCGTGCTTCAGGAAGCCGGCGATCGCGTCGCGAAGAGCCGGTGGCGTAAAGAGCGCCTTCGCCGCGCCGGCGCCTTTTCGCTCTGCATATGTCCGGAGGACGCGCAGGAAAAGCGTCCGCTTGTCTCCGAAGACGGAATACAGGCTTTGCCGTCCCACACCCATGCCAGCGATGAGATCGTCGATCGCTACACCGTCGTAGCTTTTCGACCAAAAGATCTGCGTCGCTTTGTCCAGCGCCTCGCTCTCGTCGAAGCTTCGGGGGCGCCCACGACCCCTGCTCGAATTTCTTAGCATCTGGTCCAAAAATCCTTGACCATGTGTTCTACCCAAATATACTAGGAATCAGTCCAAAAATAGCAAGCTGGCTGGTGGCCTCACGATCCGACCTTCTCTTACGGTGGAACCAGGTATGAGACATTCAATCGCTCTGGTCACCGGCGCTACGTCCGGGCTCGGTTATGCCGCAGCTCGCTTGCTCGCCGACGGGGGATGGGAGGAGGTCATAGTAACGGGGCGCAGCCTGGCTAAGACCAAGGAAACTGCCGCTCAGCTTGCGGACGAGACCAAGAAACCAATCTTCACGCCGCTGGAGCTTGATCTGAACAAGGCCGCCAGCGCCAAGTCTGCGGGCGCCGAGCTGGTCAAATGCGGTCGGCCGATCGATTTCCTGCTGCTCAATGCCGGATTGGTCCCGACCAAGAAGCGCGTAGTCACTGCGGAGGGCGTTGAAGCTTCCCAGGCTCCGCTTATCGGCCATCATGAACTGACCGTTGGGCTGCTCAACGCCAACCTGCTGAGCCCCGAAGCGCGGATTGTCATCACCAGCGCGGAGCCTGCTCGCGGGGGTGTGCCCATGTTCAAATATACCGACCTGCCGGCGTTCGCAGCCCAATACTACGGGGGCGACCAAACCGCGGCCGCTGAAGCCCTCATTCGCAGCGGACCAAACGTGAAGTACTCGCCTAACACTGCGTATGCCGACGCGAAGCTCATGATCGCCTGGTGGGCCGAGGCGCTGGCGCGCCGGCTACCGTCCGGTATGGCCGTCTACGCTGTCTCGCCCGGTGCGTCGAACGCCACCAACGTCGCGCGAAACGCTGGCCCGTTGTTGCGGTATCTGATGATTCCGATCGTGAACCTCATTCCCGGCATGAATCAGACGCCGGAGGTTGCGGCCAGTCGCTACATCCAGGCATCGGAGTTCGGAACCGACGTCTCAGGGCAATTCTTCGCCTCGGCCAAAGGGAAGTTCTCAGGCCCGATGGAGCTGCAGCGAGAGCCACACCTCCACGTTCGCGCCAGCCAGGAAGCCGCATGGCAGGCCGTCGTCAAGGTCTCCGGCGCCGACCTGTCTCACCTGGCATCTTTGAGCGCGGTGTCGTAACGCCTGACCGCCGTCGCATCGCAGAAATATCATCCAAGATTGTCCAAAAACCACAGGCCCAATGGCGTCCCATGAGAATGTGAATGGCACGGTATCAAGATAAAAAAGTGGTGATCCTCGGCGGCACCAGCAGCATGGGTCTCGGGCGATATCGCCGTCCCTCTCGCTGCACGATGAACAAGTCACCGCCTCGTAGGTGAGTGATCTCCGCTCCGGGTCAAAAAGGCGATATCGCTGAGGTCGGGTCGCGTGTCTGTTCCGTCGCCGAAAGCAGGCTAGGCGATCCATTAACGCGGCATTGCTCTCGAGGTACAGAGCCCGGACGTAAGTTACAAAGCCCGGACGTGCAGTGTACATCCGACGGCACGTTCGGGGCATGAACCGGCAGGAAAGCGACTAACTGCCGGTGCATTCGGGTGCGATGAGATCGATAACGTTCATCAGCGCCGTAGCGCCGGCACCACCAGGAACGGGATCAGGCCGAGCACGACGTTCACCAACGCAAACGCGATCAGCGGGTTGTAGCTGTGCGTCCAGTCGTGGATCAGGCCGCCGCCCCAGGAGCCGAGGCCGCTGCCGATCATGATCGTGCCGTAGATCGTGCCGACCCGCTCGCCCCGGAATATCTTGAGCGCGGTCGCGGTGATCAGCGGGCCGCGCGAGCCGATCATGCTGCCGAAGCAGATGATGAAGCCGGTCAGCAGCCAGTAGTTCGGATACCACTGCAACAACAAAACGGCATTGATTCTATTATTCAATTCAGGATTTTGAAAATTAACAGCCGTCGTATCTGCCAAAACGGCATTCGCGGGTGCTCCGCATTCAAAGTTTCAAAGCGTCTCTAAACTTGATGCCCATTAGACTAGCAGCTTTACAGGCATCCTTGAGAACATCGTCGCAAATGACCGTTGGCTCCCTGTAAGCCATGCGAAACACGTGAGCGGCACCAATTGCGTCTTCTTTAAAAGCAAGGCGGGCACCGCCTGCAATGTCGTAGTACTTCTCGCCGATGTATATGTAGTCGGGTTCGCCGCGCTTGCAGATTTTCAGACGAGATGCCGCTTCGTCGAGGGCATCGAGTATCCGGACAACATCACAGAGCCAATACGCCGGACCTTGATACTCACCCTCCGGTAACGACACGTCGCACGGGAAGAATTCGAAGCCGCTGTGATCGATGGTTTGAAAAACAGCTTTCGTTTGATCTGAAACCAGCCAATAGGCGTTGAACATTTCAAGATCCCGAGGAAGGCGTCCGGCTTTGCGATCAAGTAGAAAGTGCGGACGTGCCGGATAGGCCGGAAAACCGCGTCGGCCAGCCGGAGCCGACAGCACCTTTTCACCTGGTACTAGCGTCTCGCGGTTTTGCAGCAGATAACCCGGCAGCCCGCCTCTTCGGTAATCAAAGGACATTTGGTAAAACCGACGACGCTTGAGTTGCTTTGCACGCCGGTCAATTTGCTTCGGCTTGTCACCGTTCATAAGCGCTGCTCTTCCTCTATGGAACGTTCATCAGCGCCGTAGCGCCGGCACCACCAGGAACGGGATCAGGCCGAGCACGACGTTCACCAGCGCAAACGCGATCAGCGGGTTGTAGCTGTGCGTCCAGTCGTGGATCAGGCCGCCGCCCCAGGAGCCGAGGCCGGAGCCGAGGCCGCTGCCGATCATGATCGTGCCGTAGATCGTGCCGACCCGCTCGCCGCGAAATATCTTCAGCGCGGTCGCGGTGATCAGCGGCCCGCGCGAGCCGATCATGCTGCCGAAGCAGATGATGAAGCCGGTGAGCAGCCAGTAGTTCGGATACCACTGCAATAGCCAAAGCAGGATGATGCCTGCTATCGAGACGCCGTAGCTGAACAGCACGCTGGGCCGGCGGCCGATGATGCCGTCGAGCGTGGACACGCCGAGCATGCCGACGAACAGCGCGACGCCGGAGAAGCCCCAGGCGGTGGCCGCCTGCAGCGGCGGGAAGCCGACATCGATCAGATAGGCGACGATCTGCGCGGTCAGCGCATACATCGCGATCGCGGTGAAGAAGAAGGTCGAGAACAGCGCCCAGAACGCGTGGTGGCGCATCGCGGCGAGCAGCGTCCAGCCTTCATCGATCAGGCCGGGCTCGGCCTTCTTCACGATGTGCGGCGATCCGCCGGCGAGCAGCCGCCACGGCAGGAAGACGAGTGGAACGAGGAGGCAGAGCGCACTGACGCCGAAGACCTGATAGGCCTCGCGCCAGCCGATCCGGTCGATCAAGACCTGCGATAGCGGCAGCAGCAGCAAGAGGCCGGCGCCGGTCGCCGAATACATCACGGCCATCGCGGTCGGCAGCCGCGGCCCGAACCAGCGGCCCAGCAGGATCGAGTTCGAGACGTTGCCGATCAGCGCGGTGCCGAAGCCGACGCAGAGGCCGACGCTGAGCTGGAATTGCCAGAGCTGCTGTGCGCGCGACGCGACCAGGAATGCACAGCCGAGCAGAGATAGACCGAGCGCATAGACCACGCGCGGCCCCGAGCGGTCGAACAGGCGCCCGACCAGCGGCGCGGTCAGGCCGCTGGCGAGCCAGGTCAGCGAATAGACGGAAACAACCGAAGCACGGTCCCAGCCGAAATTCTCCGAGATCGGTTTCAGGAACACCGTGAAGCTGTCGCTGAGGCCGCGCCCGAGCACCGACAGCACGAAGCACAGCGCGAGCACGTTCAGCGCGATGCGCGATTGTCTCGCCCGCGTTGCGAGCGTGTCGTTCGGAGGTGTGGTCTGGTCCATCGCATTCTTTTCGAGCGCGATCGGACGCAAAACCGGAAGTCCACTTTTGCTGATCGCGCTCCTGCAGGGAGCGCGCTTTCCGCACTCCCCACAACCGACAAATCCGAATGCGCCTATGCAGGCTTCAGCAGGACGTGGCGCTTCTTGCCGAGCGACAGCTTGACCACGCCTTCGGGCGTGAGATTGGCCGATGTCAGCAGCATCTTCTCGTCGGTGACGGCGGCATCGTTGACGCGCAGTCCGCCGCCCTTGATCTGCCGGCGCGCTTCGCCGTTGGAGGCGACGAGCTCGGCCTTGACGAAGGCGGCCAGCACGCCGACGCCGGCTTCAAATTCGCCGTGCGGAATTTCCACCGTCGGCAAGGTCTCGGCCAGCGCGCCTTCCTCGAAGGTACGGCGCGCAGTCTCGGCGGCCTCGTTGGCCGCATCGCGGCCGTGGAGCAGGGCGGTCGCCTCAGTGGCCAGCACCTTCTTGGCTTCGTTGATCTCGCTGCCGCCAAGCGCCGCAAGCTTGTTGATCTCGCTGATCGGCAGGATGGTGAACAGCTTGAGGAACTTGACGACGTCGGCGTCCTCGACGTTGCGCCAGTACTGCCAGAAGTCGTACGGCGAGAACTGGTCGGCGTTGAGCCATACCGCGCCCTTCGCAGTCTTGCCCATCTTGTCGCCGGAGGCGGTGGTGAGCAGCGGCGTGGTCAGCGCGAACAGTTGCGGCGAGCCCATGCGGCGGCCGAGATCGACGCCGTTGACGATGTTACCCCACTGGTCGGAACCGCCCATCTGCAGGCGGCAGCCGGCGCGGCGCGACAGTTCGACGAAGTCGTAGGCCTGGCAGACCATGTAGTTGAACTCGATGAAGCTCATCTCCTGCTCGCGCTCGAGCCGGAGCCGCACCGAGTCCATCGTCAGCATGCGGTTGACCGAGAAGTGCCGGCCGATGTCGCGCAGCATCTCGATCCAGTTCAATTTCGTCAGCCACTCGGCATTGTCGAGCATGATGGCGTCGGACTTGCCGTCGCCATAGCGCAGCACCTTGGCAAACACGCCGCGGATCGAGGCCTTGTTGGCTTCGATCTCTGCAACGGTGCGCATCGCGCGCGTCTCGTCCTTGCCGGAGGGATCGCCTACCATCGTGGTGCCGCCGCCCATCAGCGTGATCGGCTTGTTGCCGCTCTGCTGCAGCCAGTACAGCATCATCATGGTGAGGAAGTTGCCGATGTGCAGCGACGGCGCGGTGCAGTCGTAGCCGACATAGGCGGTTGCCTCGCCCTTGGCGGCAAGCGCGTCGAGGCCCTCGAAATCGGAGCACTGGTGGACGAAGCCGCGTTCCTGTAGGGTGTTCAGGAAATCCGATTTAAATGCAGTCATTTGTCGGCCAGCCAGCTCATTCTTGTTTTACGGTTTTTGCATCTATTTGCGGAACCTTGGC